>JBEISK010000007.1:0-63635 GCA_040375445.1 Gammaproteobacteria bacterium | reverse complement strand
TGTGCTTAAAACCAGCACCTACGGCAATCTCATGCTCCTCGACGGCTTGGTGATGACCACCGAACGAGACGAGTTCGTCTACCATGAAATGATCGCGCATGTGCCGTTGTCGTCGTTGGCCACGCCCGCCCAGCGCGTGCTTATTATTGGCGGTGGAGACGGCGGAACCCTTCGAGAAGTCTTGCGTCACCCCAGCGTGAAAGAGGCCGTCTTATGTGAAATCGACGGCGCCGTCATTCAAGCGGGGCGGGACTTCTTTCCCACGATCGGTTGTTGCTTTGACGATCCCCGAGCCACGGTGCTAGTCGCCGATGGTGTAGACTACATGAAAAACGCAGAACCCGAAAGCTTTGATGTGATTTTGGTGGATTCCACCGACCCCATTGGGCCAGGGGTCGGCTTGTTTACGCAGGACTTTTACAATAACGCGAAGCGAGCCCTAACGCCTCATGGGGTTTTAACCGCCCAAACCGAATCGCCTTTTGCGGATCATGTGGGCATGTCTCGCATTTATGATGTGTTGCACGATGTCTTTGATCACGTCACTGGCTATTACGGCACAATCCCTACCTACCCAGGGCATTTGTGGACGTGGAGCTTCTGCACCAAGTCCGCCGAAGTCAATCCGTGGGATTCCATTACGGCGGACTATGTCGCCTCTTTAGAAACGGCGGGAAACCCGCTGAAGTATTATAATTATGAGTTGCATCACGGGGCGTTTGCTCATCCGACTTTGGTGAAAACCTTGATGCGTCCGACGCTTAAGCCTGCTATCAACAGTCTTGCATAAATTACCGCATAGAAAGTAGCAAACCATGACAACGCTTGAAGACGTCCGCCCCACGATGCCACAGCTCAACGCCCTCGCTCACGCCCCAAAAGGCTTCGTGAGTCATGCCACGCCCTATGTCTTGCCTGAAGAACTTCAATCCCAACGCTTGGATTTTGAAGAAGCCTTGCGTTTGTTTGAACACGCCGACTTGTACGAACTCGGGGCGAGAGCCGAAACTGTAAAAGCCGTGTATCACAACGCAGATGCCCCGATTACCTTTGTCATCGATGCCAACGTGAACTACACGAACATTTGCAATGTGGATTGCAAGTTCTGTGCTTTTTATCGCCATGCCAATGCCCCCGATGCCTATGTGCTAAACTATAAGCAGATCGCTGAAAAAGCCCAACGCCTCGTGGATGCGGACGGCACGCAGTTCTTGCTTCAAGGGGGCGTCAACCCTGATCTGCCTTTTTCGTATTACACAGATGTTTTGGCTCGTTTGAAGGCGGACTTCCCCAGCTTGACCTTGCACGCCTTTTCAACCTCTGAAATTTCGCAGTTGGCTCAAATGACAGGCACGTCATTGTTTGACGTGATTCAACGCCTTATTGATGCGGGGCTAGACAGCATCCCCGGAGCAGGAGCCGAGATCCTGCATGATGATATTCGCAACCGTGTCAGTCCCAAAAAAATCAATACGCATGGCTGGCTTGAAGTCATGGAAGTGGCGCATCACTTGGGGCTGAAAACAACCGCCACTATGATGTTTGGCATGACGGAACAGCCGTGGCACATCATCGACCACCTCTTCCAAATCCGTCACCTGCAAGACACCACCAGCGGATTCACCGCCTTCATCCCATGGACGTTTCAAGCCCCCTTTACGCAATTACAGCAAATGCCCATTGAATACCAAGCCACAGGCGTCGATTTCTTGCGGGTCGTGGCGATGGCTCGCTTGGTGTTAGACAATGTGCCGAACATCCAAAGCAGTTGGTTGACACAAGGCGAAAAAATTTGCCAAACGGCGTTGTGCTTTGGTGCCAATGACATGGGCGGGCTGGTGCTAGAAGAAAATGTGGTGACCCAAGCAGGCATCACGCATGTGAATCGTGGGGTAGCTGAAGTGTTGAAGATTATTCATCCACTAGGGCGAGATGCCGCTCAACGCAATACGGCGTACCGTATCTTGAAGACTTTTCCGCATCCGTAAGCTATAATAAACAGGTCTGAATAATAAGGATAAATAATGATG
This sequence comes from Gammaproteobacteria bacterium, assembly GCA_040375445.1. GTDB lineage: Bacteria > Cyanobacteriota > Vampirovibrionia > Vampirovibrionales > JAJTHC01 > JAJTHC01. Next base: position 61,605 of record JBEISK010000007.1, on the reverse strand, counting down.
ATGTCTGAAGAAAAAGCCCCTGAAAATTTGCCTAAAGTCGCTGCGACAAGCCCCAATGTACTGACGCTCGAACCGAAAAAATATGCGTTTTGCACCTGTGGCTTAAGTGCCGACGGTACCTTCTGCGATGCGTCTCATCGTGGGACGACCTTTCGTCCGCAAGTGTTTGAAGTGACGGAAGTGCCTGAAACCGTCGCCTTGTGCCGATGCAAACACTCTAAAAACTTCCCCTTTTGCGATGGATCTCACGCCAGCGTCTAAATGCTTGGCAAATTTAGACGGATACCATTTATTCGCTTGAATGGCATGAAGGCAATGCTTGACTTAAAATATGCATGGGATGCAAGACCTCTATCTTTGCATCTGGGGCATAAACCGCCAGTGATGCCTTGATCTGAATGAGGCATCCAGGATTTCCCACGACCACCACATCCGCACCTGTGGCTAAAATGGCTTGCACCTTTTCTTGAGCAATCGCTTCCGCCAGTTCGGGATGCTCTAAATTATAGATGCCCGCACTCCCACAACAACCGCTTGCATTTTGCATGGGGACAAGCGTCAGATTTTTGACCTGTTGAAGCAACGCCAAAGGGGCTTCTGTAATACCTTGAGCATGCGTCAAGTGACAAGACGCTTGATACGTCACCACCTTAGCTGTAGCGAGCGCTAAGCTTGGCAAACGTTGGTGATGCTCCCCAATAAAGGCGTGAATATCTTCAGCGGCATGGGCGATTTCGGCCAAAACAGACGGTGAATCAGGCAAGGAAAGACTTTCCCCTAAATGGGGGTAATCCTTCAGCATGGCACCGCATCCGCCAGCGTTAGAGAGGGTCGTTTGTTTGCTAGACGCTTGCCATGCTTGGGCGTTTTCTTTCATGCAAGCTTCTGTTTCTTTCGCCAACCCGTGATGCGACGCCAAGGCTCCACAACAGCCCAAGGGGCTTTTTGTGACGCTAAAGCCCATCGCCGTAAGAACGTCTAGGCAGGCATTATTCACATCAGGCATCAAATGTTTCATCACGCAACCCAAATGTAGAGCAAGTTCGGCATCTGCATCCACCTGTGTGAGGCGTGCATCGAGACGTTCTTGGGGTATAGGCATCCAAAAGCGTGTTTTTTGCAAGATGAAGTCAGGCATCCCCGAGGCTTGTACAAGGCGACGAAAACCCAGTCTATCGCCCAGCTTCATGCCAAAGGTGATGATGGCCAATAGGGCATCCTGCTTTAAGACGGCTTGCATGACTTGAGCCAAGAAACTAAAACGCCCAAGCCCTTGGGCATGAGCCGTCAAACGCCCTGCTTCTAGTACGTGGTGATACTTCACTTGAGACGGACACGCCGTTTCACACGCCATGCAACCCAAGCATGTTTCAAGGGCAGGCACTAAGTCCGCAAAGGGCAAACGCTCGTCATGGACGGCTTGACTTAGGTGGATGCGTCCACGGGGGCTTTGGGATTCATCGCCTGTGTGGACGTAAGTTGGGCAGGCACTCAAGCACATACCACAATGAATGCAGGTTTCAAAGGCTTTTTCGAGATCTTTTTCTCGCGTGTTAGGCATGATAGACCCCCTCATCAAAGTACGGCGAACGTAGTTGTTCAGGCGTAATCCCCCACGCACGACGCAGGGCACGCCACTGTTGCCATAAGGCTTCAGGGATTTGAGCTTGCCACAACGCCGCATCATCCCCTCCCCACAAGGGAGCCAATGGGGCTGTAAAGGCGTGAGCCTGCTCGTCTAAAGGGATGCTTGAAAAGCAGGTGTGCAGCAGTTCATCGCTTCCTTGCCAGGTGAGATAGGCGGTTTCTTCATGATAGATCAAGGCGTTTAAGCCGGTAGGGGGGGCCATTTTGAGTTTTTCTTGGAGTAAGTGAAACGCGGGGTGCGGGGTCTTCCAGCGGAAATGGCGTTGTGGCTCTTTGGGCAAGGGGGCTGTTCTTAAACAGACCCCAATGGGGAGGCCCAGCGTGCCGTGAAAGCCTAAGTGCAGACGGTGCAAATCGTAGCCTGTCACATTTTTGAGGACTCTTCCGCCTGAACTGATGATATTGCCTTGCACGTCCAGCCAATGTAAGCCCAAGACTCGCTTGCGTAAGGGCATTTGCCACGCATCGGAAGGCAAAGGCGGTGCATAGGCGAAGGCTTGAGCGAGCGTCCAATGGGGGGGGAAGTTCACATGGAGCGTTTGAGCGTGCAGGGCAAGACGGGCTTCAATTTCGGCAAGCGTCCAGTGGGTCGGGAGATAAGCGACGAACTCTTCTTGCCAGTGATGAAAGGCATCGGGCTGGGCTTTGGCGATGTCTTGCCACGCATCGAAGACGCTGGGGACTTCTGCTAAAAAGGGGGACGCCACCGCCAAGTCACGTTGATGCACGGCGTCTTGAAATGCCTGTTTTTCTTCAGGCGTCAGTGCTTGTCGTGGGGGGAGTGAAGACGTCATTTTAAAATGCCTCAAGCGTTCTGTGTTTCTAGTCTATCACAAAGAGTTGTAACTATTTATGTCTTGTTTCGGTGACTAGCACAAGTTTTGCTTGACGCTGTTTTATGAACATGTACGCTTGAATAGAAGCAAATCATTTACTCGACTGCTTACCCTAAACCCGAAAGGACCCTCCCCATGTTACGAACAACACCCTCATTTACCCCCCCCACTACAACTAATATAGCCAATAGCCGACCAGCCTATTCCGCCCAATCCCAACGCCAAGGTGTAGACTTGTCAGGAGTCAAAGGGACAATTCGTAGTCACTTTGAAACGGCTTTACGCTTGATACCTGAAGTGGAGGCTAGACAACCACTAACAAAGGCATTTGATGGTTATATCAAGCTTCTTGAAGGGTTTGGTGATCCCTTTACGGCAGTACTGGACCCAGCAAACAATCGTAGGTTGAATATAATAGCAACGGCGGATTCGTCTACTGAACCGAAGCCTTTGTCCACTGTGGATTTACCTGATAATGCCATTGTGATCTTGGCAAGATTACAAGAAATTCATAACGAAACACTACCTAGACTAGTTCCGTTTCAAGACTAGAGTATTAACTAGAATAACAGCTCTCACACCTATGGTCCTTTTATTTGACGGTTTTGAAGGATGAACACGCCGTCTTATCTCAAGGGAAGGATCCGCTAGGCGCCTAGAGTGATTCAAGAACACCCCGCTTAATCTCTAACCCTTCAACACCGCCACGGCGTCCCAGTTGAGTCGGGCCAAGTTCGTACGGAGCTGGTCTTGATACTGCAAATGCCAGTCGGCGTCACTGGCGAAATACGGCAAACGCCCTAAAAATAGCCAACTCGGGTTGTTCACCAACCATCCCTGCCACGATTCATCTAAACTCGAACGAGGCGGGGCTTGGGTCATCAGCACATTTAAGGAATGCCATTGCCCCAAGCACGTAAAGGCATACAGGGTGTCGGTGTCCGCCACTTGTGTGGGGGTGGTGAGGTAAATCAGGTTCACATTCAAGTGGGGCAATAGGGCTTCTACCAAGCTCACATCGCTCACATTCATCACCACATAACGATAGTTCTTCGCTAGCAATCGAGGCCAGCCGTATCGCAAGGCTTTTTGAATGACGGCATCTGCCAACAAGGCATCAGTGGCTTCAATCAGGTGGGCGTCTTGCTGGCTGGGGTAAAGGCTCAAGCCTTCATGCACCCCTTGAATCATGTAAGGCGTTTCAGCCAAATGCCAGTCCACTTCCGCACTGGGGTTCACCTTGTTTTCATGCAACTGCACAAGCGTTTCATAAAGCGAAGCCCCTTGAAACGCCTTGAGCGAGGCTTCGCCTTTTAGCTTGCGTAAAATGCCACAGTCCACCGTGGTATCCACCCACAAAGTCGGCTCTGTGCTGTTGTGCATGAGGCTAAAAAGCCCTTCAATGAAGGTGGATTTTCCGCTTCCTGCTTCACCAGCCACCACCAAAACGCTGGTGAGTCCCTTATAGTTTGCCATGTGAACCGATTATGGACATCTAAAAACCTTTTATCCCACTTATGATATAGTCTTATTGTAAGCTTTTTGAAGACTTTTGGTCAAATAGTGCCTGTCCCCTCTCCTTGAGGAGAGGGCTAGGGAGAGGGGGGGATGTTCAAAACCCAGGGTTACATCTACTCCCCACCCCAACCCTCCCCTTAAAGGGGAGGGAGTAAAGCCCCTTTGCTTATCCGACAAATAAAGGACGAGTTAATCGATGTTCGACCTGCTTCACTGGAAAATGCGCCAAGCCTTCTGCCCCTTCAAACGCGCTGTTTCGCCTGAACAGTGGTTGATGAACCTTGATGTACCCGCCTACACGGCGCCTTTCACCCCTGAAGGGCTGGCGCGTCAAGGGGATTTACAAGAGGCGTATCCGCATTTTAAGGACTTGCCTGCTTCGTGGGCGTGGGTGAAGCTGGAATCGCTTTACCAGTTGGATCAAATCGCTTGTTTACTCGAAATGCATCCGATACCGCAAGGCGAAACCTGCCGTTGGATGGATGTTGGCTCTAAAAACGGGGCCACCTTAGGGGCGTGCGTTGCGGTGGCGGCTCAATTGGGCGAAAACGCACAGGTCACAGGGCTTGAAATCGACACGTTTCGCTATTATTTAGACGGCTACACCCGAGGCGATTATGCTCGTGGATTGGTGCAAGCCTTTGCCGAAACCCCTGCTTTAAAAGCCTTGGGGACGCTCGATTTTGTCGAAAGCGATGTGAACGACTATGCCCAAACGCCTCCTGCCTCGTCGGATGTGGTGTCCTGCTTTTTGCCGTTTGTCTTGACGAAAGAGCATACGGCGTGGGGCTTGCCGAAGCAGGCGTTTGATCCGCAAGCGTTTTTCAAAAGCGTGTGGGATTTGCTTAAGCCCAATGGATTTTTACTCATCAGCAATTTAAGTGAAGACGAAGTCCACGCACAACGACAGATTTTAGATGCCCTAGAAGCCGATTTGCCTCTAGGGCAAGGCATGCTTCGTCATGTAGAGGCTTTAGAAGTCGAAACCCGTTTTATGACATGTGCCGAAGAAAGAAGGTTCCTATGGATGCTCCAAAAAATAAGCGTTTGACGATTTTACTGGCGAGTGGAAACCTGCATAAAGTCCAAGAGATTCAAGCGTTCTTTCAAGCGTCTGGTTTAGACGTCACCGTTTTGCCTGCCACGAATTTAGACGGCTTAGATGAGAATGCGTCCACGTTTTTGGGCAATGCGGAAATCAAGGCACGTTTTGTGTTAGACGAAGCCCAAGAACGCCTCGCCAACTTTGCCTTGGGGGACGATTCAGGTTTTATCGTCGAAGCTTTAGCAGGGCATCAGGGCTTGGCGGATTTCCCTGGGGTTCGCTCGAATCGGTGGTTGGCGGGCGATGTGACCCATGCGGATCGGTGTCGTGGGATTTACAACTTGCTTGGGGGAAATCCTCAACGCTCGGCTCGCTTTGTCTGTGCGATGTCGTTGATTGAAGTGGCGACTGGCGAGGTTTTTTCAGTCGAAGGCGTCTGTCCCTTGTGGATTAGTGAAGATGCTGAACTGCTTGGGAAGAATGGCTTTGGGTATGATCCGATGGTGCATTATGTGGATGAGCAAGGCAAGGTGTCTCCACACACGATGGCAGAATTGAGTATGGCTGAAAAGACGGCGATTAGCCATCGTGGGCGTGCCTTGAATCAGCTTAGGGCTTATTTAGACGATTTTAATCGTTAGAACCTTCTAATGATGCTTTCATCTCTTCGGGAATCATGGCGAGTAAGGCATCGATTTGGGCGGCTTTTTCTTCAAAGTCCTTGAATTTCGATTGCATGCCTTTCACACCTTTAATGACGTCTCGCAACTTCATAATCGCCGCAATGTTCGCCATCGCTTCTTTGTGAGGCAAGGCTGGTGAACCGAGCATAATGGCTCCTGCGTCAATGTCTCGCATGACGGCAGAACATGCCATGACAATGGCATTGTCCCCGATGTTGAGGTGATCGCCCACGCCGACTTGCCCTGCGATGACCACGCCGTTACCGATTTTACAACTGCCCGCAATCCCCACTTGTGAGACGATTAAGCATTGTTCGCCAATGCGGTTATTATGCCCAATTTGGGTGAGGTTATCAATCTTGGTGCCTTTGCCGATGCGAGTTTCCGCCAGCGTGCCTCGATCAATACAGGTACAGGCCCCCACTTCAACGTCATCTTCCAGCACCACATTGCCGATACTGTTGATTCGTAAAATGGCTTCGACGCCTTGCACGGTGTCTGCATTGTTTTTCTTTTCGTGGCGAGCTTCTTTAGGCGTGACATAGCTAAAGCCATCGGCACCGATGACGGCGTTGGGTTGTAGGATGCAACGCTTGCCGAGTTCACAGCGATCCCCAATGCGGACGCCTGCATACAAAATGGATCCTGCTCCAATTTGTACATCCGCCCCGACTGTGACGTTGGTGTAAATCTGCACGCCGTCTTCAAGGACGCTATTTTCGCCGACAGACGCAAAGGCTCCGATGCGGACATTTTCGCCCAGACGTGCCGTGGGGTGAACAAAAGCTTGCGGATGAATCCCTTCATCTAAGACGGCTCGACGCTCAAAGACATCTAGCAAAACGGCGAGTGCCACACGGCTTCTCGGCACAACGAGCAAGCCAATTTCACCAGCTTCGATTTTAGCTTGAACGGCATCGGGAATGGTTAGGCTTTCTTCCACCAAGCCTAGTTTTGATCCAGCCAAAAGAGCTTGCCATGCTCCTTCGCTGGCGATGTAGGCCATGTGTGAAGGGCTTTTTACTAGGGCAGGATGCACCAAGCCCGACACCAAAAGCGAGGCGTCCCCTAAGACAGACGCTCCTTCAATGCGATGGGCAATAGATTCTAGGGAGTATTCGGCTAGCACTTGGGTGGAAGTTAGGGTCACGGTAAAGGTATCCTTTTACGATAGGAATTAACTCTTTTAATCTAGCATAAAAGACTCAAAAAAATGAAAAAAATAATCGAAAGATAGGGTTGCCTATTCAATAGTCCTTGTAGTATAATCAAATGTGTAGTAAACTATGTGGGGATGCACGATGACTGTTGCACTTTACCCAGGCAGTTTTGATCCCGTCACAAAAGGTCATGAAGACTTGATTCGTCGCGGTGCTAGCCTGTTTGACTCACTCATCATCGCTGTGGCACACAATCCTGCAAAGCCCAATAGTTTATTCACCCCAGAAGTCCGTATGATCATGCTGAATGAAAGTATCGTCAAAATGGGACTTCAAAACGTCACGGTGACCTCTTTCACAGGATTAACCGTGCATTTTGCTAAATCCGTTGGTGCAGATTGTTTGATTCGAGGTTTGAGAGTTATTTCCGACTTTGAATATGAATGTTCCATGTACCAAGCCAATGCCAAAATTAACCCTCACTTGGATACTTTTTTTATGATGCCTTCCCTTGAATTTCAGTTTTTATCGTCTCGCTTGGTGCGGGAACTCGCCAGTCATCATGAGTCTGTTGGTAGCTACGTTTCCGCCCATGTCGCCAAGGCGTTGAAAGATATTTACCACACTTAAACAATTGAATCGAAAAACATCGTTTAAAGCTTTTGAAAGGAGATAATTTAAATGAGCAACTTTATTAAAATTTTAGACCACATGGAAGATCTCCTTTTAGGTAGCCCTGCCATTCCCCTAACGCCTTGGGTGATGGTGAATGCGGACAAGCTCCTGCCTTTGATGGACCGTCTGCGTGAACATTTGCCTCAAGCCATTCTAGCCGCTCAAGACATGATGAACGACCAAAATATTCTTATTGAACAAGCCCGCCAACAAGCCATTGCCTTGCTTCAAAATGCGGAAAAAGAAAAACAACAGATTTTGTCGGAAGCCTCTTTAATGCAAGCCATTCAAGAAGAAGCCCAGCGTATTCGCTCGCAAATGATTACTGAGCTCAATACCCTAAAGCAAGACACGTTGGCTGAATGCGAAAGCTTGCGTCACACGGCTCAAGAAGAAGCGACCATGATTCGCTATTCTGCCAAGACCTATGCAGCTGAACTCTTAGGCACGATGGAAACACGCTTGGGGGACTTGCATGAACAAGTGCGTTTGGGAGCATCTCAATTGAATGAAGAACGTGCGAATGTGCCTGTGCAACAACGTTTGTTGGCTCAACAAAATGTGGCAAATCGGCATCCACAAGTGAGCCGTCCTCTGGTGAAGCGTCAGCCTCGTCCGAAAGTGGCGAGCCAACAATTGCCTTTGATGTCTCAACAGAGCAGTCAAGAAGAGCAGATCGAAATGGCGATGAATCTCATTCAACAAGGCAATGTTCGTCGCTAAACTCCAGACCGAACCCCTGTGTTATTCAAATGCCCAATGTCGTATTTGAAACGACTATGCAGGCTACGGGCGTGTTCTTCCATTTTGCTCTTAAAAATGGGTTCCTTCATGATTTCATGACCCCCTCGCCTGATTTCTTCCATGGCACGGTTAACCAAGGCACGGATTAAGTTTTTGGGTAAAAAGCGTACACGATACGTTTCTCTACAGACGATTAAAATAATTTCCGCCAAACGAGGGTTATTCGGTAAGAAAGAACGGCACATCGCCGAAGCATCAACAGGCATAGGGGTATCCTTATGTTTGGTTTTTATGTAGGTTGCTTTGTTCCTCCTCCCTTAGGGAGGAGGCTAGGAGGAGGGATTCACCAGCTATGATGGGGCATCCCGAATCCCTCACCCCAACCCTCTCCCTAAGGGAGAGGGGGTAAAAGCACTTCTACACCTGTTTCGGACGTTTACGCCTAAAGCTACAATACGTCGTAACGTTTTGTTACATCTCGTTTTTCCAAACCAAAACAGGATGCTCGTGAAAGCATCCTGTTGGGTTTGTAAATCGTTTAAATCTAGCTAAACCAAGTGGTTGAACTATTCGCATTGCCTGTATTGTTGGGTGTTAAAGCTGTCACCGCTGAGTTTGCTGGAAGCCCATATTGCGCGTTAAATGGTGAAACCGTGGTACCCGTACCCGCCGTATAAGCTTCATTGGCCGCCCAAATACGACCGTCATTACCTAGGTATACCGTCACTGGTCCACTTACGCTGGTAGCAGCAGCACCGTCAGGGTCAATGGTAAAGCCAATCGCACCACGTACGGTAGCAGAATCAAAGTTATCTGCAGTTACATAAGCGATCTGGGCCCCATTTTGAAGAACAATACTAGCTGTAGTAGTACCACCATTACCAGTCGTTAAGGCACGAGCATAGTTCATTTGATTAATCAAGTCCTGTGCGGTTGTTGCACGAGACACGTTCCCATTCTGATTAGCTCTTAAGGCTTGATACGCTTCTGAAATCATTCCAAATGCTTCACGACCAATGGCACGTGAACTGGATTCACCAACAGCAGTCAAGACTTTAGGAATGGCAAACGCAGCAATTAAGCCCAAAACGGCCAAAGAAACGAGTAATTCTGAAAGGGTAAAACCCTGAAGTGAACGATTGTTCATAGATTCCTCCAATTAAGGTAATAATTAAATAACACACAATAACATCGTTAAACGCTTGCCTGTTAGAGCCACGCTTATTGATTTAACTATCGACAGGATATTCCAAGAGATTTAGTCCGAAGTAACTTTCGTTACATTTGACACAAACCCAAGCGAAACATTAATATCATTATGCCATTGCTTGGTGATTGTCGAGAAAGGGTCTCGTCAATTTCCTTTATTTGGAGGAGCCACTACCTAAGCATTTTCATGGCATTGTACAATGCCGATGCTTGTGGGTCATGTTCTTTAGGCAAAACAGGCATTAAACGCAAATACAAGTTCCCGACTTCTTTTTCGGGTGACTTGAGATTCGGCAAGCCCGCTCCTTTAATGCGAAGCTTCTGCCCTGTTTGGCTGTATGGCGGAATGTTGATGCTAATGGCATCCCCCGAAGGGATCGTCACCCTATGCTCGCCACCGAGTACCATATCCACCAAGGGGATCTTACAATGTTGCGTAATATCTAAGCCATCCACGCTCGTGTCTGAAGGGATCTCGATGCTGACTTTAAGCAGTAAATCTCCCCGTCTTCCACGTTCATAGTCGGATGCTTTGCCCGCCCCTTGCACCCGAATTTTCTTACCTGTGCTAATGCCTTTGGGAATCTTGAAGGTGACGTCTTTTTTTAAGGCGTTGGAATAGAAGGAACGCGTCCCCCCTTTAATAACTTCTTTTAAGGTGACTTGAATCATTTGTTCTAAGTCTAAATCTTCTTTGGGGCTGGCTTGCCGAGCCTGCGGATTCTGCCGTGCCTGAGCTTGTCCATACTGTCCCCCTTGAGATCGCCCCCCGAAGAAGGCTTCAAAGAAGTCTGAAAAGCCAGAGGCTCCACCGCCGTAGCCAGCACCTGCTCCACCGAATAAATCTTCATAGTTGATGTTGCCACCACCGCCCCATTGTTGATACTGGGCTTGTGAAGGATTGCCTCCTCCTTGCTTCCATTGCGAACCGAGCATATCGTAGCGTTGGCGTTTTTCTTCATCGCCTAGGACTTCATAGGCTTCGCCGAGTTCCTTGAACTTGTCCGCATGTTCAGGGTGTAAATCAGGGTGAAACTGCTTGGCTTTTTTGCGATACGCCGATTTAATCGCTTTGGCATCGGCGGTTTTGGGAACGCCTAAAATTGCATAATAATCTTTGTAATCCATTAAGAAAGAACCTATCTATTTGAAGAAAACGGAAGCATATTTCTATTCTAGCTTAAAATTAGCTAATTTTACCAAACCCTACGATTATTTTATGGTGGTGGATTGAAGTCGTTGTCTTAGCGTGTCGACTTTTTTAACCACACCTTCCAAAGCTAAGGTACTTTCAGCTAAATGGATGTAGTTTTGATACGCATCCACCGCTTCTTTCAGACGCCCTAAGGCTTCTAGGCTTTCCCCCTTGTGCAAGTAAATCTCGCTTAGATTGGGGTTGGCTTTCAGTGCTTTGTCATACCATGTAATGGCTTCCGCATACTTGGCTTGTTTGTGAAACACATAGCCTTTAGAATCCAAGGTAGCGGCACTTTCTTGAGGGGCTTCACGTTTTAAGGCTTCATCAATCGCTTTTTCGGCTTTTTGGTACTGCCCTAAGTGGGTAAGGGCGTATCCGTAATTGTTGTATGCCATAGCAGGCGTGTAATCAAGGGCAATCGCTTGAGCGGTCGCTTGGGCAGACGCTTTAAAGGCATGATTTTCAGCGAACCATAAGCCGAGTTGAAAATAGTATTCGCCTTTTTTAGGGGACAGGGTGATCACGTCTTGGAGCGTTTTTGTGGCGAGTTCTAATTGCCCAAGGGCGTGCAGACATAACGCCTTTGGGTAAAGCAGGTCGACGTCGTTCGGGGATGTTTCCAATGCCTGATTCCATGCCGTCAAGGCTTGGTAAGGGCGATTATTCGCCATGTAAATCAACGCAATTTTCTCGTAAAAAACATGGGGGGCTTCCGCCGTTTGAATGGCAAGGCGAAAGTAGTGAATAGCCTCATCCAAGCGGTCGGATTCCAATGCTTCTTCGGCGATATAGGCATGGGCTTGGGTGTACAAGCCTTTAGGGGTAGGCGGGTTGATGATTGGTACACCTGCCCACACAAGGGAACTGCAATTTAAAGCACTTAAAATCAAAGTGCTTAGTATTAACACATTCATTTTCAAACGCATGATCGTTCCCCTTTTTTAGATTCACTCTACTTTATATTGTAGCGATTTTCAAACCCTTTCGCAAGAGAATCTTTTTATAGAAGGCTCTGTGAAAGTCTTTTTTCTTGTCCCCCCTCCTAATTTTAGGAGGGGGTTAGGGGGCGGTTAAACCCACAAACAACGTCTAGGGTTTAACCTCACCCTCGAACGTCTTACGACGTTCTCTTCCCTCTCCTAAAATTAGGAGAGGGGACAGTAAGATTTTTTAAACATCTCATTTTTTATTTCTTAAATGCCCCCACCAAGCCTGATGCGGCGGTTTGAGCTTGCGAGAAAGTGGCTTCATCGTCTAAGTAATGCCATACACGTTTGCGAGCCAGCGTCCCCATGCCGACGCCCGCGATCCACTGGTGAGCCTCGTCTTCAAGCAAGCGAGCTGTTTCGGCGTTGATGCCCCCTGACAAGGTGATGGGGAAGCGAACCTTCCAACGTTCGGCTAAAGCCGTAGCTCCCTTTAGCGCAGGCAAGCTCGAATGATGCGATTCGTCCGCCTGCATGGCATTTCCGTCGATTTGAAGCATCACGCCGTAAGGTTGAACCGCTTCACATAAGGCATCAAAGCAATCGAGGTAAGCATTGACGTTTTCTGGCGTATGTTCCGTAGGACGAAAGCAAAGCGAGATCCATTTGTGAGACAGGCTGCTGCCTAAGGCTTCAAACAAGCGTTCAAGGCTTGCTATTTCTAAGTGATTCGCATGCAATTCCACCGCCCCCACCAGCGGATGCTCTAACACCTCAAGCAAGGCTTCGGGCAAGGTGTGAGTCGGTTCAAAATACAGGGCATCGCTCGGGCAAGTCGGCATACATCGAGAACACCCATAGCAACGATCGCTATTGATCTGAAACTGATGAGCTTCATCCATATATAACGCATCGACAGGGCAGGCAGGCAGGCAAGCTTCGCAATCCACGCAAGCCAAACGGGTCACATGGATTTTACGAAAATGCGGGTCGCCATCCACATCCAAACTCACCATCACCAGAGGTTTTGGGGCATCTATAGGTAATGCGTCGTAAGCGTCTTCTACCGCCTTTAGCACGTGAGGCTCACAAGCGACATCCACACAATCGATGCCAGCTTGAGCGTAAATCTGCACGAGGGCGTTTATTTTGTCGACATCGTGAAAGCTTGCCCCACAAATCAGCTTGAAATAAGTGCGATTCGCCAAGGCTTCTGCGACTTGCGAAAGGGCATTATAGCGTTCTACCCCCTCCCCTTTAAGGGGAGGGTTGGGGTGGGGAGTAGATGTTGACATGGGCATTTTAAAATCCCCCCCTCTCCCTAGCCCTCTCCTCAAGGAGAGGGAACAGGATTAAGCTTACACCAAGACACGACGACCTTCTTCTTCTAAGGCGGTTCTTAATCGAGCGTATTCAGGGTCACGATAAAAGGCGGAGGCAGCCGTAGAAGGCTTTCCGCTGTACTTGCTGAAACGCTTTTTGGCATAAGGCAACAATGTTTCTTGCCCTTGATAGAAGCAGATTTGAGACACACGCACCCCTGGGTACAAGGGCAACGGCACCATCGAAACATTCGACAGTTCAAAAGTTAAGGTTCCCGAAAAACCAGGATCCACAAAACCTGCGGTGGCGTGTATTTGAAGCCCCAAGCGTCCCCATGTACTACGCCCTTCTAAACGAGCAGAGAGATCTAAGGGGATGCTTACATGCTCTAATGTAGATGCCAGTGCAAACTCACCAGGGTGCAAAACAAAGGGTTCCCCCACAGGCACACGAATCCATTCCCACAACTCGTTCATTTCTTGTTGTAGGTGTTCAGGGTTGTCGAGGGGATCCACGTGCGTATAGTTGGAACGACGCATGACTTGAAAGTCCGTACCGAGACGTAAATCCAGCGAGGTGGGTCCAAACTGTTCAGTGGGAGCAATCAACGGCGTGATAATCAAGCGTTTTTGGGGATCAGGATGCACCAAGCGTGCGAGTATTTGAGATTCATTCATAATCGTCATAACAAAAAATCCTTTTCTATACAAAACTAGGTTGTTTGGACGCCACTGACTGCTTTTGAGCTAAAGACCCTTGCCCATTGGCAGAAGGCGTTTTTACTCGAAAATGACGGCGAGACTGCCCCATTAAGACTTGATGCACTTCAGCGGTTTCAATCGATTTAATAAAGCGTTGCTGTATGGCTTCTTCTGAACGATAGAAGGCTTCCCACGCTTGCCATAAGTCGGCTTCGTCTACATCGCTGAAATAGCCTAACACGTCGGACGCCTCTTCCAAACGGTGCATCCACGCCGCAAGCAACATTTCACGCACACCTACAGGTGTTTCACCCACTTGTTCCATTAGTTGATAAATGCCATTTTGCTCATGTAAGGCTTTGTAATCAGGCGTTTCAGTGCTTTCTTCTGTTAGGCCAAGGGCGTGGAGTTTGTCCCACACTTCATTTAAATCATGGTGCTGTAACGAAGACACAGGCAAGCCTGCTTTCAGGCGTTCCAACAAACGCAAGGCATAGCCCACATGCTTTTCGCTGAAGCTGTCTTCCGCCAAAACGTGCTTTTCCAGAACCCGCAGTAAAGCAGGCACATCCACGACTTCGCTTTCTTCATTTCGCTTGGCATTGAGTTTCAATTCTTCTGAAAGGGATTCCGTAATGCCGTGTAAACGCACGGCTTGAGAGGTTCCCGTGCCAAAAAAGTTGAGGGCTTCAAATAGAATCGGTTCAATCTTCACCAAGGTGGTAAAATCACGACGCACCAGTTCAGACACCACAAACTCGGCGTAATAGGCGGTTCCTAGCAAGCGAACGCCCAAAACGTGAGCGGTCACCGCCGTCAACCATTCGGGCGAAAGGCTGGGGTTACTGGCTTGCAAAGCAGGGTACAACTGTTCTGCCCACGTATGCAGGTAAGAACGAGTCGCCACAACCCATTGCGTCGGCAGGGCGTGAAACACAGACGGCAAACGTTCGACAAGAACGCTGTCTAAAGGCCAGTCGATGGCAGCCGTGGGGCTGTCCATCACGATGACTCGGCTGTCTTTATGAGCAAGAAAAGACAGAGGCATTAGACTATTGAGTACATGAGTCAATTCCACCTTGGGTTGTTGCGGATGCAAGGCGTGCATGAGCCGAGCCAAGCGTTTGGTTTCCAGTTGAAAACCATTCAGTTGAGCCAAGGTCGCTTCTAAAGACAAGGTGCTTTCAGGAGAAAGCAAACGTCGTGTTTGAAGTAAAACGCCTAGTGTGTGGGATTGTAGGTGCGTTTTTAGCGAAGACACCGTGCTGTAATCGCCTTTTTTTAGGCAGATTTGATGCAGGCGAATATGGAGTTGTACTAAACTTAAAACTAGGTGATGTGACACCAGATTAAGGGTAACGGTTTGGAAAGATCCAGTATAAAAAAGTGACATCATAGGGAGGGATTGTCCTAAACAGCAAGAAAACTTTAAAAAACGGCGATGCCTGTAAAAAGCATAGAAACCATTTTTATACTTCCTTAGTATAAATCAGAAAAAAAAAGCAAGACATGCATTGTTACGTTTGGTTATTTTTCTTTATATTTCTTAACTCATACACAAGGGGGTCTCATCGCATTTTGTACAAAACCTATGCCAGAACATGATGCAACAACTCAATAACTAACCCTTGAAAGCGCAGTCCTACGGTGTTATTTGTCGCCATTGCCATCACTTCTTCGTGGTTTAAATCCTTGCCTTGCATGCCTGCTGCCAAGTTTGAAATACAAGAAATCGCCGCAATTCTCATGCCTGCATGACGAGCTGCTAAAACTTCTGAAACCGTCGACATCCCCACGGCAGAAGCTCCCATAAGGCTCATCATCTTAATTTCCGCAGGCGTTTCATAAGCAGGACCCGTTACCCCCGCATAAACGCCTTCAAACAATTTAAATCCCTGTTCTTCGGCATAATTCATCGCCACAGCTTTAAGTCCCTTACAAAAAGGAGACGTCATATCAAAAAAACGAGGTCCTAAAAAATCAGGGTTCACACCAATCAACGGGCTCGTTCCTGTCAGGTTGAGTTGATCGTCGATCCACATCAATGCTCCAGGGTAAAAGGCTTTTTGCATGCCCCCTGCGGCGTTGGAAAGAATCACAGTTTCGGCTCCGCAATAGCTTAATGCTTGTAAGGGAAAGACAACATCTTGCATCGAATAGCCTTCATAATAGTGAAAGCGTCCCTTCATTAGGGCAATGGTGGCAGGTTCTGGCACGCCTTTTAAAGTGGCTAAAATCAATTCTCCGGCATGTCCTTCTACAGTGGAAATCGGGAAATGGGGGATCCGCTGATAAGCAATACGTTCTTGAACGTCAAAAGCATCATTTTCAGCCAGAGCCCCCAAGCCTGAACCAAGAACAACGACCGCTTTTAAAGGACTTTTTAGTTTGGGTGCTAAAAAGCGACGTACGTCCTTAATGCGGTTGTGTAAATCTTCTACGGTATTTAATACATAAGATGAAGGAGTCATAAGCAGGTGACCTTATTATAAACTGAAAATGTAAAGCATTTGTAACAAGCGATTAAAGTTTATACCATCATAGTACGAACATAAAATCGTACATGAAAAAGACTTTTAAAAAAGTTTTGGTCTAACTTAACGCAAGTATAATGGAAGTGATGATTGTTATGTCAAATAATCAGATTTGGTCTCGTTGGTATGAAAAAGATAAAGAAGTTCTTGCATTGGTCACAAGCTTAAAGCGAATGAATCAATGGCAAGTCGAAGCCTATTCCAAAGTTATTATTCACCAAACCAGTGAGATGCAACTTAAAAACAAAGAAAGTTTTATGTTGCAACACGGTAGCGACAAGCACCTTTCTCTGCTGAAATCGATGGGGCGTAAACGTTGGTATGACAAAAACAAGTATGCCTATCGTGGTTTTAACGCCTTGTATTTGATGGATGACCATGCCCGTCGTGAAATAGCCACGTTGTTGAATGACAGTACCGCTTTATTACACACCTATATGGGGCGTTGTGAATCTTACGGCTTAGAGCCTAATGGTGTTGTTTTTGAACAGCTTTTATTGATGTGGGTGACTGAAAGTGAGCAAGACGCTTACGACTACATCGACAAGCTTGAAGTTGAAGGACGTTTAACCGTTCTGCCTAGTGCGATTTAACACCTATTACTAAAACAAATACTTGTATTTCAAAATTTAATTCCCCTGGGGCGATTATATAATCGTCCCATTTTTCTGTTCGGCCATGTAATAGCTAAAGTCGTGATGCCAACATCGCCATAGAGCCAAATTCGTCCTAAAAATACGAGCAAAGTGATTGTTTTTATAATAAATGTAAACATTTGTTAAGAAGCTTTCCCTTTTTTTATTTTTGGGGTAATATAAAATTGTATTTTGTATTGATTTGTGTCAAAATAATTCCAATATAATCTATTGCTTTTAGTAATTTCGTGTATAATAATAAAAACTTCCGTTTTCTAGTGAAGCAAAAGGAGATTTAATCTTAGGGTTAATGCTTGATGTAAGAAAATCCTCTAAACTGATGATATAGCGAAATGCATTCACATTATCAATACGAATTATGATAGCATCTAATTGCGTTGTGATTCTGTAAGAGAGAGATTACATCTAACACCCTCATAAAACACTGCGGAGACCTACGATTATGGTAGATTCCATTCAATCTTCACGTTTGAGTTCAGCCACAAGTTCAACAGTACGCTCATCAACGCTACAGACAGATCCCCTTGTGAAACTGACGCCCGTTTCTATTCAAGACGTAAAAAGTACGGAAGATGTCATTATCTCAGAAGAAGCAAAAAGCAAAGTTTCTTCTGAAGTCGAAACCCTCAAGTTTCTTCGTAAGATTCAAGCTCAAGAAAACATTCCTAATGAACGCCTTGCCGAATTGAAAGCCCAATTTCAAAGCCCTGAAGGATTGAACGCTTACCTGAATTCGATAGATACAGACAGTATTGCTAAAACTTTATTAGATCAAAAAATCGTTTAAGTCTTATATTTTTTACCTTAGAGAGAAAAGCCAGAACCCTGTGATACTTCGGTAGCACGGGGGTTTTTTTATGACGAATTCTCAGTAAGTTATCATCTTTTGTAAAAGACGTCACGTTAAAGAATCCACCCATCGAGGAAGCAACGTGAGGGAAAGATCTTAATTCACCTCATCTAGAGGTTTTGAGGGTAAGGGGACACGTGGGTTCATCCCTTGAATTGTGAGGCTGTGCAACTCACGTAATAAGCGACGTTGCTCATCGAGCATCGTACGGGTGAGCTTCATTTGCTTGAGTACCTTATGACGCTGGTGGCTTTGGGGATCTTGTAATAAGGTGTATTGGCTCATCGCTCGATTGAGTTCGCTGTCGGCTTTTAGCATGATCGCATTCACCCGCTTTAACTGAGCCGAAAGGGTGTCTCGCATCTGGGGCAGGCGTTGATTAAGCTCGTGCATGTCTTTTTGCGTGGTTCGCATTTCTTGGGCAATCCGCATTAAATCGGCTTGGCGATGCTCGGTGGGAATGGCATCCAGCGATTTGCCTAGGCTGTTGGCTCCTTGCCTTAGGAAGTTTGCCATTTTGATTTGAGCATCCCACATATTTTTTTGTCTAAAAGGACGTAAGACTTGTTGTTTTTGTTGAGGTTTTTCATCGGCTTGGAAGACATCTTCAGGGCTTTCGTTGAAGGTAAACTCAAGGCTTTTGGCTCCTCCTAAGCCTGCGGCGACAATAAGGGCTTCGGCTTCTGCAGGGATGGTCATTTGTGGGTCGTTTAACACATAATCCACCCAGACGGAATCGTCTTTAGGATTCAATTTAACTTGCTTCACATAACCCACAGGGACACCCATTAAAACCACAGGTGATCCTTTCATTAAGGCATAGGAATCTTCTACATATAAATGTAAGGTTTTGGCTTCCTTGGGTGAAAAAGGTAAGTTTTTAAAATCCATCGCCCAAATGCCGAGTACAAGCGTGAGAAGCAAGCCCCCCCACAGCAACATGTCAGAACACATATAGAGGCTTTGCTTAAAAAGATGTTGGCATTTTTGGACTAGGGGCATAGCATCCTCAACGATTTTTGTGGGGAAGGCTTATTGTTTCTTGGCAACCACAACGCCCCCAGAAAGCGTAAGTCCGTCTTTGTCTGCCAACGCTTTACTGTCTTGCCAGTAAAAGACGCCAGCGTCATGGTAGTAATCGGCTAAAGCTTCGGGCAAGACTTCACCTAATTCCCCACGATATGCCATGGCTAAGGTTTCCACATATTGAGCAGGGTTGCCAATATCGCACCAAAAGCCTTCGACTTCTTGGGCGTAAAGCGGTAAATCGGCTTTTAAGCACATATTAAAAACATCTTGAGCGAAATCAAATTCTTTTAATTCTGTTGGGGGCGTCTCGCTCTTCGTTTTTGCTTCGGCTTGCACAGTAGCTAAACGTTCTTGATACCACGTTTTTAAATACGGAAACAAGCTCGGCGCCAACACATAAAACCCTGTTGAAGCCAAACGGCTAGAGCCTGCTTGAGCCAAGCTGGGTTTTTCTAAAAACGTGCGAACTCGTCCCGATTGATCTTGAGTATTCGTCGCGTGGGTGGCGACAATCCCAAATTTGGGGACGTCTTCATCGGCGACAATTTGACAACCCACCGTAGCAGTCGCCTTGTTGGCTTCATGCACATTCACCAAAGCTGCTAAGTCCACATTGGAAACGGCATCGCCTTGTAAAACAAGTAAGGGTTCTTCAGGATTAAAACTGGGGAATTCGCTCAAGTGATTTAAGATATGGAGTACACCGCCTGCTGTACCTGTGGGGCGTTCTTCAGGGATTTCAAACCATTCGACGCCGTGGGTTTTGCATGCTTGATGTAACGCTACTTGCACGGATTCACGCTGAAAGAAGGTGTTCACATAAATACGTTCAATACCTTGTTTGGCCAGCAATCCGACTAAGGAGCCTATCACAGTGGAATCGCCGACCCAAGGGAGGGCAGGTTTGGCAAGGCTGAGATAGTCTTCGGTCAACGGTAAAATGCGAGTGCCTAAGCCAGCTCCAAGAATCATGGCTTGCTTGGTAAAAGATTGTTGAGACGCAGTGGTTTCGGGCTTTTGTTGAGCCTCTGTCGGAGGGATGGTTTCTCCAAATAGGGTGATTTTAAAACCATCTCCTTGAACGGAAGCACCAGGCAGTAAGAAGTAAACCAAGCCTGAAGCGTCTTGCGACGTGCTATGTAAAACGCCTACATCTCCACCACGGCTGGCATAGGCTTCAAAATGAAGTCCTTTAGGGAGCCGCCCTTCTAAACAGGCGACAGGCGTTTCAGCGTCTAGTCGCTGAATGAGGAATTGATCTTTTTTGAGAGGAGATTCAAGTAAGCGGTATTCTTGTTTGGCACCTGTGGCACGAAATAAGCTAACACCTTCGAGCTGGGTTTGAGTAGCAAGCATAATAAAATCCTATAGAAATAAGTCGTCAACTCCTTAAGTATAACCTAAAAACATAAAAAAAGAGAGCCTCTTCTTGAGAAGGCTCTCTTTTTTATAAGATAGGATAGCTACTAATTCCAGTACGCTTGGGAAAGACTCAATCCATCTGCGACTTCTTCACCGAGTTCAGACGCAATCGACACATTGTTTGGCGTAAAGATGAACACACCTTCACCAATACGTTGTTGGTGTCCTTCAATGGCATGCGTCGCTCCTGAAAGGAAATCCACGACACGTTGAGACTGGTTAGTATCCAACAAGTGCAAGTTCAGAATCGCTGCTTTACGAGCTTTTAAGTGAGAGACCACTTCTAAAGCATCTTCAAATGAACGCGGTTCAATGACAATAACTTGACTAAAGGAACTGCCCGTTGAGCTTACCGCACGCACATGAGAGGTGGGACGCACTTCGCTAATCACACGAGTGTTTTCAGGCACATAGGCAGGGGTGTGCGTTTCCATTTCGCTCATGTATTCTTCTTCTTCAAAGGGATCGCCAGTGACCCAGTTCTTTAATTTCATCATAATGTTTGACATCGTGTGTAAAACCTCCCTAATATTGTGGACTGTATGGGCTTTTTTGTAAGAAGGCAAGAAAAACATCGAAGGGTTTACTTACCACATTCCCTACTATCATACCTGAACGAAGATTTTATGCAAATAGTTTCGTTCCGATACGAACTATTGTAGCACCATTTGCCAAAGCTTGGCTATAGTCATTTGACATTCCCATGGAAAGTTTTGGAACTTCAATGTTCAAGCGCTTCTCAAGCATTTCTTTGAGTGCTTTAAGGGCATCAAAACAGCGGTCAATGGTCTCAAAATCGTCGGTATTGGGTGCCATCGTCATCAAACCAACGACTTTTACTGCAGGGGACAAGCTCAAAATTTTCTCCACCAAATGGAGGAGATTTTGAGGATCCACTCCTTGTTTTGAATCTTCGCCTGATGTGTTGACTTGCACTAAGATCGATTGCTCGATGTTTAAGGATCGTGCTTTTTCGGCAATGGATTGCGCGAGTTCTAGGTTGTCTACACTATGGATTAAATCATAATGCCCCACAATTTTATTGAGCTTATTGCGTTGAATATGCCCGATAAAATGCCATTCAATCGCTTCATTCACGTCTTTCGGCAAGGTGTTTCGCTTGGCGAGGGCTTCAACCGCTTTATTTTCACCCATCGCAAGCAAACCACAACGCACTGCGCCTTCAATGGCGTAAATATCGGCGTGCTTGGTGACGGCCACAAGCGTCACATTTTTCCAGTAAGGCGCGGTTGGATACCCCAAAACCATGAGGTTTTCTTGAATGCGTTCTTGCCACGCTTGGATTTGGGCTTCGCCTTCTTTTGAGGGCGTCGTGTCATCTGTAAACGTCATTAACGCAGGGTTCCTTGCCAAGTGGGGTTACGCCAAATCACTTCGGCTTCGGTGCAAATGCCGCCGCGAGGCGTAAACTCACTATGCACCCGTAACCAACGAGGGTTGGCTGCGGCGATGAGGTCATCGGTGATTTTGTTGGTGATGTTTTCGTAGAACATGCCGACATTACGATACGCCAGCATGTAGTATTTAAAGGCTTTAAGCTCCACGCACACGTCATTAGGAATGTATTCAATGGTAATGGTGCCAAAATCGGGCAGGCCCGTTTTGGGGCAGACGCTGGTGAACTCTTCGACTTTAACGGTGATGGTGTAGTCTCGATGGGGGTTGAGATTTTCCCATATTTCAATCGGGGGGTAAATGGCGTGTTCTGCGGGAATCGAATGAATGTAGTCGGTGGTGGCGATCATGGTGGGAGTGTCCTTTTTAATGTTGAGTGCATAAATACTATACGCCAAACATTTAATTGACTCAATAAGGGGTTTGGGTTTTGTGTGAAGGTAACAACACAGCTGGCCCGAACCAAGCACGCCTCCCTTAGACAAGGGAGGCGCTACAAAAAAGGTTGAAATTATTGTTGATTTTCTATCGCCTTTTTCAGCGAAGCCATCACCTGTGAGACATTTTCTAAGTGTTGTTGGGTAGAGAAGGGACTCGTAGGGAAAAAAGATGTGACCAAAGAAATTTTATTGCCTTCTAAGGAGACTGGTTTATATGAAGTGGTGGCTTGTTCCTGTGCGTTCATAATTTGGGTTGCCATAGTTAGGACTCTTTCTCTCGCTACATCGGGAAGGTCCTTTAAGTCCAGATCAAGAGCTAGCTTATATAGTTCATTATCTGTCCCACCACTTCCCGGCTGATGGCTTATATCGTTCAACCTAAAGTGGTTATTGGCACCCCGAAAAGTCTCCCATACGTTTCTGAATTTTGCCATGTAATCAGATACATTGAAAGGTGGGAATCTGTTATTAAATGTTGTCAGGAATTGGCCTACTGCTTCGCGAGATGCATCTGGGTTGGCTTGGTACCATTTGTTCATTTCCTCTGTTCTGAACTCGGCTCTATCCAATGCTTGAGTGCTCGCCCAGGTGTGTGCCTTTGATAACATTACGTTTATTAACGCTTCTAGGCGCTCTGTATCATCAGCGAGTATTGTTACCCCCTCACGTTGTTGGTGGGCAGGGGAAACAGTGGTTCGAGCCACACGAGTACTCGGGGGGGGGGGGGGTAAAGCGGGTTGAAGAGAGAGCATTAAGTAACATAAAATAACCTTTTTATTAAAATAAGGGAACGTTAGAGAGATAGATCAGGGTTCCATTGGTAAACCTTCACGAGCTTCAAGCTCACTTTATCAAAAACCGTGCATTGCGCGAAGCCATTGTTACAAAAATATACACTCAATACCATTAGTCCACGTCTTTTTCCAGTAAAAGCAAGGCTTCTTCCCCGACTTTGAGCCCCAAGCTATGCTGTGCTTGCTGAAAGCTCTGTTCGACGCGTTGCACGGATTGCTTGGTGTCATTCAACATGTATCGCATCAGTTGTTCCGATGGGTTGAAATCGCTGGCCGCTTGAGCCATTTCGTTTTTGCGAGCCAAGGCGTAGGTCTGCTCCAAAATAGCGAGCTTGCCTTTTTGCAAGGCGAGAACATCTTTACTTTGCTTGTAATTCAGATATAAATCCAAGAGTTCCTGCTGGAGATTGTCCACCGCACGAGCCAAAATCACCATGTCCGCATCCGTCACAGGGCGTGTGGTGCTTGTATTGCTTTGATTGACAATATCGTTGACGAGCGCCCCTGAAAGTAAGCCAATCGGCGTGCCTGAAACGATAGACGCCGCAGCTCCACCGACTTGAGCCGTCGTATTGAGGAGACGCTTTAAGCCTGTTTTGTTCTTCACGGGTTTGCCTGACGCATCCTGACGGCTGAGCTTTTCAATCGCATAGCGAATCGGTTGGCTACGATACACCGCCGCCTGCCACAACACGTTCATGTCTTTACCTTGTTGTTCGGCGACGTCTAAGGTATTTTCTCGGGTGCGTTGAATGGAGGTGACCCACTGCGTTTCATTGCGTTTTAAAATCGCTTGCTGTTCAGGGGGCAAGGCTTCTAAAAATTGGAGGACTTTTTGGTGATACTTGACATCCAAGCTCGTATACGCATTTTTTTGAGACGCTTCAATGGCTTTGCTCAACTGGCTATTTTTAGATTGCAGGACTTCGAGTTGTTGAGGCGTGACTTGGGCGCTGGCCAACGGCTGCAACAGTAGCACGCTAAACAAACATACGCCATAAAAAGCAACGAAAAAAGCAACGTCTTTTTTGTGCAAACGCATCACAGTTTAAGGTCCTCCTGCAAAGGGGGGGAAGGTCTAGGGGGAGCCTTTAGATCAGGCGGCGATTTGAGCACGACATCTTCAATTAAAGGCAAACGCTTTATGGGAACAATCGGGGCCCTTTTTTTCATGGGGACCGCAGCCCCCACCAACAGGCCTTTGCTTTTAGCCACTTCGGTTGTCTTCGTTTCGGGATGCACCGCCACCAAAGACGCTTCTGGGCGTATGCCCAAAGCGAGGGTATCCACCGCTTGAGGCCCTGCCATGCGTTCAAGTTGAATGCGTGCATTTTCGGCTTTATGCTGGGCGTTTTGCAGATTTTCACGATACCCATAATAGCGTTGTATCGCCAAAAACTTTTGTGTGGCATCGGGGGTGTTTTGGAGCTTCTGAAATTGAGCTTCTTCAAGGGTTTCTTGGTTTTGCAATTGATTCAAGCTATACAAGGCTTGTTGATAGGCGTGGTAATGCTTGACCAAGGCTTCTTTAAGCTCATCAATTAAATAAGAGAGTTGAATATGTTCCGTCGGCGTGAGTTCGCTGAGGGGCTTGTGGCGCCCCATAATATAGTTTTGAGCGACTTGAGATCCTGTCATCATGCCCATGCTTTCATAGCCTCCCATGGGGGCGACGGTGCTGGTGGCCAAAGCCGCGCCTGTAATTAGCACGCTTAGGGTTTTGCGTAAAAATTCGCTGGAATGGCTTAGGTGACGTTCAGAAGGCAGGGCAATTTTCTCCAACGCAAAACGCACCACGGCATTGCGTTCAATGGTGGCGCGCCAAAGGTGTTTGAGATCCGTTTCAGCCACTTCACTTTGCAAGTTAAGTAAGGTGACGGCATTGGCTTGGCTGGCCAATGTCGGCGTTTTTTGAATATCTTGAACAGACAAGGCTGTAACGACTTTCATGTTGGCTTTGGGGGCTTGGCGCAGTTGTTCCAAGCTTTGGTTGGGCTTAACGCCTTCAAGAGTCACGACTTCATCTAACTCTTTTGTAGGCACCTCTTGGAAGGCGCCTGCTTGGGTGGGCAGGGTGTTATTGGGCGAAAGCAAGGCTGGCACAAAAGGCAAGCGCTGGGTGGGGGGGGCATTATTGGCGACGCGGGCTTCTAAAGTGGGTAAGTAGGTGAACAGGATTACGGCACAGCCTAGCATCACGGCGAACGGACCGTGAGCAGGGGCTTTCCATGCGGTAGGGGGACTCATCATGTTCATAGATGTTTATTATACCACGAGTCCACCAAAAACAAAGCGCCTCCCTTAACTAAGGGAGGGATGTTACAAAAAGGGATTGAATTTCTTCTAATCTTCAATCGCCTTGTTGAAAAAGTCGATGACGTCTTGAGATCTCCCGAACTCTCTTATCGTTGCTTCACGGGCTTTCGTCTGAAAAACGGGGTAAATAAAAGCTCTGCCGTTTTCACCAGCTAAGATCGGATCGGTAGGGAGATATCGGCCGTCGCGCTCAATTAAAACCTCATTGCTAAATCTTTTTTGTTCTTGAGAAATCCTAGCCGCTACACGTTCAGCTAGTGTAGACACTTCAGCTTCAAGGGCTAGTTGATAAGAGTCCCCATTTAGGAGTCTACTTATCGCCTTCAACTTAAATCGGTCTTCTTTACCAAAAAGTTCAGCCCATGCTTCTCTTAATGAGTCCATTTCCCTTCTTCTAGTTGTCAACGGGCTGCCTAATATCTCTAGCTTCAAATAGTCGCTTGCTTCCTGAAACAGAAAATCTATAGTAGGCTGTAAATGCTCTGCATCACTAGGGTCTATCGATACCCCCTCACGTTGTTGAGCGGCCTTGGGATTTAAACGCGCCTGTTGGGGGGGGGTAAAACGATTGAGGGAGAGAGAATTCATCGACATAACATTACCTTTCATTAAAAGTAAGGGGGACTTAGAAGAGATCTTAGAAGAATACTTAAAAAGTTCAAAAGGGAACTTTCATAAGCATAGAATCTATTAAAGCAAAAATAAAGCAAAAACCGTGAGTTTTTAACACCGATTGTTACAAATTGATACCTTAAAAAAGAAATGCTTGAGTCTTTTTTACGTTTGCGCCTTAATAGAAAGGCTACATAGGGTTCAATTTAGTATGCCATGAAAGATAAGGACTTGTTTTTTATGCTTCATGTACTAAACTTGTGTTGAGGTGTATTGATTGGACGGCTCGTTTCAACAAACGAGACAGAAAAAACATACATTTTAGTTGTATCCTTTCTGGGCCCAATACTAAAGGAGATTTAATTTTATGATGATGGCTCGTGAAAAATTTAAACGTGACAAGCCTCACGTTAACGTTGGAACCATTGGTCACGTTGACCACGGTAAAACAACGTCTACCGCTGCGATTACGGCAACGCTCGCTGCAGTAGGTTATGCTGATTTCAAGAAGTTCGACGAAATCGATGCTGCCCCTGAAGAAAAGGCGCGTGGTATTACGATTTCAACCGCTCACGTTGAGTATGAGACGGATGCCCGTCACTACGCTCACGTGGATTGCCCTGGTCACGCCGATTATGTGAAAAACATGATTACCGGTGCGGCTCAAATGGACGGTGCGATCTTGGTTGTGGCAGCTACCGATGGTGTTATGCCTCAAACTCGTGAGCACGTTTTGTTGGCTCGCCAAGTTGGTGTTCCGAAGATCGTTGTTTGGTTGAACAAATGCGATATGGTGGAAGACGCCGAATTGATCGAATTGGTGGACATGGAAGTTCGTGAATTGTTGAGCGAATACAATTTCGACGGCGACAACGCTAGCATTATTCAAGGGTCTGGCTACAAAGCGTTAGAAGCTTTGGCAGCAAACCCTAAATTAAAGCGTGGCGAAGACAAGTGGGTTGACACCATTTGGGCGTTGATGGATGCGGTTGATGCTGACATTCCTACGCCAGAGCGTCCTTTGGACATGCCGTTCTTGATGCCGATTGAAGATGTATTCTCAATCACGGGTCGTGGTACGGTTGTAACAGGTCGTATCGAGCGTGGTATCGTTAAAGTGGGTGAAGAAGTTGAGATCATTGGTCTTGGCGACACTCGCAAGTCTGTTGTCACGGGTGTTGAAATGTTCCGTAAGCTTTTGGATCAAGGGCAAGCGGGCGACAACGTCGGAGCCTTGTTGCGTGGTATTGACAAAACAACCATTGAACGTGGTATGGTTTTGGCAAAACCCGGTACGATTACGCCTCACACGAAGTTTACGGCTAACGTGTACGTCTTGAAAAAAGAAGAAGGCGGTCGTCATACCCCATTCTTCTCCAACTACCGTCCACAGTTCTATGTTCGTACAACGGATGTAACAGGTTCTATTACACTTCCAGCCGATACCGAAATGGTTATGCCTGGGGACAACGTCATTATGACCGTTGAACTCTTGACGCCTGTTGCGATTGAAGCAGGTATGCGTTTCGCTATTCGTGAAGGTGGTCGTACCATCGGAGCGGGTGTTGTGGACACCATTCTTGAGTAAGCTCAAGGAAATCATAAGTTAGCAAGCTGTTTCAAAACAGCGTTACGATTAGAAGGTTTAAAAGGAATTATGGCTCAAAAGCAAGCAAATCAAAAGCAAAATCGTGTTCGGATTCGTTTACAGTCCTATGATCATCGGTTGATTGATACATCGGCCGCAAAGATCGTGGAAGTGGTAAAGTCTTCGGATGCCAAGCTCGTTGGGCCTATTCCCCTTCCTACGCAACGTCGTATTTTCTGTGTGCTTCGTTCACCTCACGTGAACAAAGATTCACGGGAACATTTTGAAATTCGTATTCACAAGCGTTTAATTGATATTTTGGATCCCGGTGCTGATTTAGTGAGTCAACTCAGTCGAGTTGATTTGCCAGCAGGGGTTGATATTGAAGTGCGTTTGTAATAGATTGGTTTTAGAAGGTGCGAATGAATCGTTTAGATAGGTTCGCATCTTCTTAAGTCTACCCGATAGACACCCTAGCGTGTGGACTTGATTGGTTGTTGTCTTAAATAAAGTGAAAGGGAAAGTGGTTGTGACTGCTCCTGGATTTTTAGGACAGAAGCTCGGTATGACCCAGGTGTTTGATGAAACAGGGTCCGCTATCGCAGTAACTGTAGTTGAAGTACTTGACATGACGGTAACGCAAGTCAAGACAAAAGAAACCGATGGTTATGATGCCATTCAGGTTGGAGTGATTGAAGCAAAGCCCAAGCATTTGACCAAAGCCCGACAAGGGCATTTGACGAAAAATGAACTGCCTTTGTTTCGTACGTTAAAAGAGTTTCGAGTGAGCAAAGAGATTGTCGCTACTTATAAAGTAGGCGACAAAGTAGATCTTTCCTTTCTTGAACAACAGGGCTTGCTCTTGAATTTTACGGGTCAGTCCATTGGTAAGGGTACGATGGGTTGTATCCGTCGCTGGGGTCATCATCGTGGGCCCATGTCGCACGGGTCAAAAAACCACCGTTTACCGGGTTCCATTGGGGCTGGTACGACTCCAGGTCGTGTGTATCGTGGACTTCAAATGTCTGGTCGCACAGGTAATGCTACAGTGACTGTGCAAAACCTTCCTGTGGTTCGCTACATTGCAGATAAAAACGTGGTACTGGTTAAGGGTTCCGTTCCTGGTGCTGAAGGCGGTTTGTTAATCGCTAAAGTTCGTTAGTTATAAGATTAATAAGGTCAAATTTTAATGTCGATTCTATTGAAATCAGTTACATTAGAAGGTCAAGAACAAGGAACGGTTGAAGCACTAGAAGCAGTTTTTGGTGTGGAACTCAACCGAAATGCCTTATTTTTGGCTTTACGTCGTGAACGCATTAATGCAATGCGTGGCACGGCAAACACGAAGACTCGTTCAGAAGTCAGTGGTGGTGGTCGTAAGCCATGGAAGCAAAAAGGGACTGGTCGTGCGAGAGCAGGATCGATCCGCAGTCCGTTATGGCGTGGAGGCGGTGTGACCTTTGGTCCCAAACCTCGCTCAATTAGCATTAGCTTAAACAAGAAATTGGTTCGTTTGGCACATCGCTCAGCATTAACCAACGCCTTGTCTAAAATCTCCGTACTTAAAACGACGGCATTGCCTGATCCTAAGACGGCAGCTGTGGTTAAAGGTTTGGCAAAGTTGAATATCGGTTCATCTGACAAGGTTATTATTGTGGTCTCGTCTTACGAATCCAATGAAAACTTATTGCTCGCAACTCGCAACATTCCTTATGTGTCTGTTCGGGTGGAATCTGCTTTGAGTGTGCATGATATTTTAGCGTCTAGCCAAATTTTAATCGCTCAAGATGCTTTAGTGAAAATCCAAGAAAGGCTTACCGCATAATGTCTAAAAAAAGCCTACACCAAATTATTAAAAGCCCTATTTTGACTGAAAAAGCTTTCGGGCTTTCTCAAATAGGTCAGTATGTGTTTGAAGTTGATGGCACGGTCAATAAAATTGAGCTTGCCTCTGCCTTTGAACAATTGTTTCCTGCTCGCAAGGTTTTAGAAGTGCGTACGATTCGTATTCCTTCTAAAAAGAAGCGTGCGGGTCGCAAGCCGACCTATCGTAAGCCGTATACAAAGGCCGTTTTCAAGATTGAAGGCGATCCTATTGAATTGATTCCTGGAGTATAACATCATGGCAACAAAGCAATTAAAGCCGACTTCAGCTGGTGTTCGAGGAATGTCTAAAATTGACAATTCGGATCTCACCTCATCAGCCCCTTACCGCCCTTTACTTTCTGCGTTAAATCAGAAAGCGGGTCGTAATAACAATGGTCGTATAACCTGTCGCCACAAAGGCTCAGGTCACAAGAAAACTTATCGTATCATTGATTTCAAGCGGAACAAATTTGATATTCCTGCTCGTGTAGAAACCATTGAGTACGATCCTAACCGTAACTGCCGTATTTCATTGGTGTGCTACACCGATGGTGAGCGTCGCTACATTCTTCACCCTGAAGGACTTAAGGTCGGCGATACCATTACCAGTGGCAAGGATTCTGAAATCAAGGTAGGTAATACCTTGCCTCTTCAGAATATCCCTCTTGGTTCTGTTATTCACAATGTGGAACTCGTGCCAGGGCGTGGTGGACAGATGGTACGTAGTGCTGGAACATCTGCTCAATTGGTCGCTAAAGAAGGCAAATACGCCACTTTGCGTATGCCCTCTAGTGAGATGCGTAAAGTTCTCATTAACTGTCACGCCACCTTGGGTGTCTTGGATAATGCCGAGTTTAAGAACATAAATATCGGTAAAGCGGGTCGTAAACGCTGGATGGGCGTACGTCCTACTGTGCGTGGTTCGGTTATGAACCCTTGCGATCACCCTCACGGGGGTGGTGAAGGTAAAGCACCGATCGGCCGTCCTTCTCCTGTGACACCTTGGGGCAAGCCCACACTTGGTAAGAAGACACGTAATAATAAGAAATCGTCAACGAAACTTATTGTTCGTCGTCGTAAGTAATCAAAAGGTTTTTATTTTATGGCACGTTCTTTGAAAAAGGGAGTGTATGTACACCCCAAGCTCCAAAAAAGAATTGATGAAGCGAATGCGTCAGGTTCTAAATCTGTTATTCGTACATGGAGTCGTTCTTCGATGATAACACCTGATATGTTGACGCATACCATTGCGGTTCATAACGGACGGGCCCATGTGCCTGTGTTCGTCACTGAACAAATGGTTGGTCATAAATTAGGTGAGTTTGTTCCTACTCGTACGTATCGTGGTCACGCCGACGATAAAAAAGTCAAGAGAAAGTAGTGTTATGATGTCTGTTTCTAGTCAACGAAATATAATGACCACAGCACGCAAAATGCGACGTGTCATTAACGAAATACGTGGAAAAAGTGTTAATGAAGCGTATATTCTTTTGAAAACCATGCCTTACCGAGCGTCTGAAATTGTATTGAAGAAGCTTGTAGAAGCGGTTGCCAGTGCTCGTCAGCAACAGGGTTTAAATCCTGATGAATTGTTTGTGTCTGAAGTCTTTGCAGATGAAGGTCCAACAATGAAGCGTTTCAAGCCAAGAGCTCAAGGTCGTATTTACCAACGTTTACGTCGGTCTTCACACCTAACGCTTATCGTATCAAGATCACGAAAAGGAGCATAATTGTGGGACAAAAAGTACACCCCCGTGGCTTAAGGCTCGGTATTATTGAAGACTGGCAGTCTTCTTGGTATGTTAAATCTTCTTTAGAATTTGCCAAATACATTAAAGAAGATGAAGTCTTACGTCGCTATATTTTGAAGAAGCTGAAAGCAGCATCCTTGAGTTCAGTACTGATTCAACGTAAAAGTGAAAAAGTGGTAGTTTCCATTGTCACAGGTCGCTCAGGCGTTGTAATTGGTCGTGGCGGTCAGAACCTTGATATTCTACGTAACGAATTGTTGGCGTTGGTCACGACAAAAGATCTTCGCATTGAAGTCTTAGAAGTCGATAAGATCGATGCGGATGCTGAACTAGTGGCTCAATCGATTGCTCAGCAATTAGAGCGACGTGTGGCGTTTAGACGTGCAACGAAACAAGCCATCCAAAAGGCGATGCGTGCAGGAGCTAAAGGCATCAAGATTATGATCTCAGGCCGTTTAGCAGGGGCAGATATTGCTCGTTCTGAATGGGCGAAAGAAGGTCGTATTCCTTTGCATACCTTTAAAGCAGGCATTCAATATGCTCATGCTGAAGCCCATACTTTGTTTGGTGTGATTGGTGTGAAGGTTTGGATTTATGGTGGCGATTGCGATACGAAAGTGTTGACGCTTCATAATATCCGCCCTGCAGGCTCTAAGCCTCAGCAAAATCAGCAGGATAAAGATGGGGCTCGTCGCAAGTCGACCCGTCGTCCTCAACGTAACGCAAAGTAACACATTTTAAAGTGGTCTTGAGTTTATATATTCAGGCACTATAATTAGTCTAATGATATTTAGGAGTTTTGAAAATGTTAATGCCAAAACGATCCAAATATCGCAAGCAACATCGTGGTCGCATGACGGGTATTGAAACTCGTGGTACGCAACTCGAATACGGTGATTTTGCGATTCAGGCAATGGAGCCTGGTTGGATTACAAGTCGACAAATTGAAGCGGCTCGTCGTACGATTGCTCGTGCGGTAAAGCGTGGTGGTAAAATTTATATTCGTATTTTCCCTAACAAGCCTGTCACGAAGAAGCCTCTTGAGGTTCGTATGGGTTCTGGTAAAGGGAGTCCAGAGTTTTGGGTAGCGGTTGTAAAGCCAGGTCGTTTAATGTTTGAACTTGCTGGTGTGCAAGAAGAACTTTCAACGAAGGCATTAAGGCTTGCGGCTCAAAAGTTTCCCATTAAAGTCCGTGTTGTTAAAAGAGATCAATTATCGAAAGCGGTGACTTAGATTATGCTAAAGAATGAATTATCTGAAATTCGGGAACTCAGCATAGACGAGCTTCAGGCCAAAGAACTCGATCTCCAAAAGTTTTTATTTGATTTGAAAATGAAGCAGAAAACGATGCAGTTGAATGACTTGTCTCAATTTAAAAAGACCCGTCATAAAATTGCGTTCATTAAAATGCTCATTACGCAAAAATCCCTTTCGGAGGTGGAAGTTTAATGGCTACTCGTGAATTGCAGGGTGTGGTATCTTCGACAAAATCAGACAAAACCGCCGTGGTTTTGGTGGTCAGTCGTAAGTCTCATGCCAAATATGGTAAAGTTGTTCAGACGAGCAAAAAATTTCATGCCCATGACGAGCTTAATGAGCTTAATGTGGGTGATGAAGTCGTTATTGTGGAGTCTCGTCCGTTAAGTAAGTTGAAGCGTTGGTCGCTGAAACAAGTGGTACGTAAAGCAGAAGTGCTATAAGGGGTTGTTATGATTCAACAAGAATCAAGATTGGTTGTGGCAGATAATACAGGTGCTCAGGAACTACTCTGTATACGTGTTTTAAAGCGTAAACGGGCAAGCGTGGGTGATCGTATTATTGCAACAGTGAAATCCGCTTCACCCAATATGCCTGTGAAGAAGTCTGATGTCGTGATGGCGGTTGTCGTCCGAACGAAGTCACCTTTACAGCGTGCGGATGGTAGTACAGTGTCGTTTGGTGAAAATGCTGCTGTTATTATTAACAAAGAAGGGAACCCTCGTGGAACCCGTGTCTTTGGTCCCGTTGCTCGTGAGCTTAGAGATAGCAATTTTATGAAAATTGTGTCTTTGGCTCCTGAAGTACTCTAAAGAAAGGCTAGAAAATTATGAAAGCTTACAAAAAAAAGCTCGTCAAAAAACAATCTTCCTTTCATGTCAAGCGTGGTGATAACGTGTTTGTCTTGGCTGGTAAAGACAAGGGTAAGCAAGGTATTGTTCGCTTAGTGGATAGAGATGTGACAAAAGCAGTCGTCGACGGTATTAATATCGTCAACGGTAAAGAGCGTTTGATTCACATTTCTAATTTAAAGGTTGTAACCGAATAGATTAGGTGCTTTATGAAAACGTTAAAAGAAATATATCAAGACGAGATCTTCGCTTCTTTAAAAGAAGGCTTGGAGCTTTCGAATGTTCATGAAGTTCCCCGTCTTGTCAAAGTGGTTATTAATGTGGGCTTGGGTGAATCTGCTCAAAACGCCAAGTCGTTGGATGAAGCCATTCAGCATTTGACGTTGATGACAGGTCAAAAGCCTTTGGTTACTCGTGCTAAGAAATCCATTGCGGGCTTTAAAGTTCGTGAAGGGATGCCGATTGGTGCGATGGTGACTTTGCGTGGCGATCGTATGTATGACTTTGTTTCAAAACTAGTCAACGTCGTATTGCCTCGTATTCGTGACTTTAGAGGCTTGAACGATCATGGGTTTGACGGGCGTGGTAACTACAACCTTGGGTTGAAAGACCAGCTTATTTTCCCTGAAATCGATTATGATATGATCACAAAAGTGCGTGGCTTGAACATCACTGTGGTTACGTCATCGTCTTCTGATACAGAAGCCCTTTCTTTGCTAAAGAAATTAGGCTTTCCATTTGTAACAAAAGCAAGTACTTAGGAGTGGTCGTTCATGGCTAAGGTTTCCATGGTGGTCAAAGAAGCACAACGTCAAGAAAAGGTGGCTAAGGGCAAATACCCGAAGACACGTTTACAGAACCGTTGTTCTATCTGTGGTCGTCCTCGTTCTTATTATCGCCAGTTTGGTATTTGTCGTGTGTGCTTAAGAAAAATGGCTCACGAGGGCAAGCTGCCTGGTGTTACAAAATCAAGTTGGTAGTGTAAAAGTAGCCTTCTCCCTATGATTTGGGAATGATATGAAGGTTTCTTTGTAATAATTATAGGTCTTACACTTATGTATTCTGATCCTATTTCTGATATGCTTACACGAGTCCGTAATGCACAACGTGCAGGGCATCTTGAAGTAAGCGTTCCACTTTCAAAAATCAAAGTGGAAATTGCCAAAATCTTGGTTCGTCAAGGTTTTGTGAAAGAATATCGTCTTGAATCTGATCGTCATTTTGTGGTTGTACTGAAGTACGATCATAAATCAGGCGAGCCTGTGATTCGTTGCCTAAAAAAGGTTTCGAAATCAGGTTTGCGTGTCTATTCAAGAACAGATCGTCTTCCCCGTGTTTTGGGTGGTTCTGGTATCGCCATTATCTCGACCAGTCGAGGTATTTTGACCGACCATGAAGCCCGTAAACTAGGTGTGGGTGGCGAAGTTTTATGTTACGTATACTAAATTTTCAAGAAGGTATAGATTATGTCAAGAATTGGTAAAAATCCAATTAGTATACCCTCAGGTGTTACGGTAACCGTTGATGAAAATTTGGTAACGGTTAAAGGCCCTAAGGGTACGCTTTCACGTCAGTTTAGACCTGAATTAGACATTGTTATTGAAGACAATTCGATTCAAGTCACCCCCAATGGGGAAACTCGTTTGCACCGTTCTTTGCACGGTTTGACCCGTACGCTCATCAACAACATGGTCATCGGTGTTTCTATTGGATTCACCAAAAACTTGGAACTGGTGGGTGTTGGCTACAGAGCCGCCGCCACACCTAAGTTGTTGACCTTGCAATTGGGCTACAGTCATCCTGTTGAAATTGAATTGCCTGAAGGCATAGAAGCCAAAGTAGAAGCCAATACAAAGGTCGCTATTTCAGGTATTGATAAGCAAGCCGTTGGTGATATTGCTGCGTTGATTCGTTCCAAACGTAAGCCCGAGCCTTATAAAGGCAAAGGTGTTCGTTATTCGGATGAAGTGGTACGTCGCAAAGCGGGTAAATCAGGTAAGAAGTAACGGATCGTATTGATCTTGAAATTTAGGATTATTTTATCATGTTTAAACAAATAAACCGTAAGCAAATTTCACGCAAGCGTCATTTACGGGTTCGTAAAAAAGTGTCAGGAACCGCTGAGTTCCCAAGACTTGCGGTGCATCGTAGTGGCAAGCACATTTATGTGCAGGCTATTGATGATGTGGCAGGTGTGACATTGGCGGCGGCAAGTTCTTTAGACAAAGAACTTAAAGTGGCAGTGAAATCTGGAGCAAACATTGAAGCGGCGAAAGTCGTTGGAGACCTCGTGGCTAAGCGTCTTTTAGCCAAAGGTGTAGAATGTGTTGTTTTTGATCGTGGTGGTTTTCTTTATCACGGTCGTGTGGCAGCCCTTGCGGATGCTGCTCGCGAAGCAGGACTTCAGTTCTAGTTTTATCAGAAATTATTATAGTGTTTGATAGACTTCCCCATATTGAAAACGTCCTGTATGCTATATACAGGACGTTTTTTATGAAAGGGTATGGTATGTTTTTGATCCGTATGCGTATTTTTGTTTTGGGATTCTTGTGTTTATATGCCTTAGGGATAAATCGCCTGTATGCTAATGATACTCTGCCTTATACCTTTCACACGCTTGCCAATGGCTTGACGCTGGTAACGTATCAGGTGAAAGGCTCTCGTCAAGCGGTGGTGGATACGTGGTTTGGGGTGGGCAGTGCCAATGAATCCCCCACTTATAACGGGATGTCTCACTTTTTAGAGCATGTGATGTTTAAATCCGCTGAAGGCAAGCCGTCCTTTGATGTGGAAGTGGAAAAATACGGCGGCTATACCAATGCCGCCACCTCTCGTGATTATACGCATTATTACTATGTCGTTCCTGCCATACAGCTTAAGCAAGCCTTGAGCTTGCAGCTTTCGATGCTTTTTGAGCCTGCTTTCCCCCCGCTTGCGGTGAAAGAAGAACAGCCTGTTGTGCAAGAAGAAATCCGCCGTGCCAAAAATGCCCCCTTTAGAGCCTTATTTGACACGCTTTATAGTAAACTTTATGTCAGTTCCCCTACGATTGCTCAAACGATTGCAGGGCCTGTGCCTCAAATTGCCAGTTTTGATGCGCCTAAAGTGCGTGAGTATTACGGACAGTATTATTTCCCTAAGTCCGCCAAGCTTTTAATCGCAAGTCCTTATGAAGATAAACAAGTTATTGAATGGGCGAATGCTTTTTTTGCCGACAAATCTATCGAAGCAGGTCGGACGATTCCGCCGATTACCGATCGCATTGCGTGGGAGACTTTATCCCCCCAACTAGAAACCATCTACGCTCCTACGGTTCCTCTGCCGACAATCTTATGGGCGTTTCCTGAACCACCATCAACAGCCAGCATCAAGGAGCGTTTGGCGTTGGAAGTGTATCTCTATTTGTTGGCAGGGCATGATGAAGGTGCATTGAATCAAGCCCTTTTGCATCAAGAAAATCGCCCTGCCTATGCGGTTGGGGCGGCTTGGATGCGTCATCGTTTTGAGGGCTTTAGCTATATTTATGCGATGACAGAAGCCGAGCATTTAACTTTGGCGAAACAGCGTATTCAAGCCGTTTTGAACGATGAGTCTTGGCTTTCTTCCACAAAGTTGTCGCAAGCCAAAAAGGCGATCAAATTAGCGTTGGCTCAAGAACGGAGCCAGCCAGCGTCTTACTTGAACGGCTTGGGTGAAGCGATCGTGCAAAATACGCAAGACGAGCGAAACGCCCAATTTGAAACTTTGAATGCGTTGACCTTGGATGACATAAAGGATGCCCATCGGGCGTTATTGTTGCGTTTACAGCGTAAGACGCTGAGCCTATTGCTTCTGCCTGAAACGGCGAAGAAGGCGACGCCTTCTGTATTGAATCATTCGTCACGAAACTTAGCAGGCTTAGCGGTTCAACCCCCTTCGCTTCAAGCAAATGTGGCAAGAATGAAGCTGGTGACGTCCAAAGCGTCGATGCCCAATCTTAAATCACTTCAGTCGACCTCTATTGGGAGTTTTCAAGCGTATGAAAAGATCTTGCCTGCTTCTGAACTTTTGGGGGTGGCGTGGCATTTCCCTTTGAACCAAAGCACCCTAAACGATAAAACGGCCTTAGATTTATTGAGTGCTTTATGGCTCAAAAGTCCTTTAAACGCTAAAAAAAATGTCTCCATTCAAGCGTATTTGGATGACCTCGGCGTGAGTGCAAGCTTTCGTTACGGTGAAGACGGGGTGAGTCTTTATTTTGAAACGACGCAAGACAATGTTACGGCGTTAGTACAGGCTCAAACGGTGTTGTTGAAGGAAGCCCAAGGCTTTAGTTTTGACGAAAAAGCCTTTGAAAATGAGCGTCAGCAAGCGATTAAATCGATTAAGCAACTGCTGAGCAATCCGCAAGGGTTTTTAGAAGCTCATGCTCAATCGATCTTGGGTAAGGGGTTGGCTGTTGGTATTCAGTTGGACGAAGCCGAAAATGCTTTAAACGCTCTGACCTTTGAATCTGTGCAAGCCGCTTGGCAGACCTTGTGGCAGAAAAGCCCCGTGGGGCTTGTGATGGCAGGACCTGAAGATGCTGTGACGGCTTTAAAAACGGGTTTGGCTTTTAGTGGTGTTTTAAAAGGACATTCGCCTGTTGTGGAACAAGGGGTTCATCCGATTGTGACGCTTGAGCCTGTTTTGCCAAGCACCAAGCATGTGTTGACGGCGGATCAAGAAACGACGTGGTTCCTGTGGGGCTGGAGCCTCCCTTCGGTGCAAGACAAGGATATTCCCGCTCTACACTTGGTGCAAGCCTATTTAGGGCAAGGCATGAGTGCCGTTTTGTTTCAAGAAGTTCGTGAAAAGCGGGGCTTGGCGTATGAAGTGAGTTCTTCAATGGAAACCTACTTGCATCGTGGGATGATGAGCTGGTATGCTGGCGTTAAGCCTGAAAATGTGGACAAAACAGAAGCCATTTTTCAAGCCGTACTCAACGACCTGAATACGACGCTTTTAAGCAAGCAAGCCCTTGATGCCTTGAAAATAAAGCGTTTGGGGCGTTTTGATATTGCGTTAAATACCCCTGAACAGTGGACGACCTTTGCAGGACGCCTCTTGAATCAGGGCTTGCCTTTGGGGTATATTGAAGATTACACCCAACGTTTAAATGCGGTGACGCCGTCCGATTTTCAGCGAGTCGTGAAGACTTATCTCGGAAAATCACCCACCTTACGCTTGAGTTTGGGGAAAGCACTTCAAACGAAAGAAACGAAAGAGATTAAAAAGGAAGCCCTTCCAAATGACTGATGCGTGTCGAGTCCATGTGCCTGCTACATCCGCCAATTTAGGCGTGGGGTTTGATACCTTTGGCTTGGCGTTGAATCTGTGGAATATCTTTCACATCAAACGTATGCCTGAAGGCGATGTCCCTTCCTTACATACTCTTGAAGGTTCCGCTTTTAGCATCGGACCCAAGCTCGGTTGGGATGCCGTTGGGGGAAATATCTTTTTTCAAGCCCTTGCCTTTTATTATGAGTATATCAAACGCCCCTTGCCTGCTTATGAAGTGGGAGTTTTCATCCAAATCCCTGTCGCTCGTGGGCTAGGTTCCAGTGCCACGGCGGTAGTTGCGGCTTTAATGGGCGCCAATGCCTTAGAAGGAAGTCCCCTTGATGAAGATGCCTTGTTGAAGTTGGCGATTGCTTTTGAGGGGCATCCTGACAATGTGGCGCCTGCGATGAAGGGCGGATGCGTCTTTGGCGATGCGTCGCATATCTACCCATTAGAATGGCCAGAGGCTTGGCAGTTGGCGGTTTGGATGCCTGAAGATCCCTTGCTCACAGAAGCGGCTCGGCATGTTTTGCCTAAGACGTATGCTCGATCGGAAGTGGTTACGGCGATACGCAATGCGTCGGCATTTTTGTATGCCGTGGAACATGAGCGAAGCGATGTGTTACGTCGTGTCATCGAGCAGGATGTCATCCATGAACCGTATCGAAAAAATTTAATTGAAGGCTTTGATGCCTTTCGTACTTACATTTACGCTCAAACCGAAGCCTTAGGTGTGGTGATTAGTGGCAGTGGATCAACCTGTTTGGTGATCTTTGAAGACACGCATCAAGCGAGTGTGATGAACGCCTTAAAGCAGTGGGAATTCCAATGGGGAGGAACGGTTGCCCATACACCGATTGAGTTGCAAGGGGCGAAAGTCGAGCTTGTATTATAGTGTTCGATAGATAAGTAAAATTTGTAAATCGTTGCACAAGCAGACGTCCAAGCACTAAATCCGAGCGGGTGAGCGAATTGCGAATCCCCGAGCGATTTTGCGGACTTCGTGCAAAGGGAATGATGCGACGAGGTGGGTCAAAAAGGGGAGGATTTTCAAGGAGGGGAAAATGAGGGAGGAGAAAATGAGGGAGGAGAAACGCAATACGTCCTCCCTTTCCCCTCCTTGAACCGCCTTTAGAGGTGTTGGAGACCTTTGGCGGAGCAAAGGTCTCTGACGACGACCAGCTGAAAACAGAGAAAAAAATCCCAAAAAAAAGAGATCTTAAGTTACCATTTCTTAAGATAGAAAACACTATAGATCAAGCATCCACAAGTGCCAAGGCGTGACATTTTTCCACGCCTCTAGCGGATGCCCCTTTAGCTCTGCGACCTTGCTTTGTAAGTCCTGCCACAAAAGACTGGCTTCATGTAAAGTGCCTATAGCACCTTTTGGCTCCCCTTGATGTAACACATAATAGGCGACGGCTTCAGCAAACTGCCAATGCAAGGCGTGAGATAAATCTCCTTTTAAAGGGAAGAAACGCTCTAGTAAGTCTCCCAAGTCTTCAGGGTGAGTTAAAGCTGTCGCATATATCAACCCAGACAAGGCTTCCAAAGGAGGGTTGGCTACATCGGTGGCGACGACATCTAGCTTTAAAAGGGCTTCTTTCTCGTGGCCATTCGCCAGTTGAGCAAGGGCGTAAAAAGTGACCGTCAAAGGGTCGGTAGGGCTTTTACGATACAACACCCTTAAGTGGCGTAAGGCATCTTCTAAGTCATGGCATTGCAATAACATTAAACCCACATTGAGCGGGGCTTCTTTAAGGTGAGCGTTTGCTTCAGAGACACGGCGAAAGGCTTGCAACGCTTCAGAATAGCGGCCTTCTTGGGCAAAAAGACATCCTTCGGCATAGTGAAACCCGCTTTCTTGTGGGAAGCGTGCTTGGGCTTCAGCTAAGCCTTGCTTTAAGGTCACCTTATCTTCTAAGCGACTTAAAACAGTTAAACGTGTTTGAAAATAGGACAAAGCGTCTTCATCTTCTAAAGTGGAAACATCTTGTTTGTTTAAAATGTTTAAGGCTTCAGGCAAATCCCCAATACGCAATAAGAGGTTTGCCCAAGTCTGAAAAAGCCCTTTGGGTGCTTGCTCTTGAGTGCCTAATTGCTCCAGTAAATTTAGAGCTTGATGCGTATGCTCTTGTCTGTCTAATAAACGGGCTTGGCTCAACAAAATATCAGGTGCTTCGGGGAGTAAGAAAAGTGCTTCTTCTATGTACGCTTGGGCTTTGTCTAATTGATTTAAACTAAGGTGGCATTCCCCCAGCATGTGAAGGGCTTCAGGCTTGTCTGGAAGTAGGGTCTGTAAGGTTTCAAGCAACACAATGGCGTCTTCAGGATGCCCCAGCTTTTGCTGTAGCACACCAGCAAGAAATAAGGCATCGGGGTGGTGGGCTTCATATTTCAGGCAAGTACTGATCTTATTGAGGGCGTCTTCATATTGTTTTTCTTCGGCCAATAGAGCTCCCCATAAATAAAAGGCTTGCGGATGGGTGGGGCTAAGTTGTAAGACCCGCTTCAGTTTCAGTAAAGCCTCTTCTGTATGCCCTGCTCGACTCAAGGCTAGCGCCCAATTCATCCAAGGTTCTGTATGTCGGGGCTTCAGCGCAATAGCGGTTTCATATTGCACACGAGCCTTGTCTAAGTCGCCTAAATCCACGAGGCAGGCTCCCCATAAAACATAGTAAATCGCACGTTCAGGCTCTAGTTCGCTTGCCAAAGCAAAGCGGTTTTCAGCATCTTCTAGGCGTCCTGCTTTAGCAAGTACGATGCCCAAATTGGCGTAAATATCGGCTCGTTCAGGTTCTATAACGATGGCTTGTTGAAAGTTTTGCAAGGCGACATCTAAGTCCCCTGCTTCGGCTTGTCGCACCGCAAGTGTCATAAACGCCAAAGCAGGAGAGCCTGCGGAGCCTGCCTGTTCAAAGCGGTCCACATGGTCGTGGGCATGGGTAATGCTTGCCCATATTTTTTTAAGTTCGGCTAACCACGTCATTTTTTAACTCTCTCTAAAGGGGGGTATGTTTTATTATCCGACAAAGCTCTCGTTTTATTCTAACATAAGCATTCGAGTTCCTAAGGATACAGTAGTAGACTTAGCTATAACTAGCTATAACGGAGTTCGGCACAAGCGTCCAACAATGCTTCTGCTGTGGGATGTTCCAACATTTTAAGCGGGATGTTCACTCCCAAGTGTTTCACTGCTTCGAAGCTACGTCTACCCAAGCAGATCCATTCTTTAGGACGCACTCGATCAAAGGCTCCTAGACTCGCCAGTACGGCCACATTACTGGGACTTGTAAGAAGTACCACATCAGGCGAAAAAGCGACGGCGTCTTCAATGAGCCTGTCTAAAGCAGACGCTTCTAAAGGTACGGGTTTGTACAAAGGCAAGGCTTGAACGTCATGTCCCCCTGCTTTTAAAAGCTGAATGATGGTCTCATTTGCTAAAGCACTGCACACCCACAAGCAAGAAGTGGGGTTTGTGTACTGTTGATTGAAGCTTTCGGCAAAATAGGTGGCATCTTGAGCGGCTTTCGGTACAAAATCGGCGGATCGCTTGAAGTGGCTTTCAACAGCGTCTGCCGTGGCTTGCCCCACACAGGCGATTTGAACGGTATGGATGCGATGCGTTTGTGGGGAGTCTTCCAAATAATCCGCCCACGCTTTTACGGCAATAGCGGACGTAAATACCCACCATGACGCTGAAAAATCGGGGGCAAGCTCCAA
The DNA here is from genome assembly GCA_040375445.1 of Gammaproteobacteria bacterium. GTDB lineage: Bacteria > Cyanobacteriota > Vampirovibrionia > Vampirovibrionales > JAJTHC01 > JAJTHC01. Next base: position 19,533 of record JBEISK010000007.1, on the reverse strand, counting down.
ATGGTTGAGATTTTTTAAACGTTGCCATGCTTGTTCTAGCACCTCGATGCCTTCTTTTTCAAGGGCGTGAGACAGGGCAGAACTCCCTTCTGCCACATGGGTTCGAGGCATCCAGACTTTGAAAGTATTCAGGGCTTTTAAGGAATCGTTCATTCAAGTTCCTTCATTTAAGGGTTATTTAGTCGCATCCTTGTATTGTATATTAAATGTACTGCTTTGAGAGAGAGAAAAAAAGAAAACAAACCCCCTTGAGGGACGAATTAAGAAACAACAACCCCAAACCTCTAGTTGCGGGCCTAATAGGGAGAGGACAATCCCAAATAATAGTATTATAACAACACGAAACGGCTTTAAAGATGACGACAAGCACACCAAAGCCCCCTACGACAGCGCCTGCTGAACGTTGGCATACGGGTTTAAACCCTCTAACGCATAGGGTGCGTGATTGTGTCGAGGTTACCTTTGACACCATTATTCAGGCACGATGTCGTGCAGGGGACTTACTTTTGGCGTGCTTGGACGATGAACGCCTTATTAACTTCAGTCTAAGTTATTGGCCTATGTTAAGTCAAAACCGACAAGATGCCTCCTTGAATGTGGGTTATCAAATGCTATGGCATTTTGAATGCGACATGGGGCTTGAAAATAAAGGACCTCACAAGACGGATGCCTTTTATGCGGATATTCAGTTTGAAATGTTGAAGCAAGCAGGGCATTATTTACAGCAAGGGCAGGGATTACCTCCTGATTTATTGATGATGTACCAGTGTGAAGAACCGTCTAAGAAGCACCGTCCTGCGTATTACCAGCCCTTCATCGAACGGTTTATAGACGGGCTTGTGGCGTATTTGGCTCGATTTAAATCACGTTAGGATGAAGGCCTTCCGAAACTAGCATTTTTTTTTGGGTATGTTAAAATTAACTCTGTAGCCTACATCCCCGCTAGGAGTTGCTTTCACAATGACTGTATCCGCTTCTTCTCAAACGCAATCTTTCCAAGATCTCATTGGCTTTGACCCCAAAGGGGCAATACCTTCTAATGAAGTCTTACTTAAAATGTATACGCTTATGCTAACCCTTCGCTTTTGGGATGAACGTTCCCTGAAGCTACAACGTAGTGGACGCATCAGCTTTTGCGTTACGACAAAGGGTGAAGAAGCGACGCAAGTGGGTACGGTTGCCGCCCTACGTCCCACCGATTGGGTCTTTCCTGCCTACCGTCAGCCCGGCATCCCTTTGTGGCGAGGGGCAAGCTTAGAAAGCTTAGCGCATCAGATTTTTGGTTCTGCGAAGGATGTTTCGCTAGGTCATCAAATGCCCAACCACTATAGCTTTCATCAGTTTTATTATGCGTCTGTGTCTAGTGTGATTGGTACACAAATCGTCCATGCTAGCGGAGCAGCTCTTGCGGCTCAAGCCAAAGGCACGGATGATGTAGCGGTGACTTACTTTGGAGACGGTTCCACTTCGGCGAATGACTTTCATTCGGCCTTAACGGTGGCAGGGGCAAAAAAAGCCCCCGCTTTGTTCTTTTGTGTCAATAACCATTATGCCATTTCTCTTCATGTGTCTCAACAAACAGGGGCCAAATACTTGGCAGACAAAGGCATTGGCTATGGTGTAAAAGCTTTAAGGGTTGATGGTAATGATGTCTTAGCCGTTTATCAAACCACTTTAGCCATGGCAGAACGCGCCAGACGCGGAGAAGGCCCTGCCCTGCTTGAACTGGTGACGTATCGCTTGAATCCCCATTCTTCTTCCGACGATGATGCCCGTTACCGCCTAAAGGGCGAAATGGAGGAGTGGGTTGATAAAGACCCGATCCCTCGCTTTGAAGCGTTTTTGTTAGAAAAAGGCGTGTTAAGCCCTCCTCAAGTGGATGCCCTTCGAATCCAAGTGGAAGCGGATGTTTTGGAAGCTACGAAAATCGCTCAAGAAACGCCATTGCCTGAATGGCAAACCCTCGTTGAAGGCGTTTATGGGGAAATTCCAGCGAATTTGCAAGCCGATTTGGATGAATTGCTGGCTCATGAGCAGGGGCTAAGCCTCCCTCATCCAGGAGCCTTCCCTTTATAATAGTCCTTTATTTTATGAAAGTGCTTTGACATGAACGCCACCATGACACCTTCTTCACAAACGTCACATGCTCTTATACAACGTAATCCCGAAACGCCGATTACCATGGTGCAAGCCATTAATGAAGCTTTGTTTCAAGCCCTAGAAAGCAATCCTAATGTGATTGTGTTTGGTGAAGATGTGGGGATGAGTGGGGGCGTCTTTCGTGTGACGGAAGGCTTACAAGCTCAATTTGGTGATAAGCGTGTCATCGATATGCCCTTAACAGAAGCGGGCATTATCGGATCCGCCTATGGTATGGCGGTGTCGGGTATGACCCCTGTCGCTGAAATACAGTTTGCCGATTATATCTTTCCAGCCTTTGATCAGATTGTGTCTGAAGTGGCGAAACTGCGTTACCGTAGTGGGGGTGATTGTGCTTGCCCTATGGTGATTCGTACGCCTTACGGTGGGGGCATTCGTGGGGGCACCTATCATTCTCAAAGCCCTGAAGCGTACTTCACTCAAACCCCTGGTATTAAAGTGGTGATTCCTTCTACGCCCGCGGATGCTAAAGGCTTATTGCTTTGCGCGTTGCAATCGCCTGATCCTGTTTTGTTTATGGAACCAAAGCGTTTGTATCGTTCGCCGAAGGGCTTGGTACCACTTGAAGCGATTCCTATTCCCTTAGGTCCTGCTCGCTTGGTGCAAGCTGGTAAGGATTTGTCTGTTTTTTGCTACGGTGCCATGGTGGATATTTGTCAAGCCGCCGCCAACAAGATGCAAGAAAACGACGGCGTCAGCATTGAAATCATTGATTTAAGAACGCTTTCCCCAATTGACGAAGCCAGTATTTTAGCCAGTGTTCGTAAAACAGGGCGTGCCTTAATGGTGTATGAAGCCCCTAAAACAGGCGGTTACGGGGCAGAAATTGCCGCAATTATCGCTGAAAAAGCGGTGGAATACTTAAAGGCTCCCATTAAGCGAGTCGCGGGGTTAGATACGCCCTACCCCTATAGTTTAGAATCGGTGTACATGCCTCACCCGTTGCGTGTCATGCGTGCCATGCAAGACGTTTTGGCGTTTTAGTTTTTAGAGTTCTCTTTAATTTATACTTATGCTTTCTAACAATAATGCGTAAAGTTTGTTATGTCTGAAGGATGGCTTTCTGTCTTCGTTTATAGCTGGTGCGTCAGAGACCTTTGGACGCACAAAGGTTCTCCGACACCTCTAAATGCGTTTAAGGAGGGGGGAAGAGAAGGAAGTTGTTGCGGCTCTCCTTCTCTTCCCCCCTCCTTAAAAATCCACCCCCCTACTCAACCTCTTCGCTTGCACCACTTTCTAACGTGGGACGTCCGCAAAATCGCTCGGGGATTCGCAGTTCGCTCACCCGCTCGGATTTAGTGCTTGGACGTCGGCTTATGCAACGAGTCAAAAATCAACACACAAGGTCTATACAGATTGCCACGCTACGCTCGCAATGACGGACAACAAGCTTGCCGACAACGCAAAAACGCGAGGCTTCCCTAGCGGACGGCAGGAGCGAAGGGAAAGCGAGAGGGGTGGGATAACTCATTCACGAAGTGAATCTACCCCTTTAGGAAGGAGAGGTTGGGAGAGGAAACAAACGGTTTTCTTTCCCAAGAGAAAAAGTCAGAAACTTTTTCGACGGAAGGGGGGCGACCAAGACCCTCCCTCCCTTAAGCCGCCTTTAGAGGTGATGAGTAATCCCCCTATTTATAGACAAGCTAACATGTAGACCGCCATTATGGCGGTTTGGCGGAGCAAAGGTCTCTGACGACGACCAGCTATAAAAACAAGCGAGAAATTCCAAAAATAGTGTCTAAGGCTTTTTCAATAAATCTTGGCAAAGTTCTTGAATCACCGAACTTAGGCTTAGGTTCAGGTTGACTTCATTGTTTAATAGATAAATCGCATCGGTGGGTAAGTGGGCATCGGTTTTTAAGGTGGTATTGGGCAAGTTTTGTACCAATTGCAAGGCTTCTTCCCCAAGGGCTTCAATCAGTTGCAATTGCACAGGGTGAATCAATAACGTCATATCGCCCTTCAAAGCATGCACTTGTACTGCACGCTTCCACGCTTCCACCAAGACCTGATGGGGTAGCTCCTGCCACACGACCAAGGACGCTTCTTTTAGCACCAAGCCCATTAAATGCACGGCTTGGGCTTCTGTCTGCTCCAAGCGTTGGGTTTCCACCCGCTTGGCACCTTCTAGGATGAGCTTAGCGGCTTCTAAGAGTTCCATGGTTTCCAAAGCGGCCGCTTCATATCCTTGAGACACGCCTGATTCAAAACCTTCGTCGTAGCCTTTCTGCTTGGCTTCGGCTTCTAAGTTTTCTAGGCTTAAGCGACTTTCTGCTTCAATTTCTTCGGCACGCGTATGAGCTTTTTCAAGTAAGGCACGTGCTTCTAAGCGTGCTTGAGCCACCACCTTCTCGGCTTCTTCGTGGGCGTCGTCCATGAGGGATGCACGTGTTTTGTGAGCATCCGTCAACAAGATCTTAATATCTCGCAAGGCTTCTTCTTCGGCAGGATTCATAGAACGAAGTTCAACAGGGTTGCCTAGTGTGACTTCTGTAAAGACGTTTTCTCTCATGGTGTATCCTTTGACTCCCTCTCCCTTAGGGAGAGGTAAACAGCCTTCTTATTCACGAAGTGAATCTTCGCCTTTAGGAAGGAGAGGTTGGGAGAGGAAACCAGCGGTTTTCTTTCCCAGTAGAAAAAGTTAAAACTTTTTCTACCATGGTGGGGTGAGGGATTCAGGATGCCCAGCCGTAGCTGGTGTTTCCCTCATCCTAGCCTTCTCCCTAAGGGAGAAGGAAAAAACGATAGACTAAGTAACAAAGCTATCTTCATCCTTACTACGGGCGATTTGAATTTCGCCAGACGCTTCAAGCCCACGAATCACCGTAACAATAATGGTTTGTTTTTCGGAAACATCTTTGGCACGCACGGCTCCCATGAACTCCATATCGTCTTTAAGCATGGCTGCCGCACGTTCAGACATATTGGTAAAAATGACGGTTTGCACCTCTTCTTTGGCTCCTTTTAGTGCCAGTGCCAAGTCTTTGGTTTCCACTTCACGCAGAATGCGTTGAATGGTGCGGCCGTCGAGCTTGGCGACATCTTCAAATACGAACATCAAGCTACGGACATTTTCCGCCATTTGTGGATCTCGCATTTCCATGTTGTCCAAAATCGCTTTTTCGGTGGTGCGGTCGCTGTAATTGAGGATTTCAGCCAGCGATTCGATACCGCCTGCTTGACTGAAGTCGCCTGTCATCACACTTGAGAACTTGTTTTCCATAATGGTTTCCACTTCTCGCAGGATTTCAGGGTTAGTCCGGTCCATGACCGCAATACGAGACGCAATTTCCACTTGGGCTTCTGGTGAAAGTAAAGACAAGATCGCTGCTGCTCGGTCTGCCTTTAGGTAAGACAAAACCAACGCCACCAGCTGTGGGTTTTCATTTTGGAAGGACGATGCCAACTGGGTGGGGTCTGCCTTATTAAAGAAGTCAAACGGTGTATTTTGTAAGGATTGCACGAGTTTGTTTAAGATTTTTTGAGCATGTTCTTCACCAAAGGAATCGGTGAGGATTTCTCGAGCGTACGACACCCCGCCCGATACCAAGAAGCCTTGGGCTTCAAACAAGACGTAAAACTCGGTGATGACTTCGGGAAAGACTTCAGGGGCGACTCTGTCCATCGCTGCAATGTGAAAGGCGAGGCGTTCGACTTCGGTGTCGTCTTTAATGTTTTTAAGCACATCCGCAGCCGTACCTGGCCCTAAAGAAATCAACAAGCACGCCACTTTTTGAACGAAAGTGAGTTCTTCGATGCTTTTTATCATGGTTTGTGTTTTTTTGGGTTCGTCAGTGAGCATGGCTTCCTCATGTGGGGATTTTTTGTACAACTGTATTCTTATTGTAGCGAATGAAAGCGGCTTTGTCTTCTAGGTTCCTCCACCTAGAGGAGATTACGCCCGTTTTGCCAAAGCTCCTTCGTGTGAAGGATAGGTGAAAGGGAAATGCAATGCTTTAATAGAATGCAAGAAGAAAGGTTTTTGTTATGTTGTCGTTTTTACTTCAATGGATTCCCCCCGTTTTTTACGCTTTAAAACGCCACACGATGCAACAGCTCGTGGGAGCCTGCTTGATTCTTGGGCTTTCTTTAAGCGTGGCTTCTGCCAATACCATTGAACAGATTTCACTTGAAAAACAAGCCGACGGTAAATTGAATATCAACGTGAATGTCACAGGCAACGCCCGAGAACTCGCCCCCGATGAAAACGATGCTGAAGGCGTCTATACCCTAGGCTTACAAGGCAAAACATCCGACAAAGTAAAGGCCACGCCCTTGGTCATGGACGCGTCTGGGCAGCATATTGCACGGCTTAATGTTGAAAATGGTAAGCTTTCGGTCGTTGTTCCAGGTGTGTCTTCTAGAGATATTCGTGTGAATATGCGGACAGCGTCAGGGGACTCCACCAGCACGGCTTCTAATACAGACTTAAACTTTCAAGCCACTGATGAGGCGTTTAAGCGTCCCGCTTCAGACGGCTATGCGATGACCAATACATGGACGCCTAAAGGCAGTACCCTTGAAGCGCCGTCTGGTTCTTCATCGGGTACAAAGGTATTGCCGTCTTTTGATTTTAGCGAAAATACAGAAGCTTCTGCGTTTCAGGGGTTCATACCTTATAGTCAACCTTCCAAAAAATCAAGATGGCATAAGAAATCACGTACTTCTTTCGCACATCGCCAAACACTAACGCATCGTGCCAAATCAGCACCGCCCGTTTCGTGGGCGTCTGCTTTAACGCCAAAGTCGGCTCAAAAGGCTCATCCGTCTGATGCGGTTTTAGATGAAGTGGCGACCCTTGAAGGGGGCATACCGCTTGATGAAACAACCAAAAATACAGCGGCTCTTCCCATTGAAGGCTCTGAAAATAATATGCCTGCGGTGGAAGAAACGCCTGAAAGCTTTGTGGTCAATCCCTTTAGCGATCAAATGTATGATCCCAATCCTGCGGTGGAACACGTGATTTCTGAAGAAGACGCTTACCTGCGATACCTACAATTGCCTTGGGAAAATGATGCATGGTTGACTGAGCGCGTGGAAAGTAGTTTGGCTTACGATGTGGCTCAACTCAACGCCAGCTTGTGGATGATGTACCTCTGTATGGGAGGCATGGTCTTAGCGGTGGCTTTAGGACTCGCCTTTAAAATGAATCCCACTTTGGCGGAAGCGATGGCTCGTTTTAGAGCAGGGCTTTTAAAAACGGATCCACATACGCCAATAGAAAAGAAATCTGCCGAAAAAGCATCGCCTTATAGTGATGAAGAAAAGCCGTTTGCCAGCTGGCTCATGCCTGATGCCGAAGATGCTCAAAGCGTCGTTCACAACGTTGCAGAGCATCCCACAGAAGAGACCTTGACAGAAGACGAGCTGGATGCGCTCATCCCACAGGATGCTGCCCTCCCTCAACGAAACAGCGTTTTTGTCATGCCAACACCTAATATAAGTAGCATACCGCTTTTGTATCAAAGTGCTGAAGCGACGCCTCAAGCCGTTGAAGAAGTGTTAGAAGTGCCTGTGCTTGAAGCGGTTTCGGCTCCTGCGTTGCCGAAACTGGGTAAATTGAAGGCGCCGACGTATTTTGCGTTTCGTCATCATCAAAAAAGTCGTCAGGACACACCTGCCAAGGCTCCGATGAAGGCGTTGTTTACCTTGCCTAAAACGCCTGTCAAGCCTGTGGCGACCGTAAAATCCTTAGAATATAGCCGTTTAAACCGTCTTCATTTCGGGTAAAAGCTCTTTGCTTGTCCCCCCTCCTAATTTTAGGAGGGGGTTAGGGGGCGGTTAAACCCACAAACGGAGTCTAAGGTTTAACCTCACCCTCGAACGTCTAGCGACGTTCTCTTCCCTCTCCTAAAATTAGGAGAGGGAACAGGAATTTAAAGCTTCTTCGAGTCTTTCGCAGAATGATGGGCTTCAATCACTCGTTCCACGGCGTAAAGCGAATGATGCAAGTCCGAACTCTCTTCACGAATCCGACGAAATTCGGCTTCTAAAGCATCAAGCTCATCATCAGACAACGCCTGAAGTTCAATAATCGAATCCCGAGCCTTCTTATTGGCACGAATGATTTCATCCAACTTTAAGCCCACCACACGGGCATCACGGTTTTGGGTGTTCTGAATCAAGAACACCATTAAAAAGGTGATGATCGTGGTGCTGGTGTTAATGACCAATTGCCAGGTGTCGGAATAGTTAAAAAGGGAACCCACACTTGCCCAAATCACAATCGTGGCACTGGCAACCACAAAGGCTTTGGGCGAACCAGCGAGTTCTGAAACACGGTGGGCAAACTTGCGAAACGCTTCGTGGGACGTATGTTGTGAAGGCTTGACAGGCATAAGGTCTCCTTTCTCTATAGTTGTTTTAGAGTTTTCTGTACAGTAGGCTAGACGAGGAGCTTAGATTATTTTGTGAGGGCGTGTACACAGACGTACATAAGCGAACAAAATAATCGTAGCGACAAAGTATAGACACGGTACAGAAAACTCTAAAACAACTATAAAGGTTTGCGTCCTTGTATCACCCGAATCAAGACCGACGCAATGGCCAGCACAATCAAGACGTGAATAAAATCACCAAAAATGTGGAAGCTAAAACCGAGTAACCAGAGTACAAGTAAAATCATCGCAATGGTGTAAAGCATGGGGCAATCTCCTTTTTTGAGATGCCTTGATTTTAGCACATGAGCCTAGAAACGGGCGATTGCTTAAGGATGTTTTAAGCTTAAATCGGTGAAGCCCTTCCCACGCACAAAAGCGTTGGTTTCCTCCCCCCTTCCCCTATGGGGGGGGGGTGAGGGCTTTGGGGATGCCACACCCGCCTGCAAAGTTTGCGTTATTTTTTATTTTTTTGTAAGCATAGGATTTCTTACGATTTTAGGCTTGAACCCGCGTTTTTTCCAGTCGGGAAGATCAATTGTAAGAAGACGATCTAAACTTTCCACAACGTCACTTGGGTTAGGGAGAAGAACTCTTTTCATCACGACTACGTCCGCTGGAAGCTGGTTCGCAGGTCTTAGCAACAAACGGTGAGCAACCCTGTCCCAAAAATGAGACTTTTTTATCTTAACCACAAGAGAATTATTCCTTGAGTCACTAGCCACATGCATAGAAAAAGGGTCTCTAAACTTTCTGAGCTGATTCAAATACGACTGAAATACGACATGATATTCACTAATAGGTACATTCTCATTTTCAGAAGCATATTTACTTAAAGCCGTTTCAAAAAAATTCTTAAGCGTATACTCGGTTTGTGTGCTAATTTTCATCCCTTGGCGTTGCTGTTGAACGGAATAGGCAGGGGGGTTATTTGCTTTACTAAAGTTAGTTGGGGAGGGGGTAAATTGGGTTGTGGTTCGTAACATGGGGGGTCCTTTCAAGTTATAGGTAATACAGTGTTAAGTCAAGCATTTTTACTTCTATTCAAGCTATACTATTTATCATACAGCGTCAAGCAAAAAAGGTGCGTTTTTTATGAAAAAAAAGCACGGGGTGAGCTAAATCGTTACATTTCGTTGCGCGCCACGGCCTTCTCCTGCCTCCCTTCAAACCACACCCTTACTTGACACGGTTTTGCGTTTGTTTTACGCTATTTTAAGTATAAAAAAGGGGGTTTTCGCCTTCTTTGCTATGCCGTGTTACTGTTTGTGTTGGGCGTGTAAAGCGCGTGCAACAAACCTAATTAGGAGAATCGCTTTGGCCGTTCTACAACATTTGACTTTACCGATGAATGAATCCTTAGAAGCTGATTTTGCAGCGTTACTTGAAAAAAGCTTTAATGCCGAAGTCCGCATGGGGGCCTTGTGCGTGGGTCGTATTTTACGCATTGAAAAAGAAAGCCTGCTGGTGGATGTCGACGGCAAGTACGAAGGCGTCGTGCCGATGAAAGAAATCCCCAACGCCCATACGGCCGAAGACTTGCTAGAACAGTTTCAAGTGGGTGAAAATCTTGAATGCTTCGTTTTAAGAGACAATGAAGAACATCATCAATACGTGTTGAGTCTGCGTCGTGTTCAGCAAGTGAAGAACTGGGAAACCTTAAGCCAAGCCAAAGACGATCAAACCACCATGCAAGCGACCATTTTAGGCGTGACCAAAGGCGGTATGTTGGCGTCTGTGATGAACATTAAGGGCTTTATTCCATCGAGCCAATTGCGAGTCACCAAGTCCTTGGACGACCTTTCTGGCGAAGAATTGCCTGTAAAAGTCTTGGAAGTCGACAGCAACCGCAACAAATTGATTTTAAGCCATCGTCAAGCCATTTTTGAAATGAAGGCTGCTATGCGTGCCGATACCCTTAAAGAGCTTGAAGAAGGCACGGTCGTCACAGGTGAAGTCGTGAAGATTACTGATTTTGGTGTCTTTGTGGACATCAACGGCATTGACGGCTTGTTGCCTTTGTCTGAAATCACATGGCGTCGTATTAAGCATCCTAGCGATGTGATTAACTTGGGCGAACATGTGACGGTTCGCGTATTGACGGTGGATCATGATCGTCAACGCATTAGCTTGAGCCTCAAGCGTATGGAAGCTGATCCTTGGACGGTTGTGGATGAACTCTTTCAAGTGGGGCAACAGGTGGAAGGCCGTATCTCAAAACAGCTGGCCAGTGGGGTTTTGGCGGAATTGACGTCTGGAGTGGAAGCCTATTGTGCCTATGGCCAACATGGACGCATCTTTGAACAGGATGTCACTTATAACTTTGAAGTGGTGTCGATTGCCGCTTACGATCGTCGTATTACGCTGGCGTACAAGCCTTTTACGACTGAAGGCTAGTCCTTATTTTTTGACTTAAGAACAGGGAGTCTTTTTAATAAAGACTCCCTGTTTGCATCTATAGTGTTTTCAGATAATAAGTGGTGTTACTTTTTGGGGTTGCTATCTCCGTTTCTAGCTGGTGCTTGGGGGTCTTTGTGCCGCCAAAGACTCCCCAAACCCCCAAAGGCGGTTCAAGGAGGGGGAAGGGAGGACGTATTGCGTTTCTCCTCCCTCATTTCCCCCTCCTTGAAAATCCTCCCCCTTTTGACCCACCTCGTCGCATCATTCCCTTTGCACGACGTCCGCAAAATCGCTCGGGGATTCGCAATTCGCTCACCCGCTCGGATTTAGTGCTTGGACGCCTGCTTGTGCAACGATTTTGAGCATCTTACTTTTTATACGAACCCCACTATATAGCTATATATAGTGGGGTTTAGCCACTAGGAAACACATCAAAAATGTGTCATGCTAAAGAAGAGTAGTTGTTTGAAAATCTATAGTATCCGATAGGTGAAACAAGGTGAAAAATGCCTAAATCCTTCAAAACCCCTTAATTCGTGGCCAGAAATCGGACTTTCGTGGCCAGAAATCGGACTTTTGTGGCCAAAAAAACGACTTTCATGGACAGAAATCGGACTTTCGTGGCCAGAAATCGGACTTTCATGGCCAGAAATCGGACTTTCATGGCCAGAAAAACGACTTTCATGGGTCGAAAAGTCGACTTTTGTGTGTCGAAATTACCCCTGTTTTTATATTTGTGTGAGGTGACTGGCAATTTCCGCAAGCGTTTGGTCGTCTTCTAAAAGCTGAAGCTCACGAGCGTAATCCACCAGAACAGGCATAAAATCACGCAATTCATCACTAATAAAATGGAACACGGCTTCATCAGGGACGCTTAAATCACCCTTTTCACAAGGCATACCTAGTGCTACAGGCAATTCATAACTATGAAACGCATGTCGCTCTACCCCAATATCAAAGAGGGTTTTCAGCAACTGCTGCCTAAAATGGCTGATGGACTTTAAAGAAGCCCGCCGTTTTTGGGTGCCTTCCCAAGCGGTATAGGCATGAGGCATCACCACGCTTTGCAAGACATGATTCAACGCCACCAGCTCGATTCGCTCCGCTGGGTTGGACGAATTATGCTCGACGGTCACGGTGACCCCATGGCGTCCTAAGGCTTGTTGGATTTGTCGTTGAGTTTGGTTTAAGCCCCCTGCAATTTTGAAAACAGGGTTTAGGGCTAGTGGTGTTTTCCCGTCGACAGCTTGTACGGCATCAATAGGCGGTACCACAGGGGCTTTGCTGGGTTCCACTAAGCTTATTACTTGCCCACGGCACACACGTCCCAATAACAATTTTTGCAAGGCTTTACGCTCCGCTTGACTATGTCCAATATGAGAAAGTCGAGCGAGAAAGTGCTTCAAAAAACGTTGATACAAAAAGCCATGACCCACAATCACCACGCACGGCACGGCACGATGAATCGCCGAATCTTCATTCAACGTCGTCAATAGGTTGTTGCGTCTTGCATCGGCAGAAATAAAGCCCATGCTCAGTAATTTTTCTGCATAGACCGCTAAATCTTCGATCAAGGCCGTTTCGGCTTCAGGTAACGCCGTGTGAGCAAACAAAATTTCAGGGATGTTTCCCTTATAATACGCCGTGCTTAGGTCATCTAGCTCATTGAGGGGACTCGCACTTTTCTTAGATTTCTTGGTTGTTTTTTCAGGCAGGTCGGTTTCAACAGGCACATTGCTTAAAAAGCGAAACGCCTTGCTTAAAATCTGATTGAGTAAAGATGCATCTTGCGGTTGCACGACTTTTTTGGACAAGCTCAATTCCACACCACAAGGCAACAAGGCAAACGGCACGGACTGCAAGGAACGTGGAAAGACGCACAGCAATTCGTCTTTCACCCCAATGGCGAGTGGTTCGTAATTGGCAGGGGTGCTAATGGGAATGCCAAATTCATCCGTATGGGAAGAGGATGCAAGGCGACGACGCTTAAGTTCTGTCGAGGCGTCTGTTTCTAAGGCTTCATTGGGGGTGAGTGGGGAAGGCATTGGCGATGTGACCTTTTAGACTTGTTTGTGAGCTAAGCATGATGTAAAGCAGGGAAGATTAAGAATTAAAGCTTTTCTTGGCACGATCCATGTCTCGGTTCACCTGTTGAATGCGGGAGCTGTCTCGCTTGTCATGGAGCTTCTTCCCGCGACAGACACCGAGTTCCACCTTCACCCAGCATCGACTAAAGTAAAGCTTTAATGGTATTAATGTTAGTCCTTTTTCTTGAATTTTTTCGGAAAGTTTAGCAATTTCCCTTTTCTGGAGGAGTAGTTTACGAATACGGGTCGGGGCATGATTGTAATGCGTCCCTGATTCGTAGGGAGAGATGTTTAAACTATACAGAAAAATTTCCCCTTTTTCAATACGGGCGTGGGCATCCACCATGCTGACCTTGCCTGCTCGTAGGGATTTGATTTCGGTACCCGTCAACACAAGGCCTGCCGTGTACGTTTCAAGTACATGGTATTCGTGGTAGGCTTTTCGGTTTGATACAATGGTTTTAGACATGGTACACCATAAATTAAGGGGATATTTCGTCATTCTGAACGAATGTGAAGAATCTTCCAAACGGGGAGAGAGGAGATGTTTCGCAATGCTCAACATGACACAAGCGACTTTCAACGATCTTTCTATAGTATAATATAGAAAGATGGAAACCCCTAATAGTTCACTAAAATTGATAGAAAAGATCTTTCTTATGTCGCTACACACGCTATCCCCCCAAAATGCAGCTGCGGTGGCAGAACTTTTACAAGCACAGGGTTTCACAGCAACCCTGTGGATGTCCCCCTATTCCCCCAAGCTATGGTTTTATACTTGTTTGGTAGGCCTTTCAGGCGGGCAAATGCCTTTTCCGTTGATTCAAGCGTGGCAACAGGGGCAAGCCGTCTTAGGCGTGTCTTTCATGCAAAGTGACCCTTTTATGACGTTTAGACGGTATTTAACAGGCTTTGATGTGGACGCTTCGCTTGAAAATCCCTTAGCGATTGAAGTGGCGTTTTTAGAAGCCTTGTTTCAGTTTAACCAAAAACGTGGGGTTCGCTTTATTTTGGCGGAATTAAGTCCCTTAAACTCGGGGCGTTTGAATCTGTTAAAACATCAGGGTTTTCAGGTGGCGATGCACAATGCTTATTTTTATGTGCCGAAGTCTTTAATCGAGGGGGGGCCTGAATCTGTAGAAGGTGAAACGGCCTTAAGGCAAGCAGGTTATAAGCGTGTGATGTCGCCCCATTATGCGGTGGTCTGTGACCATTATAATCAACAATTGCCTGTGTTGTGGAAGCAGGCCTTGAGTAAGTTGCCTCAGCATTTTAAATCCAAACCCAACCTCGAACGTTGGTATTTACCCTTACAGGGGCAAACGAAAACACAGGCTTGTGGGGTTTTGGTTGAAATTAAAGCACCTGTCGAATCGTCTCATGTGTGGAATCTGTGGATCTTGGCACCTTTGCATCAAGTGGTGGATGCGAAGGGTATTATAACGTTGTTTGCACGTTATATTCATACGCTTGATGCTCAAGCGGTGATACGGCTTCAAGTGAATCCTATTCAAACGGCGTTAAAAGACGGTGTGGAAGCGTTTTTACAAGAAGCCGTTGAAGAGCAAAGCATTTGCCTGATTAAGGAACTTAAAGCTCGCCCTCGTTCCGGCATACAGCTTCATGTGCCAACGCCTCAGCTTGGTTTGGATGGGGCGTCTCCCGCTTTTGGGATGAAAACACGATAGACAAAAAAAGAGGGAGAAAACCAATGGTTCTTTCCCTCGTCTGAAAAAAGCATTCTTTCTTATAACGCTATAAGAGTTGCTGAACTGATCTATACTGAAACACCTGAATTAATTTTCCCAAAGGCTTGAGACAAATCAGCGATAATATCGTCGATATGTTCAATGCCTACACTAATGCGGACAAAGTTAGGTTCAATACCTGCAGCCATTTGTTCAGCATCGCTTTGTTGACTATGCGTCGTGCTGGCAGGGTGAATAATCAGCGTTTTGGTGTCGCCGATGTTTGCTAAATGGCTCGCAAGCTTTGTATTTTCAACTAACGCTTGTGCGGCTTTTGCACCCTTTTTCACCGCAAAACCAAGCACCGCACCTTGCCCCTTAGGCAAGTACTTCGCATTGAGGTGAGCCGTACGACTCGATGCCAAACCTGGGTACTTCACCCAGTCGATTTCCGCATGAGCTTCCAACCATTTCGCCAATTTCAAGGCATTTTCGCTTTGGCGTTCAATCCGCAACGCCAAGGTTTCAAGCCCTTGAATAAACGTCCAGCCGTTGAAGGGGCTTAACGCAAAACCAAAATCACGCAAGGTAACGGTTCTGGCTCTTAAAATAAAGGCTAAATTGCCGAAGGCTTCGGTGTATTTCAAACCGTGATACGCTTCTTCTGCTTCGGTCAATAAGGGGAAGCGTCCGCTGGCTGCCCAATCGAAGGTGCCACTGTCGACGATAACGCCTCCGATAGACAGCCCTTGTCCGCCGATGAATTTCGTCGCCGAATGAATCACAATCGCCGCACCAAAGTCAATCGGTCTAAGCAAGTAAGGCGTGGGAATGGTATTGTCCACCACCAACGGAATGCCATGCGTCTTGCCGAGTGCCGCAATCGGCTCCAAATCCACCACTTCTAAACGGGGGTTAGGCAAGCTTTCGGCAAAAAAGAGCTTCGTGTTGGGTTGAATCGCTTCTTCCCACTCACTAATGTTGTTGGAAGACACAAACGAGGTGGTAATGCCTAAACGCTTGAGAGAATGCGTAAACAGGCTCAAGGTACCGCCATATAGATCGGTGGAAGCGACAATGTGATCCCCTGCTTGAGCGATAGTTAAAATAGTGGCAACAACCGCAGAATGCCCTGACGCCAAGGCTAAAGCAGCGACTCCGCCTTCAAGTTCAGCGATGCGTTGTTCAAAGACATCATTGGTAGGGTTCATCAAGCGTGTGTAGATATTGCCAAAGGCTTTTAAACCAAACAAATCAGCGGCATGTTGTGAATCATTGAAGACATAACTGGTGGTTTGATGCAAAGGGACGGCTCGGGAATTGGTGGCATCTGGGGTGTAACCGGCGTGTAAAGCTGTGGTTTCAAAGTGCTGTGGGGACTGATTTTCGGACATTTCTTTTTCCTTTTCAAAATAACTAAACTAACATTCTAACTAAAATAACAAAACACGAAACACGAACAAAAACAATAAAGCTCCCTTGCGGTGAGGCTTAGGGAGCTTTGAAAATGGGGATGCGGGAATTCTTTTATTTAGGATTCAAAAGAATGACGCGTCTTTTTCAAGGAATGCTCACCTAAGCCGATTGGCATCGGCATCATCATACAACACATCATCATGGTGCAAGACGTAAGGTTCACAGGGCATTCCTTAATCTAAATTGACTATGAGACTACACTAACACCTTTGTTGCAAATTGTCAACCTTCAAAAACAACTTGAGTTTAGTGGGATGTTTTTGATCGTTCGCAATAATATCTAGAATTTCTTGAGGAGACGGCATACCTTCTTTTTTCCAAATTACGCCATGTTTAGCAGAAAGCACCACAACCGTTCGGTTATTGACGCCCACATTTTCACGAATTTCAAAGTATTTGGCGAGTTGACGCTCCTTGTCCACCAAAAGCGGAAAAGGTAGTTTATGCAAACCTGCAAAGGCTTGATGACTCAACAAAGGTGCCGTGTTCACGCCAGCCACTGCAATGTTTTTCGCCTTGAATTCTTTGTAAGATTCTCGCATGGCACAGAGTTGAATGGTGCAACCAGGGGTTTGATCCATGGGGTAGAAGATAAAAACCTGATAAGCAGAATCTTTCCAGTCGTCAGGAAGCATGAGGTGTTTGCTTTCAAGCCCTGTAGCTTCAAAGGTCATTTTAGGAAGGGTTTTGCCAATGGACGTGTTTTCGTAGCCAGTGGCATCTAATACTTCTGATGGCTTACCTGTAAAAATAGGTAAAAGCATGGCGATCCCCATAAAAAAGAGAATCAGTGTTAGGGTGATGAGACTAAATTGTTTCCACATGGTAGGGCGTTCCTTTTTTGATTCGACTCTCTTCAAGTCTAAAGCTTTTCGCTATAAATAACAAGGGGCTTAAGAAACTTTTAAGCCTTAATAGCCTCGTTATTTGATGCCATCACTCGCCGAACTTTGATCAAAAAAAGGCTTTTGAAGCATCACGAAAAAGACCACAACAGGCAGTATCGCTAGGGTTGCGGATGCCATCAAAATCGGCCAGTCCAACACATCACGATACTGTTGCTTGATTTGTGCCAAGTACAAAGGCAAGGTCATCAAACGCTCGTCTTGCACCGCAAGTAAGGGCCACAAGAAGCTCCCCCACAGGCTAATGAACCCTAAGACGGCAAGGCTAATCATCGGGCTTTTGGCATTGGGCAACGCCACATGCCAAAACGTCTGCCAAATCGTTGCCCCTTCGAGTTCCGCCGCTTCTTTTAAGGCAATCGGGAAGCTTAAAAACCACTGACGAAAAAGCATCACGCCAAAACCGCTGACGACCGCTGGTAAAATCAACGCCACATAGCTATTGAGCAATCCCACTTGCTTGAATAAAATAAACAACGGAATACTATTCACTTGCGGAGGCACCAAGATTGTCAAAAATACGCCCAGCGTGAGCCATTGCCTGCCCATGCACGGCAGATGCACCAAGCCGTAGCCTGCCATCGCTGAACTAAAGACGTGCAAACTCGTCGCCACGACCGCAACCGCAATCGAATTGCCGAGAGCCAGCCCCAAGCGAGCATCCGAAAAGAGGGCTTGAAAGGCGTGAAGGCTAGGTTTTATGGGCATCCACAAAACGCCGTGATGTTGCATGACCGCCATACTGTCTGAAAATGCCAAGATGCCCATCATCCAAAGGGGGAGCAGGGCAAGCAGGGAGACGATGATAAGCAAGGCGAGGCTTGATTTGTTTTTCATACGTTTATTTTAGCATCGATATAGCGAAGTTCTGCAAAAGTGGCTTTACCCCCTCTCCCTCTGGGAGAGGGCTGGGGTGAGGGTCTTAGGATGCCCAGTCCAAGCTGGTGTTTCCCTCATCCTAGCCTTCTCCCAAAGGGAGAAGGGACAAGACGAAGAGACCATCGATGATTTTCTCTAATGGATTGTCTGAAGGGTTTAGATCTCCTAATGATTGTGAGTGCTTGTCGCTTCTGTTACAATGATTGTAGGAAAGAGAAGTCGTGCCTGTTTCTATGAATCAATCACGCTAAACTACGGTAAACCTGCGTATGAAAACTCAACGAAATAGCGTCATCGCCTTAATGCTTTTAGCTTTGATGACCCCTAGCCTTCAAGCCCTTGCCGAAACCACAAAAGGCACGGCAGATGCTCCCTATCGCACAGGGATTAGCGTCACGCAACAATTGCAAAAACGCTTCCCCCAAGTCAATTACAACGATCTCACCAAAGTCGAAAAAAGTGAAAGCTTGGATCTTAAAATCGTCACCACCATCGGCGAAGGCTTAAGCATGCAAGGCGACGAATTTTACGCCAAGTTGAGTAAAGATTACGTCAGCAACGGCAAGCTCCTACTCCCCCGAGGCACCATTGTTCACGGAAGCATTGCCGATATTACCAGTGCCAAACGCATGGCACGAGACGGTCACATGACGATGAAATTCGATTACATGATTACTCCTGACGGACGTGAAATCCCCATTGAAGGAGGATCCACAACATCCGACGGCAAGTTTAAAACAGGGGCGAAAATCGTCGCAACATCCGCAGGCTATGCCTTGGGCGGAGGCGTCTTAGGAGCGGTGGCGGCTCTCAAATTCGGAGGCGTGGCGTTAGTGGCAGCGTCGCACGGCTATTCGCTCGCCATTGGTGCAGGCGTCGGAGCCTTGGGCGGACTGGCTTACAACCTATTGCGAGAAGGCGAAAGTGCCATGTTGCAAACAGGCACGGAAATGAAAATCAAGCTCAAGGAAGGCATGGTTTTGCCTTCGATGACGACGCCCGAAGTCGGCGTCGATGATGTGAAGCTCGACGGGTTGAATGTGAAGCTCTTGGGTTTTCAGCTGGCGAAGGATCCCTTTGGCGAGAATAAGGAAGTCACCTTGACGCTGGATGTCAGCAATTCCACGACCAACACCTTCACCATGATGGATGTTGCGGTGATGGATGAAGATCAACGCACGTTTTTTGCGTCGCCGTTTGGGGATACAGGCTTGTGGTTCAACAAGATTGACCCCAACACACGCTTGAAAGGCAACGTGAGCTTTAATGTGGACGACCCCACGCAACAGTTGTACTTGGTGTTTTACAAGCGTTACACCCGACAAGTGCTGGCGAAAATTGCGTTGGACGACCGTGCCGTGCCGACCAAAGCCTTGGTGAATCCCAAGAAGCGATCGGCGTTTTAGGCTTGGTCAAGGGGTAAGAGTGTTAACTTTTAATTAAATGCAAGTTTTCTCAATTCATCCATGCGGTGCTCGTTATTAAAACGATAAAACGCCAAAAGCTCCATCGTTAATTGAACCATTCGCTGACTTCTTGAAAAAGCAATCGTTTTTCTTGT
>JBEISK010000023.1:0-30044 GCA_040375445.1 Gammaproteobacteria bacterium | reverse complement strand
CTTCCTTTTTTGACGGATTTTTCGAAAGCCTTTTACGAACCCTTTAAAGCAGATACCCAGCTCTTTTGGGTGACTTTGGCCTTATGCGTGTTTGGGTTGGTGATTTTATTTAGTGCTTCCGCCCATTATGGAGCGGAACTGAATGATTCTAAGGTATATTTTGTCTCACGACAAGCCGTATGGATGGGGATTGGTTTTGTTTTTATGTGGGTTTTGGCGTGGTTTAAAGAAGCACGCCTGAAGCAAGGTGTATGGGTTTTTGCATGGTTAACGTTGGGGTTACTGGTTCTGACACAATTGGTGGGAGACACCGCCAATGGTTCGGAACGCTGGTTAAGTATTGGACCTGTTCGTTTTCAAACATCTGAACTGGCCAAACCTGCGGTGGCTTTATTACTGGCTTGGGCATGGAGCGATCAATCTCACCGACGTCTAGAACGATTGACGATGGCGGCTCTGATGTGCTTAGGTATTATCGCCTTGATTTTCAAGCAACCGAACTTGAGTATTACGTTGCTCTTAAGTTCTGCCGTCTTGGGCGTGAGTTTTATGGCGGGTCTACCCACTTGGCTCTATGTGGGAGGACTTCCCTTTGCCTTTTGGATGCTCTTTGAAAAAATCAGACAGACCCCCTATCAGTGGCGGCGTATTGAAGGCTGGCTTAATCCGTGGAAGGATCCGCAGGATGTGGGCTACAACATCATTCAAAGCTTTTACGCTATTTCTAGTGGAGGATTAGTCGGCACAGGCTACGGTAATTCCGTGCAGAAATTGTTTTACCTTCCCTTTCAGCATACCGATTTTATTTTTGCCATCATTTGTGACGAACTTGGTTTTTTAGGAGCGGTTGTGACGCTTTCTTTCTACGGATGGCTTGCTCTTCGAGGCTTCAACATTAGTCGTAATGCAGATACACCCTTTAAGCAGTTACTCGCTTTTGCACTAACTTGGATGCTCGTGGTGCAAGCGGTTATCAACATTTCGGTTGCCACAGGCTTATTCCCTGTCACAGGTGTTACCTTACCCTTAATTAGCTACGGAGGCACCAGTGTAGTCGTGTCTCTTGCGATGATTGGCTTATTATTTTCACTATTGCAACGTGAGAAAAACTAAATCTTTTTATGTTTGAATATTGGGTTTGATTAGCTCCATTTTGAGCTGGTCGGTCGTCAGAGACCTTTGCTCCGCCAAAGGTCTCCGACACCTCTAAATGCGCTTAAGGGAGGGAGGGTCTTGGTCGCCCCCCTTCAATCGAAAAAGTCAGAGACTTTTTCGACGGGTGGGGGATTCTTAAGGGGGGCATACTGGGGGGAGGGAGGACGTAACACGTC
This sequence comes from Gammaproteobacteria bacterium, assembly GCA_040375445.1. Taxonomy (GTDB): domain Bacteria; phylum Cyanobacteriota; class Vampirovibrionia; order Vampirovibrionales; family JAJTHC01; genus JAJTHC01. Next base: position 28,713 of record JBEISK010000023.1, on the reverse strand, counting down.
CCTCCCCCCGCCGCCCCTTAAGCCGCTTTGGGGGTTTGGGGAGTCTTTGGCGGGACAAAGACCCCCAAGCACCAGCTACAAAAGGAGATAGCCAAAACGACCAGCATATAAAACATTCTAAAAAGCTAAACTTTAAGCGACAACCATTCCGCATGAATGGCTTGAAGGTCGTCATTTTCCACACGCTTTTTTTGATCTGCCACACGCTTGAAAAGAGGAAATAACGCTTGTAACTGCTCGGGATTCAAATCATAGCCCAGGGCATGAAGACGCATCCGCAAGGCAGCTCGCCCAGAGCGAGGACCTAACGGTAAATCCGTTGCGGCAACCCCCACCATTTCAGGTTCCATGATTTCATAGGTTTGACTGCTTTTTAAGAAGCCGTCTTGATGAATACCACTTTCGTGAGCAAAGGCATTGCGTCCCACAATGGCTTTATTGGGTTGAACAGAAATACTGGTCATTTCACTCACCATACGACTGGTTTCATAAAAATATAGCGGATTCACGCTCGTATGAATGCCTTGCATCACATCACGACGCACATGCAAACCCATCACAATTTCTTCCATCGCCGCATTACCTGCTCGCTCGCCGATGCCGTTAATGGTGCATTCTACTTGTCTCGCACCGTTCATGACGCCCATCAAGCTATTGGCAACCGCTAAGCCCAAATCGTTATGGCAATGCGTGGAAATAACCGCTTGGTGGATGTTTGGCACACGATGGCGGATATTATAAATCAAACGACCAAACTCATTTGGTAAGGTATAGCCCACCGTATCAGGAATATTCACAGTCGTCGCCCCTGCATTGATGACGGCTTCAAGTACGGCATATAAATATTCAGGATCGGTACGCCCAGCGTCTTCCGCACTAAACTCAATATCGTCACACAAACTTTTGGCAAAACGCACATGTTCGACCGCCATGTTCAGCACTTCTTCACGCGTTTTGTTGAACTTGGCTTCAATATGAATGTCGGATGTCGCAATAAACGTATGGATGCGGGGCTTTTTCGCAACTTTCACAGCATCCCACACGGCACGAATGTCAGACTGCTTACATCGAGCCAAACCAGCGATAGTGGAATATTCAATGGTTGCGGCGATTTCACGAACCGAATTAAAGTCTTGTTCAGAAGAAGCGGGGAAACCAGCTTCAATAATATCAACTTGTAATTTTGCTAAATTTTTGGCGATTTGTAGTTTTTCATACCCATGTAAAGAGGCTCCTGCAGATTGTTCTCCGTCTCTTAAGGTGGTGTCAAATATACGGACGTGGTTGTCTAAATCAGGGTAGTGAACTACACCGACTTCATTGATTTCTGCTGGGTCGTTAAACATTCAAAGGATGTCTCCATATTTTATGTATTTTTACAATCCTAACTGAAAAGCCTGCCTCACGCAAATACTATTTTATGTCGATACATTGTAACAAGTTTTAGCATCATTTGAAGGTGTATTGTGTTTATGCCATTATAGTTAAGGCTGATCTTCTTTTAAACTCATATAGGCTTTATTTTATGACTTCATCAAAAATCAATACTTTATCACCCATGCTTCAGGCCTATTATGCGGCTTCTGTTAAGGGATTTCCCCAAAACATCCAAGATACTTTGGATCGTTCGCCTGAAAACGGTATTTTACCTTTTGAAGAAATTGGCTTGGTGTTGGATCCTCCTTACGCACAAGAAGTTCCCCCTACTAAATCTCCCGTCACGCCACCTACGGAAACTAAAGATGAACTCAAGGCCTTGGGCATTCAACAACTGCCTTCTACCCAATTACCCAATGGTAATAAATTGGAACATTATGTTCTGAAAAATGGGCATCAAATTTACTTTGAACGTCGTCATGATAATTTAGTCAGTTTGCGTACGTTTATTCGTACGGGTTCCACTAACGAAAATTCCGTTTACAAAACACCGCAGTATCAGGAAACAGGATTTCAATCTGGCATTGCTCACTTGGATGAACATTGCCATTTTCTTACCACTAAAAACTTTCCCAATAAAAATGAATGGGTTGAAAACATCGAAGCTTACGGTGTTTCACTTAATGCCAGTACCAGTGACGAAGAAGTCCAGCATGAGCTGCATTTTAACCGTGAAGATTTGCCCAGTATGCTCCAACTACACGCAGAACAGGTCTTGCATCCTGTGTATGAAGAGAAAAACATTGAACAGGAACGTAGGAATGTCTTGAACGAAGCCAGCGAACGCCTTGAAAGCTCTACTCTTCGTGCGATGGATAAATCCTTTGAACTAATGTTGGATCGCCCAGTGTCTTATCAAACCTTAGGTAGTCGTAGCGATGTGTTAGACACCAAGGCATCTGATTTAAAACGTTTCTTTGACACATTCTATACCCCAACTAACATGATTACCGTACTTTCAGGCAACGTAAATCCTACGGATGTTTTACCATTGATGAACAAAGAATTTGGGCATCAAGTGGCACGCCCTGCGCCTATTAACGACTCGGGTCTAAAGTGGAGTATGAAGCCTAATGAAATCCGTGAACAAACTTATGTGGATCCTAAATTAAGTGGACTTTCGCTCGTCTTGTTAGGCTTTGAAGGACCTTCTAAAAATGATAAAAAAGGTCGTGCAACGCAAGAGATACTAGAAAACTACTTAACAGGTGGGGAACTTGCCCCTTTAAATCGTCACTTAGTAGAAGAAAAACACTTGGCCATGGATGTTTCCATGATGTCGAGCGTACAGAAAAAGACGGGGATGTCTTTATTTATGATGCACAGTTTTGAAGGTCATGAACAAAAAGCCGCCAATGCCTTGATGACAGAAATCACCCAACTAGGTAGTACGCCAATTGATGATCAAAAATTAAAGGATGCCAAGGAAACGTTGATTCATCAGCATAAAATGTCCTTACAACATGGAGAAGATTCCAGTTTCGCCATTGGTACAGAAGGCTTAACCAATTCTTTGGATTACTTGGCTCGTTATGAACAATATATCAATAGCATCACGCCAGCAGATATTCAATCGTACGCCAAGAAATACTTAAATGGTAAAAGTTATGCTCTCGTGTATGCCTTACCTGGTGAAAAAGAACTTTACAGCGAAAAAACGTCGAACGTCGATGGGGCATTGCCAACGTTTAAGCCTGAAGCAGGACCCGCTATCCCAACGACGGAAGAACCCAGCACGCTGGAGCCTCCGCCCGAAGGCAAGCAAGATATTGTTGAAGCCAAACTTACTTCCAATACTTCATCACGTTTAAATTTAAATGCTTAATGCTTACTGGTTAAAAGCTAAAAAGAAAGATTTTTGATGATGTCCATTCATACAAATCCACCCACGAATACTACGTTTAGTCCCGCTTCTAAAAAAGGCGAAATCCCTACAGCTACGAATCAAAATGAACCAGTCCTTTTGGTAGAAGCTCAAGCTTTACCCGATTTACCTGCGGTGAACATTCTTCCTAACAGTGAAGCAGAAAAATCGTTGATGCAACAACTCGCCAAAGAACCCTATGGAGCCAAACCTGTTTTAATGCTTAATGCATTAAATATGGAAGGTAATCCTGATATAGGGCCTGTTACACCAACGAAACTTAAAAATGGTACGCAGGCGTACTTACAACAAGCCATAAACCGCCCCAATGCTACTGTAGAGTTCATTTTACCTATGTTCCCTGATGATACAGAAATGCATTTGTCTAATAACGTATTGTTGAATGGCACTTTAGCAAAAAAGAAATTGCTTGCGGATTTGCAAGCCAAGGGTATTTCGGTGGAAACTTTGGTCACGCAAGATCACTTCACCCTACTGATTAATGGACCGAGTGGACAGGAAAAAAAGTTACTCGCCTTAGGTTTAGACTTCCTTAAAAACCCTGAAATTGATGAAAAAGAATACGAATCGTCTCGTACTTTGGTCATGCAAAACTTATTGAACCTTTCCAATAAGCCTGATTTTCAAAAAGCCGAAACGGTGCAACGAGCCAGAGTGGGAGACGATCACCCTTACGGGAAATCTACCTTGAAAACCATTATGGAAGTTAAGGATTTAGATCCTTATAAAACCATTCAAGAGTTTAAAGCCAGTTATGCCCACCCTGAACTCACTAAAGTGGCTATGGTTTCTGGGCTTGCACCGTCTCAACAAGCTAGCTTACTTAATTCCCTTGCCGAAGAAAAGGGGTGGAAGACGGATGATGTCATCGTACCGCCCAAGGCTATGGTGAATATTTCCCCTGTAAACCCGAAAACCCTCAGCGCGCCGATTTTAATTTCTGACAACCGTTTGGATCGGGTACATATGTCTACGTTGTGGAAATCGCCTGAAGTCGGTACAGAAGATTATCCTAAATTTATTATTTTAAAGAATCTCATGGGCGGGATGACAGGCTCGTTATTTAAGACTATGCGAACAGAACGAGGCTTAGTCTATAGCACTTCATCAGGGGTAGATGCCAACAAGCATTATGGCGAATTTGAAGTTTCTGCTGAAATTGATGAAGATAAGTTACCGATGGCGATTGAAGCACAAGAAGATGCGATTAATACTTACGTCAAAACCCCTCCGACTGAAGCCGAACTAGCCAAAGTCAAACGTAAAACCATTCACACCTTGCGAGACCTCGATGCCACCAGTGACGGTATTTTATCAGGTACAACCAACCGCTTGAGAGATGGCTTGCCTCCGATTAGTCGAGAAGAATTACAAGAAGGCTACATGAAAGTAAGTTCTGCCGATGTCCAAGAAATGGCACAGACGTACTTAGGAAATTCGGCTTGGCGGATTCAGGCGTTAACGGGTGATGAAAAAGTACTGGCGAAACAATTCCCTAATGTAGAGATTGTGCAACGCGAACATTATTTAACGGACAATGTGGACTTGCCTCAAAAGGGTCACATCTATGTAAAAAAGGGCGAAGCCCCGATGTATCCTGCAGAATATGTGCTTGAACACCAGGTTAATCCTAAGAAAGAACCGCCGAGCTTACCACAGCATACTAATGTGGGGCATAATCGTTCGCCTAAGTCGTTGAATGTGAGTGCCTAAAGAATAGAACACTCTGCGAAAGTGGATTTTTTCCTGTCCCCCCTCCTGATTTTAGGAGGGGGTTAGGGGGCGGTTAAACCCACAAACAGCGTCTAGGGTTTAACCTCACCCTCGAACGTCTAGCGACGTTCTCTTCCCTCTCCTAAAATTAGGAGAGGGAACACGGCTTTAGCTGAGCTTTCTACAGAAGACGCAATTTTTAGAGAGAGGCTAGACCAAACCTAGGTAGCTATGAGATAATAGAACTACCCTAGAAACTCAAGAAAGTGCCTTATGAAAGTCGTCCTACTTGCGGGGGGCTACGGCACCCGTATCAGTGAAGAAAGTAGCTTAAAGCCCAAGCCTATGATTGAAATTGGGGGCAAGCCTATTATATGGCATATTATGAAAATCTACAGCCACTATGGCTTTAATGATTTTGTGATTCTGCTAGGCTATAAAAGTTATCTGATCAAAGAGTATTTCGCCAATTATTTCTTGCATCAATCAGATATTACTATTGACCTAGAAGCCAACAGCATTCAAGTTCATCAGTCCACCGCTGAAAAATGGAAGATTACGCTCGTTGATACAGGTGTTGATACCATGACAGGGGGTAGACTAAAACGGGCGGAACCTTATATTGGGGATGCCCCCTTCTTGCTCACTTATGGCGATGGCGTCGCGGATGTCAACATCGATGCCCTCGTTCATCATCATCAAGCCCAAGGGAAGATTGCTACCGTCACGGCGGTCATGCCTGTGGGACGCTTTGGTGCCTTAGCCTTAGATGACCATGACGCTGTCACCGCCTTTCACGAAAAGCCCAAAGGCGACGGGGCATGGATTAACGGCGGATTTTTCGTTCTAGAACCTGCTATTTTTGAGTATCTAAGCGATGATGCGTGCATCTTTGAAAAAGAACCGTTGGAATCGGTAGCGAAAGCAGGGCAGTTGACGGCCTTTAAGCATGAAGGCTTTTGGAAACCCATGGATACCTTACGAGACAAAACAGAACTCGATGCCCTATGGGCTAGTCAAAACGCCCCTTGGAAATTATGGTAAATCGTATGAAAGACCTTTTCAACGGTATGTATAAAGGTAAAACAGTTCTCGTCACAGGGCATACGGGATTTAAGGGGGCTTGGTTGTGCTTGCTCTTAAATACCTTGGGAGCCAACGTCGTAGGCTTTTCGCTTGAACCTCACACCACGCCGAATCTGTTTGACTTGCTGGATTTGAAAAGCTCAATGACTTCGATCATCGGCGATGTTCGAGACGCCCAAAGGCTTCGTCAATTGCTAGAAACGCATCAGCCCGACATCGTTTTTCATTTAGCCGCCCAAGCTTTGGTGAGACCGTCTTATCAAACGCCTATCGAAACCTTTGACACCAACGTCATGGGGGTTGTGAATCTATTAGAAGCTGTTCGTCATTCAACTTCAGTAAAAGCGGTGGTGAATGTGACCAGTGACAAATGCTATGAAAATCGTGAAACCCATTACGCCTATGTCGAAACGGATGCCATGGGGGGCTACGACCCTTATAGTGCTAGTAAAGGTATGGCAGAACTGGCAACGGCGAGTTTTCGGCATTCGTTTTTTAATCCAACGCAGTATGGTAAAACGCATCACACCCTGATTGCCACCGCCCGAGCAGGTAACGTCATCGGCGGGGGAGATTTTTCTTTAGATAGACTTGTGTCTGACTGTGTTCGTGCCTTAGACGTTGATGCAGCGATTGTATTAAGGCATCCAAAGGCGGTGCGTCCGTGGCAGTTTGTGCTGGAACCGTTGTGGGGCTACTTGAACTTGGGGCATCGGCTATTGCAGGGGGAAACTCGTTTTGCAGAGGCGTGGAACTTTGGGCCTTATGAAGATGGCATTGGTACGGTGGAAACCGTTGTGGAAAACGTGCTTGAATCGTGGGGGGAAGGTTCGTATGAAGTCGCTATAGGCGAGCATCCGCATGAAGCGACTTTATTGCAATTGAATATCGACAAAGCCCTGACGCACCTCGATTGGAAACCGCAGTATGCTTTAAAGCAAGCCGTACAGGAAAGCGTTGCCTGGTACAAAGCCTTTTACGCTGGTGAAAACATGCTCGACTTTAGCGTTCAACAATTGGAACGTTATATGCTAGCTGCTTCGATTCTTTATTAATATCAAGTCTTTTAGGAGTAACACCACCATGCCTAACCCTATTTTTTCAACTCGAGTGCCCTCTCCACGCCAAATAATTATAAATACTCCTCCCGTCTCCCCAAATCAACGTGCACTTACTGAGGTAAATCGTTTTAGTAAAAAGAAAATTGCCTCCCCCTTTAAAGCTCCTGCTTTCTCAGGATTAGCAGTAATGGCTCGTGTTATTGAAAGCTACAGACGGAAAGAACGACTCAAAGAATTGTTAGAAAAAAATAAAATACGGCTTGAAAATATAAAATTATTTAAAATCAAGCTTTACTTTTTTATTTTTAATGCAAACATAAATAGTCAACGAAACCTTTTTCTTAGATATTATACGCCTACTTTTTTTATTTTAAAACAAGTTTTGGCTCGTTTGATAAGATAATTCATCTAAGAGATGTGCTAGAATAAGAAGGTCACGTTGCCTTTAAGGGAAACCTATGTCCATTCACATCGTCAATGAAATTGGCTTGCTCGGTTTGCTCTTGGTGGTGGGGGCGTTTTTTAGTGAAGGCTTCAAACGCATGGGGCAGTCTACCCTGTTGGGTGAATTGCTGGTGGGTATTCTGCTCGGGCCTTCGGTCTTGGGGTGGTTACATCCCACGGATACCATGAATCTGTTCATGGAACTGGGCTTGCTTTTATTGCTGGTGGAAACGGGACTTGAAACGCAGTGGCGAAGCATTGTGCAAGTGGGTAAACAGGCTCTATTAGTAGCTATTGTTGGTATACTTGTCCCATGGATCGTGGGGACGGGCTTTGCGTTACTCAACGGACTCGTGACCTTGACAGCCATCATGGTGGGAGCCACGCTAACCGCAACCAGCATTGGTATTACGGCTCGCACCTTGAGCGATTTAAACCAGCTCGAAACGCCTGAGTCACAAATTATTCTAGGGGCTGCGGTGATTGATGACATCGTGGGCTTGGGCATTTTAGCCTTAATGCAAGGCATTAGCGTCGCCAAAGCATCGCCAATTGAGGGGATCCCTAAATGGCTTTTGATGATTTTGTCACTAGCTGTATTCCTGATTGGCTTTTTTGCCTGGCGGTCATACCAGCAAAACGGACTCGTTTTGCCAGTTGTGCTGCATCAGCTTTTTAAACGATTAGGCAAACGATTATTGTACTTAGCAGACGGCACAACCAAAGAGCAAATGGTCATTATTGGCGGTGTTTTGCTGGCGTGTTGGGGGGTGCAATCGACTTTGGGCATTTCCATGGCGTTGGTGGCCTTTGCGTGCGGATTGTTGCTCAAGGAACGTGAAGACGATCCGCATTTCAAGCTGGTCTTACGAGACGTTGGTGCCTTTTCGTCGATCATCACGCCCCTGTTTTTTGTGGGTATCGGTATGCAGTTGGATGTGCATTCCCTCAATCCGTTTGACCCTGAACAGTTGCGTTATTTTCTATTGGCGTTGGGATTGAGTATTTTAGCGATCGCCAGTAAAGCCTTTTCAGGCTTTGCTATTCGTGACAAGGGGATCAATTCCGCCTTTGTCGGCATGGGCATGGTGCCTCGTGGGGAGGTGGGGCTTATTTTTGTGCAAGTGGGCAAGAGTTCAGGCTTGTTGGATGCTACATGGTCGAATATGCTGATTATTGTGGTGATTTTTACGACGCTGGTAGCGCCGTTTTTGTTGAAGCTCACGGCGACAAAGCAAGTCCCTATCGAAGAAAACGTTTAAGCTTCGACGCCAGCTTCTTTTTCTTTCAAGTAATCTTCCACAATCGCTTTAAACTCATCGCCTTCAAGCGTTTCTTTTTCCAGCAAAATGCGGGTCAAACGCTCCATCAAATCACGACGGCTTAACAAAAGCTGACGGGTGTACGCATACTGTTCATCCACAATGCGACGCACTTCCGTGTCAATTTTAGACGCCATGTCTTCGCTGTAATTGCGAGTTGTGCCAAAATCACGCCCCATAAATTGTTGTTCGTTTCGCTCGCCATACGGCAAGGCACCAAGGGCATCGGTCATGCCGTAAGTCATCACGATGTTGCGGGCGATTTTACCGACTTTCTGCAAGTCATTGGCAGCTCCTGTAGAAACGTAATCCGCCCCATACACGATTTCTTCCGCCACACGTCCACCCAGCGAAACGGCGATATTGCCGAGCATGGTTTTCTTTTTAACAGACACTTGCTCGTATTCTTCATCAGGGGCATACCACGCCGCACCCAGCGTCCACCCACGAGGAATAATCGTCACCTTACGCAAAGGGTCTTGCCCTTCGGTGAAGTAGCCTGTCAACGCATGCCCAATTTCATGGTAAGCCGTCGATTCTTTGTCTTCTTCTTTGATGAGCTTGGACTTTTTCTGCAAGCCTAGAATGACACGGTCGATGCTGTCTTCAATATCAACGGTACTAATTTCCGTCTGATTTCGCCGTGCCGCAAGTAGTGCCGATTCATTCAGCAAGTTGGCGAGATCTGCTCCACTAAAGCCCGATGTGCGACGAGCCACACGCTTGAGTTTAACCTCTTCAGCAATGGGCTTGCCTTTGGAATGCACTTTCAAAATCTGTTCACGACCCTTTAAATCGGGCGTGTCAATTTCCACACGGCGGTCAAAACGACCGGGACGCAACAAAGCGTTGTCTAAAATATCAGGACGGTTGGTGGCTGCGACGATAATAATGCCTGTCGTGGAATCAAAGCCATCCATTTCTACCAAAAGCTGGTTAAGCGTTTGTTCACGCTCGTCATGCCCACCGCCCATGCCCGCACCACGCTGGCGACCGACGGCATCGATCTCATCAATAAATACGATACAAGGGGCTTGCTTCTTGGCTTGTTCAAAGAGGTCACGCACACGACTGGCACCGACACCGACGAACATTTCCACAAAATCTGATCCTGAAATACTAAAGAACGGCACGCCTGCTTCACCAGCGACCGCCTTGGCTAATAGCGTTTTACCCGTACCAGGGGAACCCACTAGCAAGACGCCTTTGGGGATTTTGGCACCAAGCTTTTGGTAACGATCCGCATTTTTAAGAAAGTCGACGACTTCTTCAAGCTCTTCTTTGGCTTCGTCAATGCCGGCGACATCGGCAAAGGTGATTTTAATATCTTTTTCAACGAGCATTTTGGCACGGCTTTTGCCGAAGCTCATGGCTTGTGAACCGCCTGCCCCAATGTTTCGCCACATGAAGACGAGTAGCAGAATCGGTAATAATGCCCACATAAAGTAGCCGAGAATATCCCACCAAAAGCTGTCTTTTTTGGGATCCTTTACTTCTATGGCGATGTTTTTGGCTTCAAACTGAGGGAGCCAATGTTCAGCCGTACCCGCAGGCATCTGGGATTTATAGTGAAGGCTTATAGGGCCATTGCTTTTGGCTACTTTAGGCTTTAAGAAAAGATCACTTAAACGGAGTTTTTCAGGTTTGGCTTTGCTGGGTGGTGCAGTGGTTTGAGTCGTCTTCACCTTGTCAGCTTTTGGCAAACTTGGCTTAGCAATGGCTTCCACTTCCAAGCCTTTGACCACCACACGGCTAATTTCCCCTGCCTTGACTTTATTCATTAATTCAGAATAGGGCAATGATTGCGCTTCTTCTTCAGGAGTCCCCACCATTAAGGTGGATGCAAAAAGCACACTGATTAACAAAAGAGCGGTAATCATAACGCCTGTTGTTTGGTAATTTTTCATAAAGAACGTTCACCCTAACCCAATATTTGGCTCAATCTTTGACAAGATATTACAACGTCTGTTAATTATAGCATTCTTTTGGTATTTGCGTGAAATACCTTTAGGCAACATCATAAATAATTAGAGGGATGTGTTCGCTACACTAATAAAGGTCTCTAATTCCTTTGGACTGCTGGCTTCTACTTCAAGTAACCAACTCACATCAAAGTTTTCGTTACAGAGCAGTTGCGGACGTTCAATGACTTCATCATTGATTGAAAGAATTGTACCACCCACAGGCATGGCAAGTTCCACTTCACCGTTGGATGTTCCGATGGTGGCAAAGGTATCGCCTGCGGAAAGTTCTTCACCCACTTCGGTGACTTCAATGTAGCGAATTTCCTCGAGCTTTTCTGCCACAGCAGGATCCAATCCCACTAGAATATGATCGGCATCTTGAGGGTAAATATACTCATGGGTCGGTGCAAAATGGACGAGTTCGCTCACAGGGTGTTTCCTTCTTGTAAAGTCGTTTTAATCGTGACGTTATTATTATGCCTATATTTGGCAGAATGTCTAGTTGATGTATCTTTTTATACATCAAACATTTTAGACAAGGGTCTAAGAGCCTCGTAGTTGGGCTAAAGCATTGTGTTTATAAACAATACACGACGCAAAAGAGAATAACAAGCCTTTTTCTTTATTTTACAATCTGAATTTAAAGTTAAGAATAGAACAGCCCCCTAGCACAAAAACGTAATGACTTGTTTTTAAGCCAATACTTGGTATAATAAAATGAGAGTTTCTTCAACTATAGGTAAGAACGAATACTTCTTCTCTCATTTACAACCTAGTCGCTGGTTTATGTGAAAAGAAATGTACCCTAAGCTCAATAAGGAAATAAAGAATGATTTCAGTAAATGGTTTAACCTCCTCTCAGTATGCCCCTCGTGAAGCGGAACAGCCTCCTACGGTGAATCCTCCAGCTTCGTTTGAAACAGAGGGAAAGCCTGCACCTCTTGCTCAAGACACTGCGGAGTTCACTCAAACTCAAGCCCCTACGCCAGAAGCCACAGAAGGCACGACTCCTCCTGTGGATCAAGCAACAGCTGAAGCGTCTGCCGAAAAGCCAAAGGCGTGGTATCAAAAAGGCTTTGTGGCTCCAGCCATTTTAGGAGCCGTCGCTACTATAATCGGCGGTGTGGTCTCTGGCTTGGGTAATGAAGTAGCTCCTAATAGCTTTACTCGTGTCGCTGGGGCAGCCCTTGCCACGACCCTTGCCTTAGTCGGTGCGACTGTTCTTGCTCGTGGTAGCAAAAAGGCAGACGCTCCAACGCCTGCACCCACTGAAGCACCAGCAGAAGCCAAGCCTGTCGCTTAGGCGGAAACGTCCATTGAATGATTTTAAAGAGTGTCTTAATTTAAGGCACTCTTTCTTAAAATAACTACAGATTTTCTTAAGATTTCAAACAATCTATTTACATTTCGTTACAAATAGGCATTTTTCTTCTTAAGATTTCCTTTATTATTGTGTGAGAAGCACGCAACAAACGCCCCGCACGCTTCCACCGTCTCTCCTGTTCAACCCTTTTTTCAGAAAAACCCTCTCCTCAGAAACTCAACCGCTTACCTTTTTTTATTGTCTCCCCTGTTTAACTCCTCTTATGTTTGTCCCTCCCTCTCAGGCTCTGCTGTTTAGAAAACGTATGTCGCCTCTCGTTGCTAGTCCCCTTATTTCATCGTTCAAAAATTTTATTGTCTCCCCTGTTCAACTCCTCTTATGATTGTCCCTCCCTCTTTGGCTTTGCTGTTCAGAAAACGTATATCGCCTCTCGTTGCTAGTCCCCCTATTTTATCGTTCAAAATTTTAATTGTCTCCCCTGTTCAGATTTTCTCCATCTCAATACTGATTTTTCGAATCAAAATCACCCTTCAGGTCTTCTTGAAGGGTTTTGTTTTTTCTCATCTCCAATAGATCCGTAAAGATTTAAGCCAACAAAGCTTCTGAATTCAACACATTAATAATTAACGGCTTGTTACGGATGCTACCTTCATCATCGATTGAAAAAATAGCATCGTTAGAAACATTTACAGGAGCATTTTCTAAACGAGACTTCAGTAAAATAATTTCGCAAGAACGTTCAGGTTCAAGTGTAATTTGCAATTCATCCATCAAGCAATACATTAAGAAAAAGCCACGCCCGTTTTCGTCATACAAGGCTTCTTGAGAAAAATTCTTGCAAATACCGTTTAAAATATCATGGATTGTCAAGGTCCCTTGGTAATCCTTAATAGCAACCGCCACCCAGGCATCATTAATGTGGATAGTCACATTCACCGCTTCATGGGACTCTAAGGCTTGAATATGTTCACCCTTGCGGTATTTGTCTTCTTGACTTTGTTTAGAATGCTTCGGGGCATGATACACCGCATTAGTAATCGCTTCCATCAAAGGCGTGCATAGCTCCATGCGAGCTTCAAGACTAAGCACATTTTCAAGCAAGCCTTCAATACGACTCATGACATTAAACATATCGTCACTATTTTTCAGTATATGTGTTTCACTTTGACCCTGCTCAAGTCCCCAAATAGACGTATAGGCATTACTAAACAAGCATCGTTTGAGTTGATCCACAAGCTTGGAACTGTCAAAGGGTAATTCCTTCAGAAGCACATGGGTAGAATTATAACGACGAGCCAAGGGCATAAATTCATTTGCGTTTAAATGTGTATAAAAAATAAGGGTGCTCGATTTAAACGTTTCCAGAAGTGATTCACTGGCTTGTGCTAACAAGGTGGGATCTACTATAATAAAGTCTGCACTAGACTCACTCAAAGCTTCTTCGGCGTCAGCGAACGAACCTACAAATCGAGTTTGTATAGGTTCTTCCAAACGCTCTTCAGCAAGATCAATCACCGATTCTAAAGCATGAAGAATATGTTGATTTTGTTCTATCCAAAGTAGTGATTTCATGACGGTGAATCCTTTTATGTCGTAGTAGTTTAAAATAGGGGATAATGGTTATTATGCATCTATATATAAGCGTAATTGGATATTCAGTTTAAATATAAGGCATTTAAAGGGCATGTTTTAATGAGGCAGTCCTTCAAGGGGTTGGAATCTGAGGGTAATATGAGCCCCTTGCCCTAACTTTGATTCTACATTAAATTGACCTTTATGGGCTTCTATTAATTTAAAGGAATAGGGTAAACCTAATCCAAGCAATTGATTAGGTTTTGTGGTGAAGAAGGGATCTAACAACGCTTCTTTAGCGTCTTCAGAAAGTCCTTTACCGTTGTCTACCACATGCACAGCAACATAATCTTTTTTGTTATGAAGTTCTAGCCCAAGGTAAAGCTTTATCTCTACCGTTTTGTTAGAAGTGCTGGCTTCAATACTATTTTGTACTAACGCTTTAATGATTCGTTTAAGTTCTTGAGGATCCGCCAATATTTTAGGAACTTCAAGAGAACTGTCCACTTGTAAGTGAATATTTTGAGGAATAAAACCTTCTCTTTCCCATTCTCGTACCCAAGCATGTAAGGAGATATTAAGGTTGACAGGTACTAACTTCAATAAAATGGGCTGATTCAACTTGTCCAAGTTTTTAAATAGATTATAAGCATTCTGAATGCTTGATTCCAAGTGATTTAAATTTTTTTTAGATTCTTTAAGCTGAAGGGCAAGCGCTTGTTGTTCTTCTGAAGAAATGGGGGTGGAATTTTGTAAACGTTTAATAAGGGCGGCTTGCTGCTTTCCTAACAAATGCGTGTGTTGGCTAATGGCAAATAAATGCTTAAAAATATGCAAGGCAAAGGTGGTAATTTGCTTGGTAATGGCTGAAAACTTTTGTGAACGTTGCAATTCTTCCAAACGATTTGCTTCTTCAGGATCCAATTGCTTATGCCGACTAATATCTCTAGCAATCAAAACCCATACCCTACTGTTCAAATGTCCGCCTTCCAGCGATTCAGAACGGATTGAAAAGCCAATGGTACTTTCTTTATCTCCTTTAGGGAAGTGAACTTTAAGCGATTCTCGTTCGACAGGGATAGTCTCAATACCAGGAGGAATGTGTAGAATACGAGCTTGAATGACTTGCTTTAATTCATTAAGGTAAAAGGGTAGCTCTTCAATGCGTTCAATACGATCCACACGTTCTCTGCTCTCAAGATCATCTAAACCAAAGAGCTTAGAAAAAGTGGCATTGTAAAATAAAATTTTTCCTTGTGCATCAAAAATCAAAATGCAAATAGGCAAATTACTGAATGCCGTAATCAAATCGAGCGGGCTTTGTTCAACATCCGCATTTCGATTGAGATGCACTGAAAAGGTTGAAATCGAATGTTTAATGTTATTAAAATCAAGTTTCATAGAAAGTTCTTCTTATAATCAAGGGTTTAGTCGTCTAAATTAGACAGCTTATAACGTAAACGCATAATGGCTTGGGCATGCAATTGACAGACCCGAGATTCCGATATGCTGAGTAAATTACCAATTTCACTTAAGGTTAAATGTTCTTGATAATAAAGGGCAATGAGTAATTTTTCACGTTCTGGTAACTGGTTAATGGCTTCGGCTAAATGCTTTTGAATATCACCTTCTTCAAGAGAACCATCAGGAGGCGTGGAATGCCTGTCCGCAACCGTGTCAATCAAGCTCATGCTAGAATCTTTGTCAGAACCGAGGGTTTCATCTAAAGAAAGCACCAAAACGGTCGATTCGCTTAGCATGACACGGTAACGAGCCACCGTAACGCCTAAGGCACTCGCCATTTCCTCATCGGTCGGTGTTCGCAACAAACGCTCTTCCAATTCTTTCATCGTTTCAATCAGTTTTTTATTGCGTTTGCGTACCCCACGAGGCACCCAATCTTGCACACGTAACTGATCGATGACTTCCCCACGAATACGGTTCACCGCAAAGGTTTCAAACTTCCACCCACGTTCGGGTTCAAAGCGTTTAATGGCATCCAATAAGCCCATGGTGCCGTAACTAATAATGTCGTCTTGACTCACACTATTCGGTAAGCTTAAGGGCAGACGGTTCACCGTATGCTTGACTAAATGTAAATAATGTAAAACAAGCTTGTCTCGAATACGTTTATTGGAACGATCTTGGGCGTATTTAATCCATAATTCGTGAATAAGTAGTTCTGTTTCGGCTTTGGTTTTGGCTTTGTCTTTGACTTCTTTTTCTTGTATCGCAATACTTTGAGGGGTGGACACCATTAAGTAGCCTGTGTCTTTTTTGGCTATGCCTGAAGCAACCCCTTGAATAGTTGTAACTGCAGAAGCGGCTTTCGCTGAACCCCCTGCCATGACTGCCTTACGAATGGAATCCGAACGAGGCACTACAGGCGAAGCTGGTGCTTCAACAGCCAAAGAACTGTCTAAATCTTTAAAGAAAGCGTTTGGATTGGCGTCTTCAGATGAATGAGATGTCAACAATGTAATGGCTCCCAATTCGTTGGCGAAATAAAAAGCGACCTTAAAATACATGGATATTATTCATAGTATAACGAGTCTGATGGAGACTTTCTTTAAAAAAGCGTTATCTTCATTCATGCAGTTGATGATGAAGCAAACGTCCCTCGTGATTTATAAAGCAACAAAATCTTTGGGCTGCTTCCAAGGCAAGGTGGGAATCAGAATCTCTAAAGGCACCCCTGTTTCTTGTTCTAAAGACGCCCACGCCTGCCAAGCTTCTTCCAAATGTTCCAAGTATTCATGACGAATTTCTTGATACGCTTGACGAGCCAAAATAACATCCGACAAACCTGCTTCATTTTTTCGATATGCCAAATTCACCAACTGCACAATTTCTTCAGATTTAGGGAAAAGATGGTTACGATAATTTTCTAATAATTGTTGCTTGGTTGAAATCGTTTCAACCGCTTTTTGTATGCCCATGGCAATGGTGTATTGTGTCGCATGAATACGCATTTCATTGGTGATGATTTGACTTTGGGCTTTGATGATTTCACCTTGTTGGCGGTTAAAGATGGGCAAAGGTACGTTTACAGAAGCATAGCCCCCCAAAAAGGTTTCTTTTTCATAATTGGGGGTATAAGGCGATGTTGTGGTCACAAATAAAAAACCGCCCCCAAGTTCTGGATTGGGAATACGCTTAAGCTTAGATGCCTTTAATCTTAAGCGACTTTGTTCTAAAGCTTGTATGGCAATTTTGAGTTCTTGCCTGTGGGTTCGTCCCACTTCGCTTAATTGTTGGACTAAAAAAGCTTCTTTTTCTGGCAGTAATTTATTTTCCCAATGAGGCACTTGCTCCAACAAAGTTGGATTCACCTCTCCAAAAGGCAGTGCTTCAGGAGAAAGTTCCCCCACCAATTCAGCGATGTAGAGTCGGTCTTGTTTTAAGTCACCTTGTAGTTCAATGTATTCAGAATGTAAATCAGACAAGGTTAATTGGGCTTGAAGTAAATCGGAACGAGGCGACTTGCCTTTTTTGACCACTTCTTCAACGGTGGCAATAAACGATTCAATTAAGTGAATTTGTTCTTCTAATTGCTTTAATTCACTTACCCCACCCAAGTAGTCGAGGTAAGCCAATCGTAAATTGCTTCGTAATAGCCAAATGGCTTCTTGAAAGGCGGCTTTTTCTTCTTCTAATGCTGATTTGGCGATTAAAGTGCGTAATTTGCGTTTGGGTCCGATTTCAAGTTCTTGGGTAATACCCACATAGTTTGGGTTCCCTAATACAGACGTTTGACGCCCCCAACCCCAGTATCCATTGACACTCGGGTTAGGGATATAGCCTGCAATGGTAATGTCGGCTTCGGTAACTTTAAGTTGCTTTCGTAGGATTTGAAGGTCATGGTTCTGAACTAAAGCACGTTGATACAGGCGTTCAAAATTGGAAAGAGTTGAATCCCCTTCTTCTGCCATTGAAAAGGGCGTGACCCCAAATCCTAAAAAAAGAAGACAGACACACGTTGCCACGAACAAAGGTTTGGCTAAAATAGTCAAAGTGCAACTCCTTAATCCATAATTCTCTCATTGTTTACTCTAGCATACAGAAGGCGTCTTGGGTGAACGACTTTAAAAATCTCCATTCAATTTATGTTGCCAGTGATGCCACGATGTGATGACGATGGATTTTGCATTATGGTGGTGGCAGGATCTTTTGACGTGCATGGGGAACGGCACTTTTCGACCCACAAAAGTCCGATTTCTGGCCACGAAAGTCTGTTTTTTGGCCATGAAAGTCTGTTTTTTGGCCATGAAAGTCTGTTTTTTGGCCACGAAAGTCTTTTTTTTGGCCATGAAAGTCCGATTTCTGGCCACGAAAGTCGACTTTTTGACCCACGAAAGTCGGACTTTCGTCATTGCGAGCGTAGCGTCGCAACAGTGTCAAGGCGTCGGAAGCAGACGGTTCTCGTCGATTTTCAAGGAGCCACTCTTTTTCAGTATGACTTCTTTTTGACCTTCTGCCTAGTACCGAAAACCCACGTTTTTGGCTGGTCGGTGGGGTTGGCTCGTCATGTTGAGCGAAGCGAAACATCCCCTCCCCTTTGTGGGGGGAACCTTCACCTGCGTTCAGGATGACCTTTTGCTCTGTCCCCCCCTCCTAATTTTAGGAGGGGGTTAGGGGGCGGTTAACCCCTAGATTCCGTTGGTGAGTTTAACCTCACCCTTGAACGTCTTTCAGACGTTCCTTCCCTCTCCTAAAATTAGGAGAGGGGACAGGTCGGTGAGCCTTTATTCCCCCCGTTGAGCAAAGGTGTTTTCAAGTGCTTCTTTAATAAGCACACAAGCATTGTGATGACTTTTATCTGTTTCGCCATATTCAATACAATCTTTTTTTTCGTCGTATTTAATACATTCTCCATATTCAATACAATAATGATTTCGAACATCAAAAGGAGCATCTTTTATGATTTGCTTACAAATATACAAGACAGGTTTATTCAATCCTTCTGCAAAACCTGCTTCCCACATAACATTAGCATTGGGTATCAACTTATTGTCTTCTATTTTGATAGACGGTCTAATATCAGCAATCATAAATCGACATTTACGAATGTTGGCTTCCATTGAAACGTTGATATTGCCTGTTATATTCCGTTCTCTCTGATCTTTTAAATCGATTTTCATTTCTTGTTTGAGAAACTCTTTTAGTTTTGGATAGAAAAGATTTGAATCGTCAAATTCTAGAGCAAGAAAACCAAAATCGGAATGGGCTTTACCTTTCATAAGGACATCATAGGCCTTAAATCCCTCAAGGGTAGGTTCTATATAAAAACAACCTGTGAAGTTTATATTACTTTTCCCTTTGAGATAATTGTTCTCTATTAGTTCTTGCAATAAAGCTTTTACTTCATCTAAATCAACAGTGGCGAGTATAGGATAAACTTGTTCAGGGTAGATTGATTTTTTTCCTCCTAATGCCTCAAAATCTCGATAAATATACTCAAGCAACCACTCTATTTTTTGAGGGGGTTTAATTGTCCTGTTTAAGGGCGAGCCTTTATCTCTATCATTTTTACGAATAAAACTTTCTGGGATGATAAACGTGTTAGAATTATTTTTGTTTTCTAAGGTTTGAACAAGCCACTGAAACAGTTTGCCTTTGTCATTTTTAGCCAAAGAAGGAAGTTCAGATTGTGCATCAATACCATAAGAATAAATAACTTTACCCTCTGAATCCTTTATTCCGTAGTACAGTTTGCCTCCCCGTTTGTTTTCTATTGCATTTAGCCCTGTTAGAGGACACTTTGTTTGTGTAGTCATCATTCCATCTCCTCCTGTTCTTACCAACCGATTGCTTTTAACAGCGGATTCCACAACAATAGCCCCGTCGATGAATCTTCGTGAGACAGCGTCAAGCCCTCTTCCATAAAATGTAACCCCAAACGGTCGGTCTGCAACGCCTCCAAAATAGCGACTTGGGTGTGTAAATCAGGCAAGTGGCTCGCTCCTGCCCCCAAGTGAATACTTGGGGTACTTGCCTCATACGGCAAAATAACGGTCGCCTTCAACCAACGAATCATCGCTTGCGTCAATTCCCCCAAAACCCCATGCAAGAACAGATAATCTTGATAGCGATCTTCCTTAAACCAGACCCGAGCCAATTCGGCGATGTCTTCACCCAAGGTCACCGCAAAAATCGCCATGGGGTCCCCTTCTTGAGAAACCCCCTGCACCAAGCTTAAGGACTCATCTTTCCCCCAAATCGGAGCAATCGGCGTTTCCCACGTCGCAAAAGCCTCGTCGTGTGTGGGCGAACGATACAGGGCGAGCATGGGATTTAACTCCCTCTCCCTTTGGGAGAGGGCTGGGGTGAGGGTTGCCTTAACTCCCTCTTCCTTTGGGAGAGGGTTGGGGTGAGGGTTGCCTTTCGCCTGCACCAAACCCCACACGGCGTGAGGCGTCAAAGCCTCCGCCACCTCAGGATGCCCCAGCGTCCGATGCAAGATGCCGTCTAAATCCAAGCGTTCACGCCACGCCGTTTCACTTTCGCCGTCATTCGGTGGAGCAAATCCCCAATTACGAGTCGCCAAGGTCTTTAGATCCACATAAGGCAAGAGTTCGGCAATCGTTGGCGTCAGAATCGGGGGAGCCGTTTCCCCCATATACAGCGATGCCTCCACCGCTTTTTGTGGGGGCGGTGTTTCGAGCGGTTTGATTCCCTCCCCTTTAAGGGGAGGGTTAGGGAGGGGAGTAGATGTTGGAGTGTCTTTTGAAGATCCCCCCCTCTCCCCAGCCCTCTCCTCAAGGAGAGGGGGTAAAGCCTTGTCATAACTACTATAGCGTTCCTGCACATAGGCGTCAAAGGTATTTTCGCCGATTTTCTGCATCATGGCGAGGCTTTCAAAGGCATCTTTCACATACGCCACATGCGGATATTCATCAAAACAATCGACTTCCACATATTGACGAGTTAAGGCGGCTCCCCCAAGAAAAACAGGCAGGCTGTAGCCTTTTTCTTTCAAGGCGATCATGTTTTCACGCATAATGACGGTCGATTTCACCAATAGCCCCGAAAGCCCAATCGCATTGGGCTTGTGCAATTCCACGGCTTTGAGAATCTCATCCAGCGGTTGTTTGATGCCCAA
This sequence comes from Gammaproteobacteria bacterium, assembly GCA_040375445.1. GTDB lineage: Bacteria > Cyanobacteriota > Vampirovibrionia > Vampirovibrionales > JAJTHC01 > JAJTHC01. The sequence goes on along the minus strand of JBEISK010000023.1, from coordinate 7,803 downwards.
ATTATGCACCTTATAGCCGTTATTGGTGAGAATAATATCCACCAAATTCTTGCCAATATCATGCACATCGCCCTTGACGGTAGCCAGCACGACCGTGCCTTTTTCCTGCCCGTCGATCTTTTCCATGAACGGTTCCAAGTATGCCACCGCAGCCTTCATCGTTTCCGCCGACTGCAACACAAAAGGCAATTGCATTTGCCCACTGCCAAAGAGTTCGCCGACGACTTTCATGCCATCGAGCAACAGGGTATTGATAATATCCAAGGGGGTGTAGGTGAGCATCGCGGTTTCGAGATCGCTGGCGAGATCGATTTTCACGCCGTCGATGATGCGTTGCTTGAGCCGTGCTTCAATCGCTTCAGGCAGGTGAGCCAAGGGATCTTTCTTGATGCCACTGCTCTGCACATTGGAAAACAATTCCAAATAGCGTTGTAAGGGATTGCCCTTCTCATGGTTGCGGTCGTAGATGAGATCCAACGCCGTTTCTCGCTGGATTTCGTCGATTTTGTGGAAGGGCATGATTTTCGATACATGTACGATCGCCCCTGTCATGCCTCGTTTGACGGCTTCGTGCAAGTACACCGAATTCAGCACCTTACGCGCCGTTGGATTCAGTCCAAAGGAAATGTTCGACAATCCCAAAATGATTTGAATATCAGGATACAAGTGGCTCAATTGCTCAATGGCATCCAGTGTGTAATAGCCCAAGGGACGGTCGTCTTCATTGCCTGTGCAAATGGTAAACGTCAACGGATCGATCAAAATATCGTGATGCGGCATGCCGTATTCATCCACGCAAAAGTCAATCAGCCGTTTGGCGACACGTAGCTTGTCTTCGGTGGTTTTGGCCATGCCTGCTTCTTCAATGGTGAGGGCAATCACGCTGGCTCCGTGGGCTTTGACGAGCTTGAGTCGTGCGTGAGTAGGGGCTTCGCCGTCTTCAAAGTTGATCGAATTGAGAATCGCCTTGCCTCCATACAAGGCAAGCGACGCTTCTAAAACAGGCAGTTCCGTGCTGTCAATCACCAGCGGTAGCGTGCTACTGCCCCGCAGGCGGGTGAGAAAGGCGGTCATATCGGCGACTTCGTTGCGTCCCACGTAAGCGGTGCAGACGTCGAGGGCGTGCGAGCCTTCGCGTTCTTGTTCTAGTGCGATGGACAAGCAGGTGTCCCAATCTTCGGCGGCTTGGGCGTCTCGGAAGGCTTTGGATCCGTTGGCGTTGCATCGTTCGCCTATCGCGAAATAGGCATTTTCTTGGCGTAAATCCACCGCCGAATATAGCGACGCCACTTGTGGGATTGTTTCCACCGTTCGTTTTTGGAAAGGGGGGCGATTTACGATAGGTTCTATCCCTTCCCCTTTAAGGGGAGGGTTAGGGAGGGGAGTAGATTTAGCGTTGCTTTCGGGAGATCCCCCCCTCTCCCCAGCCCTCTCCTCAAGGAGAGGGAGTTGGGAAAGCATCGCATCCAACGCACGAATGTGGTCAGGCGTGGTGCCACAACATCCGCCGATGAGGTTGAGCTTGTATTTGGCGATAAACGTTTTCAGATGCGTCGCCAGCTGTTCAGGCGTGAGATCATAATGCGTTTTGCCGTGCTTCAAGCAAGGCAAGCCCGCATTCGGCTGAATGAAAATTAAGTTTTCCCACCCTTCGGCGAGCTGTTGCAGGTGCGTTTCCATTTCAACAGGCCCTGTGGCACAATTCATGCCAAGGGCGTCCACGTCTAAGCTAGACAATATGGCGATAACGGCGTTAATATCCGCCCCTACCAGTAGCGTGCCTGTGGTTTCGACCGTTACCTGCACAAATATCGGGATGTAAACTTCACCGCCATGTTCGAACCGTGCTTGCTTGCAGGCTTCTACGGCGGCTTTGATTTGTAGCGTGTCTTGACAGGTTTCGATGAGAAAGGCATCGACACCACCAGCGAGCAAGCCTTGGGCTTGCGTTTTAATGCCTGCGAGCAAGTCGTGATAGCCAATATGGCCCAAGCTTGGTAGTTTCGTGCCTGGACCGATTGATCCAAGTACATAGCGAGCCTTGCCGTCTTTTTGCGTCGCTTCTTGCACGCATTCACGCGCCAGCACGCCAGCGAGTCGGCTCAATTCAAAGGCCTGCGCTTCTAGTCCAAACTCGCCAAGCGTTATGGTGGAAGAGCCAAAGCTGTTGGTTTGAATGCAGTCGGCACCTGCGTTAAGGTAGCTATGGTGGATCTGCTTGACGAGATCGGGGCGTGATTGGTTGAGGATTTCGGTGCAGTTTTCGCAGTTCAAGTAGTCGGCTTCCACGCTCAAGTCCATGGCTTGGACTTGGCTTCCCATAGCCCCATCGCAAAGCAACGTGTGGGATTTCAAGGCATCGAGCAACGGCGAGGGTTTAGTTTGTGGGGTCATCTGGGGTGTTGTCTTTATACATTATACGTTTCAAGTCTTCATAACATTGTGCTAAAACCTTTATATTCCTTGATTGAAGTGAGAGATTAAAACATTTTGGCATAACGTCATCACGGTTTGCACTTAAGCCTTTCATATCTTTGTGAAGTGCTAAATAAGTCCAAAACATGGCTTTGTTTAGATGACCCGGAACAAACGGGATTTCCGTTTTATTTAATGTGGATTGAACTTTTTCTTTAAACTCTTTTACTAATTTGTAATGCTTAGGAAACTTTGCTTGAGAGTTTTCTAAAATCAAAGATTCTAAATCCTGATAAGTATTTTGCCCTGTGTGATTGTCCTGTAAAATAAAAATACCCAATTCAATCTCATGTTTATATTTCTTGAGTGTTATTTTTTGGAAGGTATTAGACGGTTTCTTTATATCAGGCTTAATTTCAAAATCTTGAAATAATTCCGTATTATTCTGAAACGCTTGTAAAATAGTATTTTTCCGTGTGTTAATATCGACATTGTCTCCATCGACAATAATAGCAACCGCTCTTAAAGTTTTTGTTGTTACACCTAAAGCTATCTTCCCTGCAAAACTATCATCCAACGATTTTTTAAAATGTTCAAAGCCGTTCATCTGTTCTACTTCTAAAACGTCTTCAATAGAATTTGTCTGTAAATCATTTTTTAAATCTTGAAACAAGTGGGGAATAAGCTTTGCATCTGTGTGACCTTCAACAATGACCATAATGGGTTTAAGTGATTTTTTAGTTTTTGTCATTGTTGCGTCCTCTTATTTCAATACCGTTGATAATAGCTCCTTCTAAAGCCAAACCTTGATATTTGGTATAAGTAACGACATCATCTGTACTTTTTTCCAGCTCAAACACGCACGCCAAATCCAGACGATCTGACGTAGCATCACCCTCTTTCGGATCCACCTTGAGAGACTCGCCGTTGTCTTTCATTTCTTGCAAGACGGCGTTCAAGGATTCCAACACCTCGTAGCTGTGGGTGGTGAAGAAGAACTGCGTGCCGTCGTCTTTTGCGGCGGTGAGGATCATCCGCCACATATCTTTTTGGACGCTCCAGTGAAAGCCGTTTTCAATCTCGTCGATGAATAATGTTTGCCCTTTGTTTTTAGCAATTAAACAAGCTAATGCTAATTTTTTTACAAAACCATCTCCCATTATAGAAAGACGAAAAGGATGAGAAACATCCTCTAAAAAACAAACGATACCATCTTGATTCATACGGATTTTAGAAAGTTTTTTTTCTAAAGGTTTCAGAATTTGGGTATAGTAATCTTCTTGTTCTACTTCATACAAAACAGTAGCTATAGAGTTCATCTTGTCTGTTGTATTGACAAAATTAAGGATAGGCTTCCGTCTTTGCCTAATTCCGTGACGAGTCATATTTATCATATTTGATCGCCATATAGCTTCGGAATCTCGTGGCTGATCTTCAAGAACCAAAGTCTTTTCACTTTTATTTTCCAATAACAAAACATTTCTAAGTTGTTGATCTGGGTCATTGAAAAATCTAGAGTACATTTTTGATTGAGACAGTAAAGCATCAATTTCATTTGTATTATAGGACAGCTTCAAATTTTTTGTATCTAATAAAGCTTTAACCATTTTAGTTTTATCTTGTTTATAAAAAATACTTTCTGAAACAATCTCTTCTTCATAATAAGCAGCAAGAAAGCTATATAAAAAAATTTTCCACATATAACCTTCTGAATCTAAATTTGTTTTGTTAAGTTCATGACAACAATAAATCGCCTGCAAAACGGAGGTCTTGCCGACGTTGTTGCCCCCCACAAACACATTCACCATGCCCAAGCCTTCCAACTTCATCTCACGAATGCCTTTGAAATTCTGAACCTCTAGCGTTGTATAGCACGTCATAATGGGGAGTCTCCTTCTCGTTGCTGTCGACAAAATCGTCGATTCATACCCACTATTCTAACATAAAAAGCAGGAGCCTTGGTGAAGCGTCACCACCACCAAGACAACAACACCCGATTGTAACAGAATGTAACAGAACATGCCCCGACGTTGTGATGCAATTCGTTTGCGGTAAGATGATGAAACAGATAAGCCATTACGTCGCGGGGTGGAGCAGTCTGGTAGCTCGTTGGGCTCATAACCCAAAGGTCGTTGGTTCAAATCCAGCCCCCGCAACCATTTAACCCTTCTAATATAGAGGGCTTTTTTATCGGCCCGATCCTTCTTCTTCAGTCTGAAGCGAATTTTTTACTATTTTTGTAATAAGTTAGGACCTTAGCCATTTACATTTCAAGGAAAATACCGTAAAATAAACATGTGTGTGTCTGCGTGTTAAAGCAATTTTTGGGTCGCTTTCGATTTTTATGCTAGTGAAACCCTGTTCAGCAACCTGCAAGCACACTACAATTCCCCTGATCTTATTATGAAACGGTTCAACGAATGATGTCTTATAATTTATCGTCACCACCTCCTCAATACAATACCGCCGTTTCATCTTCTTCGGCAGTGGATGCCCTGGCATCCAAACCGTTGGTTATTCCTAAGCTCAATGCCCCGACTTATACGTCACCCTTACCGCCGTTGACGAACTCGCCTTTAAATGGGCCTGCAACGGATCAAATACTCATCTCTCGTTCGTTTTCGGACTTGGTTCGGCAAGTCCAGCAGATTCAAGAACAATTGAACGTCTTGCAAGCGAATCAAAATTTGACTCGTAGCCAGCAAATGACGAATCCGATTCAGTATTTAAGCCAAAACGGCTTAGGCAACATTATTTCCAACCTCTTCGGCGGACGCCGTCAAATGCAAACAGGCAAAACCCTTACGGATGCGGAACAAGACGCTCAAGACGATACCTATTTTGAAGAAGTCGAAGCCCCCAAGGTCTTTAGCACGACTCGTGTCGAAAAAACCTCCAACACGAACTTGAGCTAGTCTTCTACAGCAAGTGCGTATTGTGAATTCCCTGCTTTTGAGAGGGGGAACAATTCATCGAGCAGTTGACGCAGGCATTCGGCACAGGAATTCGCTGAACGGAAGCGGAGGTTCGGCCTGCCATCGTCGCATGGTGATGAATCGATCGAGCGTATTGAAAATGAGGGGCATTCCAAAAATCGCCCTGCCAAATTTTACGACTGCCTGCTTCTAGCAATGCCCATTTTGGGCAAGGCGATGTGTTGAAGGCCGTGTCCATACTCACCGTAGAATAAGCGGCTTCACAAAAACGATTGGCGGGCTTATTCGTTTGCAATTCAAGCAAGGTGGGTAGCTCAAAAGCAACTCTATAATCTTGAGGCTGAAGACGTTTCAAAAAGGAAACGGTTTCAAAATCTTCTTGGTACAAAGGCATTTTAAAGGTTTTGACGGCTTCTTCATCGACAAAGGGCAACTCTTCTAAACTAGCATGATTCACAAAATGCACGCCTTGCACGCCCCATTGTTCCGCAGTCCGTAACATGGTAGGCATCAATTTATAGTTAAACTGATTGACGTTGAACTGAACCCATACCTGTAATGACGCTTCTAAGCCATTTGTTTGCTTTTGTGAATGTATATGATGCAGGCGTTTGGTTAGAAATCGATACAAGGCATCTTGATGCTGTAAGAAAAGTGAAGCCGCTTGCCCTGTGAGCATATGAAAATTGGAAGGACTATGGCTTTCCATTAAAACCGAAAGCTCCGTGATGGGAGACGCTAAAATGGCTTCGCTATTCATGGCAAGCGTGAGTGGGGCGATTTCAACATGGCATTCTACGCCATACGTTTCGTGAAATATCTTCAAGAGTTGCGTGAAATTGTTCAGGACCAAAAAAGGATTGCCATGCCCCATAAAGTAAACCTGCTTGAGCTTGGGTAGCTGAAGCATTAAATGGTGAATGGTGTCTTCGTCCCAACGCTTGGCGGAAAAGGAATCTTCTAGGGAAACAATCAATTTTTCAGGTTCGCTATGACGTATGGTGCCGCTACTTTCATCTAAGTGGGTCATCATTTTATCAAGCATTCCCGTGAGCCAAGCCTTCGATTTATCTGAAATGGGTAGGGTAGAAGTTTTATGATTAGATGTATTTGAGCGTGTTTGCTGAAGGTCAAGCATAGAAAGAACCTTTCTTTTTATACCTGCTATTTTAAGGGGTAAACCCAAAAACGACCACACTTTTCGCGTGACCCCCTTCACATAGAGGAGTCAAGTTTATCATCATACGCACTGGGCCGAAGGAATAAGAGCGATCACCCTAATTATTGGATAAAGGATGAGTTAATATGACGATGCTTCCCCTGCCTTCTTGGGAAAAAACCAAAGTAGTATTAGAACGTAGTTGTCTTATTTTCATGGGCTTGTCTTTACTATTGATTGTACTGTCTTTTCACCCTGATGCTGTTGAAAAAGAATGGAATGCGACCATTGCAGAAAAAGCCGCTGGATTTCAAGATGGCAATGCGTGGATGCATGCCTCAAAAATAGGATCCACAAAATCGGTTTCAGCATCTGCGGTGGCATCGAACCCCAGCCGTCGTATTTCCTTAGAAGACATAAGAACGACTTCCCCCAATACAGAACCCGCTCAAGGTTCTAATTGGTTTGAAGAAGTTGCCACCAGTATCGGCACTAATTTGCAAGAAAGCCTTCAAGGGAAAGTCAGCTCAGTTCCCTTGCCTGGTATGCCAAACTTGTCACAAGCTACAGCGAATGTTGTGATGTCTCGAACAACAGGGCCATTTACGTCTGTACCCATGTCTTTAAAGCCAAAAGCCTTATTTATTCAAGTTAAAATTAACGACAAAGCCACAGGGCATTTCATTTTGGACACAGGGGCGACTTACACCACCATTTCAAGACGCATGGCACGTCAATTGGGATTAGACTTAGAGAATAGCGAAAAAATAGCCATTACCACCGCCAATGGTGAGCTAGATGTCCCTAAAGTGAGATTAAAGACCGTTTCCGTTAATGGCATTGAAGCTTCGAATGTGGAAGCGACCGTCATGGATTTTGGCGAAGGCAATAGTTTCGTAGGCTTGTTAGGCTTGAGTTTTATTCAGCACTTTAAATTAACGCTGGATCCTAAAAATGGGCAGATGATTTTTGAACCAATTTAGTCCTCATTTATAGGGTTTTATATCTAAATTGCTGTTTTAAGATTGTCTGTTTTGGGGATTTCTAGCTTCGTTTTTAGCTGGTCGTCATCAGAGACCTTTGCTCCGCCAAAGGTCTCCGATACCTCTAAAGGCGGTTTAAGGAGGGGGAAGGAAGGACGCATTGCGTTTCTCCTCCCTCATTTCCCCCTCCTTAAAAATCCACCCCCTTTTGACCCACCTCCTCGCATCATTCCTTTGCACGACGTCCGCAAAATCGCTCGGGGATTCGCAGTTCGCTCACCCGCTCGGATTTAGTGCTTGGACGCCTGCT
>JBEISK010000049.1:0-12135 GCA_040375445.1 Gammaproteobacteria bacterium | reverse complement strand
AGGAAGTGATGCAAGCGAAAAGGATGAGAAAGGGGGAGGATTTTTAAGGAGGGGGAAAGAGAAGGAGAGCCGCAACAATTTCCTTCTTTTTCCCCCTCCTTAAACCGCCTTTGGGGGTTTGGGGAGTCTTTGGCGGCACAAAGACCCCCAAGCACCAGCTATAAACGGAAAATAGAAAGCCCAAAAAACAGGACTCTTCTAAAGTTTACTAGACCCAATACTATAATATGAAGATAGAGTTAAACGTCTTGTGCTCTAACAGGGATGCTCTGTAAGGTGTGAATCGGTTCCTGTTGCAAGCGAATCGTCATCAACGCCAAGTTGTTCAGCCCTTGCATGACCATGTCCGACATCAACATTTCACGGGCTTCTAAATTATGGCTACTTTGGTTGAAAATACCAAAACCGCCTGCATTCTGAAGTTGCCGTAGCTCTTCGGCGTAACGCATACCTAAAGACGTATCAAAATTTTTGTCTGTGGGTGGCACAGGTTTCTTTTTAGCTGGATTCATAAGAGAGGCCTTGTTGTTCTTGGGTTTCTATATTGTTTGAAAGATGAAACAGGCGATACCAACGGCGAAAGGGTTTGTTCCCTGCTTTAACAGCATAAAACCCAAAAAGTCTTAGAATTGTGCTAGGGGCGTTGCGTCATTTTAAGCACGGTAGCATACAGCTTCATTTGCTTTAACATCGACGCTAAACCATTGCGACGGGTCATCGACAAGTGATCCGCCATGCCGATGGCTTCCATAAACGTCGGTTCGGTTTGCAGAATCGTCTCAGGGCTTTGGTGATTGTAAAGCTTCATCAACAAGGCAATCAGCCCCTTGACGATGAGGGCATCGCTGGCGACTTGAAAGTGAACGAGTCCGTCGCTTTGAAGGCTGGCGTGCATCCACACTTGGCTTTGGCAGCCTGTGACGCGATATGTTTCGATTTTCAGTGCTTCATCCATGGCGGGCAAATCTTTACCCAGCTTCATAATGAACTGATAGCGATCTTCCCAATCGCTAAAGGCTTCAAAGTCTTTCACGATCTGAGTTTGTATGGCGTGAATATCTTCAGGCATTAAGAAACCCTCTCAAATTTTAAACTGACAGAACTATTCGACGAAGGGGATTTTCTCTGTGCCTTCTCAAATTTTAAGGGTTAAGCACTTGGCGGCTCCGCCTGCTTTCATGTATTCGCTTAAGTCGGTTTGAATGTGATCAAAGCCTTTGGACTTCAACAACGCCATAAAGCGAGGCGTCGTCAAGTTGGTGACCACCGTCTTACCAATGTTCACGGCATTACACGTAAAGTAAGACGCTTCTTCGGCGTTCGCCACAATCCGCTTTTCTTCAGGCACATTGCTTTCAATGACTTGATTGGCATACGCATCAAAGGCTTCGGGGTGATAAATCAAGTAGCCGTCGGTCAAGGGGCAGAAGCAGGTGTCCACATGATAAAAGCTTTTGTTGACCAATTCCATTGAAATCACAGGGATCTTCAACAATTCAGAAATATAGGTGTGCGACGCAATATCGGTACGAGGCACATAGCCTGCGTACAACACACCGTCAAGGTACAAAGCATCGCCCGCTCCTTCAAATGCCATGTCATCAGGCAAAGTAACCACATCGTAGCCGTTGGCGGTAAACCATTCGGCGAAATAGGCTTCTTCAGGTTGACGCTGAGGGTACTTAAAGCGACTAATCACGGCTGTTTTACCGTACATAACCGCCGCATTGGCGGTAAACACCATGTCAGGCACATCTTCACGAGGTTCCACCAAGCGAACGTCTACCTTGAGGTCGTCCTTTAAAATGTGGTACAAGGCTTGCCATTGTTGCATGGCTTTTTCGTGGTTGGCTTGAATGCTGATGTCCATCCACGGATTGATTTCATATTTAATGCCGTAGTGTTCAGGCGAACACATTAAAATAGTGTCGGTCATTAGATTTCAGTCGCTCCCTGTTTTTTGGCGAGTTCAAGGGCTTGGGCGATTTTGGCTTCGTCGTCGGATTCGATCACAAAAACCGCTTCAGACAAATCTTGACGTTTCGGCCCGATTTTGACTTCTTTGGTGTAGCAATCTACGTCGAGGGCTTCAATTTGATCCAACAACTTGGAAAGTACGAGTGAATCGAGGATGTGACCTCTGAGTTTGAGTTCAATAATCATGGGGACGTCCTTTTTATACTCTATATATGTTATTTTGAAACGAAGGCTTGCTTATATTATGCCTATTCAAGATATTAAAGCAATGCCTTCTTGCAAAAATCCTGTCCCCTCTCCTAATTTTAGGAGAGGGAAGAGAACGTCGGAGACGTTCGAGGGTGAGGTTAAACTTTAGACTCCGTTTGTGGGTTTAACCGCCCCCTAACCCCCTCCTAAAATTAGGAGGGGGGACAAAACACTGGTTGCTTTATATGGCTTGCAAAAGTCCTGTTTCTTTGAGAGGATACACGCATATCAGATTTCTCAATAACAATAAGGGGCTTCCCCATGACACAAGCTGAAAAAATCGTCAATCATCCACCCCAAACCGCCGAAGACTTTATCGCACTGGAAAAGCAGTACGGTGCCAATAACTATAAACCGTTGGATGTCGTCGTGGAACGTGCCGAAGGCGTGTGGCTCTATGATGTAGCTGGGACTCGTTATTTGGATTGCCTAAGTGCGTATTCCGCGGTGAATCAAGGGCATTGCCACCCACGCATCCTTAAAACCATGACAGAACAAGCCCAAAAAGTCACGCTGACCTCTCGTGCCTTTCGTAACGATAAGCTCCCCTTGTTTTACGAAAAATTGTCACAACTCACAGGCTTTGACAAGGTTTTGCCGATGAATACAGGGGCGGAAGCGGTTGAAACCGCCATTAAAGCCGTCCGCAAATGGGGATACACCGTCAAAAACGTGCCTGCCAATCAGGCGGAAATTATCGTTTGCACCGAAAACTTTCAAGGTCGTACGACCACCATCGTGAGTTTTTCCACCGATGAAACGGCACGTGGGGGCTTTGGGCCCTTTACACCTGGTTTTGTGATTGCTGAATACGGCAACATCGAATCCATTAAAAACGCCATTACGCCGAATACGGTGGCGATTATGCTGGAGCCGATTCAAGGCGAAGCAGGCATTAAATTTCCGCCAAAAGGGCATTTAAAAGCCTTGCGTGACTTATGCGATGCTGAAAATATTTTGCTAGTGTTGGACGAAGTGCAAACAGGCTTGGGGCGTACAGGCAAGCTTTTTGCCTTTAATCACGAAGAGATTCAACCTGATGTGGTGACGATCGGCAAAGCCCTTTCAGGGGGATTCTACCCTGTTTCCGCCGTTTTGGCGACCAAAGAAGTGCTGGGCGTGTTTAACCCCGGTGAGCATGGATCGACCTTTGGAGGCAATCCCTTGGCGTGTGCTGTAGCCATGACGGCGTTGGATGTGTTGGTGGATGAAAAACTCATTGAGCGTTCGGCGGAATTGGGGGCGTATTTCTTGGCAAAGCTCCAGACCTTGACGCATCCTGTGATTAAGGAAGTGCGTGGCTTGGGCTTGTTTTTGGCGGTTGAATTGCACGAAAAGGCTCGTCCCTATTGTGAAACCTTGTTTAGGGAGCATCACATTTTGGTGAAAGAAACGCACGAAAACATCATTCGTATCGCACCGCCGTTGGTGATTCGCAAAGACGAGATCGATCAAGCCTTTGACGCTATTGCCACCGTCTTTAAAGCCTAGTATAGGCGTTTTATAATTTCCTGTACCGTGTCTATACTTTGTCGCTACTTGGTTTTGCTTTGCGGATTCGGTAAAATCGTGTTACGTAAAACCATGCCTGATTCGGTGAGCGAATCTAGCGAATGACGGAGGTTTTCATCCAATTGCTTGCCCGACTGCTTTAGGGCTTCTTGGCGTTGATTCAAAGATTCGAGCAAGGCGGTACGTTCTTTAGCGAGGTCTTCTCGTTTTTTGAGCAAGCCTTGAATATAGGCGTCGCTTTCTTTACTGCCTTGTGTGAGTACGTTGTCAATTTCCGCATTTAAATCGATCAAAGCGGTGTTTAAGTCATCGGCTTTTTGACTGAGGGCTTGGGCATACGTGGTGCTAATGGGTTCGCCATTTTGGAACTTGTTGGTTTGTTCTTGGGAGCATCCTGCGAGGGTGACGCTCAAGACGATTAATGCCAGTACGAGCGATTGTGAGGCTTTGTTAAACATGGGGTTGAGTTTCCTTTGAAATTAGGGAGGAACATAAAGTGGGAGTATCTGTATAGTATACCCAAAAAAGAAAAAAGCGTCACTTCTTAAGACTAACGTTAGAAATAAGCAAGCCCTTGTTATTTTACATGGATACGCTAAAATAAAGTCTACTGGTACGGATGAGGTCCGGGTGGTTAGGGTGCCGTCTCGAAAGCGGTCGCCCCGTGAGGGGTTGCAGGTTCGAATCCTGTCTCATCCGTTTTTTATTTGACACTGTTTTATGTTAGACCCGAATACTGCCGTAGCTTTGCACTTGCGTGAGCGGACCAATTTCGTTATAGCTCAACACCGCCACTTGCGGTAACATGCGCTCAATTAACTTACGCACATGCCCCCGTAGCTTCCCATTACACAACAAAACAGGTTGCACCCCTTGCGTCGTCAAGACTTCTTCAATCTGCTGGTTGATGGTAGAAAGCAAGTTCTGCGTATACTGCGGATTCAACGCCAGCATGAAGGTCTGCTGACCGTCCTTATTCGTGGCGGTATTCACCAAGTGATTCGCCATGTTTTCTTCCACATCAGGCGACAACGTGAGTACAGGCAATTTACCGCTACTGTCATCCACATGTTGCTTACACAAGTGACGGCTCAAGGCGACTCGACACTGTTCCACCAAGTAATCAGGCGACTTTGAAATTCGGCAATGATACGCCACACTTTCCAAAACAGACGTTAAATCTCGAATCGACACATTTTCCATCAACAATAACTGTAAAATGTAATGCAGTTCTGAAATGCTGAGTTGAGATGGCACCAAGTCGTCCACCAAAGAGGTATGGGCTTCGCTCGTTTTCTTGAGATTATCGAGGAGTTGCTTCACATCTTGACGGGTGACGATTTGCGATTGGTTGCGTTTCATCAGCTCGGTTAAATGGGTTGCCAAAACCGCCGCAGGATGAATCACCGTAAAGCCGTTCATTTCCGCCTCTTCACGATCGTCTTTGTCGATCCACAAGGCAGGCAAACCAAAAGCTGGCTCTATGGTGGCGATGCCTTCGACTTCATCCGCCAAATCAGGATCGGTGGACATAGCGAGTAACATATCGGCGTTGATTTTCCCTTGCCCCAGCTCGATGCCTCTAAGCTTCAGCGTGTAAGCATCCGCTTCGATGTGTAGGTTGTCTCGCACACGAATGGAAGGCAGTACCACGCCAAAATCCTGCGCCATTTGCTTGCGAATGTTAGCGATGCGTTCGAGCAAATCGCCCCCTGATTCCCCTTCAATCAACGGCACCAAGCGGTAACCGAGTTCAAGTTCCATGGGTTCAATGTGCAACATTTCCAAGACTTCTTCGGTGCTGGTTTTGGCGGGATTGTCTTTTTTGTCTTGAGCAAGAGCATCGGCATCTTTTTTATCGGAATCGGCTTTTGCTTTGGTTTTGCTGTTTTTAAAAGTGAAAAACGCCCCCACCCCCGCCAGCGTGCCAATAAATAAAAACGGGGCATTGGGCATACCGGGTATAAAACCAATCAATAATAACAATCCTGACAAAATGCCCAAAACTTTGTAGTTAGAAAGCAACTGTTCACCCAATTCATCGCCAAGGCTGGCTTCATCGTTCTCACTCACCCGAGTGACCAAAATACCTGTGGCGGATGAAATCAACAAAGCAGGTAAAGACGACACCAAGCCATCCCCCACCGTGAGGGTCGTAAACGTCGCTGCGGCGGTGGCTGGATCCATACCCAACTGCACCACCCCGATAATCAAACCAAACACGATGTTAATCACCGTAATGATAATCCCTGCAATGGCGTCGCCTTTTACGAACTTGGACGCACCATCCATGGTACCGTAAAAGTCCGCTTCTTTTTGGACGTTCACCCGTCGTTTTTTAGCGACTGCTTCGGTAATCATGCCAGCGTTTAGGTCGGCGTCGATCGACAATTGCTTACCTGGTAAGGCATCCAAGGTGAAGCGAGCGGAAACTTCTGAAACTCGCCCCGCCCCATTGGTGATAACCATAAAGTTAATAATCATCAGAATAATGAAAATCAACAAACCCACGACGTAATTTCCGCCGACGACGAAGTTCCCGAAGGATTCAATCACGGCACCCGCTTCCCCAGTGAGCAGAAGCAAGCGAGACGAACTGACGTTCAAGCCCAAGCGAAACAAGGTGGACACCAACAACAAGGTGGGAAAGGTCGAATACTGCAAGGGTTCTTTGGTGTAGAGCGTCACCAAGAGAATAATGATGCTGAGCGAAAGGTTGAGCGTGAGCAGAATATCCAGCAAAAAGGGAGGCAAGGGCAGAATCATCATCAGCACGATGAGGATCATCCCAACGGCTAGGAAGACATCATTATGTTGCAGGATTTTGGCGAAAAATCCTTGCAGGCCTGTCGGGATTACGGCGGTGTTAGCCATCATAAAGCAGTGTTCTCTCTATAATTCTCTCTACTTCATAGTATAACGACTTGCGTGTAGGCTTACGTTCACCTAAAGACTAGTCTTGTCCTAAGGAATTGGGTTTTGTTACGAATTGTAAAAAAACACAAACGTATTTTATACACTATGCTTCACAAAGTAAAAAATTGAATATACGATAATTACAACACATAGCAATGGCTTACAAACAGTTAAAATAGCATTATTTAACCTTTTATAGGGATGCATTCTTTATTTGGTTTTATTCTGCTTCACACTCTCTCTGTTCACAATGTTAAGGGGTTAAATTTTATGATTTCTAGGCGTACCTGTATGCAAGGTTGTTTTGGTTTAATTGGCTTAGGTGCTATAAGCGACTCTTATATAGATGCTTTTAAACAATCACACCCTAACGCTTCGCTTTGTGGAGTAGATCCTTACAAAAAAGATTGGCCCAAAGACATCCAAAGAATCCCTACTATTGAAAAGCTTTGTCAAATATCACCTGATCTTGTTTGTATCCTTACTCCTCCTGATTCTCATGTTCCCATTTTACAAGAAGTGATTGCACTTACTTCAGCAAAAACAAAGATATTATGTGAAAAACCTGCTACTATAAATCCCAAAGAAATAGAGACACTAAAAGGTATTATTGAAGCCCCAAATAGCAAAAATCGTGTATTCTTGGCTGACCATTGGCTCGGACGTTTTTGGGCTTTGAAGAATCTTATACGAAAAGAAAACGTGTCTCGCTTAGAAGGGTTTTTAGAAGAGCCCAGCGGAATAGACCATGAAGAAAAACCGACACCACTTGATTTTAGAACAGGGGAATTAGATAAACGAGATTGGATTCATCAGCATCCTAATGGAGTGATTTTAGATACCATGATTCACCCCTTAAATCTTTTGGCGGCTTTATTCGGAGGATCTTCTGAGATGATTGTTTTGGATTCTAAAAAGTCAACGGTTCTCGATCGTTTTGGAAAACCGATTCAAAAAGGTGACCTCACAACTGCGGAAGGGACGGCTATACTCAAGGGGACGATAGGAAGTATTCCCATAGAAATTACAGCAAATAAATATGGAGGAAAAACGAGTAAAAAAGGTGTAACGATACACGATAAACAAGGAGGGTGTATCGAATTAAGGGGTACGCCTAAAGGAGATTTGTTAAGCATTCTCGATCAAACAAAAGGCACGATTCAAACACTTCATCTTCAACCTTTATATGAAAGATTTATTACTGAGTTTGTATGGCCCGTTTTTCAAAATCCTGCACTTTTACATCATGTCAATAGACAACATTTACAAACGCTTGAACGTTTGTTCGGTATTCACGCCTCAATAAGATAAAAATCAAAGATTTGACCCCATGGTGTGTTTTAGCGATAATAATAAGCAGACAAAACATCGCACGCTTAATTTTGCAAAGGAAACGCCTTATGTCTAACACCTCTCGCTATTTCTTTACGTCTGAATCCGTCACCGAAGGTCACCCCGACAAAATTTGTGACCAAATCTCCGACGCCGTCTTGGATGCCTGCCTAACGCAAGATCCCTTGGCTCGTGTGGCGTGTGAAACCGTTGTGAATACAGGGCTTGTTCTGGTCACAGGCGAAATCACCTCGTCCTGCTATGTGGATATTGCCAGCGTGGCTCGTAAAGTGATTGTCGATATTGGCTATGTGGGTGCGGAAGCTGGCGGTTTTGACGGTCAAACTTGTGGCGTTTTGGTGAGCATCGACGAGCAATCTCGAGACATCGCAGGCGGTGTCGACAACGCCCTTGAAGTGCGTAACAAAACCTTAAGCGATCAAGAAATTGACCGTATTGGGGCAGGCGATCAAGGCATTATGTTCGGTTATGCCAGCAACGAAACCCAAAATTTGATGCCTGTGGCGATTGATATTGCTCACGCTTTAGTGAAACAACTCGCTAAAGTCCGTAAAGACGGCACGCTTCCTTATTTGAGACCAGACGGCAAGTCACAAGTGACCATTGAATATGAAAACGGTGTGGCTAAACGTGTGGAAACGGTGGTGATTTCCACCCAGCACGCAGCAGAAATCGAAGGCGTTTCAGACAATACCGCTGTGCAACGTCGTATTTTCGACGATGTGCGTCGCTATGTGATTTTCCCTGTTTTTGAAGGCTTTAGCATTAAGCCTGATACTGAGACCAAATACTTCATCAACCCAAGCGGACGCTTTGTGATTGGGGGACCTCAAGGCGATTCAGGCTTGACAGGACGTAAAATCATCGTCGACACCTACGGCGGAGCCTCTCGTCACGGTGGTGGTGCCTTTTCAGGGAAAGATCCCACGAAAGTGGATCGCTCCGCAGCCTATGCGGCTCGATATGTGGCGAAAAACTTGGTTGCTGCGGGCTTGGCGGATCGTGCAGAAGTGCAGTTAAGTTATGCCATTGGTGTGGCTCGTCCCACCTCTGTTTTTGTGGACAGCTTCGGCACAGTGAAAAACGGCTTGACGGACGGTGACTTGTCTAGCTTGGTAAACCAAGCCTTTGACTTGCGACCCGCAGCGATTATTCAAAAGTTTAATTTAACAGGCTTGCCTGCTCAACGTGGCGGACGCTTCTATCAAGACTTAGCCGCTTATGGTCACATTGGGCGTAGCGATTTAGATGTGCCTTGGGAAGCCTTGGATGCTGTTTCCACCCTTCAAAATCTCGCCAAATCCCTCGTCAAAGAAGTGGTGACAAACTAATTTTTAATGGTTTACTTAGTGTAGCCTATTCTTTATTTTTGTCTAAAATCCTTTGCTTGGTGTATGCTTAGAGTAAGTCTTAATCTAAACAATGTTCATCATGGCTTGATTAAGCAAAGCTTGCTTGTGATGGCTAGTGTGTCCGCAACGTCTGAAGACCGTGTCGTTTGGAAAATAAATATGCCTCTTCGCCCTGTGTCTGAAATAATTGAATCGCCTTTATATGGTGAATACCTTATGCTGGGTGTTCATTACACAACGGCAACGTTGGATATTCGTGAATCTTTCAATTTTCAAGAACACGAAGTCGCCCATGTGATTCGTCAACTCACGCATGACGCTCAAGAATCGGGCATTCGTTCGCTGGCGGTTTTGACGACTTGTAATCGGGTGGAATTGTATGCGGTTTGCTCGAATCTTTCGCATGCTCAATTGTCGTTAAAGCATTATTTGATCGAAGAAAAGGGTGTGGATCCCAGTCTGTTTAAGAGCGATGCCGTGCAAGTGTTGCAAGGTAAAGCGGTGGCTCGTCATTTGTATCGAGTCGCTTGTGGCTTAGACAGCCTCATTCTAGGGGAAGGGCAGATCTTAAGCCAAGTGAAAATGGCGGTGGATATTGCTCAAGCCGTTCATACGGCGGAAAATCCGATGAAAAAAAACTTACGAGTGCTTTTTTATGAAGCGGCTCAAGTGGGCAAGAAAGTCCGCACGAAAACGGGTATCGCCAGCCGAGACGCCAGCGTGAGTAAGGCGACGCTGGATTTAGCCTTGAGGCATCACCCTGATTTATTTCAAAAAAACATGATCGTCGTCGGCGGAGGTAAAATGGCGTGCTTGATTTTAGAGCGTCTGAATGAAGCGTTGCCTTTGGAAGCACGGCATCATGTGCGTTTGCTCAACCGTAGCCAAGAACGTCTCACGGAGCTGGAAGAACGCTTTTCGTTTACGGGTGAAACGTGGGAAAAAACGCCTGAACTCCTCGCCCAAGCGGATGTCATTTTTGTGGCGACAGGCGCCCCACACCTGCTCTTTTTTGCGGAACAATTCAAGGATCGTCAAACGCCGTTAAGCATTTACGATATTTCAGTGCCTCGCAATGTTTGCCCCGATGTGTCTGAAACGTATTCACACATTAACGTGTACGACACCGATGCCTTGGTGGGCATGTCGAGCTTTGATCCGCAAAAGGAAGCTCGTCTACGTCGCACGGCGGAAGAACTCATCGAAAAAGCGTTGGAACATTTGCCCAATTGCTTGAATAAAGTCGCCTGTGAAGCGGAACTCAAACGCTTGCGGGACTTTGTGGAAAGCCTTCACTTGGATTATTTTGAACAGCATCCGCTTGATTTAAGTGAGCTTTCGCCTGAAGAACAGCAAGACGCTCTATTTGAGTGGAGTCAAGGCTTGATGCAACGGCTCTTGCATAGCCCGAGTACGGTCATTAATCAAGGGCGTTTTCAAGCCGAAGACTTGCTTATTCTGCGGGATTTATTTCAACCCCTGCCGTATTCACGAGAACCGCTGGTTTTGCGTTCTTTACCTGAAGCGTCGCAACCCTTTAGTATCGAGATTCAATCACGTCATTATGAAGAAATATCCATTTCTTCAACGGAAATGAGTTCATAAGTAACGATAGGTGCTTAAATGGGGACACACACACAACGCATTTTAAAAGTCGGCACACGAGACAGCCCGCTGGCCATGCAACAAACGCAGCAGGTTATCGAACTGCTTTCCCAAGAAAAAGCGTTTGACGGCGTTCGCTTTGAAATTGTGGCGTTAAAGGCGTTGGGTGATTTAAATTTAACGGATTCGCTTTCAAGCTTGGGGAGTCAAGCAGGGCAATACGGCGTTTTCGTCAAAGAACTGGAACAAGGCTTATTGCGTGGGGATATTGACTGTGCCGTGCATAGCCTCAAAGATATGCCGTCCTTATTACCTGAAGGCTTGAAGGTCATGCCCTTTGGCGAGCGTGAAGACGTGCGTGATGCCTTTATTTCCGCCGATGGCGTGACGCCGTTTCACGACTTACCAGCAGGTAGCGTCATCGGTACGAGTGCCGTGCGTCGAGTGGCACAACTAAAGAAGATGCGTCCTGATTTGGTATACCAAAACATTCGAGGCAATGTACAGACCCGTTTTCGCAAGCTTGCGGAAGAGCCTTATGATGCCACCATTTTAGCGGTCGCTGGCTTGAATCGTCTGAGTTTGAGCGACAAAATCACGCATACGTTCTGCCCTGAAGGCGAACTCATCCCTGCGGTGGGGCAAGGCGTTGTGGGGGTGGAGTTTCATATCGAAAACGACTTTGCCTCGCTGATTTCAAGCGTTGCGGTGGATGAGGCTCTAAACGCTTGCGTTTTCGCCGAACGTGAACTCATGCGTCTGCTAGAAGGCGGATGCCAACTGCCTTTGGGCGCCTATGCCAAGCCATACACGAATGACATTGGCTTCACGCTTTTTGTACAGCTCTTGCAGGCGGATGCCACTTTAGAAGTGAGCCGTCGGCTAGAATTAGCGACGTTTGATCAAGCCGAGATTCAAAAAGCGATCGCAGGGTTGGTGGAAGACATTCTCGCTAGTGGCGGTCAAGCGATTCGGGAGAGTCTATAGAAAATAGCCAATCTAAGCGAATGCTTACACCGACTGGCATTTATAAGAGTGTTAACTTTTAATTAAATGCAAGTTTTCTCAATTCATCCATGCGGTGCTCGTTATTAAAACGATAAAACGCCAAAAGCTCCATCGTTAATTGAACCATTCGCTGACTTCTTGAAAAAGCAATCGTTTTTCTTGT
>JBEISK010000040.1:0-14693 GCA_040375445.1 Gammaproteobacteria bacterium | reverse complement strand
TTGATTTACGATGCCGACGGGGGCGTAAAATCGTGGCAAGGCAACTTCTTAACCAGCTTAAATGTAATGACGCTATTTCCATTAAGAGATGACAAGCCTTTCGTCTTTCAAATCGTGCAAGGGCATTTGTTAAAGCCCATTGAAACCGCAACGACAAACCGTCTCTTTCAGTCGCATCGCTTATATGGGGTGTTCCCTCTATTTGAGAAGCGATTACCGTCTTTACCTGCGGATGAACCGCTCTTGTTGAAGGCGATTTAACCCTCTCCTAATTTTAGGAGAGGGAAGAGAACGTCGTAAGACGTTCGAGGGTGAGGTTAAACTTTAGACTCCGTTTGTGAGTTTAACCGCCCTCGTTCTTACTCCCTCCCCTTTAAGGGGAGGGTTAGGGTGGGGAGTAGATGTCACGCTGGGTTTTCAAAATCCCCCCCTCTCCCTAGCCCTCTCCTCAAGGAGAGGGAACAAAACCAAAGCCCCCTCCTAAAATTAGGAGAAGGGACAAAACAAAAATAAAGTAGTCCCCCAAGCTAAGGGGGGTGTTGAAGCGAAAAGCGAATCCTGTCGAAGAGGCGGTAATCTCTCTCTTTCAAAGGATATTTCATCGTGAAACGAAACTCGTTTTTGGCTATGCTTAGTCTGCTTCTGCTACTTAGTGGCAGCCTTTCGGCTTGTTCGCCACAAGCCAGCGTGAAAAACGCTTGGCAGAATGTGAAAGCGTCTGACAGCATGCACGAGTTCAAGTTCCAACTTAAAGCCATGCGTCGGGATGTGAAGACCTTGCTGAATCCGCTGGTTCGCCCTTTTTTGAGCTATCCGCCCGAGCCTGACTTTCACGTTCGCTACAGTAGAGCAGAAGCCCCCTTGCTCCAAGCCCACTTGGTGGATGCCTTAGCCCTTAAAAACGCCATGGAAAGCGATATTCGCACGCCGTTGACGAATATGCCTCGCACCTATACGCATAACCCCCGAAGAGGGGCAGCAACGGTATTTCATGGGCAGAATAGCGTGCAAGCTGGGGATCCGCTATGGCAGGAACAGACCGTGAAAGCGTGGGTGCAAACGCATCGATTTAGCCTCAATTTTAGGGCTTTGTGGATGCATCACCCTGCTTTAAAAACCCCGATAACCCATAAGATCTGGTGGGCGTGGATTCAAGCCACTTTGCCCATAACAGGGCATGAAGCCCCGCTTTCCGTCCAAAAGCAAATGCGAGACAACCCTAGTGCAGAACTACAATGGCATTTGGCTGAAGCCTTTCCCTATTTTCCGAGTGAATCGGTGCAAATCACCCAAAGCAAGCCCTTAAGTCGTGGCGAAGGCTTGGTGTTTGCTTTATGGCTAGCGGGTTTAGAAAAAGAACGCCGAAAAACCAGTGAAGACGCTTACACGGAATGGTGGGCAAGTCCCCTTGCGGACCCTGATGCACGAAGCTCTCTCATGCAAGATTGGGGAGATTTAAGCCCCAGTCAACAACACACGCTGAACATGGCGTATGCCAACGGTGTCTTGGATGCCGTCTTAAACGAAGCGCCCCCGCATTCGGTGAAGGGCTTAAAACGTTGGCGTATTCGCTGGCACGATCCGTTAAGCGTGAAAGAAGCGATTCGTTTAATGGCGTGGGCAGAAGCCAAGCGTGAAGAGCTTTCTTAAAATAGTGGTTTTTAAGCACTGGCTAGACCCTTAAAAATACGTCATACTAAAAAAGAGTAGCTCCTTGAAAAGCTTATATGAATTTTCCTGTCCCCTCTCCTAATTTTAGGAGAGGGAAGAGAACGTCGCTAGACGTTCGGGGGTGAGGTTAAACCATTAGACTCCGTTTGTGGTTTAACCGCCCCCTAACCCGTCGAAGCTAAAGCTTCTCTTGGGAAAGAAAACCGTTGGTTTCCTCTCCCAACCTCTCCTTCCTAAAGGTGAAGATTCACTTCGTGAATGAGAAAGGTTGTTTGCCCTCCTAAAATTAGGAGGGGGGACAAAGCCTTTTTTTAACTTTTTAAAAAATAGGTATGTCAAAAATCGAGTTTCGTGTGTCAGAAAACAGGGTTTTGTGTGTCGAAAAAGAGGGTTTTGTGTGTCAGAAATAGGGGTTTCGTGTGTCGGAAATAGGGGTTTCGTGTGTCAAAAATCGACTTTCGTGTGTCAAAAATCGACTTTCGTGTGTCAGAAAGTCGAGCGATCTGTCCACCATAGACCCTTCGACTTTTATGATTTTAGGGGTAGAATATAAAAAACCTCATAACGCAAAGTGAAACCATGTCAAGCTTATTGGACTCCTTCCGCAAAACGCCGTCACGGCTTTATAATATTATCCTCATTGAAACGATTTCAAGCTTCGGGAGCTTCTTCACCTTTGTGGCAAGCATGGCGTTGTACATTGAACTCACAGGCGATGTCAGCTCGTGGTTTTGGGTACCGTTGATTAAAGCCATCGTGCCGTTACTGGCTAGTCCCTTAACGTTGAAATTATTGAAGCATCAAAAAGCGTGTCCTTCAACAGGCTGGGTTTTGGGGTTAAACATTCTAGGCATCGCTATTTTAGCGAGCTTCCCTAAGATTGAAGTCTTTTTTGTGGTGATTGCCTTTATGTCATGGTTGGAAACACTGGCTCAACCCTTTTTCCGTCAATGGGCGAGCGAGCAGATCCACGAAGATGAGCTACTTAATTATAATGTGACAGGCGAAACTCTTCGGTGGGTTTTATTTACGGTCGCCTTGGGCTTGTCTGGCTTGGTAACGGCTCACTTTAAGGCATTTGCCTGTTATTGGGTGGATGTATTCGTCACAGGGATAGCTTTTGTGATGTGGTGGGGCGTTCGAAAAGACATGGAAACCCCTCGTTTTACGGGGGAACCTCTGTTGGAAGAGTTACAAGAACGTGAAGAAAAAACAGGGCTATTTGCCGTTTTTCACAACGCCCGTTGGGATTTGCTCTTTGGTTCGCCATTGGTGACGATTTTATGCTTCACGTATTGGGCAATGAATACGATTTCCGCCTTTCAAGGGGGCTTGGCACTGCCCTTCGTGGCCGAAAATGGCTGGAAACCTGAAGTCACGCACGCTAGTTATATGTATGCAATGTTGGCATTAGGAGGCTTAATTGCCTTTACGCTTCAACAAAACAAGAAAATTAAACATGGCTTAAAAACCGCCAGCTTGAGTTTACTGGCGATTATGATAGCCTTAGACGCTTCAGGAGCCTTAGGCAAAGTACTCGCAGGTTCCAACTTCCCTCTTGTGTTGGGCATACAAGCCATTTTCGGAGCGGTCATCATGTTCTTAAATGCCATGTTAAACACACGTTTACAACGCCAAGCAGGCCCCGAACATACAGGAGAAGTCTTTGGGATTTTGGTGACGGTGCAGAAGTCTTTGCGGATTCTAGGTTATGCGGGTTCAGGCTTGATTTTGAAGTTCCTGCCATGGGGCGGTCACTGGGGCTTTTTGTTGTCTTCCGCCTTAGAATTCATGGTCGTTATTGCGATTGTGGTGGCTCAACGAACTCAGAATAAAAGCCGTTCTAAGTAACGGCTTTTGAAGGAGGATCCCCTTTTTCGTCACCTTTTTCATTGCCTGTTTCCATGCCTGAAATCAAGTAAACGAGTGGTAAGATTTTATCCACAAAAGGCAAAGCCCCTGTGACGGTGAATGCTGCTGCCATGTCATCGACTTGAATCAAGAAATCTTTGGCATGTATTTTACGAGGGGGGATCTCATCTTTATGGATGCGTTTATTCAGCTGATTCGACAAGAAAGCCCCTGTGGTTACGCCTGTAACCACCCCCACAAGACCAATAATAGTAGCTCTTGCTATTAGAGGTAAGTTCTTTTCAGAAGAAAGAAAGTCTATTTGAGGGAATTTGTGAGCTAACTTTTCAACAATACCGTCCAAGAACTTGCAAAAAAGAACAGGCATAACAATATTGGTGATAAATTGATAATTCCCTTCTTTCACTTTCGCCCAGGTGTCTTCACCTTTGTCGTTAATAACGCCTCCTAAAAATCCACCTAAAACAGCAGACCCACCCAAAGCGATAATTTTCCAATGTCCGGTTTTTTTATTTTTGTAGTCCACATTAAAGGGAGCAAACACTTGTTTAAGACCTATGGCTATATTTTGTATTTTTTTGTCATTGATCTTAAACGGAGTCAATATTTTTTTAGTCATCTTCAGCGGAAACTTTAAACCTTTAGCCTTTTTAAATAGACCTTCTCGACTTGCCATCACGATCATCGGCAAGATCGTTCCAACCAAGCTACCCACAGCGACAGGCATCGATGTTTTACGTTCAGGTTCAATTTCTCGTACATTAGATTGTAGTAAATCTAAGTCGGCGGGCGGGAAGGCATCTTGAGGTACCTTTTGAGATCCATTTCTGTCCTGATTTATTAAACCCGTCATATTAGTGACGTTCATCGATTGAGTGTGAGCGCGGAATGATGTATCCATATATCGTCAAGGACTCCTGTAAATTAAAAGACTTATAAGCATGAAAACCAGAAACATTTTATTGATGCTAGACATTTTTACAATCTCAATCGCCTTTTTTCTGTGTTTGGTGTTTAATAAAAACATATCTACGCTTTGAAAAAGGGGTGTTTTATGCCAACAACTCACACAAGTTTAAAAAACGTAACCGCTGAAAAGCATCCGCCGCATGGCTTGCTGAAATCAACGGTACCTTTTCCTAAATTAGAAAGCAATCAAGCGGTCATTCAAGAAGTGTTTTCGTCTATTCAAGGTGAAGGGCTACATGCGGGTGAACGTCAAGTCTTTGTCAGAGTCGCCCATTGTCACCTGCATTGTGCCTATTGCGACACGCCGATGACCACGCCTCGTGGGGATTGCTTGGTTGAAACACAACCTGGTTCTAGCCAATGGGTCGCCGTACCCGGTTTACAACGGGTGGAAGACACGGAAATGTTAATCGCAGGTTTGATCGCTCAAGCCCCGCATCATAGTGTTAGCTTCACAGGCGGTGAACCCCTGTTGTATCCCTATTATTTGGCAGGCTTAATGGAACGCATCCAGCGTTTGGGTGTGAAAACCTATTTAGAAACCAGTGGCACGCAACCGCATAGTTTAGCGAAGGTCTTGCAATTTATTGATATTATTTCCATGGATGTCAAACTGCCTTCAAGCACCAAAGAATCGGAGCGTTGGCAACAACACGCCGACTTTTACCGTACCGCAAAACAAGCCCCACAGGTAGAGATTTTTGTTAAAGTCGTGGTGAATCACGACACGACCCTAGAAGAATTGACACATTTGACGTCGATTATTACAGATATTCATACACCGATTTATCTTCAACCTGAAACCTCTCTTTTGGAAGACGGCGTCTTAAACATTACGGCGAGCCACTTATTGAACTTGCAAGGTTTTTTGGCTCGGCATTTCAGCACCGTTCGAGTGCTTCCCCAAACCCATAAAATGATGAAGATTTCTTAATGTCCACAAGCCTTCCATCGTTTCCAAATCATGCCTTAGACACCGAACTTCACGGCGATGTGCTGGTGATTGGGGCGGGTTTGGCAGGTTTGACGACCGCACTAGCGGCGGCTGAAGCAGGCTTAAGCGTGTTGCTCGCCTTTAAGCCGAAAGATGCCACCGAATCCAATTCAGCATACGCTCAAGGGGGCATCGCTGCCTATGTCGAATGGAACACCCCTGATTCATTAGAACAACATGTGCAAGACACCCTTGAAGCAGGAGCTGGTTATAATAACGAAATCGTAGTGCGTCAGATTTTAGCCGAAGGCAATGAAGCCATTAAAACCCTGATGCGTTACGGTGTTGCGTTTGATTTAGATCCTGAAGGCGTGCCAGCCTTGACTCAAGAAGGGGCACATTCTCAGCGACGCATCTTACATGTCAATGGGGATCAAACAGGGGTAGGGATCGTCACGCCTTTAATTGAACGTGTTAAGGCGTCTGAACATATTCAGATTTTACCGTATCATGCCTTAGAAGCCTTGCATCAAGGCAAGAATCAGGCTATTGTCGGGGCGACTCTTTATGACACTCAACACGCTAAATTCAGAGTGGTGCATACCCCCAATGTGGTGCTTGCCACAGGCGGTTACGCAGGGCTTTACCTTCATGCCACCAATACGGCAACCGATGGTGTGAAAGCCTTGTTTTTGGCTCATCAAGCAGGGGCCAAGCTTAAAGATTTACACTTGGTGCAGTTTCATCCGACCGCCTTTGTGACGCAAGGAGAAGTTCGTTTCCTAGCCAGCGAATCGTTAAGAGGCGAAGGTGCCTTGTTGGTCAATGCAAACGCTGAACGCTTTATGCAAGCGGTGCATCCTCAGGGAGAGCTTGCCCCTCGGGATGTGGTGGCTCGTGCGATTGCATCCGAAATGATTAAGACGGCACATCCCTGCGTGTATTTGGATATGCGTCACACCAGTAAAGCCTTTTTAGAACAACGTTTCCCGAATATCTATCACACCGCCTTACGGTACGGCATCGATATGGCCACGGATCTCTTGCCTGTGGCACCCGCCGCACACTATTGCATGGGAGGCATTGAAGCCACGTGGCAAGGGAAAACCGCTGTTTCTGGACTGTTTGCGATTGGTGAAGCCAGCTGCACAGGCTTACATGGGGCGAATCGATTGGCATCGAACTCCTTGCTAGAATGTGTCGTGATGGGGAGAAATGTCGTGGATATTCTAGAAAAGCCGTTGCCTTCCAACGATAGGGATGCTCCCGCTTGGACGCCTCATCCAACAGTTCAGTCGACTTCTCAAGTTAAGGATTCAGGCTTTTTAAATCAGCTTAAAAAATTAATGTGGCAGTATCTCGGCTTACAACGCAGTCAAGCAGGCTATGATGCCTTGCGTCTTGAAATAAAAAGGCTCGAAGCATTGTTTTCGCATGAAAAAGATTTGGCGTTTTTGGTCAACACGGCTTTACGTCATGCCGAAGCGATGCCCAGCTCTTGCGGGAGCCATCATGTATACGAAAAGCCTTTGTCCCTAAAATAAAATGTCGAAGGGGGGACTTGAACCCCCACAGATTTCTCCGCACGCCCCTTAAACGTGTGCGTCTACCATTCCGCCACTCCGACAAGAATACTTGTATTTTAGGGGAAACATAACACGCGGTCAACTAGCTTTCGCCTTTTTACTTGTTTCTCCTCCCTTTGGTCGCACTCCTCGCCTATGGCGGGCTTCGCTAGAAGGAGGGAACACCAGCTATGGAAGGGCATCCCGAATCCCTCACCCCAACATGGTCGGAAAAAGTCACAGACTTTTTCTCTTGGGAAAGAAAACCGTTGGTTTCCTCTCCCTAAGAGAGAGGGAGTAAACCCCCTTTTGCAGAAGCTTCTATAATACCAATTAAACGATTCAATCGTTTATCATTCTCAATAGTATCCTTGCAAAAAAACTGTTACAATTTTTACAATCAAGGCAATTTTAAGATTCTATTTACCTTTATTAATGCACAGAGGAGATGACTCCTCACCCCCATTCTTTCCCACTTATTCCCCATTACACACACGTATCGCCCCCCCTTGTTTCAGAAAATTGGTGTATTTTTTATCCTGCTCGCACTATGTACACCTGCTCTTCCGTTAACCTTTTACCCGATGCGTCTTTTGTGCATCGTCGCACATGTGAAATCTACCCCCAACTCGTTAATCCTTTCCTTATATATACCTGTTCACCCCCCTTCAATAAAATAAAGAGAAATACTCACTGCTATGGCTTTAACTGAACCTCAAATCTCGTCTTTATTAGGTTACATCGCAGAACCTATTCAGAACAAAGTATCTAAAAAAAACCATGCCGATTTAAAAGAAATTATGCTCGTCTTTAAAGAAGTCGATGCTCAAAGGAACTTACAAATGCCTTCAAGTATTGAGCAACGCTGGATTGATTTTTTGCCTTGGCATTCTTTCAACTAAAACATTTCCCTATATAACAAAAACGCATGAGGCTTTTTTAACTTTATGCGTTTCTGTTTTGAAGGGTTTTTGTAACAAAATAAAACATTTCTTAATAATATAGGTGTCAAAATGAATCGCCCCTTGCAAGACAAGGCAAGTATTGATATTGTGAAGAATATAGTCGTAATTAATATTGATATCCTCGTACTCAAATAGTTAAAGAGAATCCCATCACCTATGGTTCGTCAAACCTTGAAGAATACTTACCATACGAGTTCGCTTTATCTGCTAAAGTTTTTGTCGTATTTAGAAGTCAGTCCCCTGAAGCGTGCCGAGCTACAGAGTCTCTTTGAGCACGACCCCGACTGCCTTTCCCCACTTTCAACCGATACATTACGTTTGTACGCCAATGCCCTTGAAGAAATGGGTTCTTTACTCCAGCGACCAGACAAAAGCAATGATTTTCAATACAAACTCAACTATTCACCGTTTTGGATCCAGTTTTCTTCTAAAGAATGGAAGCTATTACTGCATAGTTTAGACAGTAAATTGAAGACATCTCATATACCGAGTTTTGTTCGTGTTTATGAAATGGCAGAGCATTTCCTTTCACAAAAGTTTTTAACATCACAAGCCAAGCAAGAATTACAAACGTTATTGAACCTTTATATTAAGCCTTTTCAACTTAAAACTTTAAAAATTTTAGAACGTTCGACGGAATTGAATACGTGGTTTTTGGTGCAGTATCAAGGTAAAGAATCCGTTTATGAATGGCAGGTTCTACATGACACGTTAATTTTAGATCATCGCCGCTTGTATTGGTTGTGTTATCAGGTTAACCCTGAAACAGGAGATATTTCACCGCTGATGCTTCGTATAGAACGCTGTCGTAATATTTTCCCAATTCCTGCAGTTAAGTCTAAGACCTATGAATCGACACATCGTCGTATTTTGAAATACATTGATGAAGAACCCGAATTAAGTTGTGCCGTTGTTCTACCTAAGGGGATTAACTTTGTTTCGCCTCGTTTAAGAGGTGAGCGGCTTGTGTTTTTAAGTGAAGACACACAGCAAGCGTTACCTTTATGGCGAGATATTCAGAGCTTTTATGGTGTAGAAGCCTATGCCGTTCAGTACACGGTAAAAACCACGCATTTGTTTTACCTTATGCAGTCTCTAAAAGCGTCAGGTGGATTCCTCATACCTTTAACGCCTGCTTTTTCTGAAGCATTTGTAAGTAGCCAAGAAAAAGCGAGGTTTGAAAAGAAAGAAAGCCACGAAAAAGAAAGGGTGATAAGCGTATGAACGTTTCAGGCGTTTCGGATCCCTTTAAGCAAGCCCCTAGCCTTCTGCAGTATTCGGACTTGCATACCACAGCCAAACGTGTCTTGAGTATTATCCTTATTCTACTTGAACGTCTCAAAGTGGAAGAATCGGTTTTAATGACAAATTTAAGCCCTGAAGGTGAAGAACCTGTGCCTTATAATACCTTGCGTAAATACATACGTACCTTACGTTATGCGGGCTTTGATATCGTAAGAAAACGTCTTGACGGTTCTATTTTTTATCTGTTAAATGATACGAAATTTCACTTGGATTTAAGTGTTCAACATGCCCAAGGCTTTGAAGAATGGGTGACGTCTCTATCTAAATCCAGCTTGCTTTACCGTAAGGTGATGATGCTGGTTTCGCCTCCTTTTCGTATTGGTTTTTGGGATCCCCATTTTGCGTATAATCAAGCCTCGTCCCTCAAGTTATTTGAAGGCAAAGAACATTTAAAACTTTTACAAGACGCCATTGCATCTAAACAAATTTTAGAGTTTACATTGTATGATGATGTGCAAAGTCAAACGCAGATTGCTACATTTTGGGCAAGGCCGTATGCCTTGACCCCATTTCGACAAAGAGATGCAATTATTTCAGCCATTCATCCTTATAATCGTCAAGTGTTTCATCTTAAGTTAAGTAATATTAGGCAGTTGAGTGCTGTTTCAAAACACTGGTTGGCGTGTGATTGGCTTAAGTCTGTGGATTATCAACTGGTTTTAACTCCCCATCTTGCAAAACGTTATGAAATCAAACCCCACGAAACGCTTGTAGGGGTTTCGACTTCAGGGGAAACCTGCATACATGTTTCAAAGGAATTACAGTATAAGGCACTGTCTCGATGCGTGAAATATGATACACTAATACAAGTACGTTCAGCAGATGCGTTAAGTGAAAAACTTCAAGCGTTTCGCGACTTGCAGACACGTATTGTTGAAGAGAACAAGGTGCCTTCCCTTTAGAAGGTCAGCTAAAGGAAGATAAATCTTATGCAAGTGTATGTGTTTTTAGCGAGTTTAGTCAGTTCGTTACTTATTTATGGTGTGGTTTATTGGCAATTACGCTGTTCTTTTTCTAATTTACTAGGCAATGCCCTTCGAAAAAGAGCGACACTTGCACCTTTAATGCTCGACGCCTCTGACAAAGCGAAGTCCACTGAAATCCATCAACCAGCTTCTGCTCACTTAGAAGAACAGGGGTATTTAAGGCTTTTAAATGTGGTGTATTTTTTGTTTGTGATCAATGGATTAGTGAATGTGGCTAAAAAAGTTACTTCGTTACAAATTAAAGATTTTACTCAAGCCATTCAGATTTGGGCCGATATAACAAGTGGTCAACTTTTTTTGTTAGGATGCTTTGCCGTTTTGTACGTGGTTGCCTTGTTGGTAATTAAAGACCGCTTGCAAGAATCATTAAGCTCCTCCCAATATACCGACTCACCTCAACCTTGGTAAGCCTAAACACAAGGAAATAGACGATGAAACTTTCCTGTATTAACCGCTTTGCTCGAGCCTTTACCTTGTCTGAAATATTAATTGTATTGGGGATTATGGGCTTACTTAGTGCGATACTTGTGCCGTCTTTTATTGAAAATCAAACCAGAAATAATTGTGCTTATGTGATTAAGTCGAGTATTTTAGCGTCGAACAGTCTTTTAGAAGATGCCTTTTCCTTTGCTCGTACCAATTTATTGGATGAAGCCGTTGAACGCTTGACGACTATTCGAAATTGTGGAGGTGCTGTTAATACTGCTTCAACGGGTGGCTGCTGGAATACGACGTCGCAACAAGCGTTGGCACCTAATGTGACAGACGAAGGTGTTTTGTTAAAAAATAATGCCGCCATTATAGGCTTTAAATCAACCGTAGTACCAACGGATCAACTGCTTTATTTTGAAATGGATGCTAATGGTGTGGCAGGTCCTAATTTACGAGGGGTGGATCAAATCAATTTAGTCACTTGCACGACAACGGCGTTTTGTCAAAGTAATGTGACTATGCAAGGCTTGTTAGGGCAAGGGTATAAAGTGGTTCCTGGGCAATTATTGCCTGCTGATGCAGATTCAGTAACACTTTACGATAGAGTCTTTGAGCGTATATAAAAATAGCACCCCAACGTAACAACAAGGAGTCCTCATCAGAATAGACCGCAATTGTTTTAGGATGCTATTTAATAACGTGAATACCAATTTCTAGTTTAAAGAGAAAAGACTAGGAAATTGTACCTGCGTTGTGTGCCTGCATTAAATCAGGATGATACCCAAAGGCCGCTTTTTGTTGCTTCGCTGCCAAGGCTTTAGAAATCGCCGGTCTTTGAGATTCGACTTGCGAAGCTTTGGCTAAGTTGGCACGACCCATGGCAGCGACATTGTGATCCGCCCCAGACATTTGACCATAACCACCAATGCCAGCCCCTTCAGGAGCATGCGCAGAACTGATTAGTCCTTCACTTTGACGCTTGAAGTTAGATAAATAACTAGGATTCATCACGGCCTGTTGAACATCCAGTTGAGGAACCGAAAGGCTCACATGCCCCGCCACCGTCAAGCCGTCTTGCGTTTCAAGCACAGGGCCTGAAGTAGACAATCCAGCCGCTTTGGCTTTGCTGTCATGTGCCCGTTCGTGAGCCAAAACACCCTGACGAGAATGTTCCGCTGCGGTAACACCACTGCTATTTTTAAATTGAGATTTTGGTGTACCTTCAGCCCCTGTAAACGTATTGCCAAACATTGTCAAGCGATACTGTCTTTGTTGGGCTTTTTGCGAACCAGCTTTAAGCGATTTGTTTTGATTGGGAGGGGTTAAGCCACCTGACAATCCTGAAGAAGCGGAAAGAGCCATACGATATTTTCCTTAACACATCTACTATTCTAGGGATACATGAAACACGACATTGTCAAAAGGGAAATCCCTTTAAGTTCTGATTCTACCTAAACTGTAGTAGTTTGGCAAGTACTTTTTTTAAAACGTGTTTCAAAATGTTAAAAACCGTTACATAGCATAGGTTTTAAGAAAGTTAGTTCAAAAATAGACAAGAAAAAAGGGCTCTTGACGGATAAGCCCCTTGTAAACATTCTGACTATGCCAAGGTAAAAACGTTGAGTGTTCACGGTCATTCATAAGTTAAACATTTCTACAATGAGAAATGCTCGTTATAATCATGACCACCTTGCTTATTAACTATCGTAAGCTTGGTTCAAAAACTTTAGAGTGCTTCACAGTTTGTTACAAGAAGATTCATACGTAGGTTTCTGTGTTTTCTGTCATTGCTTTAAGAATTTTCACCACTGCTGTCACGATTCTTCCTAAAGCTTCCCCCCATTGGAGTTTGATTGAATTTTATTCTGCTTATAGAGAGTTATAAAAAAAGCATATCAATACAGCCCATTCTATAGTATGATAGAAACATTTATAAAGGCAGTATTTATGGATATTTCTAAAAAACTTGATTTACGACCTTTTCTCTACGGAAGAGATCCGCAATTATTGTGGCAGTTTGATGCCGTTGAATTTGACACGCCTGAACTGGTGGCTCTCGTCGATGTTGACCTCAAACTCAACAAAGACACCACGGGCTTCATCGTCAAAGGCACGCTAAAAGGCAAAGGGAAAGTCCCTTGTAAAGATTGTTATGCGACTTTATGGAGCGACTTTGAAGGCGATATGCTGGAACATTATGTGCTAGAAAGCATCGGTAAAGAAAAAGACAAGGCACACCAAGTGGAATTGCTGGAAGAAGACTTCTACGAAGTTGTGAACCCTTTGCATCCCTTTGATATGTGGGATGTGGTGCGTCAATGCGTGATTTTGATGCTCCCTGCCTTTAAGCCCTGTGAGTTTTCTTTAGACGACTGCCCCAATGCGGTAAGCGAACCCTTGCTTAATTAGAAGGTGAATCCTATGTTTGAAGCCTACCACCAGTGGAGCCTGACGCATCCCTTAGACGCTTTTGCAGTCGGATCCGACGCCTACTTCATGCGGTTGGCGTTGACTGAAGCCGAACAAGGCTGGTTTGCGGCTCGCCCAAACCCAATGGTCGGGTGTGTTTTGGTGGAAGATTCGACAAAAACCATCGTGAGCCAAGGGTTTCACGCCTTTTACGGGCAGGCTCATGCGGAAGTCAATGCCCTAAAAGGACTTGAGCAAGGAACGTATTCAAATCTAACCGCCTATGTGACGCTGGAACCCTGTAGCCACTCAGGCAAGACCCCTCCTTGTGCGGATGCCTTGATTCAAGCAGGCATCACCCGATGCGTTATTGCGATGTCTGATCCCAATCCGAAGGTGGCTGGTCAAGGCATCCAACGCTTGAAAGATGCAAGCATAGACGTCCATTGCCTAGAAGACGATAACACGGCGGATGCTCAAGCTCTAGTGGCTGGAGCGAAAGCCTTGAATCCCACATTTTTATGGGGATGTGTCAATCAACGTCCTTACATCGCTTTAAAAACCGCCCAAACGCTGGATGCCGCCATTGCCACACGAAACGGGCATAGTCAATGGGTCACCAGTGAAACAGCTCGTGCGTGGGTGCATGAAATGCGTGGCGGTTTCGACGCCATTCTTTCCACGGCTGAAACCGTCTTGAAGGATCGCTCCCAACTCACGGTACGCTCGCCGTTATGGAATTACGCCCAAGACGGAGGTATTCCCCCAAAGCGAGTGATTTTAGATCGGCATTTTCGCTTGGCAGAGGTAGAGGAGCATCCGCTGTTTGACACGACGCTAGCGGAAACGTGGCTCTTGGTGAATGAAGACGTACTCGCCGAAGCTCCTAAACAAGCGGATTACAAGCGTTTAACCGATTTAGGCGTGGCTGTGAAAGCCATGCCGTTTAAGGGCAAGGCGTTAGCTCCCTTGTTGGAATGGTTGTTCACGCTAGGCATTCGAGCCTTGTGGGTCGAAGCAGGCGGACGCCTCACGGCAAGCTTGCATCAACAGGGCTTAGTGAATACATATAATGTGTTGATTGCCCCGAAGCTGTTGGGGGATCCACATCAGCATATTCCTGCGTGGCACTTGCATAAGGAAGATCCACCAACATCGATGGGTGAGGCGTCCATCCTGCATTTGGCGAGTGTTCGTCAAATCGGACAAGATGTCTTGCTGGCGTTCACGATTAAATAGCAGTCCTGTTCCCTCTCCCTTAGGGAGAGGGTTAGGGTGAGGGATTCGAGATGTCCAGTCATAGCTGGTGTTTCCCTCCTCCTAGCCTCCTCCCTAAGGGAGGAGGAACAAAGCAAAAAGCCTTCTCTAGCGTTGACCCAACAGACGTTTCAACTCATCAGGGCGAGTCGTCTTACGCATCGCATCTTCAAAGGTAATTTGGTTGGATGCAATCAGACGAAACAAAGAATTTTCCATGGTCGTCATTCCTAATTCCGCCCCTGTTTGAATGGACGAATAAATTTGAGCCGTTTTTCCTTCACGAACCAAGTTGGCGATCGCAGGGGTCACCACCATGATTTCTTGA
>JBEISK010000062.1:0-4311 GCA_040375445.1 Gammaproteobacteria bacterium | reverse complement strand
CCCCCCCCCCCCCCCCCCCCCCCCCCCCCCCCCCCCCCCCCCCCCCCCCCCCCCCCCCCCCCCCCCCCCCCCCCAGTCGTTTCTAAAACTTCTGTAGCCTAATAAAAACAATCTTTACCACGTTCTTGCTTTTTTGTTACAAAGCGTTTCATAGCTTGAAGGGTATAAAATACACCTTTGGGAGGGGGCAAGCTTCCCTAAAAATCGTCACAATGACATAGAGAGAAAAAATATTGAGGGATAACCTAGATGAACCCAATTACCTTAAAAGCCTTACGTTTTTTGGTCGTGGCCTTGCTACTTAATACCGTATTAAATACAACAGGTCTCGTGCAAGCCGAATCCTTATTTTTACCGAATACCGCGGGCATGCACCCAAGAGCCAACGCCCCTCGCATGTTGTACAGCCCCCCTCGTCCTCAGCAGATTGGGGATTTGGTGACCATTAAGGTGGAAGAAACCACCAAGCGACAAAATAAAAACACCATTCAAATTCAAAAAGACTCGAGCTTTGATGAAAATACGTCCACCGTCGTTAGCAATGCCGCAAGCACTTTGGCGAATACTTTTGGCATCGGAGGCTTGGCGAAGTTTGCACAATTGCCGAACTTAGGGGGTATCACCAATAGCAATGTCATCAACAGTCAAGGCACCGCTACGCAAAACCAGTCGTTTAACGATATGTTCACCTGCCAAGTCGTGCAAGTCTTGCCCAACGGCAACCTGATGGTGCAAGGACGCAAAACCATGGCTTTTTCTAAAGAAAAAACCGATGTGTACGTCACAGGCATTGTGAATCCGTACTTCCTCAATAGTGAAAATGAGATTTCTTCCCGCAAGGTCGCCAATATGCAAATTGTGGTGGCGGGGCAGGGCATTATTAGCCGTTCTCAAAATGATAGTATATTCTCAAAAATCATGAGCAAGTTCCAATAAATAATCAAATACATCGAGGCGTTGGCCTCAAGGAAATCTAACACCATGCGTCATCAATCATTCCTTTCTAAAACAGTGTTTCGCTCACTGGCTTTTCTATTAAGTGTGAGTATTTTTACATTTAGCAGTTTGGCAATTGAAGCCTTTGTTCCTCAAGCCCAAGCCAAAACGTCTATCAGCCTTAAAAACCTCGTGCGAATCAAAGATGTTCGTATGAACCAAGTGGTGGGCTACGGTTTGGTTGTGGGTCTAAACGGCACAGGCGACAGTTCTGTGGCGACTCGGACGGCTCAATGGAATATGCTCAATAATTTAGGGGGTAGAATCAGTAACCCCAACGATTTACAAGGTTCAAATGCCGCTCAAGTCATGGTGATTGCCAAGATTCCTCCCTTTGCTAAAGCAGGCGACAGCATTGATGTCACCCTTTCCGCCATCGGCAAAGTCAAAAGTTTAGAAGGCGGCGTCTTGATTTCCTCTCAACTACTTGCCGCTAATGGTGAAGTCATTGCGGTGGCTCAAGGACCAGTGTCTACAGGCGGCTCTTCGGTGTCTTCTGGCGGGTCTTCCAAGCAAACCGCTATTACCACCAGTGCGAGGATTCCCAATGGTGGTATTATTGAGCGAGAAATGAACACGCAAGTCGGTGATACCACAGGCTTAACGCTGGTACTAAACCGTACCGATTATACGTTAGCCAATCGTATCGCTGCAAAAATAAATACCAGTTTATGCCCTGCGGTTGCCTTGGATGGCTCTTCCATTCGCGTGGAGTTGCCCACCCGTTACCTGAATAATCGAGTCGCTTTTGTGTCGGTTTTAGAGCAATTGACGGTGGATATGCCGAATGACAATGCCAAAGTCGTGGTGAATGAACGTACAGGCACCGTAGTGATTGGTAGTAGTGTAAGGCTCCTGCCTGCAGCGGTGGCTCATGGGGGCATAACCGTCACGATTCAAAGCACCACTGAAGCGGTTCAACCCAATGCCCTAGCTGGCGGAAACACGGCTTTGGTCACCAATGACAAGGTGGATATTACCAAAGAAAAGGGTAGTCTCATTGAGTTAGGGGCGAACAATACCTTGCATGATTTGGTCACGGCTTTAAATGCGATCGGTGTGACACCGAGTGATTTGATTTCAATCTTACAAGCCTTGAAAGCCGCAGGATCCCTTGAAGCGGAGCTGGAGATTATTTAGTCATGGATTTATCTTCCTTTGCCTTGCCGAATATCGCTTTGCCACCAGCGGAATTGCCTGCTTACAAGTTTAATAAGCAAAATAATTCTTTAGTGCCTGAACTAGCGACTAAAGAAGCCGATGTGGCAAAGCCCATGGCTGAACGACTCAAAGACTTGCGAGCCAGCTTTTTGGATCCACAAACGCCTAAGCAAAAAGAGTTAAAAACGGCGGCTCAACAGTTTGAAGCGGTCTTCGTTCAGCAATTGCTTGAAGCCATGGATTCCACCGTCGATCGTGAAGAAGGCTTTTTAAGTGGAGGCGAAGCCGAAAAAACTTTCCGAGGCATGTTGAATCAAGAAACGGCGACGAACATTAGTAAGCAAGCAGGGCAGGGTTTTGGTCTGGCTGAATCCGTCTATCAGCAGTCGGTTTTGCTCTATGACGTGAAATAAAAGAGACTTAAACCCACGGAAAAAGCTTACGTATAAGCTAGGCGTTACGGCTTCCTTGTATCAAGACAAGAAAGAGACATTAGGGTTGATTATTTAATTAGTTCGCATGGCGACGGGTGGTGTAGAGCTGAATCTCACCCTCTACCACACGAGCGATTTCAGGGTAAAAGCTCCCCTGCGGCGCCTTCCAAGGCTCTTGAGCCGTCGGTAACTGCGTATGCCGATCGGGTCGGCGCGCCATAATATCAGCGATGCGAATCTGAACCGCATCCAACTTCAAGGCCCGCACTTCCGCTTCACGACTGCCTTTGAAGCCTGCGTGAACTAAACCTCTCAACTCGCCCCACACCAAAACATCTCCTTGCACACGGATTTCCGCCCCCGTATGCACATCGCCCACAATGACCAGATGCCCCCCCGTACTGTTCAAAACGCCCTGAACGCAAGTTGCCTTTAATGATTTTCGTCGGCAAATCCGCATGAGCGGTGTTTTGACTTTCCGCAAAACAAGTCCCTTGCTCTTCAGGAAACGACGCCTGTTCAAGTGCTTCACATTCATAAAGACCTTTCACTTCAACCGCTTGGACTTCTAAAGCAGGTAAGCCC
The DNA here is from genome assembly GCA_040375445.1 of Gammaproteobacteria bacterium. GTDB lineage: Bacteria > Cyanobacteriota > Vampirovibrionia > Vampirovibrionales > JAJTHC01 > JAJTHC01. Next base: position 1,135 of record JBEISK010000062.1, on the reverse strand, counting down.
TCATCTTCTAGGGGAGTGTCCTTATTAATCAGCGTCAACTGCGAATCTTCCAAGACCGCTTGAGCAAACGCTTCTGCACGAGGGGGATTAACACCATTTTCAGCGGTGTTAAATGACAAATGTTCTTGAATCACCACTTGCCTAGGCGGACGAATCACCGGATTTTCACGCACCATAAAGCCTTGACTCAACGCGGATTGTTGGGTTTGTGGCACATGGCTAAACAAGACCCCAAAGGGTTTGCTGGCTTCTTCCAACAATTTGGCAATACGACGAATTTGAGCAGGGGCCAGCACAATATAGCCCGTGTTGACATCGATTTCATCGTGCCAGTCGTCCATAACACCTGATTGTAAGGTTTGAGCCAGCATAATCAAGGCTTCAGTGGCGTTGTCGGCGTGGGCGACATCCATTAAGCCGTGTTCAACACGGGTGACGTTTGCAGAAGTCGTATTCAGTGCAGGAGACAAAGCATTTTGGGGCATATTAAGTTCCTCTACAAACGACTATAGTAAGTGTGAGCGTGTAAGTTTATTTTAACATAGGTATACATAAATGTATTGTTACATATTGTAAAGATGTTGTTGTAAGGCGTTATAAAATGCTTGCAGGGCGAGTGCATCGCTGGGGGCGGAAACGGCCAGTGTGGGGTAAGCAGGATGCGACAGGTAAAAGCACCGCTCGGTCATATCCCAGCGTGGGACGAGTTGTGGCTCTAGTTCTTGCCAAAGGGTGCTGAAATCGTTAGTCATAAAAAACCTTACAGTATTGAAAATCGCCCGTTTTGAAAAAGGTCTTTGCTTGAAGGATCGTAAGTTTATTTTTTCGAACAATGTAATTACAAATGGAACGTCTTTGTTCTAAAGCACAAAGTTCTACCGCGTTTTTCTGACCTGCTTGCGAGTACAATTGTGACGCCTTTTGATAATCTCGTAAGCCTTGTTCCAAATTATTTAACTCACAATAAGCCACCGCTCGAAAATAATAGGGGGCAGGATAGGTAGGTAGCGTTTTTAAAATAGCAGTACTCGCCTCGATCACTTTATTACCATTATCTAACTGCAACATTTGAGCAAACTCAGCAGACTGTTTTTTAAATAACGCCTCTGTCTGTGGATCCGTGTCAACATGTAAT
>JBEISK010000006.1:0-63983 GCA_040375445.1 Gammaproteobacteria bacterium | reverse complement strand
ATGCCATGTTCCCCACTTAAGACGCCTCCCACCGCAAGACATAGCTCAAAAATGGCATCGGCACCAGCCTTAACTCGGGCGATGGTGGCATCTTCCGTGTCATGAAACATCAAGTGCGGATGCAAGTTGCCGTCCCCTGCGTGGAAGACGTTGGCAATGGGCAAATCTACTTTTTTTGAAATCGCTTTAATCTCTCGAAGCACATAAGGCAAGGCGGATCGAGGAATCACGCTGTCTAAAATGTAAAACATGGGTGAAAGCTGACCGTAACTGGCAACCGCCCCCTTGCGAGCTTTCCACAAGGCTTCTCGGCGTTGACCAGATGTTTCCCACGCAAAGGAAAGGGCATTCCAGCCTTGCACCAAGCCTTCTAAGGCGGTGTAGGCTTCGGTGAGTTCAGCTTCGTAATAATACGCGAATTCTACCAATAGCACGCCCTGAGCGTCTTCAGGCAAGCCGACGTGGAAGGTATTGTTGACGCATCGAATGGTCAGGGCATCCATGAATTCGACGGCTTTGGGGGAAAGTCCGCTAGCGGTAAGCGATGTGACGGCTTGCATGGCGACTTCGACGCTGTCAAATGCCAATAACGCCACCCCAACATGCTTCGGTAGCGGTGTGAGTTGCACAATGGCTTCGGTTAAAATACCTAGCGTGCCTTCACTACCGCAATATAAGGCGTTAAAGGCTTGCGTTAGTGCATTGCTTTCTTGAGCGTTTGGAGCCGTCCACAGCAGCTCGCCTTGGGGGGTGACGACTTCTAAGGCGTGCAAGTGATCGGTGGTGACGCCGTAGCCGATGCAATGCACGCCTCCTGCATTGGCGGCCCAGTTGCCTCCGAGTGTGCAAGCCTTTTGGCTAGAGGGATCGGGGGCGTACATCAGCCCATAAGGAGCCAGTGCTTCGTTGAGTACGCCATTGACGACCCCTGCTTGAACATGGGCGGTTAGGGCATTTGCATCAATGGCGATAATCTGATTGAGCTTTGCGGTGGAAATCATGAGGCAATCGGGCGAGTGGGGGACGCTTCCTGCCGCCAAACCCGTGCCAGCCCCACGAGTGGTGAAGGGGATTTCTAGCTCATGGCAGGCTTTCACCAAGTGTGCTACGGCTTCTGATGAATCAGGCAAGGCGATGAGGGTGGGGGCTTGAGCAATCAGGACGTTGGCGTCTCGTTCGTATGCTAAGCGTTGGGCAGGTGATTCCAGCCAGCTGATGTGGGGGAGCCTTTCTTTGAGGCGTTGAATTTTAGTGTGAAACGAGCTTTCCATACGCCCATTATAGCGTAGAGTCCTCAAGAACGATAGCTTTTTAAGATTCCCTGTTTTTTGGATTTCTTGCTCCCGTTTAGAGCTGGTGCTTGGGGGTCTTTGTCCCGCCAAAGACTCCCCAAACCCCCTTAAGCTGCCTTTAGAGGTGATGAGTAATCCCCCCATTTATAGACAAGCTAACATGTAGACCGCCATTATGGCGGTTTGTGCGAGCAAAGGTCTCTGACGACGATCAGCGTTAAACGAAGCTAGCAAACCCCTTCTTCAAACACAAAATTGAAACAAAAGTTTATCAAATTTTAGACTATCTAAAAAATAGTTTCTTGTAAACAGTTAATACCCAAAATTTTAAAAAAGTCAAAAAACTGTTACATGGAACTTTACTTGCATTTTTGCTACCTCTTTGCGTAAACTAGATGAATCAATCTATGGCTCTGCTTTCCAAACTAAACGCCATATCTATTATTTTGACTTTGAGGAGATCCCCTTTTATGATGCACGTCATTAAACGCAACGGGCAACGCGTGGAAGTTCGATTCGATGAAATCCTAGATCGTGTTAATTCACTCTGCTTTGATCTTGATCATCGCTACGTCGAACCCATTGAAATCGCCAAACGAGTGGTTGATGGCATCTACGACGGTGTGACCACGGAACAGCTCGACCAGCTGGCGGCTGAAACGGCAGCGAGCATGACGTCCTTGCATCCTGATTATGCGAACTTGGCGGCTCGGGTGGCGGTGTCTAACCTGCATAAAAAGACGAAAGCCTCCTTTAGCAGCGTGATTGACGATTTATACACCTATATTGATCCCAAAAGCGAACAGCCTGCTGGCTTAATTAGTGATGACGTCTATGCCTTCATCCAAGCCAACGCCGCTCGCTTAGATGCGGCCATTCGCTATGAGCGTGACTATTTGTTCGATTACTTCGGCTTCAAAACGCTGGAGCGGTCTTATTTGTTGCGTTTGTACGGGCAAGTCGTTGAACGCCCCCAACACATGTGGATGCGTGTGTCGGTCGGCATTCACGCTGGCGATGTGGACGCTGCCATTGAAACCTACAATTTGATGTCTGAAAAATGGTTTACCCATGCGTCGCCCACCTTGTTTAATGCAGGCACACCAAGCCCTCAGCTCTCTTCGTGCTTCTTGTTAGGCATGCAAGACGATAGCATCGGAGGCATTTACGACACGCTTAAGCAAACGGCGTTAATCTCGAAAAACGCTGGAGGCATCGGCTTACACATTCACAACGTGCGAGCGAAAGGCAGTTATATTCGTGGCACCAACGGCACCTCCAACGGCATTGTGCCGATGCTTCGTGTCTTCAACGACACGGCTCGTTATGTGGATCAAGGGGGCAATAAACGCAAAGGGGCGTTTGCGATCTACATCGAACCATGGCATGCCGATATTTTTGAGTTTCTAGACTTGCGTAAGAATCACGGCAAAGAAGAGTTTAGAGCCAGAGATTTATTCTTGGCGTTGTGGATCCCTGACCTATTCATGCAACGTGTGGAAGAAGACGGCGATTGGTCGCTCTTCTGCCCGAATGAAGCCCCTGGTCTTTCCGATGTGTACGGCGAAGATTTTGCGACGCTTTACACGAAGTACGAAGAATCCGACAAGCCTCGTCGAATCGTTAAGGCTCGTGAATTGTGGTTTGCGGTGCTGGAATCTCAAATCGAAACAGGCACGCCTTACATGCTTTATAAAGATGCCTGTAACCAAAAGAGCAATCAAAAAAACCTCGGCACGATTAAATCTTCCAACTTATGTACCGAAATTGTAGAATACACCGCCAAAGACGAAATTGCGGTCTGTAATCTCGCCAGTATCGCCCTAAGTCGCTTTGTGGCACACGGGAAGTTTGATTTTGAACGCTTGCATTACATTTCAAAAGTGGTGACGCGTAATTTGAACAAAATTATCGATATAAACTTCTACCCACTGCCTGAAACGTCCAACTCGAACTTGCGTCATCGCCCGATTGGCATTGGCATTCAAGGCTTGGCGGATGCCTTCTTGCAACTCAAACTCGCCTTTGACAGCGACGAAGCCAAAGAGCTGAATCGTCAGATTTTTGAGACCATTTATCACGGCGCCTTAGAAGCGTCTAACGAGTTGGCTCAAGAACATGGGGCGTATCAGACGTTTGCGGGATCTCCAGCGAGTGAAGGCATTTTGCAGTTTGATATGTGGAATGTGGATCCCGGTGATGAGCGTTACGACTGGAATGCGTTGAAAAAGAAGATTAAAACCTCAGGCTTATACAATAGCTTGTTGTTGGCTCCGATGCCCACGGCGTCGACGTCGCAGATTTTGGGCAATAACGAGTGCTTCGAGCCTTACACGAGCAACATCTACACACGGCGTGTTTTGTCGGGTGAGTTCACCATCATCAACAAGTATTTGGTGAAAGACTTAATCGCCCTTGGCTTGTGGGATGAACGCATGCGTCAACGCATCATTTCAGCGAACGGTTCTGTGCAATCGATTCCCAACATTCCTGATGAAATCAAGGCGATGTACAAAACGGTTTGGGAAATTAGCCAGAGAGACATCATCGATATGGCGGCGGATCGTGGGCCTTACATCTGCCAAAGCCAGAGCTTGAACATCCACTTGGCGAATCCGAACTTTGCCAAAATGGCGAGCATGCACTTCTATTCGTGGAAGGCTGGCTTAAAAACAGGCATGTACTACTTGCGTTCTAATGCGGCGGTGGAAGCCATTAAGTTCACGGTGGACAAAACCATGTTGAAAGAACAGCGTGAAGAAGAACTCGCTTGTTCGCTCGACAACCCCGATGACTGCATTTCGTGCAGTGGATAAGATTTCACCTATTTACAATAGCCCCTCCTGCCACACTCGTGTTAGGGGGGGCTATCGTTTAGAAGAACCTTAAAAATAGTGGGTTTTATGCACTATGCAAAGGAAGAATCCTTTGCTAAGCTAAGAGTATCAGGAATCCAGAAGTCACAACTCACGTTTTCCAGTAACCTTCAATCGCTACAATAAGGAGTTCCCCCGATGTTACCACCAACGGCGACGTCTTCTCTTGACGTGCATGAACAATCCAGCCCCCCCACCTTGATTTTCATGCACGGCATTGGGAATCAAAGCCCTGCGTGGATCAACGACGTGCTCGATGCCCTACCCCCTGCTCTTGCCCCCCGATGCGCCTCCTTTTTTTGGGCGGATTTATTCGATCAAAGCCCATCGGGGAAAATCGCAGGCACGCTCATTAAGGCACTGAAGACCTTTACGCCCCTTTTTGCTCCCATCATGCTTCCTAGTGGGGGCGTGAATTTGCAAAGCCTCATTAATGCAGGTATTCAGTATGTTGTCCTGCCACTTTTGAATCAATGGCTAGACAAGTGTTCCGATGTCTTGGCGTATAATAGCGTCCGTCAAAATGCGTTCAAACGCCTAGAAACGTTGATTATTGAGCAAGCGGGCGATGTCATCCTCGTGGCACATTCCATGGGTAGCGTGCTGGCGTTCGAGTTCCTGCAAACGCCAACCGCTTCAACAGGCAAAGTCATCCGCTTCATTAGCCTCGGTTCCCCGTTAGACAGGCAGCCTATTAAGCGCCAAGTGTTAGCTCGCACAGGTAATAAAATCAGCGTGCCGTGCGACTGGCTCAACGTCTGGGGGACGCTGGACGTGGTCTGTTGCTGGCAACCTTGGAAGTCAGGGGAACTCAACACGTTTCGCCCCAACGAACAGATTAAAGTCGCTGGGCAGGGACATCACTTGGCGTCGTACATTGCACATATTCCCCCACACTACTTAATGGATGACGATGTAAAGAAGGTGTAAAGATTTTATACAAATTTACAACTGAATAAACCAACTATGACCCCTAAGGCTTGAAGTGACGTCGACTTCAAGCCCTTATTTTAAAGGATTTTGGGGACAATCCCCTTCTTTGTGAAACGACACCCTTGCCGTTGGTGCAAAGATGCTTGAAAAAAGCCCTTCAATCGAGCTAGTCAACACGCCTGCCTTTCTGTATAGTAAAGGTATCCTCCTCACTGAATAGAAATGGATTCTTGCTATGGCAGTCGTTGCATCCAATAAAACCGAAATCATTTTACCTCAATTACTGGCGTTTCCTTTGCAGGAACGTACGGCTCGGGTCAAGGGTTTGTTTCTATTGGCCAACAATTCTTCCGCCAACTTTCATGTCTTGGAAGATGCCTTGCTTGCGATGGGTCATGCCCATGTCGCTGGTTTTTTGATTGATGTCCTTCAATCTGAAGGCAGTTCTCAAGCGGATATTCAACTCGCTAGCATGACGTTGATTCGTATGGGCAACACCGTGCGTGAAGACATCTTGCGTTTTGCGATGAACCCACAAGGCGAGCGTGCCGTGTGGATCGCCGACTTTATGGTGCATCAGCTCGGCTTAAAAAAAGCAAGCTAGTTTTTCGTTTTAAAGCGAAGTCTTTATGTTTCTTAAAAGTTCTGTGTCATTCTGCACGAAGTTGCAGAATCTCTCTGACTGATAACGCTGGTGTGGATTCTGCGACTACGCGCAGAATGACATTTAAGAACTAGATAAAAAGTTACGAACGAGCGGTGACCAACTGCGTAGCAGGTGCCATCGGGTAGTAGTTCGGGGCTGACCAGTTGTAGCCAATGTTGTCTAAAATACGCTGAATCTGCTGATGTAACTCTTCAGGCACCATCGTTTTTTCTTGCAGGTCTTTTTTCAGGTTGGCAAGGGCGTGGTTTAATTGCGAACGCTCACTAATGGCTTTAAAGTGGGGTTCTAGCTTCGTGAGCTTGTAGCTTTCATACTGCTTTTCTGTTTCCGCATTCAAGCGAGTCACTTCAATTTCACGCAAGCCTTCGACCAAAAATTGTATGGTGCTTAACATCACACCCATCGCCACAAAAAGCCCTGCCATCGTTAAGCCTTCTTTAGTTTGGAGAAAGTAGAGTAGAAGGGCTTCCGTATCTTTAGGTGCCAGCGTATTTTTGAAGGGTAATTCCTTCAATTCTTTTTTAACGTCTTCAAGTTTATTAAGGGAACCGTTTCCGATTTTTTTTGTCACAGGTTCTAGTTTTTCAGTAACGGCCTTAAACGCATAAAGTCCCATGCTACTTAAGCCCAAACCCAAACCGACGCCCACAGCATTTAACGACCAACGAGACGCCTTTTTAAAATCAACAGGGGAATCGTCCTTGTTTTGAATGGGTTTGATGTAACGGTCGCTTGCAGTGGGTGGCGTATTCTTCTGTTGTGTTGGACGGGGACTTTCAGAAGAAATGGCGGAGCTTTCACCTAGTCTCGCTTGACGAGGCATGGGGCTTCGGTTTTGAGGGAGAATCGCAAAATTGCTTTGCTTATGCCTGAAATCGTCTTGCTGACGGGTTTTGCTCGGGTCGTTGGATCGGGGTGTGCAGTCAAAGGGCAAGGGTGACAAGTAGGGTTCCGCATTGGGGATGCCTTCATCTGCCAAAATTTGACGGATTTGCGTTTCCGCATAGGCGTGATTGTCTTCATCGATCTGCGTTTTGGCTTCAATCGATTGTTGGTACGCCGTGCTTAAATTGCCCACCAAATTCGCCCGTATTTGACTTTCTTGCCACCGTACCCACACTTCTTGTAAACCACTTAGGGCGTTGCTTCCCAAATAGCCTAAGCCTAAAAGACCTGTAGCCCCTAAGGCGGGCTTGGTTAAGTGGGGTGCCAATACAGGAATCATCATAAATAAAACGGCGGGGTTTCCTAAAAAGGTGACCAATTCATCTTGATGTTTTGGAGGCGGTGGCTGGTCTAAATGCGTCACTTCTTCTACAAAATCGCCCAGTGAATTATTGGCTCCTTGGGGGATTTTATGTTTAAACCAAAGACTTGAAAGCAATAAGCCCCCAATAACGCCAAGCCCTGTAGAAATCAGGAACTCGGACGGCGTGGGAATGGCACTTTTAACCAAAGTCCTTTCACTGTTTTCTTTAGCAGGCGGCGGTTTTTTAGCAGGACGTGTGGCTTCATGCCCTAGTAGCTGAACGTGGCGACGTTCAGGGTGGTGGCGAAAAGAAGGAGTTAAAAGAGTCGACGAGTACATGAAGTGTCCATATAGAATTTAGAGAGTTTGTCTTCTATTATACGATGAAAAGATGCCCTGCATAGAAGACGGTTCTATTTCTTCTCTTCATTTTAGAAAAAGAACAACACGATTTGTACATTCCTTGAACGTTTTAAACCTGATTGTTAAAATATGTAACAAAACTTAAAGTTCAGACCCGTTTTGCCGAAAGTCAACATAGGGAATATTTATCACTTAGAGAAGAGTATCTCTCTTCACGAAGAGTTAAAAAGAATTAATTAAGAAGAATTAATAGGGAAGAGTAAAACACATGTCTATGAACAATATACAGATACCTAATGTAACAGGTGCCACAGCAGTAACACAGGGCTTATACAATACGCTGGGTAATGTTAACAGGGAACTCGGTTCTCTTCAACGACTTACCTCGTCCATCAACTCTACAAGTAGTATTCAATCCACCGCTAGTGGTGCCGATGCGCTTTCCAAAGGACTTGTTTTTGATATTAAAGACATGAAGGGCAAATTATTAGAAATGACCCCTGCAGAAGCCGCTGCCAAAGGCTTTGTCATTAAAAATGGCAATCAGATTTTAGTCGATGGTAGACAAGCCCCCCCTATGCCTGCAGGTTCAGGCTATGGTGGAAGCTTCCAAGAAGGGCAAGGAACATCCTACAACATTAACCCCACACAACCATGGAATGGGGCAGGGGCTTTTCCTCAATATACAGTAGATCCTTATGGTCGCGTCGTACCAAACATGAACTTTTTAGACCGAACAGCTGGCAAAGGTATGTCCTTTGGTTTACCTCCCAGTATTAATGATGTAGAAGCTAATTTAAAGGGCATCGATCCTTATGCGTATGGTCAAGGGGGCGGTGGTATGTCCTTAGCACAAGAAAATGCCCAACTAAAAGCCATGCTGAACCAACTAACTGGTGGCATGCCCATGGCGGGCAATGGAGCCGGACCTATGAATCTCGGTACCCTGAAATCCAATCTATATGCTCCACAAATGGGCAATCTTGGTGCGATGCAACAAGCGGGACGGCCGGGCTTAACAGCTTCCCAAGGCAATGCTCTAAATCCTGCTGTGCTTCAGGGGCTTATGCAACAATTGGGCATCACGCCCGCAGATTTAGCTGGCATCGATTTGTCAAGCCTTCTAGGAAATACGCCTACGGCTAATGTCGATACAGTAACGACTTTACCCATTGTTGGCGCATAATAATGCACTCTTTCATCACATGATCTTTCGAGCTTAAGCAGCCACTTGATCAAACCTAAATAGAAGAATTTTTAACCATTTGAAAAACCTCTAACAGAAGCGGTCTAAATAACTGGAGTCTGTCAATAATACCCTTGTTTTAGAGCATTGCTCCCAAAACAGCCGATTTAAACCTAATTGTAAAAATATGTAACAAAACTTAAAGTTTGGCAGTCCCCTGCCGATACTTTAAGCACGGGACATATTTTATATCCACGAAATAAACTTTCTAACTTCGGGACACATTTAGGACAATTACAAAAATGACAGTTAATCCATATTTTTCATTACCCACAATCACAGGCGCCACCAATTCCACTACGGATCTATTGGCATCTATAACAAAAGCGGACGTTGCTTCTCAGGACGCTATAGCACTTAAAACTTCTATACAGGGCCAGCTCAAAACAGCTGGTACGAACTATGGTGGTGCTTTCCAACAAGGTTTCGGAACCTCGTATAACACGAATAGCACTAAAGCATGGAATGGTGCAGGGGCCTTCCCTCAATACGCCATTTCACCTGACGGCAAAATCGTTCCTTATATTAACTTTCTAGACAAAACGGCAGGAGCAGGTATGCAATTTGGCTTGCCCCCTAGCGTCAACGATGTAGAAGCTAATTTAAAAGGCATTGATCCCTATGCTTACGGTCAAGGCGGCTACGGCGGTCCTTCACCATTAGAACAAGAAAATTCTCAACTCAAGATGTCAATTATGATGCTTCAAAACGCCATGGCTCAATTCATGGGTGGCGGTCAAGGCGGCTATGGTATGCCAAATCCTTACGGCGGTCAAGGTGGCTATGATATGCAGAATCCTTACGGCGGCGGCATGGTGATGGCTGGCATTGGCTCTACAACGTTACCCATTGTGGAATTACCACTTGTTGGTGGCGGAGTCGCAAAATAAATTTTCATAATTACTCCTCTTTAAAACTCAGATCCTCACGATGACGTGGGGATTTTGAGTTTTTGCCACAAACGCCCTTCATACGACCTGAAATCGGCTTCTTTCCCCAGTAAATAAGACTGAGCCACCGCATTCGCCAAATCATTTAAGACCGCTTGTTCAGCCAAAGGAGCAATCCCTTTTTTAGCCTGTAGCACCTTGTTTGATCCACGAACCAAGGCCTCTTCCGCCAAAGACTTCGGCTTTTGTTGGCTCAACACTTGCAAGCCTTCTATTGTAGACGGCAAAACAGGGGCCAGCTCACTTAACTGTAGCTGATGTCTGCTTCGCGTCACAAAACGAGCAAAATCCACCGCCTCTTTCGGATGCTGACTCTTCTGTGGAATCACCAAGACCATCGGGCTAGCATCAATTATTTTCGGGACATCGCCTTTTGTGGTAGGGGCTAATCGCATGGACGCATAAACGTGAGGTGCGTTATTTTGAATCACCTTTAAAGCACTGGCTCCCGCTTCTAAATGCGTGAGTGAACCTGCCATAAAAAGTTCTAAGGCTGTAGCGTAGCTCCCTGTAATATTTTCCGCAGGAATTTGCTTTTGGGCGATGCCTTTTTTAATCGGCTCTAAAATGGCAACAATTTCTTCGTGAAAAGCGTCTTGCGTGGTTGGGTAATCGCCTGCCAAGGCTATGGCTTTGAGTAGGTTGCCACCGCTGGTGAGCAGGGGGAAGCGGTTGTACACGCTTCTTGCAGGTGGGGATTTCAACAAAGCGGTGTTTTCAAACGAAAGCACGGTCGTCGTATACCACGGCACCGCAACGAGTTTCCCTAAAAACTGGCAATAGCTCAACAAGGCAGGTGCATAAGGGGATTCGCCCTTGAAATAGGGACTTAAATCCAGCAAAGCGTGACGCTCGGCAAGGGTACTGGCAAAGGCAGGGTTGAGGTTAATGACATCAGGCACTTGAGGGCTAAGCATTGCTGTTAAGGCTCGTTTTTCGCCTTCGGCAAAGGGTACATCCACCCAGTGGATACGAACTTGCGGATGGGTGGCTTCATAGTCATCTATCCATGAGCGAATGAGGGGGGTGAAATCCCGTAGTTGAAGCGTCCAAAACTCAAGGGTGATATGCTTTTCAGAGCCTTTTTGCTCGACGTTTCCACAACTGGCGAGGCTCAACACCAGCAAAGCTGTTAGAAAGAGCGAACGCATCCATTTCATAAGGCTAGACCTCCGCTTTTAGGGGGCTTAACTGAAAGAGCGTAAAAGCGTTTTGCGTCGACGCTTCAATGACCGCATCCACCGAAATGCCTCGTAATTCGGCTATGAAATCGGCAACAAACTTGGTGCGGTACGGCTCGTTGGGCTTGCCTCGTTCAGGCACAGGCGACAAAAACGGTGAATCCGTCTCAATCAACAAGCGATTTAGTGGGACTCGTTTGGCGGCATCATGCAAGTCTGTGGCTTTTTTGAAGGTGACGTTCCCTGCAAAGCTCACATAAAAGCCGAGTTCGACCATAGCAAGGGCGAAATCAGCGTCGCCTCCGAAGCAGTGCATCACGCCTTTGACGCCTGAATGGGCTTCTACCAACGCTTTCACATCGGCGTGGGCGTCACGATCATGCACAATCACAGGCAGATCGTACTTCAATGCCAGTTCCAAATGCGTCTTAAAGCACTGGCGCTGTAAATCCGCCTGTTCGGATTCGCCACTTTGATGATAGTAATCCAAGCCTGTTTCACCAATGGCTTTGACCTTCGGATGCCCCAAACGTCGTTCAATTTCTTCCACCCAGTTTGGTACGCTGAGCGTTTCTTCCACTTCACACGGATGCACGCCAATACTCGCATAAACGTGTTCAAAACGTTCAGCGACGCCAAGTACCCGATCAAAATCGGCGATGTTCACCGCAGGATTCAGCACATAGCCGACACCGTAAGACTTCGCACGATCTAGCACGTCTTGCAGGTCGGTATCAGGGGGGTGGCCCATGACGCCTGCTTCAATGTAGTCCAGGTGGCAGTGGCTGTCAAAGAGAAGGGGGGGCATGGCGGGAGGCTCCGAAGGTGGGGGGGGGGTATGGGCTTTAGTGTAACACAAAACCGCCCGCTCGGGTAGAGCAGGCGGTTGGGGGGGATTAATTTTTTCTTTTAGGTTTGTTCCGACCTAGAGTTTTACAGACTAATTTGCTTTCACCAGGTAACAATACCAATTCTATTCCATTATGCCTTCCGTAACTTTTAAGAGCTTCTATATATAAGCTATTGAGTGTTTGTTCGGTAAGTTGGCCTTTTTTTGATAAAAGACTCTTCGCGTTATTTATATTTGCTTTAGCCCCCTTCCCAAATATGTGATATAACTTTTTTCTTGCTGCTTCATAACTGCCAAAAACGGTTTTGCATCTATCCCAAACTCTAATTGCTGGCACATTCTGTGAACTACCTATGCCTAAAACACCAGACCTCGCCTGTGAAGCGGGGGGGGGTGAGGTTGCGGTGGCACGAGGGCCTGAAGCCGTCACCACGGACGGCGCAAAGCTAGAGAGTTTCATGGCAGGAGTATCCTTATAAATAAACTTAAAAACACAAAAGAAAATCAGACTTTTGAAGAAAAAAGCTAACTATACAGTATCGCGTCAAGGGGGGGTGTCAAGGCTTTGTTACAACTTGTTACGACGCAAACCCTTCGCTTGCCCGCCCGCGCAGAGCCCCCCCTCTCGCTTTTTTTGTATAAGCTAATCCTCCCTCGTCACTTTCAAGGAGAAAAAGGGGGGTGAAACGCGTCACGGATGCCTTGCCTTTAAACAGGTGTTGCGGTGGCTTCTTTCAAAAGACCCTTAAGAGCTGTTATAGCCTCTTTGTTAGGAGAAGATGCTTCAAAAAGGGTCGAAACAGTTTGTGCAGTCTCTAAGCATTGAAAATACCGAATGACTCCTGTTTTTTCATCATACAAAATATGATGGACTTGAGATCTCAATAATTGAGGAATCATGTCCAAAATAGCTTCTTCCAATGAGTCTCTCTTCCCTATTGTGCCCATAATGCCTGTAATAGCATTTTCTACATTAGAAGGAACAGACACTAGGGCGCGTTGATACCCTTGTTCTAAAATTCTAGGGGTAGTCACAGGTTTAAAAACCAAGCCCGATCTCGCCGACGAGGCGGGGGTGGGTGGGGTTGCGGTGGCACGGGCGGGCGTCGCGGCCGCCATGGGGCGGGTCGGGGGTTGCATGGCAAAAGCCGGTGAAGCGAGTACCTTCATGGGTGTATTCCTTTCGATTTAAAAGCACTATGTGTCCCCATTTCTTGGGTGACATTTGTATACTATCACGTCAACGCCTAAACACAACCCCTTTTTTTAGTGGGTTGTGTTGCTATGAATTAAGGCCTAATAACCGTGTAAAGTCATCAATAATTCTTGTGATTTTTGACTCTACATAAAAAATACACCTTCTTGGAGATTGTAATTCACCTGAATCCCAACATCGCACTAAAAATGATTTTTGGTCTTTAGAATAGGGTATTTTGTTAATGACAAGATCAATTTCAATTTTAGAAGATTTTTCTAAGGCCGCGTCAATAATAGTCATTATAACAAATAGGTTAAAAAAATTTTTAATAACTTCAATTTTCTGCAATTCTGCCTCAAACGCTTCCCATGTTACGGCCTTGCCGTCAAGGCGAAACCCGCCTACTCGAGCGGTGGAAGCGGGGGTGGGGCGGGTTGCGGGAGCGGGCGCCCACGCGGGGGGCTGAACGCGGGGTCGCATCAGCGCGGAAGGAGGAAGAGGGTTCATGAAGCATCCCAAGGGTTGGGGGGTAGGGCACGAGTGTTTGAGTAAGTATCGTTAGGGTATCGCATCAAGCCCCGCGCGCAAGGGGTTGTCACAATTTTTTACAGTGGGCATCTATTTATTTATGGCGTTGTTAAGCTTATTTAATGAATTTCTCACATAGAACATGGCGGATTTCATAAAATCTTCCTTTGATTTTAGAGAGTAAGCAATAAAAACAACTCACACCACTGAAGTGAACTCTTCAAGATGAGAAAAGAATACTTGCTTCACAATACTTTACAAATAAGCGTCTACCAAACGCCCTGAAAAAGTCGTTGTAAATACGGAAAAAATACAATCGCCACCACGCCATAACTGGCAATCGCCACAACCAAACAGGCTCCTGCGGCGATGTCCTTAATCCGCTTGGCGCGAATGTCAAACTGCCCTAGCGTCAACAAGTCCACCAGCCATTCCACCACCGTATTCGCCAATTCCGCGAATAAGACAAAGCCTGACATTTGAAGCAATATCGCCCATTCCGCCAAAGGAATCTGAAAGAACGCCCCTAAAGCAATGGCTCCAGCAATGAGGTAACAATCCAGCCGAAAATTGCGTTCCTGCTGAAAGGCAAAGCTCAAGCCTTCAATCGCATAGCCCACCGATGCCCAAAACGTCGAGGCCCCAAAGCCATAATGCGACGCTTCTTCAGTCGAAGCTTTAAAATAAGGCGTGCGAAACAGATAAAACTGCTTCATATAACGACGCAATAATTTACGTTGTTGTTGCCGTTTCGACTCTTTTTCGTTAAATTCATATGCTTCTTCAGCCGAAGACATGGATTTTTTTCCTTACATTAGATCTAAAAAAGGCTTGCATTTCTATTATGTTCGCCTTATGCTTAAAGTCAAGTCAAAAGGCTTTTGTGCCTTACCTAAATATAATGCCGATGTGGCGGAATGGTAGACGCACTCGACTCAAAATCGAGCGGAGAGATCCTTATCAGTTCAAGTCTGATCATCGGTATTTTTAGTTTAAAATAAGTTTTATCTATCGAACACTATAACATGAGAAATTCCTGTTTATTGACTGCTTTATTTGGCGTTTAAATCTAATACAAAACATCGCAATAATTCCCAAAATTTACGTTCAGAAATGTGCGAATGTTTATAATACTTGTTTTTACTTGTATTCATCATGCTTTAGCCTATCATAAAATTAGCTAAAGTTTACCAGAACCCTTTAAAAATATGAAGGGGTACTTTTATGTGACAACTTCCACAAAATAATCAACCAGTGCTTGCCCAAAAGCGGTTGATGAGTCTGGACTATTGGCGGTAATCACAGAACCGTCTACGACAACGGACTTGTCAGAAAGGGTGGCTCCGCCTGCTTTTAAAGCGTCGTGGGTTTCAGGCATCGACCATACGGTGGCTTGCTTACCTATTAAGATACCCGCTTTGGCTAGAACTGCAGGAGACACACAAATTGCTGAAACCAGCTTGCCTTGTGCATAAAACGCCTTCACCAAATCATGCAAAGGTGTGGATTCCCATAAATGCTCGACACTGCCATATCCACCAATAATCACCAAGGCATCATAATCATGCGAACTACAGTGATCCAAATGCACATCGACATTTTCAAACATGCCGTGCATCCCTTGAGCTTCGCCTGTTTTTGTGGATGCAATATGCACCAAATGTCCTGCGGATTCGACCGCAGTTCGGGTTTCTTCAAGTTCCGTGTCGTTAAATTGTTCAGGGGCAATAATTAGTAAAAAGCGTTTACTCATGGTCTTCTTCCTCAGATTTAGCTTTTTCTTTGCTGAAATCAATTTTACCGTTCGCTGAATTCATGACCACCCCTTGCAAACGAGATGCTGCCGTGTCTTCTGCCTTTGATGCCACATTCACACGCTTAACCAGCGTCACCACACCGCTTAGGGTAAGGCTCACGGCTGGTTCACCGTTAGGCCCTAGCACACGTTTACCTTGTAATAAGCCTAAACTAGCACTGACCATTTCATTACGGCTATTACTATTGGCGGTAAATACACGTTCTAAACTGTTTTGAGCAGGCGCCATCACACGCATGGCATTCACAATGCGAGGGTGTGGATACACCATTTCTGATCGGTTTACAGACGTCATGGCTACGCTATTGGGAGGGAACCCTGCTTCTACTGCAGCGGTATAGCTTTGACCTGCAAACACTTTATCAGGCACGGAAAATTCAATCGCCAAGCCGTCGGTCTTACCATAACGTAAAACGGCGTCTTCATACAGGGATTGGTCACTGTCAATCCGCCAATCGTCGCCAATTTTGCGAAGATACATCAAATTACGAGAGCGTGTTGCAAGGGTACCTGTTTCGTTTTTCTTTAAAAACAGTGAAGAATCTGCCGCCACGCCTGTAGCTAGCATATCCATTGGGGTTGCTAGTCCTGTAGCTAAACTTACATCTTCTGTTTCAACCGTAATCCAGTTGCCGTTGATGCGAATTTCAAGCACTGTTGAATTATATTGCATATTAGGGTACTGTTCCCACGTTTCTAAAACCAACTTGCGTAATTCAGAACGGGTCAGGTTGTCTCCGCTAACGTAGGCATTGGCGTAATACTTCATAAAGCCGTCGATGTCTCGGCGCTTGGCAGCATCTAGCAAACCTTGAACGACGTCTAAGACTTCAAGGACTCGTTGATCTGAAGCGGTTGCCCCTGTAATGGTGACGTTTTTCAAGGCGGGGTTGGTTTTTGAAAGCCCCCATTGAGGCATCCATGCCTCAGCCGTAGGCATCACTTGAACTGATGAAAACATCGCCAGCAATAAGACGGCAAAAACGCATCGCATGAAAGATGAAAAAGGCATAGAAGAATCTCACTTTAGAAAATTGAAACAGTTTGTATCTATATAGTATCACTTTTTTTGATTTTGTTGTACAGTTATTGTGAATGAATGCTTAATTTCATAAAGGAGCCACTCATGTTCAAACTCAATTACCCATTACTCTTTTTTGCGATTGCCTTAATCCCAAACGTATCGTTTTTACTAGCGACCTTTCGTTTCTGCAAGCGTCGGCATTTACAAAGCTTCCCTTGGGTGGCGTCTACTTTTGTGATGCCCTTTATTGCGGTACCTTCTTTATATGCCCGCTTTCAGCCTGAAGACAAGCAACAGGCTATTTTTTGGCGTCTGTTTGCCATGGTTTTAATCATGAATCTGCTCTTCTTATTT
This sequence comes from Gammaproteobacteria bacterium, assembly GCA_040375445.1. Lineage (GTDB taxonomy): Bacteria > Cyanobacteriota > Vampirovibrionia > Vampirovibrionales > JAJTHC01 > JAJTHC01. Next base: position 47,456 of record JBEISK010000006.1, on the reverse strand, counting down.
GTAGCAGGCGTGGTTGAAAATTCGGGCTCTCTTGAGCTAGCAAAACTTTTCTCTCACTAACACCTCTATATTATAGAAAGATTTCATCCTCTTATGGCAAACCTATTTGCAAAAGCTTGCCCGATTAAAATCCACGACAGTAAAATTATTATTTCCGTGCCGAGTAAGATACTCGCCCCTGAAGCGGAAGAAGGCGTGCCTGAAATCGTGATGGTGGGACGCTCAAACGTGGGTAAGTCGTCGTGGATTAATTCCATGCTGGGACGAAAAAATCTTGCCAGAACATCGAACACACCTGGTAAAACACGGCTGATGAACTTTTACGAAGCGACCTGTAGTAGCGATACGCTTGCGGTGCCTCGTCGTTGGTCGATGGTGGATTTGCCTGGTTACGGATACGCCAAAGTCTCTAAAAAAGAAATGGCGGAATGGAATAAAAACTTTCAGTATTACCTTAAAAACCGTACGAACATTGACATGGTAATACAGTTGATTGACGCTCGTCACGGCTTTATGGAGTCTGATATTGATATGTTGGATTGGCTCTTGTTTCACGATTTGCCGATTATGATTGTGATTACCAAGGTCGACAAATGCACGAATCGTGAGCGTTCGGAAAGCTTTCAGTCGGCAAAAAAATTGTTGGACAAAGCAGGACTGGCTCAACTACCGATTATTCCGTATTCCGCTGAAACGCATGAAGGACGAGTCCCTTGCTGGATGTATCTGGCCGATCAAGCAGGCTTACATCACTTGCAAGAAGCAGAGACTCATTAAAAGATTTGAGTAGCGACACAACCCGATAAGTGGCTTATCTTTTGAGGACTAGAAAAAGCTTCACTAGAAAATCTCTAGACTGTTTTCTAAAGACCGAATACCATCTTTGTGTTTTAATAAGAATAAATCTTAACAGTAGAGGGAATCTTTTTTATGAAAACCGCCTTACATCATAGTTTAATTCAAATCCTTTTACCATTAAAGCCCGTCTTCCAAACGTGTGATGCTTTAAGTGATGAGCAATGGCAAGGCATTATCTCACAAGGCATTAAAATGGAACAGCCTAAGCATCGTGAACATGGCGATTATGCAGTGAATATCTCGTTTTTGGCTCGTTATACAAAGTTGGCTCCCGCTTTGATTGCCACAACTTTATTGCCTCATCTTAATATTAAAGGCTTTACTGCTACAGCAATTGGCGGCTTCATTAATTTTAAGGCCACGGAATCGTCTTTATTGGAAACGCTTTTGCCTACTTTACGAGGAACCCAAAAGGCAGGTCAAAATACCAGTAAGGAAGGGGAACGTCTGCATTTAGAGTTTGTGTCGGCGAATCCCACGGGGCCTTTGCATCTAGGGCATGGACGATGGGCAGCCTTGGGGGATAGTTTACGCCGTATTTGGCAACACAATGGGGCAAAAGTCGTCACCGAATTTTTGGTGAATGATTACGGTCAGCAAATGACAAATATGGCAAATAGCGTCTGGTTTAGAGCGTTAGAAGTTTTAAAGCTCGCCCCCTTCCCAAAGCCTGTAGAAGGTGAAAAGTTTTTGTACTATCCCGGTGATTACGTTACTGATCTAGCCTTAGAATATTTGGAAGATGATCAAAATGCCCAAGCCATCACCTATTTATTTGAACAAGTCGGGGCAAAACGGCTAGAGCAATTACCTTCTCAAGAATTGTTATTTGAACTACGTAATCTAAGCCGTAATGCGATGTTAACCCTTCAACAAGATTTGCTCAAACGTTTTAGAACGTCTTTTGATATTTGGCAACTTGAAAGTCAGTTACATTTGTCTGGTGTGGTTGAAAAAACGTTAAAACACTTGAACAGTAAAGGGGTGACTTTTGAAAAAGATGGGGCGTTGTGGATAAAATCCACCGAAGTGGGTGACGATAAGGATCGTGTGCTGGTGAAAAGCGACGGTTCCTATACCTATCTCACTGCGGATGTGGCGTATCATAACGATAAGTTTAATCGTGCGGAACAATTTACATCGATTGTTAACATTTGGGGAGCGGATCATCACGGTTATGTGTCTCGTATTACGGCTGCCATGCAAGCTTTGGGTCATGATTCTAAGCGTTTGGTGATTATTTTAGGGCAGTTGGTGAACTTAGTGGTTGAAGGTGAAAAAACCCGTATGGGCAAGCGTAAAACCATGTTGACCCTTGAAGATGTGATTGAAGAAGTGGGTATAGATGCTGCTCGTTTTTGGCTGGTGTCTCGTTCGGCAGACAGTACCATTGAGTTCGATGTTGATTTAGCCACATCCGCCAGTGATGAAAACCCTGTGTTTTATACACAATACGCCCATGCTCGAGCCTGTGGCATTTTGCGAAATGCCTTCAATAAAATTGTGGATCTTGAATCAGGTGAAGAATTTCCTGCTCGTTTTAATAAAAAGGACTATGAAGCGTTTAAGAAAAGCATAACCGCCGAAAACTGGGAAGCTTTGCTGCTTAAACCTTTTGAAAGCAATCCACAAGCGTATAACAAAGTACGCGAAACAGTCTTGCTTTTGGTGTCTTTCACCGAGCGTGTGGAAGATGCTGGACGAGTGAATGCGCCGCATTTGATCGCCCGTTATGCCCTTGATTTGTCCAGTGATTTTCATTCGCTCTATGCGGCGTGTCGGGTTTTATGTGACGACCCACAGGAAGCATTGGCTCGCTTGTTGTTGGTGGATGTCTTACGTTTGACGTTGGCTCAAGCGTTAGATTTGCTTGGTGTAAAAGCGCCTGAGCAGATGTAATGCCATACAAACGAATAAAACATTCTATACACTATTTATTCGAAGGCACAGAGAAAGTGGTTTTACTCCCTCTCCCTTCGGGAGAGGGTTGGGGTGAGGGATTCGGGATGTCCAGCCGTAGCTGGTGTCCCTCCTCCTAGCCTCCTCCCTAAGGGAGGAGGAACAAGGCAGTTTTGGACTTTCTCTGTGCCTTTATTCGATTATATGGTATAAGTCTATTGGGGATCAACATTTTTGAAAAATGCCTCTCAAAAAGACATACGCTTAGACTAGAGTTAACTTATTTTTTTTCGGTTTGCTTGTCTTTTTTTGTGAGTGCATTATAATGGATTTAGATTGTTTCGTCTAACGAACACGAGATGTGAGCGTTTGACCGTTGTGATGTCTGAATTATGTGTAAAGGAGCCTCTGCACAATGCTAGAAGCCTTCTTGTCGAAAAACCTCGTCACCCAAGGATTTGGCAAAACCGACCGTAAAGATGCGTGGTGGTGGGAACAGGTTTTCACCGTTGTTGCGTTGACGGTGTTTGGTTTGTACGGCGTGTACCGTGCCTTTGAAAATGGTTTTTACGAAGTCGGTCCTTACTTATCGCCTTTTTATTCGCCGAACCTCAAGGCCTTGTTTCCGCAAGCCTTTGATTGGTTTCAACTATCCCCTGCCTTTTTGATTTTGTGGGCGCCGTTGGGCTTTCGAGGCACCTGCTACTTTTACCGACGCACCTATTACCGTGCGATTTTTAACGATCCCCCTGCTTGTGCGGTAGACAAACCCAAGCAAGGGCTTTTGCGTCCCTTGGCGGATTACACAGGTGAAACCTTGTTTCCCTTTATCTTGCAGAACTTTCACCGCTACTTTTTGTATGTGGCACTTGTTTTGGTGGTCTTTCACTGGGTGCATGCCTTTGAATCCATTTTCTACAATGGTCAAATCGGATTTGGTGTGGGTTCCTTAATTGTATGGTTAGACACGATTTTACTAACCCTGTATGTCTTTTCCTGCCATAGTTTGCGTCACCTGATTGGTGGGAAATTAAACACTTTTACCGGCGGAATCTTCAGTCGGATCGCTTACTTTAAATGGTTCAACCAAACAAAGCTCAACCAAGAACATTGGTTGTATGCGTGGGTTTCACTATTCACCGTCGGCTTGTGTGACTTGTACATTCGCTTGGTCGCCAACGGTACGATAACCGATTGGAACACATGGGGCATTGATTGGCTGAACATGGGTTGTTCGGGTTAATTATCCTTCGTTATTAGACGTTTAAAATGAAAGAGTTAGGACTCCTATGATGTCTGTTCATTACGAAACAAAAACCTACGACGTGCTTGTAATCGGGGCTGGTGGGGCAGGCTTAAGAGCCGCCATTGAAGCTTCCTCACAAGGCGTTTCGGTGGCCTTGGTCACCAAATCATTACTCGGCAAAGCTCACACGGTTATGGCTGAAGGCGGAATGGCCGCTGCCCTTTCCTACGTCGATGCCGACGATTGCTGGCAAGCCCATTATAAAGACACCATTCGTGGTGGAAAATACTTGAGCAATTACCGTATGGCTGAATTGCACGCCAAAGAAGCCCCTGAGCGAGTCAAAGAACTCGAAAAATGGGGTGCGGTCTTTGACAGAACGCCTGATGGTCGTATTTTACAGCGTCCGTTTGGGGGGCATACCTACCGTCGATTGGCTCACGTGGGCGACAGAACAGGGCTAGAACTCATTCGCACCTTGCAAGACAAGGGCATCCATTGCGGGATAGATGTTCACATGGAATGCACGATGACGCATCTTTTAAAAGACGGTGATCAAGTCGCAGGTGCCTTTGGTTACTGGCGTGAAAGCGGTCGCTTTATTTTGATAAACGCCAAATCGGTGATTCTTTGCACAGGTGGTATCGGCAAAGCGTACAAAGTGACGTCCAATAGCTGGGAATATACGGCTGATGGTCAAGCGATGGCAATGAAGATCGGTGCGGAACTCATTGATATGGAGTTCTTGCAGTTCCACCCGACAGGCATGGTTTGTCCGCCTTCGGTCAAAGGTATTTTGGTTACTGAAGCCGTGCGTGGCGAAGGTGGTAAATTGACGAATGCCTTAGGCGAGCGTTTTATGAAGAATTACGACCCTGAACGCATGGAGCTGTCGACTCGAGACATTGTGTCAAAAGCCATTTACACCGAAGTGAAAGAAGGTCGTGGATCGCCCAATGGAGGCGTTTTTCTTGATATTTCGCATCGTGGAGCAGACTATATTAAACGCAAGTTGCCGTCGATGTATCACCAGTTCTTAGAACTCGGCGATGTCGACATCACCAAGGGTCCAATGGAAGTCGGTCCAACCATGCACTACACCATGGGTGGCGTTCGGGTGCATCCTGAAACGCAAGAAGTCTTGAATGTAACAGGGCTTTACGCCGCGGGCGAAGTTTCTGGGGGCTTGCATGGAGGCAACCGCTTAGGCGGAAACTCCTTGAGCGATTTGATCGTCTTCGGTCAACGAGCAGGCAAGCATGCCGCTGAGTTTGCTAAGCAACAAACCGTTCTACCCAAGATTAACGACGAAGAAGTCAAAGGCTATGCCGAAGAGTTGGTCGCTCCCTTTGAGCGTGACTCTAAAGCGGAAACCCCTTATCAGATTCAAGCCGATTTGCAGGACTTAATGGCAAACAAAGTCGGTATTGTACGTGAAGAGCAAGGGCTAAAAGAAGCCATTGAAGAACTTCAAGTTATGAAAGCACGTGCCAAAGTCGCTCGTGTGGACGGCAGTCGTGCGTACAACCCAGGCTGGCATTTGTCGCATGACATTCACAACATGATTTTAGTGGGTGAAGTCGTGGCTCGTGCCGCCCTTCAACGCACCGAAAGTCGTGGTGGGCATACCCGTTTGGATCACATTGAACCTGACAATGAGCAATGGCGTTTCGTCAATAGCACGATTCGTTTGAACGGTTCGGGCGAGCTGGACGTGTCTACGTATGAGAAGCCTCAAATGGATGCAGCACTTCGTGACCTGTTTGACAAGTCTGATGAGCTAGCCATTACAAAAAGCAAGCAGAAAATATAGGAAAGGAACGCTCTTATGATGATGAGTCTAGGCGTTGTGGATCGTGAGTTTCACGTTTTTCGTGGTTTGCCTGATGCAGATGGCGAGCATATTGGAGAAGTCAAATCCTTTACTGTGCCTGTTCAACCAGGGTGGGTCGTCTTGGATGCCCTGTTATATTTACAGGCCCATAATGCTCCTGATTTAGCAATTCGCTGGAATTGTAAGGCGGCTAAATGTGGGTCTTGTGCGGCAGAAATCAACGGTTTGCCCAGCTTGATGTGCAAAACCCGTTTGGATCACATGCCACTGGACAAACCTGTTTTAGTCCGTCCCATGCGTACCTTCCCGCTGATTAAGGATTTGGTCACGGATGTTAGCTGGAACTACGAAATCAACAAGCGTATCACCCCTTTTACGCCCTATAACGACGATCAATCCACATGGCGATACTTCCAAGAAGATGCCGATCGTGTGCAAGAGTTCCGCAAGTGTATTGAATGCTTCTTGTGTCAAAACTCCTGCCATGTTATTCGCCATCACCGCAAGTTTAATCACTTTGCGGGGCCTCGTTTCTTGGTGCGTTTGGCGTCGCTTGAAATGCACCCTCTTGATGTGGCGGATCGCATCCCCTTTATCAAAGAAGAAGCAGGCATCGGGCTTTGCAACATCACCAAATGTTGTACGGAACGTTGCCCTGAAGATATTCGCATTACCGATAATGCCATTATTCCCTTAAAAGAACGTGTGGTGGATCGTTATTATGACCCAATCACCATGCTTTTACACAAAATTGGCATTAAATAAGCTCAAGCGACTCACCTTTTTTTTATGCAAAGGTGAGTCGTTTTAAAGGATGTCTATGTCGTTTCGTAGCCCTCAACAAGTCATCAATATGCACCAGTACCGAAAAGTGCCTATTTGGCAACGACTTTTGGGAGCGATTGCTTATCCGATTTTCTTTTATTACAGCTTGAAATTGGGTGGCATAAACCTCTTTCCTTTTTTGATGATGTTTATCGTGATGTGGGTGATTTGTCGAAGCGGTAAGATCAACACGCCTGCGTTTGTGAAGTACCACGTCGCCCAAGCGTTTGCGATCGGCGTGATTGCGGATGTGATTCGTATGCTGGTGAATGCCCTTTTAGATGTTTTTCTAGCAGCTCTACCCTTCTTTAGTTTTTTACCATTTTTGGATTGGACGACGCAAATAAAGCTTGGTTTCATTAGCTTCTGGTTACTGCTTTTGGCAGGATTTGCCTTGTACAATATTGCCTTAACACTTATGGGTCGTCAACAAGAGTTTCCACTTTCAAGCAAAGTCGCTAAACGCATTGTCTATTAAGGATGCCTTTCGTATGTCCGCTTCAAAACCAGTCGTTTTAGGCTTAACGGGTGCTTCGGGTAGTATTTTGGGCTTGCGTTTGCTCAAAGAACTACTTTTATTAAATGTCCCTGTGGACGTCATTTTTTCAGAACACGCCGGCCTCGTGATGCAACAAGAATTGGGCGTTTCGGTAGAAGGCAACACCTTAGACGAAAAAAAAGCATCGCTCCTACGACTTTTAAAACTCGATGCGTCCACCTACCACGGCTTATTGACCCTCTATTCCAACAAAAATATCGGAGCCAAACCCGCCAGTGGCACGCATCTTCACCGAGGCATGATTATCGCCCCTTGTTCGATGGGGACGCTCGCTCACATCGCCCAAGGCATGAGCGATAGTTTGCTTACTCGTGCGGCGGATGTCACCCTAAAAGAAGGGCGACGCTTGATTTTGGTGCCTCGTGAAACGCCGTTGAATGCGATTCATCTGCAAAATATGTTGACGCTTTCACAGCTGAATGTGCGACTCATTCCGCCGATGCTCTCCTTTTATAGCCCTGATTTCTTGAGCCTAGAAGGTCAGATTTTATACACGGTGGGCAAAGTTCTGGATCAACTCGACCTTGAGCATCAGCTTTATGAGCGGTGGCAAGGCTTGAGTTCATTCCCTATTTCTGCCAAAATTGCCCAGATTTATGAAGAGCTTCTTTAGCCAAGCATCCCCAAAAAAGGAAAACCCTATGTCTACCGTCACAAATACCCCCTTACCTACGCCCTATATTTCGTATTGGCAAACGCAGTTCGATGCCCCTGAAGCCTTGAGCGAAAGTGCCACCATCCTTGAACGCTTGCAATACGCCATTTTAGACGGTGATTCAAAGCAAGCATCCCTATTATTAACGGAAGCGATTCGCGTGGTGAAAGCCGATATTGTGGCCACTGAATGCTTGCTCCCCACCGCTCAACTCTTGACGGACAAATTCAATAATATGGAAATGCTCCTGCCGTTTGTCCTGCAAAGTGCGGCAATTTTGCGTCATGCGTGGGAAGCGGTGCTTCCCCAGTGTCAGCACTTTAAATCGCCTGCGTCTTGCATCATGCTCACCGTGCAAGGAGATACGCACGAAGTTGGTAAAAATATCGTCGACACGCTCTTGCAAGCCCACGGATTCACCGTCCGCAATTTAGGGTCGCAAGTCACCCGTGACCAATTACTTCAAGCAATTGCCACGCATCAGCCTGATGCCGTGGTGATGAGCGGTTTGTTGATAGAATCCGCCAAGCAAATGAAGGCGAACATCTCTGCGTTAACTGAAGCAGGCATTAAACTTCCCATTATTTTAGGAGGCCCTGCTCTGACGCCTGCTTTTGTCTTGAAAGAGTGTCGCCCTTTAACGAAAACGCCTGTCTTACACGCCCGAACGGCGATGGATACTTTGGCGTATTTAGAAGGCATTGGTGATGCCAAATCGCAAAACAAGCCGTGGCATCCGCCAGCGAATGCGGAACCGCAGCCTCCGACGCCGAATGAGATGATGAATCAAGCTGAATCAAATGATGCCCAAAATGCGAGTGAACGCCCCTTGCCTCGTGCGAGCGTGACCCCAGCGACGCAAATCCCGACGCCTCCGTTTTGGGGAGTGAAGGTGGTGGACGATATTTCTCTTGAAGCGATTTACGATTTTCTTAATGCCAAAGTCTTGATGAGTGGACATTGGGGCTTTCGCCGTTGGGACAAAACCCCTGAAGAGCAAGAGGGCTTTATTCAATCCGACGTGCAGCCGTTGTTTGAATCATTGAAAACGTTAGTGCAGGAACAGTCTATTTTTACGCCGAAGGTGGTCTATGGCTACTTCCCAGCAACCGCCGAAGGCGATGAAGTCGTGCTTTACAACCCGAAAAATCATGACGAAGAAATCCGCCGTTTTCAGTTCCCTCGTGGCGGACAGAAAAACGTGTGCTTGAGCGATTATTTAATCGAAACAGAAGGTTCGCAAAAGGATATACTGGTGCTTCAATTGGTGAGCATGGGGCAAGGTGCGGCTGATTTTGACCAAACCCTTTTTGGGGATGGCAACTATATGTTGTATTATTTGTATCATGGTTTTTCGGTTGAAATGGCGGAAGCCTTGGCGGAATACTGGCACACCCAAGTTCGCAAGGAATTACAAATTGACGAAAAAGAAGCAGGCAAAACAGGCTTGCAATTGTTGAAGCCTTCGGCGTATCAAGGCTGTAGATACAGTTTTGGGTATCCTGCTTGCCCGAACTTGGCGGATCAAGCGGTGTTGATGGATTTATTGCAGGGCGAACAAATTAGCGTGAGCTTGAGTGAAAGCTTTATGTTGATTCCTGAACAGTCGACTTCGGCGATCGTGTTTCATCACCCTGAAGCCTATTACTTTGATGTGACGCAAGGCTAATCCTCTTTAAATGGTTCATCAAAGTAGCACTTAGATCTAGTAAAGTCTGTATTTTTTCAGCGACCATATTACAATTGTAAATAATTGCTTGCCAAAAATATAGTCGCTATTGTATGATGTCTTCAGGAGAAGAAGATCAGCGTTTTTATTGAAGGCGTTGAGTAGTCCCCAGGCAAAATGTAGAGAAGATCCCCAATCGAAACGACGGAGGTACGTCCAATGCCCCATGCTCTTGAGATGTCATCTTTTCATTCTGAAGAAGAAGAATCCATTTACGTGACGCTCAACATGATTGATCACGCTTTGCGAACTTTTCAAGCGTGCTTAAATCGCCATATTCGAGGCAACGACGTCGTGCGTTTGCTTTACCAATGCAACCGCACCCATGACAGCATGAAGACGTTTTTGTCCTTTATGGTGGGGGCGCATCCACGAGTTCGTCAGTATGTGAATACGGAAGAAACCTTTATTGCGGTGGAAGAAAATGTGTTGGAAGCCTATGCAGGGCAAGTGTTGTTGGATCCCAAGGCTATTTTCCATGTGGGTTTTATCCAAAAGAAGATTCGCATTTTACAGCAGTTACATCGTGAATTGCAGATGACCGATCGAGCGATTCGCTCTAGCCAGCATCCGCCTGTCATTTTTTAACGATAGTTATTTTACGAGGCGTTGACCTCGTAAGTAGGCCTCAATAAAGGGATCCAAGTCACCATCCATAACGACGGTGGTATTGCCGTTTTCATGCCCCGTACGGTGATCCTTCACCAGCGAATAGGGATCAAACACATAGCTGCGAATCTGACTGCCAAAGTTAGCGGAAAGAGTATCGCCTTTGACGGCTGCCATTTTAGCGTCATGTTCGGCAATTTTCAAGGCAAGCAACTTCGATTTCAACATATCCATGGCGATCGCCTTGTTTTGAAGTTGACTGCGTTCTTGTTGGCATCGTGCGACAATCCCTGTGGGTAAATGCACCAAACGCACCGCTGTTTCGACTTTGTTGACGTTCTGCCCACCGGCTCCCCCTGCTCGAGCCGTGCTAAACTCGATGTCTTCGGGACGAATTTCAATGTGGCTGGCTTCCACGCCTTCCACCAAAGGGGCGACTTCAATGCTGGCGAAACTCGTTTGTCGCTTGCCGTTGGCGTTAAACGGCGAAATCCGCACCAAGCGATGCACCCCATGTTCCGCTCGGCTATAGCCGTAAGCGTAACGCCCCTTTAGGCGTAAGGTCGCCGACTTTATGCCTGCTTCTTCGCCGTCGCTGCGGTCAATGACTTCCACGGTATAGCCTTTGTTTAGCCCCCAACGGGTGAACATCCGCAAGAGCATTTCCGCCCAATCTTGCGCATCGGTTCCGCCTGCCCCTGCACTAATCGTCAATAAGGCATTGTGAGCATCATATTCTCCGCCGAGCATTTGCTCGAGTTCCCACGCATCAAGGGCGGTTTCCAGCATTTTCGTCACGCTCAAAAACTCCGCTTCAAGGGAAGCGTCTTCTTCCAAGAGTTCAAGCATCAACGTCGCTTCTTCGACTTGTCCTTGCCATAAATCGGCTTGGGCGAGCGTGTTTTTCACTTGCGTGAGGGCTTGCATCACGCTTTGGGCGTTGGTGGGGTCGTTCCACAAGTCGGGGTCTTGACTTTGCACGTCCAGCGTGTGGCGCTTGTCGAGATTGCCCGTGCTTTTTAGCACGAGGCTGGCTTTGCCCACCCGTTCAGCGAGTCCGTTGAGTATGGTGTCGAGTTCATGTTTTTCCATTAGTGACTTTCGTTTTTAATCTATATGGCATCGTTGTTCTTCTATAATGATGTTGAGCAAATCTCTTATATTGCTACCACGATACTTTCGTATTAACTGAGAATACTCTTCTTGGATACGATTTATAAGTGTCGCAGCATATTCTTGATTAAGTTTTTGTGTTTCTGTCTCTAACGCTTCAGGTAGTAATTCGTCATGTTTCCTATGTTTGATAGGTTTTGTTGTACATAGAAGGTTGATTACTTTGCTAAACTCAGTAACGCCTATTTCACCCTCTTCTTGAAAAGTGAAAAAATAGATTCGTAAAAAATACTTCTTAAACGTTTCTAAGTATTGTTCAAACTCATAAATATCATTTCGATTTAGCCATAATTCGACTTGTTCCCAAAACTCTGATTCATCTAAAAGTCGTTTCATGACTTTGTAATAAAAGCTAGGTTTTGTTGATTTTAATAAAAGTAAGAACTTGATAAATCCTTTATCATAAGGTAATTGAATTCGAGGCTCTTGAATCTTGAATTTAGGAGCCAATTCATCCTTATGAAGTTTGTATTGTATCAAACTTCTTAAATCAGGTCGTAATAGGTCAAAGCTTGTTTTTTCAGTTAGATCATCATAAAATTCTTCTAATTTGAAATAAACTGTTCTCGGTAATAATACCGATTTTTGAAAAAATCGTTTCAAATAGCCTTCTGCATCATAGCCTTGCCCATAATGATGTTGAACGGTATGTTTTAACTGCTCATTATCTATTCCTAAAACCACATTAAGCTGAGAAATGCCCCCTAAAAAATGTTTCAATTGTTCCAGTAACTCTACCGCATAAGTGGGTTTACATCGTTCTAATTCATCAATAATTAAAATAAAAGCAAAGGGCGTGTCCCCATTGTTCTTTTTTTGTTGACACGCTGTTTCAATAATAGATTTTAAGGCGAGTTTGAATTGTTGTCGTTCTTCGATAATTTTTCCAAATAAATCAATAGAATTATCGGGTTGTCCTTTTAATAGAAAAGAGGCATAATCACTTACATTCGACAAGCCTATTAACTTGAGAAGTTCTAAGGAGTGTTTTCTCACACTCTCATCATTCTTAACCATATCTTGTGCGGTTTGTTGTCTTTTAAAAGACGATAACATATAGTGCATAAAAGCAACTAAAGGTTCTTGTGCAAAATCTGTTTCCCACGCACTAAAATAGGCACAAGGTATGTTGCGATTTTGTAAATCCTTATACCACGATTCTAAAAAATAAGTTTTCCCACTCCCAAAGGGAGCGTTTAATGCCACAATAGTTGTTTCTTGTTCTTCTTCTTTTAGTTTTTTCTTCTGTACCTCTGTCATTTTCTGTAAGAAACCTTCAAAACTTTCAGCAAATTGCTTCCTATTCAGAAGGTCTGTAGCCCAAATAGTCTCATTATTATTTTGTTGATTCATATTCACAAAACGTCCTTACATTTAAGATAGAGGGCTTTAGTCCTATTCTACAACAAAAAGCTCATGCGTCGCCCTCTTGACAAAGCGTCAAACATTTGACACAATACTAAAAGGGGGAGTCCCCAAGTGAGTCAGACTTGGAAACTCCTTGCTAGCCTGTTAGTTCAATTTAAGAATTAACAGGTAGATAATCAAGAAGATTATGCCTTCGCGAATATCCATTTAGCTCACCTCCTTTCTGTTTCAGAACGGGGGTGTTGCTTTATTAGCAACCCTCAATTTTAGAATTGCTCATTACAGCCTAGCATAAAAAAGAGAACCGAAAAACCCTAATGCCCACGATGCAGCATAAACGCCTGTATCTCGGCTAACGCCTCAACCGCAAGCCCTGACTGCTTTAGACGCTCCAACGCCTGCGAGCCTGCTTCATGCAAGCGATGCACCTCCGCCTGCGTGCCTTCAAGCCCCAAAACACTGATATACGTCAACTTGTTTTGATCCGCATCTTTGCCTGCCGTCTTGCCCAAGTCCTGCGACGTCGCCGTGACATCCAAGAGATCATCCGTGGCTTGAAAAAGCTGACCAATCACATCCGCCCAAGTCGACAAAGCCTCTTGCACGTGCGAAGAGGCCCCCGACAAAACCGCTGGTGCCACAATCGCATATCGCAATAATGCCCCTGTTTTATTGGCGTGAATGTAGCGTAATTGTTCAAGGCTGGCGGGTGATTCATGGCTCCACATATCGGCGTACTGCCCGTTGACGAGTCCGCCAAAACTACCGACGCTCCCCAAACGTTGGGTGACATCCAGTAACGCTTGCAAATCCGCCAAAGTGTTTTGTGGACTGTATTTCACCACACATTCAAAGGCGAAACTGGCTAAGGCATCGCCGACTAAAACGGCGGTCGCTTCGTCAAACGCCTTGTGCGTAGTGGGTTTGCCCCGACGCAGATCGTCATCATCCATGCAAGGCAAGTCGTCGAAGACTAAGCTTTGGGCGTGCATGAATTCACTGCTCAAGCAAAGCCCCTTGAGCGTTTCCACATCGTAGCGACTCAACGCCTGCCACACCAGCACCGACAATAACGGACGGATCCGCTTACCGCCGAGCAAGGTCGCATGACGAGACGCCTGCCACAAGCGTTTTAAAGAAGCTTGAGCTTCAGGCAAGCTTTTCAACGCTTCTTCTTGCGGATGCCATGCCGTGTCCAATGCCTCTTCAAGCCACTGGTTGATGTGTTGTTGAAGCCTACCGTAACGCCACTTCAACCAAGTGGAACTTAATAAAGGAGGTGGATTACCTGCTTCGGGTTCGAGTAAATGGTGCATGTGTAGGGTGTCGTGCATTTAAAAATCCTCGTCGTTGAAGGCATCTTCATTATCGTCAATCGCTTCTTCAAAGCGTTGTTGATATTGAATATGCTGTTCTAATTTTTTGAGCACTTGGCGGTTTTCTTTGCGGTTGGCGTCTCGCAATTCAGGATTCAACTTCACCACATTCACGGCTTTTCCGCCTTTTTTGGACTTGCCTTGCTTGGTGGCACTTTCCGTTTTTTGCGATTGAGCCAACCGCAAATGCTCGCCAGCGAGGGCTTCTTTCACCAAGTCAACATAATGTTCATAGCGACTTTTGAGGATGCCTTCCGTTTCGACGGCATTTTTAATCACGCAACCCTGCTCATCCATATGAAGGCAATCTTCATACTCGCAGCGTTGAGGGTCTTTCTGCTTTGCTCCCTCCCCTTTAAGGGGAGGGTTGGGGTGGGGAGTAGATGTCATGTCTTCATTTGAAAATCCCCCCCTCTCCCTAGCCCTCTCCTCAAGGAGAGGGGATAAGGCGACTTGGCATTCGGGAAAAGCGTTTTGAATGGAGGTCGGTTCATCCAGCGAAAAATCCAGCTGGCTAAATCCAGGAGCATCCGCAATCAACAAGCCGTTTAAGGTTTCCAGCAATTCGGTGTGACGTGTGGTGTGCGTGCCTCTGCCTCCTTTGTGAGAAACTTCATTCACCCTCAATTTTAATTGCGGATCAATCGCATTGAGAAGCGACGACTTACCAGCCCCGCTCACGCCAGCGAGTACCCAACGCCCCCCGATGTTATTGAGCGTCGCCTTCAACCCATCGATGCTTTCGGCGTCATAGATACTGGTGGCAAGGGTTAGCACGCCAGCCGTTTGGCTGTAATAGTGCAACCATTCGGCGAGGGTGGATCCGTGTTGTGCTTCGGTGGGGTGAATATCGGCTTTGGTGAAAACGAGTAAAGGCGACAAGCCTGAAAGTAGGACTTTCGTCAGAAGCCTGTCGACTTGGCGAAGATCCAGCTGGGGTTCCTGCCACGGACAAGCGATCAAGACATGGCTGATATTGTGGATCTTGGGTTTGCTGAGGATGGTGCTAGGCGGTAAGATGCCTGTAATCCAGCCCATGCTGGATTCCGTTTCATCGAGGGTGACAAAATCGCCCACAACGACGCTAAGCCCTTGCTTTTTGAGCAAGGCTTTTCGCTTGCATTGGATGAGATCACCGTTTACTTTTCGGACGCTGTAAAAGTCGGAAAAATACGTCACCACCAGCCCGTCGGCATTAGGGGGGAAGGCTTGGCTGGTCAGTGTGGGACTCATTGGCAGGGGGCATCCTTTCAAGGGGGCATCATGCTTTTCATCTGTCGAACACTATAGCACAAAAATAGTGTGTAGAAAGCTCTGCGAAAGTCTTTATTTAAGCTATACTAGAAGTACAAAACCTCACGGAGTCCTTCGCCGATGTCGTCTGTTGAAATCATCAAAAGTTTGCAAAATCAGCACGTCAAAGACGCTATTGCCTTACACGCTAGCAAGCATCGCTTGGCAGAAGGGGCGTGCTTGGTTGTGGGAGACAAAGCCATTGACGAAGCACGAAAAGCAGGATGGTTCGCCAAACGCTACTTTTTTAGAGACGATGTATTGACCCCTGAAAGCTTTGCTGCGGGAAAGCCGTGGCAAATCGTGAGTAATGCCGTCTTAAAAACCATAGCGGAAACAGAATCGGCTCCGCCTGTGGTGGCGGTCTTTCATTTGCCCGACTCGACAAAAGCAATGACCCTAGCCGAACTCCCCTTCCCTCAAAGTTCCAGAGAAACCCTGCTCGTGCTGGACGGCGTGCAAGATCCTGGTAATTTAGGGACGATCTTTAGAACAGCCGTTGCCTTTGGTGTCAAGCAAGTTCTCCTCATCCAACCTATGGCGGATGCGTATGCCAGCAAAGTCATTCGATCTTCGACAGGCTTACAATTTCGTTTGCAGATTCACGCCATTCGTCACGAAGAAACACACGCCGTGCTAAATACTTTGAGCCAAAAGGGGTGGCATCCTTATCTCGCCGATGCCTTTGATGAATCGCACGCTTCGCCCCTGTATTTGCATGAGCTGAAGACGTTGCCGACACGTCCAATGGCGGTGGTTTTGGGTCAAGAAGGGCAAGGTTTGCGTTTGAGTGAGTCTGAAAAACAAGCGTTCTCAACCTTGAGCGTGGGCATGTGTGATGAGGCGGAATCGCTGAATGTCGCCATAACAGGGAGCCTTATTCTACATCATTTGTATAGCCTCAAACAATCCGCTGGCAAGGAAACGCTTTAATGAGCTATGACGCCATTCCCCCCCACTTGCGTCCGCCAAGCCAAGTGCCGTTGGCGGAAGATTTAAAGCCTGTTGAGCCTGAACCTATGACGATTGAAGATGAATGGGCATCGGTGGAAACACCTCAAGCCCTTTGGCAAGTCGCTAAACGACGCTGGAATCAAGGCGTGATGCCTCACCTAGAAGAGTTACGCTTGCGTTTGGGTATTAGCTTAGGCACTTGGCTTTTGGCGGTGGGAGCGTCCTATTTCATCGCCAAACCGCTCTTGCTGAACTTGCAACACTTGGCACCCACGTCGACTGTTTTTGTGCAACTCGCTCCCACGGATGCCTTGTTTGCCGTCTTTCAAGTGATGATGCTTGTGGGAAGTATCCTTAGTTCGCCTGTTGTTTTGTGGCAATTTATCCGCTTTTTAATGCCCGCCTTAAAGCCTCAAGAAAAAGCGTTCTTAGTCCCTGCTTTAGTTTTGGCGTGTGGGGGAGGAATCTTGGGTGTTATTTTTGCGTATATGGCGGTGTTACCGACCAGTTTACAGGTATTGTTGGAATTTTCAAACGGCATTGCGGAGCCTCAAATGAGTTTACTTCCCTATATCGGCTTTTGTACGATGATGCTCGGCGTGATGAGCGTCACCTTTCAGATGCCTTTATTGGCGTTTTTGTTAGGCAGACTCAACCTATTGAAGCGTTCTTTTTTGAAGAAGTATTGGCGAGAAAGTTTCATTGGCATGCTTGTATTGTCGGCTATATTAACCCCCAGCCAAGATCCCTTTACCTTAATACTCGTCGCTTTAGCCTTATTCATACTATATGGCATTTGCTTATTGGTGACACCTTAAATACAAATGAAGCCCGTAAACTTTTGATTGGGATGCCTTGCGAAAGCCTAGTCTTTTGACTTTACTTTAAATAGTTGACAACTCTTTTTTTTAAACTAGAATAGGAGCTTAATCCCTCTAAGTTGAGACTTTTCAATGTCTGATAAATTAGTTAAATGGCTCGCCCCCACGGCAAAAAGTTCCTATAAACGTTTCTTGTGGCAAGAGTTTTGGGGAAGTGGTGTGCCTCACGTTTTGTTAGGCATGAACCTTAATGAACGTATCGATCAATTTTATCAACAAGCGGCTCAAGAAGTCGGTTCTTACATGGCGACGTTTCAGTTTAGTAAGCTCGTTGAAAAAATCTATGATGCCCATCTTAATACACTCAAAAAGGGGACTTCGGAACAGAAGAAAGCGATGGCATGGAAAGGTTTGGGCGTTGCACTAGCGGCCTTACCTGTGCTTGCAGCGACGGATTATTCGGCGATGTATCTGCGGAATTACCTCACCAGCAAAACGTTTAAAACGCATGATTTTGTGGATTTGGTGGGCTTGGGTAATGATGAAAAAGACGGCAAGAAAAAGAAAGCCCCTGAAACAGAGACTCATCAAAAGGAGCGTTTCGCCTTTGAACGAAAGCAATTGGTGGCTATAGGTAAAGCCCTTGGTTTAAGTTTAGCCGTCGGGGGCGTCGCTTCAGGATGGGCGTACCATCAAATGAAAAAAGGAGCCGACTTACCTGCTTTTTTAACGAAGCAGTTCAAAGTACCATTCACTGAATCGCTCGCTAAAGTGTATCAGAGTTTGAAAAAGGGGCGTTTGGCACCATTGGCAATTCTCTTTCCTGAAAAAGGGAGCAAAACATCCTTACACGATTTATTTAGTTTTAAAAATCGTGAAACATGTGAAATTACAGGCAAAATGGACGACATTAGCGATCTTCAAGTTTTTTCAACCTTTGGTACCTTTGGCTATAGCGGACTCATTCTTTCGGCAAGAGATCCCGTCGAGCGTTTTGAAGGGTTGGTCAAGTTTGCGTGGTATGGATTTGCCAACATGATTCTGCCAAACGTTATGAAAAAATCGATCGAACCCACACTGGACAAAAAATTCGGTAAACATTCGGATAAAAAAGCGGTTTATAGCTTCTTAGCCACCGTGGGGACAGGGGCCTTTTTATATGCGATGCCTCCCACCTTGGGATGCTTATTTACCCGAAAAGACCGTGCTAAAAATTATAAAGCCCAGCAAGTCAAGACTGCTCCCCCGATGAAGAAGGCGTACACTAGCCCCATGCCGTCTCGTCAAGTAGCACTTTATAGCTAGTTCTGACTTTCGACTGTGTTTAGATGTTTCGCTTTGTTTTCAATACGACAAGCACGATATTAATCGTCTACAGGGCACAAAAATCCAACTAAACAAAATGATAAGAACTAAAACCTCGTAAAAGGGTGTATTTTTTTGTAAAAAAACCTAACCTTTAGATGCTCAAAAGCCTTTGGGAAATCCTCTATTATAAGGGTATGAATCGAGAGACAAGCCCCAGAGAAAATCACTCAACACGTGCAACTACTACTGAATTTAAGGGACATTTAAACACCTAAACAACATAGTACACCCCCAACATGATTGAATAAGAATGACCCCCCTTGCTCCCCCTTCTTCTTTTTTAAATTGATGAGAGAAAAACAAACCCAGTCTTATACACACCATTAACATAGGGACACGTTGCGAACGCTCCCCTGTTTCAGAAGATCCATTTTACATTACCCCTTGAACATAATGACAAGCCATTCGACATAAACACCAATTAAGAAACCAGACCCGAGAGAATAAAAGAGAATCCACGCCATGACACAACAGCCTAAAACACAACCCCTATTGAAAGAACCTCGCTTTACCCAAGAAGATAAACGGCATGACATCACTGTAACGCCCTTGAAACGTGGCCTAAAGCAACGTATTACTCATCGCAAGCACCCCGTGCGTATAGCCCCTAAAAAAGCATTGCTTCATGACGCAAAACGTCCAAGTCCTCAAACACTGGAAGCCTCATCCCACGCCTTGCAAACAGGCAAGGGCTTCATGCTAGATTCGCAATGGAATGAAGCGATCCCTTATTTAAATGAAGCCCTTGCGTTGAATCCAAAGTCCGTACCCGCATGGCAAGCCTTAGGGCAAGCCTACCACGCCTTAGAGGTGAGCGAACTGGCTTTTGATGCTTTTCAAGAAGTCTTACGTCTAGACCCGTTTAACACGAGCGTGTTAAAGCCTTTAGCGAACTTGAGTGAAACCTTGCGTCTGTGGGACAAAGCCGTTCACTACTTTCAGCGTTTTATCAGTCTTTTTCAAGCGAGTGAAGGGGAATACTTTGCTTATGCAGTTGCCCTGGAACACCAAGAACGCTATTCAGAGGCCATTGCTGTGTACGATACGCTAGTGGCGAAAGATGCGAAGCATTTACCCGCTTTGAATAATCGTGCAGGTTGCTACATGAATTTGAATGAATACGAACAAGCCATTGCTGGGTTTCGGCATGTACTCCATCTGATGCCTAACTTTTCACGAGCCATTTTGGGTCTAGCTATTGCGCAAGACATGGCAGGGCAACCTGCCCATGCGATACTGGGGTATCGTCGTTACTTGCACTTACAACCTTATGGGGGTCATTCCCAAACGGTTCAGGAACGTTTGGAAGAGCTTCGTTCGGTTCGCTAGGTTTTAGAAGATTTAAATAGAACAAACCCACGTCTTTATTGAGATGTGGGTTTATTGTTACAAACTGTAAAGACTCTGCAATAAAACCCGTTGTACTGTTTTTATTAATATGACCCTCTTGTTCAACAAAACCATTAAGCAAATACGTGGTTTCACAATCATTTTTAACGAATTATTTCTGTTGGTACAGAAAAGATTCCCTTGTTCTATATCGTGCGTCCCTATATTAAGTTTTTAGAGATACTATTACTATGATTAATTTTATTGCTTCTGCTCCTCGTCCCTATCAGACAGGTTATCTATATCCACAGCAGGCTAATAGGTCGCCTCAAGTGGTTAACAATTATTATAACGGTACTCAAATCACCAATAACACCAATACCTTTTACAGTTATGGTGGCACCATTTACAACAATGGTTCAAACTACAATAGTCGCCCTCCTTACTACCACAACCCTCAATCACGTCCAAACACGCCTTACGCCTATGCTCCACTGCCAGCGTCTTATTCCAACCTGCCCGTATTTCAAGCTCGATCGGTATGGGAAGCTAGTGGCAACTCTAAAAAAGAAGAAGGCTTTAAAACAGGCTTTGGTGACAACGCTTTCTATGATGTCTATAACAGACCCGCCCCCCCACCACTTGTAAGACCTGTCCCACCACCTGCACCCCGTAAGCTTGTTGCGGCCAATGAGCATTCCAGTTACTGGGGAGATCCCCACGTCGCGGATGCAGATCGCAGTGATAAAGGCAATAAGCGTTACAACAATATCATCGTCAAAGGCGACGGTGTTTTCAATCTGTTAACCGATAAAAACATCAGTCTGAATGCCCAACACAAAAAGTATGACAAATGGGATATTGAAGTCACGGATCAAATTGGGCTTCGCATTCCTTATGCTAACATTACGTTTAGTGCGTATGGCACCCCCCAACTCAATGGCAGAACCTTAGGTAAAGGAACAACCACACTGCCCGATCAAACCAAACTTTCGTGGGATGGCACCACCTTAAGTGTCACATCAAACGATTCAGGTGAATATAATGTTTCAATCGCTATTGTAACCAGTGATCATAAAAATGCGGATGGCTCGCCTATCAAGTATCTTGATACCGACCTTAGCACCAAGGGCAATGGTGTCGGCAACGACGGTGTGATGCCTAGTGGTATCTTAGGCGAAGGCTTTGATGATGACAACGAAGCTCGCTCTGCCTTGAAGAAAGACATTTCTACTTATAAGCGTAATGGTCTTTTAGATTAAAACGTTGTAGAACTCTCTGCGAAATTCTATCCCTTCTCCTAGCCTCCTCCCTAAGGGAGAGGGGGTAAGAATGTAACATATTGTTACAAATTGGCAATTGTAGGTTTGAAGATGTGTTTATTAGTGCACAGGTAATCAACTTAAATGACGAATCACTTTGACGGTGAAACGCTTAAGTGATTGATAAAGGGGCGACATTCAAATCAACACATAAACAAAGCAATCTGCTTCCGTTTTATGAAAAGATTCTGACTAAAAGAGATAGGGGAAATCAAGGACTACGACAAAGCGACTAAATGAAGCTATACATCGGGAAATGTATGAATCGTTCAAGGCTTTGAAAATACCGTAACGCTTGAATCTTCTAAAGGTTAAATAGTTTATACATAGATAAGTGAGAAAAAGGGGAAATGAGAAATGATGGGATCATATATGGGAAGTGGTACTTCACAAGTGATTAATTACACACCACCGCAAGTCAACAATTTTTATAATCAAGGTTCTAATTATGGGCAAGGTCAGCCTCAACCGCAAGCCCCTCAAGGGTATGGCCAAGGGCAGACCCAGAACTATAGCTATCCTGCTCCGCAACAGCAACAGACCTATAGCTCTCCACCAGCTCAACAGCAAAATTATGGCTATAATACACCGAGTGTGTCAAACTATTACAACCAAGGTAGCAATTATTCTGCTCCTCAACCAGCACCGACTTATTCTGAACCTCCAACCTATAGTTATCCACTTGCTCAAGGGCAAGGCACTAACTATAACGCCAACGTACCTATTATAAATGTGTATAACCAGATTCCAGGACCTCGTTATAACAATGATATTAAAGGTAACAAAGATTACGCTAATTTACCTGCACCAAGACCTTACAATAATGACAAACCCTACGGTAAAAGAATGCAAATGTCGCCTGACTTCATCAAAGGCTTCATGATGGCAAGCTTAGGTATGGGTATGCTTGCAGGACAAGTGGCTGGCAATCAATATGGTGGTAAAGGTTATGGAATGGGTGACGCTTATTGCCCTCCAGGTATGAAGAAACCGTCTTATGGTTCCCAGAAGCCTTATCAGCCAAAATCTGAACCATACGGTGATTTGCCAGTGCTGAAAAAGCAACCTAATTTTCAAGCAGACACTCAAAAGTTTTGGGGAAATATTCAAAATCCAAAGACGAATATTACAACCGCCGTTAACACGTCTGATGACCAACAAGCCGTCGAAGAAATGATCCAAATGTTCTTCTTCCTCTTACTAGCGGGGGCGTCTCAAAGTCAAGGTGTTGAAGCGGCACAGCCTGAAAAAAAAGCACCTCAGCAGGAAGAACAAGAGTTTCCATTTCCTCCTGGATTGTTACAGTTGATTCAAGGATACATGAATTAGTTTTGATAAAAAACATGACGCTTTTTGTAATGCCTCTCGTGTCACTATGAAAAAAGGGTAATTGGGTTTAGGGGATATTTTAGAAAAATGCTTTCGGGCATTCCACAAAACACGCCATTAAACACGACTGCCGACTCTCTCTCTCTCAGAAGAAAACAACAGAAGAAAATCCAAAATGAATCATAGCGTAGATGATTAGATTCGTAAATTAGGGGAAAACAAAGAGGAAAAACAGAATAGGAATCGGGGGGTATGATCCTCCCTTTTCAGAAGAAAGAAAAATCTACTTATTGTCCAATTCATTGTATTGTCTTCCCTGTTTAGAAGAAAGAAACCGTTACAACTTTACTAGAATAGATCCTTCATAAACGACTCTCTCACGTTTATGAAGCCTTAAGCCCTCGTCTTGCCAAGGACGAGGGATTTCTCTATGTAATAGCATTTAGACGATTATGATGTGACGAAGAAAGACGCTCCCACCGACTCAAACAAGATACGACCGTCGCCTGTAGAGCCACTCAACGCATTCACCCACAAGTTGCGTTCAGGGTGAGGCATCAAGCCCATCACATTTCCTGCTTGATTTGTAATGCCTGCAATGCGGTTGACTGAACCATTCACCTCATCCGCATAACGAAACAACACTTGCCCATTCGCTTCAAGCTGTTCGAGGGTTTCAGCGTCCGCATAATAGCAACCTTCTCCGTGAGCAATAGGCATTTCAATGACTTGCCCTTTGGCGTATCCTTGCGTATAAACCGACGCATGGGAAGCGACTTCTAAGCAAGTGCGTTGCTGGCAAATGAAACGCTTGGTCGTATTGGGAATCAATGCCCCTTCGAGTAAACCTGCTTCGGTCAAAATCTGAAAACCATTACAAATGCCGAGTACATAACCGCCGTCTTGAGCGAATTGTTTGACCGCTTGCATAAGCTTAGAGTTCTTCGCCATCGCACCACAACGTAAGTAATCGCCGTAGCTGAAGCCTCCCGGGAGAATGACCCATTGAAAAGCCTCTTTTAGGGGATGTTCAGGCACCTCATCATGCCATAATTCAACGACGCTGGCTTGAGGCAGGCTGGTTTTGATGGCTTCAACCACGTCTTTATCGCAATTGGTACCAGGGAAAACAAGAACGCCAACGGTGAGGGTGGACATTTAAACCGCCTCCACAACACGAAGTTGGGTGATCTGTGTGTCTTCAATCACAGGATTGGCTAATAGTTGTTCTGCCATGCGATGAATCACTTTTGTTGCCGTTGCTTCATCCCGAGCGGCTAAGCTAAAACTAAAATGTTTACCAATGTGTAAGTCTTTGACACAATGATGACCCAAGCCGTGTAGGGCTTCTTGCACGGTTTTACTTTCAGGGTGTAAGACATTGGCTCGTGTAGCGACTAAGACTTCAGCGTGATAGGTAGGCATCGAAAAGGCTCCTTTAAATGGTAAGATGCCTTTTATTATAGCCTAAAAAAAATTATTTGATATTCTTTTGGACGAGTGTTTTAAGTGCATGGGCTTTTTTAGCCCCATGTATATTGCCCTGCTTTTCATGTAACAGTGCGGAATGATGAGCATCTTTCACCGCATGGCGTGCATGCCCTAATAGGCTCAAGACTTGGGCTCTATGGTAACGGGCTTCGGCATGTTCATCATCCAACTCAATAACCTTGCTGTAATTATGTGCGGCTTCTTCTTTTTTCCCTAAGGCTTTGTACACATGACCACGCTGGTAATAGGCTTCTGTATGCGTGGGATCCAACGCTATAGCAGTGCTTAAATCCTTTAACGCCTTTTCATGACTACCTTTCGCCAGCAAAATAGACGCTCGTTGATAGTAGGCTTCCGAATGCTTGGGGTCGACTTCAAGCGCCTTGTTGTAATCCGCCAAAGCCAGTTCGGGCATTTTGAGTAAAACATACAAATCCGCCCGATGGGCATACACTTCCCCAGCGTCTTCTTTGGAGTCGCCTTTGTCAACCTCTAGGGACTTTGTATACGCCGCTAAAGAGGCTTCATACTTCTTTTGACGCTTGTAAATGCCTCCTAAATAACGATAGTTCTGCCAATGCTGTGGATCCAACTTAATGGCGGTTTGAATATCGCTTAGGGCTTCGTCCAAATTATTGAGCCGCTTTTGTAGCTTGCCACGATAGGTATAGTAAATCGCTTTGGTAGAATCCAAATCAATCGCAGCGGTGAAGTCGTCTAAAGCACTGGGTAAATCGCCTAAACTAGCTAAGGCTTCCCCACGATTGACATAGGCATCACCGTATTTAGGGTCAATCTCAATGGCTTGGTTATAGTAGTCAATGGCTTTTTCAAATTCTTTACGCTCCACATGAATGTTGCCTAAATTATTGTAGGCGGCTTTTTTTTGAGGATCCAACTCCACTGCCAGCTTATAGTCCTTAATCGCACCGTCTATATTGCCCAATTTTTGATTAACCAAGGCTCTATTATAATATAGTCCTGATTTGGCTCCTGACAACGCTAAGGCAGCGTCATAGTCCGCTAAAGCTCCTGAGTAATCGCGAAGTTCTTGCCGTAAGTTGCCACGATTCATCAATGAAACCACATGCCGAGGGTCTATTTCTAGTATGGCATTGTAATCTTCTAACGCCCCTTTGGTATTGTTTAAATATTGACGGGTTAAAGCACGGTTAAAGTGTGCCCCAATGTTTCGAGGTGAACGTTCAATGGCTTCACTATAATCAAGTTCAGCATCGGCGTAATTGCCCTTACGAAAATCTTCATGCCCGTGAAACAAGGCTTCTTCCAAGCTGACGTATCGAGCAAAACTCGGGAGGTTGAAAATCATGAGAAGGCTTAAAAGACTAAAGAGTTGAGTGGTGAGGGTCAAGGGTCGCATGGTTCTATTCCTTAAGGATTTACCCCCTCTACCTTAGGGAGAATGAACTAATGAGCTTCTTTCAGTATAATAGATTTTTCATGCCTTTGAAGACTTATGGCTTGACTTTTACATCGCTTGCATTATTGTAAAACACTGTATAACATTATTGTTAGGAATCATTATGCCCCACCTTGTCATTGTCGAATCTCCTGCCAAAGCAACGACGATTAATAAATATCTCGGCAAAGACTATGATGTGGTTGCTTCTGTTGGGCATATTCGAGACCTGCCCGCCAAAAACGGATCCGTTGACCCCAACGACAATTTTCGGATGGAATGGGAACTTTCGCCTCGTGCCAAAGGCATTGTGAGTGACTTAAGCAAGCGTGCCAAAACCGCTGACAGCATCATACTCGCCACTGACCCTGACCGCGAAGGGGAAGCGATTTCATGGCACATTTATCAAGTGTTGGCTGAAAAAGGTATTTTTAAATCAGGCAAACCGGTGCAACGGGTGGTCTTTAATGAAATCACCAAAACCGCTATTTTAGAAGCCATGCAACACCCTCGTCAAATTGATGAGCCCCTCGTCCATGCCTATCTCGCCCGTCGTGCTTTGGATTACTTGGTGGGATTCACTCTTTCGCCTGTCTTATGGCGAAAATTACCAGGCTCTCGCTCGGCTGGGCGGGTGCAAAGTGTCGCCTTACGCCTGATTTGTGAGCGTGAAATGGAGATTGAACGCTTTATTCCGCAAGAGTATTGGTCGGTTCGAGCCTTTTTTCAAGCAACGCCTGAACTTAAAGCCAACTTGTTTAAGTGGCATGGTAAAAAGCTCGAAAAACTGTCGATTAGTAACGCTCAAGACGCTCAAGAAGCGAAAAGCACGCTTGAAAGCAGTCAAGGGTTTACCGTCACCAGTATTGAAAGTAAAACCGTGCAACGGCATCCTGCTCCGCCGTTTATTACGTCAACGCTTCAACAAGAAGCGTCTCGTAAGCTGGGTTTTGGCGTGACTCGCACCATGCAGACGGCTCAAAAGCTCTATGAACAGGGGCTTATTACCTATATGCGTACGGACGGCGTCAATCTTTCAGCCGAAGCCTTAGGAAGCATCCGCAATCATATTCTTAAAACCAAGGACAAGGCGTACTTGCCAGAACAGGCTCGTGCGTATAAGTCCAAAGCCAAAAACGCCCAAGAAGCCCACGAAGCCATCCGCCCCACCAATGTGGATACCGTGCCTTCGATTCTACCCATTACCTTGACGGATGATCAACGCCGTTTGTATGATTTGATTTGGAAGCGAACGGTGGCGTGTCAAATGGCGTCTGCTCAACTAGAAGCATCGACCGTGTTGATTGACAATGTGGAAAAAACCGCTACGCTTAAAGCCACAGGCTCGTTCCTCTTATTTGACGGTTTCTTAGCCGTCTATCAAGAAGGGCTAGATGATTCGGACGATGAAAGCAATCAACGCCTGCCCAAATTAAGTCTAGGGCAAGCCATTGCCCTTAATCGTGCCGAAAGTGAACAACATTTCACCAAGGCACCGCCTCGTTTTAGTGAAGCCAGCTTGGTCAAAGCCATGGAAGAACTCGGCATCGGACGCCCTTCCACCTACGCCAGCATTATTCGAGTCCTGCAAGAACGCAATTATGTGAGGCTGGATCAACGCAGATTTATCCCTGAAGATCGTGGGCGTTTGGTCACCACCTTTTTGTCGACCTACTTCCCTAAGTATGTGGAATACGATTTCACGGCGTCTTTAGAAGACCAGTTGGACGATGTGACTTCAGGTGAAATTGATTATCTCAAGCTCTTGCAAGATTTTTGGGTGCCGTTTTTAGCCACTGTAGATTCGACGAAAGACCTCACCATTACCGAAGTTATTGACACGCTGGATGCCACCTTGTCTCATCACTTTTTCCCCTTTAAAGAAGGGCAGACACCTGAAGAAGCCCGTAAATGCCCCAAGTGTGGGGAAGGTCGTTTGGGATTGAAGCTCGGTAAGTTTGGGGCATTCTTGGGTTGTTCGGTTTACCCTACTTGTAAGTATAATAAACCGCTCGCCGAAGCCGTGAGCGACGCCAAAGGCGACGGCGAACCCACCGAAATCTTTGAAGCCAAGACATTGGGGCAAGATCCCGCTACAGGTAAAGACATTACCCTTCAAAAAGGGCCTTATGGCTATTATGTTCAGTTGGGTGAAGAAGAAGAAATCCCGCCAGCCCCCAATAGTCGTGCCAAAAAGCCGAAGAAAGTTAAGCCTCGTCGCTCTAGTCTTGAAGCAGGGATGAAGCCTGAAACCACAACGTTTGATGTGGCGTTGCGTTTGTTGAGCTTGCCAAGAGACATCGGCACCACGCCTGATGGCTTGAAAGTCATCAGCAATAACGGGCGTTTCGGACCTTACATTCAAGTCGGCCCGACCTTTGTTTCGTTGAAGCCTCCGTTAAATGTGTATGAAATCACCTTAGACGAAGCCGTGGCGTTTTATGCCAATAGCGGAAAAAAAGCCTTAGATTTAGGCGAATACAAGAAAAAATCGATTACGGTGAACAAGGGGCGTTATGGTTATTACTTGACCTATAAGCGTCAAAAATATGCCTTACCCAAGGGAACGGAACCTGAAAGCGTAACGCTTGAGCAAGCCATTGCGATTATTGATGCTAAATCGTCGGATGCGAGCGTGGCTAAAACGCCAGCCAATAAAACGGCGAAGAAGCCCTCTGCCAAAACCAAGACGAGTCGGACGAAAAAGAGTTAGAACTTCTTTAGAACGTTCTGTGAAAGTGTAAAAGTCTCTTACTCCCTCCCCTTTAAGGGGAGGGTTGGGGTGGGGAGTAGATGTAAACACTGGGTTCTAGGCATCCCCCCCTCTCCCTAGCCCTCTCCTCAAGGAGAGGGAACAGGACGTTCGAAAAGCCTTTCAAAATCAAATAGCAAAAAAGGCGACACCCAGATTCGAACTGGGGATAAGGATTTTGCAGACCCCTGCCTTACCACTTGGCCATGTCGCCTTAAGCTATTCAATTGCCCTTAGTTTAGAGCGAATAAAGTGAAATGTAAAGGCGAGTATAGAAATCTCTGCAAAAATCTCAATAGTCTCTTGCCCCCTCCCCTTTAAGGGGAGGGTTGGTGTGGGGAGTAGATGCTACACTGGTTTTTCAAAATCCCCCCTCTCCCTAGCCATCTCCTCAAGGAGAGGGAACAGGACTTTCGCAGAGATGGCTACCCGCACAAAAGTAAAGGCCGTTGGGTTTTATGCTATTAAGACGTAGATTTTTAATTTTTAATAGGGCAAAGGCACACCCTTTTAATTAGCATATCAAGGACACAGCATGAATAGTATTTCTGCATCAAATGGGAATTCTTATCCACCCACACCACAATCACAAATGAATGTAGCTTCGACACCCACACAAAGGGGGCTTCAAGAAAATCAAGTCGCCTTTACGGAAGATGAAGCACGTGTGCTTCAGCAGATGATTCGAGCAGGCGTCGTGTCTGCAGCTGTTGTAGGGATGTCAAGAAAAACCGAACTAAATACGAGTACCTTAGGAGCGCTCGGCATTTTGCAAACTTATTGGCAAGATGACGACCGCTTGAACAATTTAGGGTATAGGCTAAAGGGTTATGGCGATCGAATCGATGTAAATGCGGTTAATAGGTTCTATCTAAACAAGGAAGGTAATACAGGCAGAGACATTTGGGGTGCCACAACTAAAAAAAATGGGTTGATCTTAACAGATAAACCTATCGATCTAGAATCAACCAATATCGCCAAGTCAGCTTCAGGCAAACCTTTGTTCACGACAGATATGCACACCGTTGATGCTGATGGCAAAGTCTTAAAAATGACAAAAGCCCAGAATGGCTTTCCCCAAAAATTTGGCAATGCCATGCCTAATATAAAATATGACAATAGAGGCACCTTGGGGGATTCCAAAATAGGTGGACACGCTGGGCCTGTCGCTGAAAGTGCGAGTCAATATGCCAAGCTGTTACGAGAACTAGACGATTTGAAAGTGGTTCAAAAAAAATCTATAGGTACAAATATTTCTCGAACACCAGAACAATTAACCGCTTTTCAACAGGGGGCAAAAGCAGCTCGTGCGACTAAAATCGCCGCTGCTCAAAAGCAATACTTGGCGTTGGATCAAATCCGCTTAGAAGAAGCCAGTAAAGCCTTAAAGCAACAACAAAACGTTTTAGCCATTGAAAAAGCTGCCTTAGAGTCGGCGAAAGCAAAACCAAATTTTGATAAGACTAAATTAGATAACCAACAAGCACGAGTGACTCAACTTGAAAACATGGTCAATGCTCAAAAAGAACACGTTATTAAATTGAACCGTAAAAATGCTCAATTTGTGGCGACAAATACGGCAAAGAACATCGACACGTTGGCTGAACAAATCATGAAAGATCCTAATTGGCGACAAAAAGGAGCAAACCCTTTTAATCCAAAAGGAGCGAAAACAACGCAGTTACATGTGGATTTGGCTGATTATGGCTTCACAAAGAAACAACTGCAAAATATCCAAGATCGAATTTTGGAAGGAAATCGGAATAAGGTTAAAAATGCACTTAAAACAGCCACCAACGCAAATGCACATAATGCTAAAGGTATTCCCACGAAAACGAATGGTCAGAATAATTTAAATGCAGCGGAAGAAGCGGCTTTAAAAAAAACGGTGGATGCTAAATCGGCGGCAGGTGGTGTGCGTAACAGTCTAGGTGTTATGGGTAAAGTCACCAAAGGGCTTGCCATTGTCGGCACGGCCTTAGAAGTCTTAAACTTTGGGAATAACATGAAAAACGGAGACCATCGTAAGGCGGCTGCGGATTTAACAACGGCCGTGATTACAGGGGCTGGTACAGCCCTATTGGCAGGCATGTTCCTTTCAGGGGTTGGTACTCTTCCGGCACTAGCCATTTCGGCAGCCATCGGCATGGGTATGAGTGCAGGTGTTGCGCCTTTGGTCGACAAGGGCTATAAAGCTTTAGGTTTCACCAACCAAAACGAGCGAGACGCTCAAAAAGCCAAAGTTGAATTGCAACAATTCAACCAAACGTTGGCGTCGGCCCCAACGGCAATGGCTACCGCTTAAGAAATTGTCTTAACCCTCTCCCTTAGGTAGAGGGCAGGGTGAGGGATTCAGGATGTCCAGTGAGATCTGGTGTCCCTCCTCCTAGCCTCCTCCCTAAGGGAGGAGGAACAAAGGCAAACTTAACGCAGGCTTACACCCAACGAGCTAACCAAGTCTTCACGGATGGCGGACATGGCGGTATCCACTTCCTTGTCGGTCAACGTACGGTCAGGGGCTTGCCAAATAAAGCGATACGCCAAACTGCGATGCCCTGCTTCAATGCCTGTGCCTTGGTATTCATCAAACACCTGCACCGACTGCAAGGTTTCATACGCCAAACCCTTAATACGGCGAACAATCGCTTCGTGAGACAAGCCCTTTTCGGCGACTAAAGCGAGGTCTCGTTCCATTTCAGGGTAGGGCGACAGTTGAATGACTTCTGGCAACGCTTGATTTTGGCTTTGCTCTGCCTGTTCAATGGTTTTAATGAAGAGATCTAAATCGATTTCCATGACGTAGACAGGCATTTTCAATTTCAGACGCTTTTGAATCGACGGATGCAACTGCCCTAAGCTCGCAAATGCCTTATTCTTTGCCGTAAAGCTAGCGGTTGCTGAACGCCCTGTGTGGAACATGGCATCGCTGGTATTGGGGGAAAACGTCACGGCATCTTGCAAGGCGAAACGCTCTAGCACGGATTCTAACACGCCTTTGAGCGTGTAAAAATCAGGCGATGCGGACTTTATCCATGCGGTGGGAGGCTCCTGCTCACACAAAATCACGGCGAGGTTCAATTTTTCCTGAACCCCTGTATTTTTAAAGCTCGATTTTCCACGTTTGAAATAGGCACGCCCTAGTTCAAAGGCGTTAAAGGACGCCGTACCTTGCTGGATATTCGTTAAGCAGGCATCCAACAACGTGGGCAAAACACTTTGACGCATGAGGGTATGTTCAGACGAATGCGAATTGAGCAGTTTCACGGCTAAAGTCTCGTCGAAGCCGGCTCCCACACGCTCTAAAAGAGCATCGCCGACGAGGCTGGTGGTCATGGCTTCATTGAGTCCCAAGCCTGTCAGGGTGTGGCGAAGTTCTTGCAGAATGCGTCGACGCAAGGTAGAGGTCACCTGTTGATGACTAGCGGGGAAGGTGGCTTCAATCTCGTTATAGCCTGCAATACGAACGACTTCTTCAATAAGATCGATCGGTTTTTGTACGTCTCGCTGGCGAAAGCTGGGGACGTCTACGTTTAAGGTGTCGTCGCTTTGCGTTTGCACTTCAAAACCCAAGCGGTTCAAGCAGGCTTCCACAACGTCCGCTTCATAACGCTTGCCCACGACTTTTTCCAAATGCGTCAAGCTCAAGTCTACCGTTGATTTCTGGACGAGCAAGGGAGACGATTCACTGACGGCGTCAAGCGTAGCACCTGCCAAGTCTTCTAATAAGTAAATAGCACGAGCAAAAGCCGTTTTGACGCCCCCTTCATCGATGCCCCGTTCAAAGCGAGCCGAGCTTTCTGTGCGAATACCTGCTTGGCGTGCGGAACGTCGGGTGCTAGCACTGGGGAAAAACGCCGCTTCTAAAAAGACGCTGGTACTCGTTTCGTCGATACATGAGCCTTGCCCACCCATGACACCTGCTAAGGCGACAGGGACATCATTAAAGGTCACGACGACGTTTTCGTCGTTTAAGGTATAGGTCACTTCGTCGAGGGCTTCAAGGGTTTCATCTGCTTTAGCACGACGAATATCCACCACACCTGTATCACCCAGCTTTTGAGCATCAAAGGCGTGGAGCGGTTGTCCCATTTCAAGCATGACGAAATTGGTTATATCTACCACATTATTGATACTGCGAATGCCTGATGCTTCCAAACGTTGCACCAACCACGACGGCGACGGTTGGACTTTGACGTTACTTAAAGACGCCCCTATATAATAGGGACACACGCTCTCATCGCTCAATTTGACCTGAATAGCACTAGTATTTTGAGCAAGCACGGCGTCTAAACGAGCGTCATCCAACGATCTTATCGCCTTCAAAGGACGTTCAAACAAGGCAGAAAGCTCACGAGCCACGCCCAAATAACTCATCCAGTCGCCACGGTTTGCGGTGGGAGCCGTTTCTAAAATCGCATCGGCATCGGCATCTAAGCCCAAGGCTTTTTCTAAGGCTTGCCCAACGGCATCATCACCAAATAACT
Organism: Gammaproteobacteria bacterium; assembly: GCA_040375445.1. GTDB lineage: Bacteria > Cyanobacteriota > Vampirovibrionia > Vampirovibrionales > JAJTHC01 > JAJTHC01. The sequence goes on along the minus strand of JBEISK010000006.1, from coordinate 14,762 downwards.
CATTTAAGACCCAAATACCACCGTCGGGTTGTTCATACGCATGACTCAACGCCAATTCTTCCAACGAGCAAACCATACCTTCACTGGCAACTCCTCGAATCACAGCAGGCGTGAGTGTGAACCATTCGTTTTGTTTGTAGCTAAAGACGGTGGCTCCATTTAAGGCAAACGCAATGCGTTGCCCTGCTTCAACATTCGGTGCGCCACAAACGACTTGCGTTTGCCCGCGTTCAGTCCCGCAATTCACCGTAACCAAACGTAATTTATCTGCGTTGGGGTGGGGATTCAACGCCAGCACTTTAGCGACAATCACGTTTTTAAATTGCACGCCTGATTCTTCAATGCCTCCTTCGACTTCAAGCCCCGCGTTGGTAAGCGCATCGGCGAGGGTTTGGGGCGTCAAATCACGGACATTGATGTAATCATTTAACCAAGTGGTGGAAACTTTCATAGGGGGGCATCCTTCACAACATTTACGATTACTCTATATTAAAGCACTTCCATAGGAATATACCAGTCTTGTTTATGGGGTAAAAGAAAGCCCTTCTTTTATTAAATAAGACGCAATAATTCCCGAAATTTGCGTTCCGAAATTTGCGACTGTTTATAATACTTGATTTTTACCTGTAATCCTGATGCTTTAGCCTATCATAAGATCAGCTAAAGTTTACCAGACCCTTCAATTAATACAAGTAAATCGGCAGGGCAAAGAGATCCGCATAAAGACGCAAGACAAGGCTTTTTGTGTCCACCAGCGTTTGGGCTTGAAAGAGCTGGATTTGCACGGTGATGCGATTGGGGAAGCGATCGGGATAGGGCTTCAACAAGGGCATCAACGCAAGTGGAGGCAGGCTCACCAGCATACGATCCCCTGTGGCGAGGGCCTCTAGTGGGCGTTCGTAAGTCGTCAAGCGTTGTCGTTGGTTGTTGAGCATCAGGCGTTTGACGTTGGTGATGGCTCCTTTGGCTTCAGGATACCACACGCCATAATCGGCGAAAATCTGCACCTTAAGCTTGGATTCTAACACGGCAGGACTACCCTTCGGATTCACCACCTGCACACGAGGCACCACCACCCACGGATGCGATCCGCCCACCATTCGCCAATGCACAATTGGTTTCCACACGGGCGTTTCGGTGGTTTGCAAGTAAAAGGCTTGAGACGCTAGCCCTTCAAGGTCTTCAGGCGTGGGCGTGCTGTTAGGGTGTTGATAAAACCAGTTTTGCTTGAGTTCGTCATACCGCATGGGGGCGAGGGCATCATACACAAAGCCTGATGCTTGCGTGTCGAGCTTGGGCGTCACGGGGGCGGCGAAGGCAGGGGCAAGCGTCGTACAGAAAAACATGAAAACAAGCAGGCTTAGACGTTTGAACATGGGGATCTTTCTTTAAAAAAGTGTGTCGTATTTTCTCTATTCTAACATATACATTGACAAAGCTATAAGGTGGCTTTTGATGTATAATTAAAGGTATCACTCCCCTAAATAAAGAGACCTCCACATGAACGCTGTTGATATTCTGCACCTGTCGAAACAATACGATCCGAAAAGCCCGCTGGTTTTGAATGACTTGAGCCTGCACATCCCACAAGGGCAATTTGTCGCCATTATGGGTGCCAGCGGATGCGGTAAATCCACCCTGCTCAACCTAATCGGTGCCATGGATACCCCCACCACAGGGGAAATCATCGTGGAAGGCAAAGCGTTGCCCTTCTTGAGCGAAGGCGAAAAAGCTGAGTTCCGCCGTGAAAAAGTCGGCTATGTCTTTCAGTTTTTCAATTTATTACCGACGCTCACGGTTGCCGAAAACGTGCAGTTACCGCTGGATTTAAACGGCGTGCGTCCTAAAGATGCCCAAGCACGTGTCTTGGATGCCCTGAAAAGCGTGGGGATTGAAGAATTGGCGTTACAATACCCGTCTCAACTCTCAGGCGGGCAAATGCAACGGGTCGCCATCGCCAGAGCCACCGTGCATCAGCCCCCCCTCATCTTGGCGGACGAACCCACAGGCAACCTTGACAGTCAAAACGGCTCGCAAGTCCTAGACGTCTTGATGCAACGATGCCGTCAACTCGGAGCCACCATCGTCATGGTCACGCACAGCGAAGACGCCGCTCGCTTAGCGGATCGCATCATCCGCATGAAGGACGGGGCAATCGTCGAAGACGTGGTCTTACGTTCGCATGAAGCAAGGGTACACGTGCAATGAGTGAGGCGTTTTCGCAAGGGCTTTCGTCCACAAAAACGATCAAGCGTCCGATTTCCTTTCGTATGCTCGGCTTAGGCGTGGCAAGCTTTTTGCGTTTGCTGGGCTTGTTTTCATGGCATTACTACAAAAAAAGCATTTGGAAGGGTGGATTGGCCGTTTTAGGCATCGCTTTAGGCGTTGCCGTCTTATTTAGCATGAATTCAGCGACGTTTTCCGCCTTTGATCAATTCAAGGAAGGCGTAAATCAAATTGCAGGCACCACCACCTTTGAAGTCAAAAGCGAAAACGCTCCCTTGATGAAAGAAGGCGTCTTGCGTGACATTTACGATACGCTGGAAGCCTCACCAAACACGCAGTACACGGATGTTCACCCTGTTTTAGAACTGCCTGCTTTATTGGTTAAACGCAACGAAAAAGGGGCGTTAGCCTCTACAGGGCAAGTTTTGAACGTGCTGGGCGTGGACACCTTTAACGATGCGTCTCACCGCCAAATCGACTGGTTGGAAGAGCCAGTCTTTACAGGGCTAAATAGTCCCTTGCAAGCAGGCAGTATCGCCATTTCAGATGCCTTGGCTCAACAATACGGCTTGCATCGAGGCAGTGGCTTTCAAGTCCTTTTGCAAGAACGGCTCGTTACGCTCAAGGTCATCGGGATTTTTAAAGTATCGGGACGCAACCAAGCCTTGCGAAACGTAGGCTTTACCGATATTAGCGTCCTGCAAGACCTAAGCCATACGGCAGGCTTGTTGAGTCGCATCGAGCTGGATTTCAGCACCTTGAAAGACGAGGAGCAGAACCGCCTCAAATCAAAGCTAGACGCCATTATCCCTCAAGATTTAAGCATCCGCACGCCTGAAGAACGCAGTGCCAACTTGGGTGAAATGGTGAAAGCTTATCAAGTCAACCTTATGGCGTTGAGTTTTATTACCTTGATTGTCGCTGCCTTTCTTATCTACAACACCTTGAGCATGGCGGTTTTGCAGCGTCGACAGGAAATCGGCACGTATCGATTGCTCGGCTTAAGTGCTAAGACGCTCTCTATTTTTATTCAGCTAGAAGCTCTATCCCTAGGGCTTGTGGGGAGTTTGGTCGGACTTTTGCTAGGAAGCCAAGTCTTGCCGATTGTGGGGCAGGCAGTCTCTCAAACCTTGCAAAATGTGTATACAGGGCAAGCGACGACCAGCTTTAGCCCGCCTGATTGGTTGCCGTGGACCTGCCTGTTGATTGGCTTGTTTACCTCCTTTATCGGTGCGTATTTCCCCGTGCAAGAAGCCTTGCAGATTCAGCCTGTTGATTGCATTCGCCCCCTCACGGAAACATCCAACCAAGCAGGACGCCGTGCCAAGCTCGCCAAAATCGGAGCCGTTCTGCTCGTGATGGCGTTGGGCTTTTCGCTCTTGCCACCCCTCTATCACTTGCCGATTGGGGGCTACATCGCGGCGTTTTGCATCTTGGCAGGAGGCACGCTCCTTACCCCGATTTTGTTAAGCCAGCTCCTATGGGGATTGCAACGGGTGTCTGCTCAAGTCCATTTGCCGATTTGGGGTAGGCTCGGGATTTCATTGCTACAAGGGGGTATGCACCGATCGGCTGTCGCTGTCGCTAGCCTTATGGTGGCACTCGCCTTGAGTATTAGCTTAACGACGCTCATTAGCAGTTTTCGTCATAGTGTGGAAGACTGGATTCACCAAAGCCTGCGTGCCGATATTTTTATTCAACCACAAAGTGCCACGACCAATCGCAGCGTGGGTTTGCTGTCCTTTCAAACGGTAGATGCCTTGAGCCATGATCCTTCGATTCTTTCGGCGGATCATTTTCTTGAACAAGCCTTTGCGTATCAAGGGCAACCCTTTTACTTAGGGGCTGCCAACCTTGATACCTTCGCCAATCACGCCAGTTTGACCTTCACGCATGGGGAAGCGTCATCCGATGTGCTGAACCGCACGCTTGCCGAAAGTCGCCCTGTTCTGCTGGATCGAAAAGCCCCGTTTCCTACCATTATTAGCGAGCCGTTTTCCACCAAGCACCAGCTCAAAAAAGGCGATACCTTTTCGCTTAATATGCCCAAAGGCGTGCTGCAATTGAAGGTGGAAGGCGTCTATTATGATTATGCGTCAAGCCTTGGCTATGCGATTATTCATCGAGGGGTGTATAAGGCATTTGGGGGGACGCAAGCTGATGCATCGACGAGTTTAGCCTTGTATTTAAAGCCGAATGAAGATCCTGAAACAGTGATACAACGGCTTGAAAAAGCGGTGCCTCAAGGGGTCGTGCTAGCGATGCGTTCCAACAAAGCCTTGCGAGAAGAGGTTTTGGGGATTTTCGACAAGACCTTTGCGATTACCTATTTAATGCAAGGCGTTGCGTTGTTGATTTCCATTTTGACGGTTTTGCATGCCTTGACGGCTTTAATTTTGGACGGCAAACGCATCTATGCGACGCTGGATTACTTGGGCATGACGCAAGCGGTGCGTCTGCGTTTGGTGATGAATCAGGGTGTTTTGTTGTCGATACTGGGTTACGGCATGGCGTTTATTTTTGGCATGATGCTGGCGAGCGTCTTGATTTATGTGCTAAATGCCCAATCCTTCGGCTGGAGCGTCCCATTGCAAACGCCATGGGCGTTTTTAGGCACGAATATTCTGTGGGTTTTGGGGGCAGGCGTTTTGGCGAGCGTCGTGCCGATGTGGTTCTTACGCGAGCAGGTGTCGACTTCGGCTCTAAGATATGAGTAAAAACACCTACAACAATGGCGTAACGACCTGCCAGACGAAAATACCGTAGGCAATTCCACCGAGCATTAACACAAAGGGCGAGCCATTTTTCCCACAGCGAAACAGCAACGCTGTAATCACCGCAGAAGACAATAGGCAAAGCAAAATGCTTAACTTGGCTTCAGGATTAAACACCCACGGCGTAAACGCCACACCTACCGCAACAGGAATACAACTTTGAAAGACCATGGCTCCTGTTAAGTTACCGATCGCAAGGGTATCCTTTTTATTGCCGAGCCACATCACACTATTGAATTTTTCAGGCAGTTCAGTCGCAATAGGTATGATAATCAAGCTTAGAATCATCGCATTGAGGTGGAGCTTTTCGGAAATGTGTTGAATTTCATGCACAAATAAATGAGCTAAGCCGATAATGGCGAAAACCCCTAAAATAGTTTGGACGAGTACCGAACTCATGGGAGGCTCTTCCGCTTTAGGATCGAAAAACAAGGGATCCAGCTCATGCCCTTCGGAATCTACATGATCGTGCGAATCTAACGGAGCGTGAGGCGCTGAAAGCGTTTGCTTCAAATACAGACCGTACACGCCCAACAAGGCAATGGCGACAATCCATTTAAAATTAAGGAGGTTTGCGGGTAAAAAGGCGGCGGCAATGGCTAAACCATACGCCACGAAAAAATAAGCCTTGTCTCGAAAGAACTGCGAACGGTCGATAACCAGTTCCAAAGAACGCTTGCCCATGAGGTTATACACCACAATCGCCACACCACTCACGAACATGGCGAGCGTTGCCAGCATAAAAGGGGCACCTAAAATGGCGCCTAAGCCGATGTCTTCGCCTGCCTTGGCGGTCATGCCACCTTCTTGCCCAGCGGAAAGCACGCCTGTGACGATGGCGACAATCGGCACGATGGTTTCAGGCAAGGCGGTTCCCACGGCAGCGAGGACCGATCCCACGGCACCCGCACTGAGGTTGAGCTTTTCACCCAGCCATTCAATGGCATTGGTGAAGACGTTACACGCCAACACAATGGAAACAAGTAAGGCTAAAATCATTATAATATCTAAAAGCATGGGCATTCCTTTAAACGGCTAAAAGGGGTGGCAGGTGGCACCTTTATTTTCACAACGTGCTTCTATTAAAGCACAAATACGCCGTTTGTGGAGCCTTTCACCCAAAAGTCCCTCCTTGCCAAAGCAAGAGGGGACTTTTTTTGATTCTAATCGGGAATTTAAGTAGTTTTGGATGTGGATTTAGCTGCCTGAGCTACGACGGGTTTGGGTGTTGCCGTAGACTTTGCTATGGGCGCCCCTCTTTTTAAAGCTCTAATTTGTTCTTGAGCATCATCTAAACGTGCTTGTAAAGCTTCGTCATTTCTATTACTTTTTGCTTCAGCCAACTGTTTTTCAAGAGCCTCAATCTTTTGAGCAGTGTCAGTAGAAGGAGTGTTCTTAGCTTTGGCTATTTGCGATTCTAAGTCTTTGATTTTAGCTTGTAAATCGAGATCTTCGGGAGAACTTTGACCTGCTTTAAGTTTTTCTAGGGCATCACTCGTTAGAACAATCATAGGCGATCCTTGTCCTTGTGAAGCGAGTGGTGCAAAAGACGCACTTCGTGGAGCGTTAGTTGGAGGAATACCTGCTGTGTTTACTACTGTTGGCGAAGAAGACGGTACGAGAGCAAGAAAATCAGTGGCTTGCTTTTCTATATCACGCAAACCATTGAGTCCTAACGGATCACTCCCACTGGGAGCTGTCGTGGCAGGTTGGGCAAACATAGGATTCGTGCCAGTAAGAGGTGTTTGCCCTTGTTGTGTGTTTGGATTCATCAGACCAGCAAAAATACTTCCATTAGCAGACGCTCCACTAAAGGTAGGGAGAGGGCTTGCAGCTGCATTACCAGTAGCAAACCCAAGCGTTTGCTGTGGTGTTGACGGTATTTGCGGTTGGGCAGCTACTGCTGTTGTTGTTGGATTGTTTGGAGTGAGCAAGCTCAACAAAGCGTTATTAGGGGCAGGGGCAAAATTAATCATAGTAAAATAATCCTTTTCAAAGGTTACATCGGGAGGGATATGGGTCGGGTTCAATAGGTAAATTAAGGTATAGGGTCATCGCCATGGGGGCGTATTTATATAAAAACAATTTTACTGAACTTTTGTGCTAGCTAAAATCTTGCGATTTTCTGAACATCTCGACTAAACAAAAAGTGGCTGTTATAATTAAACACATGGTTTGAATAAAGAAAAGAAGGGAAACATCCATGTCTCACTATAAAACCCAAGACAATTTAGAATCCGCCTTTGCAGGGGAATCGATGGCGAACCGTCGTTACTTGTACTTCGCCAAAAAATGTCGCGAATTGGGCAATGAAGCCGTCGCCGAAGTCTTTGAAGCCACCGCTCAACAAGAAACGCAACATGCCTTTGCTCACTTGGAATTGACGCTTGCGGGCGAAAATTTGACGGTCGAACGTATGCTTGAAATCGCCATTGAAGGTGAACTCTATGAAAGCAAGCATATGTATCCTGAATTTGAGAAGACAGCGAATGAAGAAGGCGATGCTTTAGCGGTGAAAGAATTCGCCGAACAAGCCGCTGAATCCGCCTTGCATGCGGAAACCTTTAAAAAAGCAGCGAAACGCTTTAAGGGTTTAACCAGTGTGGAAGCTCGTCATGCCGCCCATTATCAGGCAACGTTGGACACGTTAAAAGCATAATTGTTTTAAAGGATTTTACTCATGTATAAAAAGTATATTTGCTCACTATGTGGATGGATTTATGACGAAGCCCTTGGCGATGCCGACAGTGGGCTTGCCCCTGGTACGACGTATGAGAACATCCCTGAGGATTGGGAATGCCCGAGTTGTGGTGTTTCTAAGGATATGTTAGAGCCTTATAGCTAAATTATTTTGTCATTCTGTGCGTAGTCGCAGAATCTTGAACGAACTAACCCTTTAGGGAGATTCTGCAACGATGTGCAGAATGACAGAAAACTGTTCGGAAAATTATTCGCCTTTGAGTTCGAGCTTGGCGTAGCGAGGATCCAACAACTTTTTACCGCTCAAGCGTTCAAACTCGACATTATAAAGCACCTTATTGCCCGAGCCGAGTACTTGGGCAATTTTGCCTTCGCCAAACTTAGCATGAGCCACACGATCGCCCACCTTATATACAGGCAAGTTAGACGTATTCATAGACGGCTTTTCGCTTCGAGTAGGGCTTGGCAAGCTAGGCGGCATGAGAAGACCGTCATCCCGACGGGCATAACGGTTCGCAGATGGCGACGCTGTGCTTCCACGAGTTTCACGATCCCCACGACCAGCCCCGTCTACACGGCTAGAGCCGTAACGACGCTCTTCATAACTGCTATATGGCGATGCTTCAGCATCCAAGCTAAAGCTACCCGTCATCAATTCACGAGGCACTTCGCTCAAAAATCGACTCGGCACGCTGTATTTCAGCTCGCCAAAAATCATGCGACGCCGTGCATACGTCAACATCAAGAACATTTCCGCACGAGTCACGCCCACATACATCAAACGGCGTTCTTCTTCCATTTCATCCGCACTATTTAAGGCGCGGTTATGGGGAAACAAGCCTTCTTCCATGCCGACGATCGCTACAATCGGAAACTCTAGCCCTTTGGCGGCGTGCATCGTCATAAGCGTCAAACGAGCTTGGATTTCGGTGCCTGCTTCGGCGGTATCCAAATCGCTCATCAAAGCGAGTTGAGCCAAAAAATCACCCAGCTTTTCTTGGGTTTCGCCCTCAGCATTGTCCGCATGAAATTGGCGAGCCACGGACATCAGTTCATCCAAGTTAGCCAAACGACCCTCTTCATCTTTGGGATCTTCCGCTTCAAGAGCCTTGTCGTAGCCTGACAACTGGCGGATCGTGAGCATGACTTCATCGATGTAAACGCCTTGCCCTTGTTGTTCGGTGACCCGTTGCATCACGGTGACAAAATCGGCGATGCCTTGGCGTGCCTTGCCCTTGACTTCGGGGATTTGATCCACTTCAAAAAGAGCATTATAAAAGGAAATGCCTTTGGCTTTGCCGTAATTTTCGATGTGTTCAATGGTTTTTGCCCCAATCCCTCGACGGGGGACGTTCAAGACTCGCTTGACGCTATAGCTGTCGTCGGGGTTGAAAAGTACGGTGAGATAGGCGAGAACGTCCTTAACTTCACGACGCTCGTAGAACTTGATGCCGCCGACCATGGTGTAGGGAATGCCTCGTGAAATGAGCAAGTCTTCAATCACACGACTTTGTACGTTGGTGCGGTACAACACGGCACATTCATTCAGCGTTTGATTAGAACGCTTGGCGTAATCTTGCAATTTTTCAAGCACGAAGTGGGCTTCATCCCGATCATCCGTCGCTTCATAGCAATAGATTTTTTCGCCGTCGCCTTTCACCGCTCGCAATTCTTTGGGGAGCCGTTCGCTATTGCGTTCAATGACGGCGTTGGCGGCTTGTAAGATTTTCGCCGTGGAACGGTAATTGTCTTGCAGGGTGATGAGCTGGGCTTCTTTAAAGTCTTTTTGAAAGCCTAAGCAAATTCGGAAGTTGGCTCCTCGCCACGAGTAAATGGATTGATCCACATCGCCGACCACCGTCAAACTGCGGTTATGCCAGTGAATAGCTTCATGGCTACGGCTGGTTTGCCCTGTGGCGAGCATACGAATAAGGTCGTACTGGACTTCGTTGGTGTCTTGAAATTCGTCCACCAAAATATGGCGAAAATGCTGATTGTAATTCGCCAACAACGCAGGGTGCTGGCGGAGCAATTTCACGGTCATCAACAATAAATCGTCAAAGTCTAGGGCATTATTTTCCGCCATTTGTTGTTCGTACAGCGTAAACAATTCAGACAAACGTTCCGCTTTGTAGTCTTTGGCGTTGGTGGCGTGATCAAAGGCATCAAGCCCTTGGTTTTTTACGGCAGAAATCTGATACTTAATCCCACGAGCAGGATAGAGTTTTTCATCCAAATTCTTGGATTTTAAAATATCTTTAATGACCGCGAGCGTTTCGGCTTCGTCATAAATCACAAAGTTTTGCTTCCACTTCGCCCCTGAAGGCGACGTGTAATGCACAATGTCTCGACGCAATAAACGCACGCAAACACTGTGAAACGTCCCCATCCAGATGTCATGGACGACCGAGGGATCAATCAGCGTTGCCAAGCGAGCTTTCATTTCTTTGGCTGCTTTATTTGTGAAGGTGACTGACAGCACTTGACTTGCCCAAACAGGTTCCAAGCCTTTGCCTTGCCCTGACAATAAATGAGCAATTCGATGCGTCAAGACTTTGGTCTTGCCACTGCCTGCTCCAGCCAGTACGAGCAGAGGACCTGCTCCATGAGCGACGGCTTGGGCTTGGGCAGGATTCATCCCGACCAAAAGGGGAGAAAGAGCATCTAAAGAAGAGGTCATAAAGGAGCATCCTCATGTATTTGGGGGAACATTTTCTAGTCTAACATGAACAAATGGAGGATGTTTCGCTTTTTTTTAGAGAATAGACTTGCAAGACGTTATATTAAAGTTAAGTATATTTTGTCTAGTAAATTGTTAAACAAGGAGTTTTAAGCCCATGGGTTTTTTCAATAGCACTTTACCGAAAGAAGTTCGAGACAGCTCAAAGGAATCTCTCCTCCCTTCACAAGAAGGTCAAACACAGGAGCTTCAAGAAAATTACAATGCCTTAGCCAGCAGTTTGAAAAAAATTCAAAGCCTCGGCGTTTTACAAAATACGGCAGACAAAAAAAGAGCCGTTCAAAGTCTTTTAGAAACCGTACGTTCCACCTTTGGTTGGAACTATGCCGCTTATTGGGAAGTGAATAACAAGGGCGATGAACTCTTTTTTAGTGTGAAGTCAGGACAACTCAGTAGTGAGTTTGACGCTGTAACAGAAAGTTCCACCTTTCAAAAAGGTTCAGGTTTAAACGGTCGAGCTTGGCAAGAAGGACGCTTGGTTTATGTTCGTAGCATGAGTGAACTCAACGATTCGTCTCGTCGTGATGCGGCTCAACGAGCAGGCGTTCAGTGGGGCGTTTCCTTCCCCATTCGTGTCAATAATAAAATTATCGGTACCATTGAGTTCTTTTCAACAGAAACGTCCACCGTTTCACCTGAACGCTTTTCGACGATTGAAGCCCTTTCAACTATTACTTCCTTTGTTTTCGAACGTATTGATAGTAACTTGCAAGAATTACATGGTGCCGAATGCCTCAATGGTGTACAACGTTTATTTAGTTTAATTGCAGGCGTTCATTCGAAAGAAGAAGCCCTTAGCACCGCCTTAAACGGTATTAAGGATGCCTTTGGTTGGGATTATGCCAGCTATTGGCGTTATGACGGTTCGCAAAATGCCCTTGTTTTCGACAGAGAAGCAGGAACCGTGAGTCCTCAGTTTTCGCAAGTCACTCGTTCCACTACCTTTAGTCGTGGCGTAGGTATTTGTGGTCGTGCTTGGTCGTCTGATGACGTCTTGTTTATCTCTGATTTAGGGAGTGTTAACGATTGTGCTAGAACTCCAGCGGCTTGTCAAGCAGGCATAAAATCGGGGAATATCTTTCCTGTCGTCGTGCAAGGGCATATTATCGGAACCTTTGACTTTTTTAGTACGCATTATTTCCAAGACACGGAAAAGCGTCGTAATGCCATGAAAAACATTCGTTTCTTGCTTGAGCAAACTATTGAAAAGTTTGGCAAGGCGGATCTTCAAAAAGAAGCGGCTTTAGCCAGTCGTGAAATTGCTGAAAATATGAACCGTGCGGCTCATATGGCTGAAAATACAAGGTCTCAAGGCTTTCATACAAAAGGAACCATGGAAGCGTTGACCAATTCGGCTGTTGAAATTAACAGTATCGTCAGCTTGATTCAAAGCATTGCCAGTCAAACCAACTTGTTGGCGTTGAACGCCACGATTGAAGCCGCTCGTGCGGGAGATGCGGGTAAGGGTTTTGCCGTTGTGGCGGACGAAGTAAAGGCGTTGGCTGGTAAATCCGCTGAAGCGACGCAAAAAATTCAGACTCAAGTGCTTGCGATTCAAGAAAAAACCACGCAGGCATCCAAAGCCATTGAAGCAATCATTAGTATGGTGGGCGATATTAGTGCCGCCAATTCTTCGGTTGCCGCTGCCGTTGAAGAACAAAACGTGATTATTAACAACCTCGCAAATTAAGATGCAACGCTAGGGTTCGATCCCTTTTGTTTGAACATCGCCTTTTGGAGGTCAGGGACTCTGCGATAATCGTCGAGTCCCTTTTTTGTGGGGTGCTTTGTCTCCCCTCCTAAAATTAGGAGGGGGGACAAAACCATTCCTTGATTTTTAAAATACTATAATCCGTGTTAAAATAAAGCTTATTATGACTATAACACAGGAAATACTCCATGCCTTACGACGTGCCTGACTACATCGATGCTTACTTCACGCAGCAACACAATTCCCTTAACCCCTACTTAGAAAAAGTGCTCACGGGCGAACGCTTTAGCTATGACGATGCCGTCCACCTCTATAATAGCCCTGATCTTTTGGGCGTGGGTATGCTGGCGGATTTGGCGCGTAAAATCCGCACGCCCCAAGCAGAACAAGCCTATGTGTGGTGGGTGCATAATTACCACATTAACCCCACCAACATTTGTGAAGACACCTGCCATTTTTGTTCTTTCAAAAAAGGCCCCGCTTCCCCGCATGCGTACTTTTGGGCGATCGACAAGGTCATCGCTGATATTCATGCCTATCCTGAAAAAGACACCCTACGAGAGTTCCATATTGTGGCGGGGCATTACAAAGGAGCCGATCTCGCCTACTATGGGGATCTCTTCAGAGCCTTGCAAAAAGAGTTTCCTCACGTCAATGTCAAGGGGCTCACCGCTGCGGAACTCGATTACATTGCTAAAATTGAAGCTTTGCCGATTGAGCAAGTGATTCAAACCCTCATCGATGCCGGCTTGCAAGCCTTACCGGGTGGAGGCGCCGAAGTCTTCGCCGAACGCATCCGTCAAGAAGTTTGCCCAGGTAAAATCACGGGTGAAGAATGGTTGGATATTCACGGCTTGGCACATTCCATGGGCTTAAAATCCAACGCCACAATGCTTGCTGGTTTGGGTGAAACCTCTGAAGAGCGAGTGGCTCACATGATTTCTCTTCGTGAACAGCAAGACAAATCAGGCGGATTTTTAAGCTTTATTCCCTTAAACTGTTATTATGAAGGCAACCGTATTGATCCCAAATATGCGTTGACAGGCTTTGAAAACCTCAAAAACTTTGCCGTGTCTCGCTTGGTCTTGGACAATTTCCCTCACATTAAAGCCTTTTGGATCCACATTGGTGAAAAGATCTCGCAAGTGGGCTTGAACTTTGGCGTGGACGACATTGACGGTACCGTCATTCAAGAAAAAATCGCTCACGCAGCGGGAACGCAATGCTCGCAAGGCTTAACCATGCGTCAGTTGACGCATTTGATTCGCCAATCGGGTCGCTTGCCAGTGGAGCGTGATGCGTTTTACAACATTGTGAAAGTGTGGGATGACACCGCCATGCAGGACTTAGTCCCTTCCCAAATCTTGAAGAAGGCGTATCACAAAAGCACGGTTTAGCAGTTCTATTCCCTCTCCCTTAGGGAGGAGGGACAAGACAAATCCACTTTGTCGAAAACGTCCCCCAAGATTTTTTCTTGCATGAGTGCTTGGTTTGTGGATAATAGAAAGAGTACCCCTTTTGGCTATGTAGCTCAGTTGGTTAGAGCATACGGTTCATACCCGTAGTGTCGCAGGTTCGAATCCCGCCATAGCCATTAAAAACGTCCCTTTTATGAGGGACGTTTTTTGTTGAGTAATCCCTAAAGCTAATGACTTTTAGACCTTTTTCTCGTCAAAGCCTCGTATTTTTGTTAAACTAATCTTATGTTTGAAATGAATGATATGATGCTTAGAATCGTGGTTTCCGCCGTACTAGGTGCCGTTGTTGGCTTTGAACGAGAAGTCACCCACAAAGCCGCAGGGCTTCGAACGCACATGCTAGTTTGCATGGGGGCGTGCATTTTCATGGTGCTTTCCATGACGAATTTAGCCGAACTTACGACCTTTAGCTTAGACAAAAGCCAGCACCCCAATACGAACCTTAATTTTGACCCTTCACGCATTGGAGCTCAAATCGTCACAGGCATTGGTTTCATTGGTGGGGGAGCCTTGCTGAAAGAAGGTGGTTCTGTTCGAGGCATCACCACGGCAGCCAGCTTGTGGAATGTGGCGGCGATTGGCATGCTGGTGGGCGTAGGGCTTCATTCCTTAGCCATTTTTGCAACGTTTATCACCATTATCATTCTTTACACCATGGGAAAGATCCCATTTTTACAGAATTTCAAACGCTTTAAGGACAAAGAAGTCCTCAAGCTTACCGTGTATGTGAAGGAATCGCATGAGCAAGCGGTGATGGCGTATGTGGAAGACCAGTTGGAAGAACGCGTCCGCAGTGTTGAAACGTGTCGTACTGCGTCTGAAGAAGGGGATAAAAACCCCACGTTGATTTTGACTTATGTGATTGATATTCACCATTATGTGACGCATTGGAGCAAGTGGAAGCAGGGCTTAAAACGCCTCAATGGGGTCGAACGTATCAACTTGACGTTTGATCCGCAAGCCGATTAATGTCACGCCTTCATTTGAAAAAGTTTACTTCAGCAGGTGCCACACATCGGCGTAGTCTTGGGTTTTGCCGTTGAGCGTGAAGGTGGAACCTTCTTGCGTCATCAAGTCATTGCCTTGCCCGTCAAAGTTTTCAGCGGTTTGGGTGGAATCTGTTTCACCCAAGT
>JBEISK010000016.1:0-47948 GCA_040375445.1 Gammaproteobacteria bacterium | reverse complement strand
TCTACTCCCCACCCCAACCCTCCCCTTAAAGGAGAGGGGGTAAGAAGATTTAAAAACTCGTGGTTCGGGACGGGAGGGAGGGGGGGGCGGGGGATTCTTAAGGGGGGCATACTGGGGGGAGGGAGGACGTAACACGTCCCTCCCCCCGCCGCCCCTTAAGCCGCTTTGGGGGTTTGGGGAGTCTTTGGCGGGACAAAGACCCCCAAGCACCAGCTCAAAAAGGGAACTAGCCAAAACTAAAAAGCAAAGGTCTCTGACGACCGACCAGCTATAAAAACAAACGAGAAACCCAAACACCAGCGATAACTGGGCATCTCAGGACCCTCACCCCAACCCTCTCCCAAAGGGAGAGGGAGCTAAACATCCAAACACCAGCTTAAAACGCAGCTAGCCAAAATCAGGAGAGGGCTAGAGTGAGGATGAAAGATCTCTCTATATAATCTCTGGGTTATGTTCTAACGTGCCACAATCGGTCATACTGTAAAAGTCATCGGTTTGAAGGGTTGTCGACTTTCCCTTTAACCCTTAGAATAAAAAGAAGTATAAACAAATTGAGATGAGATTTTGGAGACCCTTCCTATGAATTATATGGCTAAGCTCTATACCCTTTCCCTATTCGCTTTTGGCATGCTTGCCTTCATTTTTGCCCCCACCCACGCCGATGCCGCCGCCTTACGCTACGCCCCCGCAGGAGGCACAGTCACCAGTGAATTTGGCTACCGGGTGGATCCCTTCACGCAGAAGCAACGCTTTCATAGCGGGCTAGATATTGCAGGCCCTGTTGGCACGCCGATTTACACCCCCGAATCAGGCACGGTGGCCTTTTCAGGTACGTATGCAGGGTATGGTAACATGGTCTTGGTCAAGCATGACCGTAGCGGATTGTATACCATTTACGGGCATTGTTCCAAAAACCTCGTGCGTGAAAGAGATCGTGTAAGAGCGGGGCAACCGCTCGCGTTAATGGGTTCTACAGGGCGTTCAACAGGGTCTCACTTGCATTTTGAAGTGCATTATAACAATAAGTATATGAATCCTGTGGATTATTTGATGTTCTTGCAGAATGAGCAAGTCGCCAATGGATTAATTCCGTCGAATAGTATTTTAGAAGAAGACCGTGAGGCGCCTACGCCTTTGCCACCAGCCATCGGGGGGCCTGAGCTGCCTATGGATATTAACACCCTTTTGCAAAAATTAGGTCAAGGGCAGGATTAACGTCACATTTTGTTATATAGTTAGCTCTGTATACCATTGAAACAGGTGAATACTATGGACAAAATCATTAAAGGGCTCTGTGAATTTCGGCAGAACGTGTTTGAAAAGAAAAAAGCCTTGTTTGAAGGTTTAAGGGATCACCAAGAACCCAAGGTTTTGTTTATTACGTGTTCGGACTCTCGGGTGGATCCTAGTTTGATTACGCAGAGCGACCCAGGTGAACTGTTTGTGTTGCGGAATGCTGGTCAGATTATTCCGCCACATGGTGCGGAAAGTGGTGTTGGGCAAGAAGCCACGATTGACTATGCGATTCATCATTTAGGTGTTCAGCATATTGTATTGTGTGGGCATACCGATTGTGGAGCGTTAAAAGCGTTGATTCAGTCGCCAATAGCTGGCGTGCCACATACGTCGGCCTTAAGCAAGTGGTTGTACTTTGCAGAATCCACCAAGCAAATTGCTGATGACCTTTTACAAAAAGCAGGTTGTTGCGAACATAATCATGATCTTTCACATGGGTATCAAGGCGATGAAGCCTATACGTTTGAAAACTTAGACGATGCTAAAACCGACGCCATTTTTATGAAAATCACGCAAACGCATGTAAAGATGCAGTTACAACATTTGAAGACCATCCCCAGTGTTGCTCGAGCCTTCGCCAGTGGCACGATTAAAATCCACGGTTGGGTCTATTGCTTGCATTCAGGGGAAGTGTGGTTGATGGATGACGTTCACGACAAGTTTAACTTGGTCTAGCCTACTGTACAGAACGGCTATTTAGATACCTAAAAGTCACGATACCCTTCCGGAATCATCGTTGTTTGGCGACGAAGCACTTGATCCACTCCAGCACCACGCACCCGAGCTACAATCGTAAAAGGCCATTCGTAGACATCATCTCCGTTGTTGAATATGTTATCAGGACCCGCTAAACGTCGTGCTTCAAACCACACATCGGTGGTGAATTGACCATTGACATAGGCGTCGGTATTCGGATCCCATAAGCGTTGACGATACGTCGACCAATTCCGTTGGGCACGGTTATTGACAGCGTCTCTTCTTACCAGTGCAGCTCGATTGTAATTGTCCAACAATTCTTCTCCTGTCACGGGGGTGAAGGTTGTGGTATTTGCTCTTGCTAAATTGACCATTCTCATATAAGCGGGGTACAATTCTTTGGTTTCAAAATCAGACATCGCCGCAAAAGCCTCTTCACGAGCCGCCATGCCTAAGGCGTTTAAGGCCCCTGATTCCGCCAAAGACTTAGTGGTCACCATTCCTACCATGAGAATCTGCCCTGAAAATAGAAGCATCAAGGCAATCGTCAAAATAAGCACACTGCCTTCTTGCTTTTGGCGTGTAAAGCTTGATTTAATAGACTCGAATAATTTCACAGGCACACCTATCTATACACGACATTTCTTATTCCTTCGACCAAAACGGCTTAATTCTTCAGTCCCCTACATAATTGTTACATTTCCTAGGGGAGCCTCCCACACCAAGTCCCACAAAAGATCATCCACCTGTTATAATTGCTTGAAGTCCCCACCCTTAACTACGGAATATACAGGTCATTTTATGAATATGTTAAGCTACTCGACGCATTCTTCTTCACCTTCGCCCTTTTCAAGCGAACGTGCCATTCGGCAAGCCTTCATTAGCTTGTTGAAACAGTTGCCCGAAACCTCTCGTGTGGACATTAAGTTCCAGGAAATCAACGATGAAGACATAACGTCTAGTTCTTTTGTCAACGATGTTCGCTTGCTCGGCTGTATCTTGGGACATACCTTATTAGAACATGAAGGGGCATCCTTTTTTAAACATATCGAAGCCATTCGTCTTTCCGTGACGGAAAGCAAAGACGACTTGAACCTAACCACTGTTCAAGATGCCTTAAACAATTTGATTAAGGACGCTGAAAATAAGGCTCATTCTCTTGAAACGAAAGAAGAAGAAGTCGCCACGAACTTAAGAAAGGTGAGTGCGGCGTTTCGATTATTTTTGACGTTGGCCAATACGGCTGAAAATTATCACAACACGCGTACCGTGCATTCTTACCCTGAACGTTTGGAAACTCAAGTCCAGCAACTCTTTAAGCATGAACATTTTTCACGCCAACGCTTCTTTGAACGCTTGCAGAATAGCACCGTCCGTTTGGTGGCCACAGCTCATCCTACCAAAATTTTGCGTAAAACGATCTTACGGCACCAACAACAACTCTATGTGCATTTAAAAGCCTTGCATGAATCGGTGGATGAAGTGGCTTTCAACCAAGGGATTCAAGCCTTGTTGGAAGATGTTGAACTACTTTGGTTTACGCAGTACAGTCGTTGGCAGCGTCCCACAGTGCGAGACGAAGTTCGAAGTGTGGTGGGTTATTTGGAACGTACCTTGTATAAAACCCTCCCTGAATTTCACCAAGTGTTAGACACGGTTTTAGAACGTAGCCTCAATACCCCTGCTGAAAATGCCCTACCTTTTTCAAATACAGGTTGCAAACTCAATCATATTCAAAATCCGCTTTTGCGTTTAGGTAGCTGGGTAGGCGGCGATATGGACGGCAATCCGTATGTGACGCCCATGGTCTATAAAGAAGCCTTGTCTCTTCAGCATGAAGCGGTCTTAAAGCGTTACTTGGCCGATCTTAAACAGCTTGCCCCCCGCTTGAGTATTTCGGCGTTTAACTTGGCGTTGTCAAGCCGTTTGAGAGAACGCCTCGTTCAAACATTAAATGCCTTAAAAGAAGTTTCCCTTGAAAAATACAACCACTATCAAGAAGATATTGAACGCGAACCCATCCGTTTGTGGGTCAACCTCATGGGTGAACGTATTCAAGCGACCCTTGAAACGCCGTTATTTGAACGTCGCGGTAAAATGAAAAAACCCAACTGGTTGTACCTCAACAGCCAAAGTTTTGCGGATGACTTGCAACTTCTCGCCGATGTTTTGAATGAAGGCGGTTTTTGTCGAAGTGCGTCGAATGCCGTGCAAGCCTTGCAGTTCAAGCTTAAGTTGTTTGGCTTTTATTTTGCGAGTTTAGATTTGCGTGAAGATTCGCTCACCTTGCGTGAAACAGGCGAACGCATCGCTAAATCGTTGAACTTTACGAAGGCTTACGCTTTTGGTTCGGCGGACTATCAAAAAACGCTTGAAAGCTATTTGCTTGAAAATCGAGGCATAGTACCGTTGTACCTGCTCGGGCTTGAAGTCATTGCTGATGAAGAACATGACGCCGCAGGATCGGGGAAAGCCTCTTCTGAATGGTTGCAGTGGCGATTGACGCATATTCTACAGGCGGCAAGGTTCGGGCAACAAGCACTTGGAGATGCAGCGAGTGAAAACTTCATTATTTCTATGACGCAAACCGCTCAAGATTTATTGCATGCTCAATTGTTGCTGAAAACGTGCGGGCTGTTTTATCAAACGCAAGCAGGCGATTATGTGTCTAAAATGAACATTGTACCGTTGTTTGAAACCATTGAAGACTTGCAAAATGCTCCAAGCGTTATGCGAGCCTTGTTTGAAAGCAAAGCATATCAAACGCAGTTGGTGGCTCGTGGGGATTCACAATTGATTATGCTCGGTTATTCGGATTCCAATAAGGACGGTGGATTTGTAACCTCGAATTGGGAACTTTACAAGGCTCAAGAAGCCTTGTTGAGTGTGGCGACTGAATATGGCGTTAAGCTTCGTTTCTTTCACGGTCGTGGCGGTAGCGTCGGTCGTGGAGGCACACCTACGGCGAAAGCCATCGCAGCCTTGCCTGCGGGTTCTGCTCATTATGGGCAGGACATTACCGAGCAAGGCGAAGTGTTGTCACGGCTCTATAATTTGGAAGACACGGCGTTATTTCACTTTGAAAAAACGGCAGGGGCGACGCTCCAGCATCATGCCTTGGGTATCGACAAGCCCGACCCTGAATGGACAAACTTTATGCAAGCCTTGTCGGATCGTGCCAATGGCTTTTACAGCGAACTCATGCACGATGATCCTTACTTAGTTCAGTATTTCCAAACCGTCACGCCGTATGAAGTCGATTTAATGATGATCGGTTCTCGACCTGCCAAGCGTCGTGAAATGAAAAGCTTGAAGGATTTGAGAGCCATTCCATGGGTGTTTCGCTGGTTTCAGTCTCGTCATATGTTACCCGGCTGGTACGGTTTAGGCACGGCCTTAAAAAACTTTGTGGATCAGCGTCTTGGGGGAGAAGATTCCCTTGCCGTGTTGAAACGTATGAAGCAGGAATGGGCGTTTTTCGGCGTATTGTTAAGCAATTCCGCCTTTGCCTTAAAGCAAGCGGATATTCGCCTCGCCGAACATTATGTGGAATCCTTGAGTCCCACGGCGTTTAAGCCTTACGCCCGTGAGATATTCGCCAAAATCAAGCAGGAACATGCGTTAACCGTAGACATCTTGCGTCAGTTGGATGTTCATGTGGAAGCGGAAGAAGCCACGATTTACAATGTCGGCTATCGTCTCAAACAGCCGTACATCGTGCCGTTGACGATTTTGCAAGTGGAATTGCTGAAACGCTTCAGAGCCTGTGATGCCTCCACGCCTACGGTGGTTTCGGAAGCGTACCAGCGTGCAGTGATTGCCAGCATCGAGGGTGTGGCGCTTGGGCTTGGCACGACTGGTTAGTTTAAGTTACTTGCTCTGTCCCCCCTCCTAATTTTAGGAGGGGGTTAGGGGGCGGTTAAACCCTAGACTTCGTTTGTGAGTTTAACCTCACCCTCGAACGTCTAGCGACGTTCTCTTCCCTCTCCTAAAATTAGGAGAGGGGACAAATTACCTACTGCTTAGAAATCGACGGCGTGATGAATTTTAAATCGCCGACTTGATAGATCAAACGCACGGTGTCAGGGCTGTCTTCCCAAACCCACACCCGACGGTAGGGGGCTTTTAAGGCATCAGGAGCCGATGAATCCTGAACCGAAGGGAGCTGTTCAATTGGCGATTTCACTTGACGCTTCAGGCTTTCCAGCGGAAGCGTGAGGCAAATCGTGCCTTTATAGCTCAAGCTCAAATGCGTGGGAAGGCTTGTCACAGAGCCGTCTTGAGCGGTTTGCAAGCCGTGGCTATGCACCAAATACAATCCTGGAAAGAGGCTTGCCCCTGCATCAGTGACAAGTGCCGTGTCCAGCCTTAGGAGGGGTTCGGGTGATGCTGGGTAGTCTCGGGGGCCGACATTAACGATGAACGAATCAGGCACTTTCGGAGGCGGCGCTTGACGTTTGCCAAAGAGTTTACCCCTCAAGCTTTTTTCGACAGGTTGTAGGGGGGCAGGTCGATTTTTTTGATGCCCTGGGGGGCCGAAATAGGGATCCGTGTCTTGTGGGGCGGTTTTTTCAAGGTTGGGCGTAATGGTGTAGCCGTTATAGGGGGCATCTCCCCATTGTTGCGCGTCGTAGCCGTTGGCATCCGCGGCGTGGGCGTGGGGTAAACTCACAAGCATTAAAAAAAAGCCTAAAATGCTAAAATGGTTCAGCAGCCGACGTCCAAGCACTAAATCCGAGCGGGTGAGCGAATTGCGAATCCCCGAGCGATTTTGCGGACGTCCAACGAGTAGCAAGTGGAGCAAGCGAAAAGGATGAGAAGGGGGTGGATTTTTAAGGAGGGGGAAGAGAAGGAGAGCCGCAACAATTTCCTTCTTTTCCCCCTCCTTAAACGCATTTAGAGGTGTCGGAGAACCTTTGTGCGAGCAAAGGTCTCTGACGCACCAGCTGTAAATGGGGCTAATGAACCCCTTTTTGTGACTTTTAGTATTCATCTTTATTCATCTACTTTATTTTAATGCAACAGTGAAAAAATCACGGTGAAATACATCAAATACGTCCAAAGCCCTGCCAAAACAGGGAAGCTCAAGGCGAGCAACACATGCTCATTCGACCAATCAAAGACCACCGCCACCGATTTCACAAATAAGTAGGACGTCCAGATCCACAACGCCGCATACGCCAAGGCGCCTGCAATAGGCACCGATGCCTTCAAAAGGCTCACCACAGGCAAGAATAACCACGGAATGGTACTCGCCCCAGTAAGCGTTAATAATAGCCCAAAGCGACTTTCACGGGTAAAGACATGGTGAGCATAGGCGATGCCTCCTGCCAATGCCGCCCACAAAAGCAGGTGACTGACGGCTTGAAAACCCAGTAAAAGTGGGCTTAAATCGGTCTTGCCCTTAAACAAAATCCCACAAAGCACTTGAACCGCAATAATCGACAAGGTGATGAGGACTTGTTGACGCAACAAAGGATTGTCGACATCGGCAGGGTTGCCGTAGGCGGATTTGAGCGCGGTAAACGTGCGGGGGGCATCTAGCAAAATGCCTTGCACGATTTCATGCCACGCGAAGGCAGGGGCCGCGTCTAAGTGCAATTGCACGTCTCGACTGGCTTTAACGGCATCAGCGGATTCAGGGCTTAAATCAGGGGTAACGGTTGCATTCATGATACAACACCTCGCCTTTCTTATTGATACAACCAAAGGGGCTGATTCGCATAACGCATCGTCAACGGCAACGCCGCTTCAGGGGGACTGCTTTGCCCAAGTCCTTGAAGCACGCTGGCTAAGTCGAGGTGCTGGCTCGCTTCGCCAAAGGGCAGGTGGAAGAAACTTTTCAAGAAGTCTTCATCGGACTCATATGGCACGAGTTCCAACTCGGTGGAGGCATCATACTTAAAACGTTCGTTGACCAACTGTTGTAACACGTCTTTGGCGTGGTAGGCATCGCCGATTTCATCGGCAAGTCCTACGGCGACGGCTTGATTGCCTGTTACCACTCGACCGTCCGCAACGGCGGTAATCAATTTACGACGACGGGCTTTTTGGCCTTCATCTTTGATGTTTCTCAAACGACCGTCTAGCACGGTGTTGAGGAAATCCTTGTAACTGTCGTTAATAATGGTTTGCAATAAGGCGAGTTCGGCTGAGTTGGTTTTACGGTAAGGGTTCAATAAATCCTTGAACTTGCCACTTTTAATGGTGACCGATTTCACGCCGAGCTTTTCTTCCATGAGCTGTTGAAAGTTCATGGCTTGCATAATCACGCCGATTGATGCCGTTAACGTGCCTTTATTGGTGACGATTTTGTCTGTGGCACAGGCGGTGTAGTAGCCCCCGCTCGCCGCAACATCTAGCAATGTGGCGACAATGGGCTTGTTTGCACGCACTCGCTTAACAGCCGCATTGAGTTCTTGACTCATCCCGACGGTGCCTCCAGGGCTGTTAATCAGCAATAACACGCCTTTGACTTTGTCGTCTTGAGCGGCAGCGTCGAGGGCTTCTCGCACGGCGGTGGCACCGCTCCCTGATTCCATGAAGCTTCCACCGCTGGAATCGCTATTGATTTCACCTTCAAGCTTAATAAGAGCAAGCGTGTTGCCTTTTAAAGATTTTAACGCCGTAATGCCTTTTTTAAGACGGGCTTCTTTTTCAATATGCGTGGCTTCAGGCGTAGGCGATGGGGGATTATTTTTCATCACCAGTCCAATGCTTCCGACCAGTAAGCTTAAGGTAACGAGTCCAATCAGGACGTAAGAAAAGGTTTTTGAAGCGTTAACATCTAGGGGCATAGGGGGATTCTCTCTTTTAAAGGATATCAAAATACAACCATTCTATCACCTAGCATAGCATATTTTTGTAAAGCGTGGTGTCCTGTATTTGAGTTAAAGAGTCCTTACTTTCTTTGCTAGAAGGAATTAAGGCAGGCGGATTGTTTTAGAATCCTTCAAAAAATGTAACGGAATGTTTCGAAAGAACAATTCTGGGTTTAAGGTTTCCTTTATTAAATCAACAACGAATCATTTTCTTTGATTAGCGACGTTTTGTATAGCTAATTCTTAAAGAACTAGACGTTTTAGCTGAAAGGACCAAACGATCATGTCTACGACAGAAACGACCGCCACAACTCAGCCAGATGCTTACTTTGATTACATTGTAACGGCTCCCGAATGGGAACTCAAACTTCGACAAGCTAGTCACCGTATTGCCTTTTTTAGCGTGAACTACTTGATTAGTTTAACGATTTTGATGGTGACTTTTCCGCTTTCACAAGAATTTATCGCTCCATTATTTAGTACCTTCTTACCGATTAGCCATACGACTTTGCCAAAGGCAATTACTATTTTAACGCTCATGTACTGGTTACCTATCTTAATCGACGTGGCTAAACGTTGGAAACGTAACAATTTTTAAAGACTTTTGAAAAAAAGACCGATTGATGAAAGGACAACCTTCTAAACTTCACTGACTGTTAAACAACCTTTAAACGACTGTTAAACGACTTTTATTACATTAGACAATCCAAAACAAAGAGAAACTAGAGGACATAACCAAAATGGGATCTTACATGAATATGGGTTCTTACCAATATGGTACCCCACAGACGAACTACTTAACTGAAGCCAAACCCGGCGGAGACGCTTACGGCATGGTTCAGAACGATTATGGCTCACAAGGCAATGGCTACGGTGAAACCTATAGCTTACCAATGCCTAATCCTTACTATGAAGCCAACATTACTCCGTATCCAACCAATTACGCTCCAACTTACGCACCAACATCTTACACACCGAACTACCAAGTTCAAATGAATCAACCACCTACCTATAACCACCCTGGCTATAAAGCACCTTACATTTCTATTCCTACACCTCCACCGCTTTATATGCCTGAAAATCCACAAGCTCCACTTCCTTACCAAATTCCACCACCTCCACAAATTGAAGCACCACCTGTAGCCACTCCTTTGGCTTATGCACCTAAAATCGCCCAGCCTTTGGACTTCGGTTATGCTCCACCAGTGGAACAGGCTCCTTATGTGAACACACCTGCGGCTCCTTACGGCCCAGCTCGTCCTGGTACACCTGTGTACCCAAAACAAGCCCCGTTATACTTGCAAAACCAAGTAACACCAAGCTACTACCCATTACAACAAAAACCAAACTTTCCAGGTGCTTACCAACAAAATAACTACCAAGTACCTTACCAAAAGCATATTCCTAACTACGGCATTCCTTACAGTTTCGCTAAGCAAGGTTATGCTCAACCACAGTACAATTCCTACCAACAGCCTAAGCAGTATGGTGGATACCAACAACCTTCCAACAATTCCTATCCACCTGGAATTAGTTCTTACTAAATAGATACCACAAGCGATAAGGAAGGATTCACTTCCTTCCTTATTTCCCTTTTGTAACAACGATAAACAACACCTGGGAGACTACCGTTATGCAAATTAACAATTCTTCAGTTCAACCACAATATAACAATCAAACGGTATCTCCAGGGCAAGCTTATGAACCTCAAGGCCTTGTGACCAGTTACATCGTCGGCGGATACCAATCTTCTTATGGTAGACCACCTGTGGCTCAACAATCGCCCAACAGCTTTTTTAAATTTCCAAGCTTTTTCAAGTTCCCACAATTTCCACAATTTCCGCGAATAAAGTTTCCACAATTTAACTTTCCGCTCCCAACGCCATGGGGTGGTGGATACAATCCAAGACCAAATCCTAATCCACAACCTATTCCAAATCCTAATCCTACACCAGGACCAAACCCTACGCCAACACCTGTCGATGGCTTGAACATTCCTGATGGCAGTCGTCCTGTCGATCAAGATTGGCGTGGATTAACCACCGACCAACGTACAGATGTCAGTGGCTTAAACGGTGCAGAATTGGGTACCCTACACGTCGGCGGACGTGGACTCGCCTTTACAGGCAGTCGTGAAGGGATTTACCAAAGTTATTGGACAGTCCTTGAAAAAGTCAAAAATGGCGAAAAAGTGTCCGAACGTGACAAAGAAGCCGTTTTAGCGGCTGAGCAATCCGATATTGCTAATAGGCTTCCTTCAGGTATGTCCTTTGAACGGGCTTACTTACAGACCTTAACGAACATCACGGGTTCACAAAACTTCATCAATATGATGCGTAATGCCCCTGTCATTCGTGACACAGGCAAGCGTCTTCAAACACCAGAAGGCATGAACCCCGCTTCTAAAGAGTTCGTCGAATTCCAAAAAAGCATCGGCAATAACAACGCCAACTTAGGTTCCTTAATGGTACTGACTC
This sequence comes from Gammaproteobacteria bacterium, assembly GCA_040375445.1. GTDB lineage: Bacteria > Cyanobacteriota > Vampirovibrionia > Vampirovibrionales > JAJTHC01 > JAJTHC01. The sequence continues at coordinate 36,658 of JBEISK010000016.1, read as the reverse complement.
AATGGAACCATGACATGCTTGACAACGGTAAAATCGATGGTGCGATTAACGTTCACGAATTGGCGTCTCAACAAAAAGGTACCGCTTTAGTCAACACGCCAGACGGTAACGAATACATTCAAGCCCTGGCTGAAAATGAAGTCGCCGACAAATCCTTCAATAACAGCACGGCAAAATTCTTCGGTCAAGCGTTTGCGAACGCTTACGGTACAGGGGCTGCCCCTGTTGATTTAAACATGATTAAAAACGATACGGCTGTTCAAGCTCAACGTCAAGGTATTACTTTGGATCGTGTTAAACAGTTTACTTCGGCGACCGTCAGTAACTTTGTCAAAGGCTCTAAAGAAGGCTTCGGTGCAGGCTTACGTTCCGCCATGGATATGGTCAAAGATCACCCCATTCTCGCTGGAGCCAACGCCGCTACCATCGCCGGCAGTGCAGGCGTCTGTCCTTACTTAAGTGGACTTTCCGTCAACATTGCCAACACCTTACCGATTGCCCAAGGCATTGACAGTTCAGGTAACAGTGGACTGCCACTCCTTTAAGAGACGGCAACGCATTTCACACAACCAAACACAGAACAAACACCCTTTCGATGAATTCATCAAAAGGGTGTTTTGGGATTTCTGTCGATTTTGCGGTATACTAAAACCTATACCCTTGTTGAAATGAGGTCGCTTCGTTGTGGTTTTACACTTTTCTTCGCCCGACAATCCCAAACGTAGTAGCTCTCAAGATGGCACCGTGTCCGTTGAGCTTGTGGCAAGCGACCTTATCGCCCAATTGAACGCCAAACATGCGGATCGTAAAAGCCGTTCCATGATGAGTCAAAACACCACGCCCGCAGAAGCGGATCAAGAAAACTCCCTACGCCCCCAGACGTTAGCCGATTACATTGGGCAAGGCGATCTTAAAACGCATTTGGCGATTTCCCTTGAAGCGAGCTTAACGCGTAACGAACCATTGGATCACGCCCTGTTTTACGGCCCCCCAGGCTTAGGCAAAACCAGCTTGGCTATAGTGATTGCCGAAGAAATGAAGGCGAAGATTCATTTCACTTCTGCGCCTGCTTTAGAACGCCCTCGGGATGTCGTCGGGTTATTGATGAACTTGGATGAAGGCGATATTTTGTTTATTGATGAAATTCATCGCCTCAATAGCGTGACCGAAGAAATTCTTTACCCTGCTATGGAAGATGCGTCGATTGACCGCACGGTCGGCAAAGGCGCCAGTGCCAGAACCTTACGAGTGCCCCTGCCCAAGTTCACGCTCATTGGTGCCACCACCAAAGCAGGGGCATTGTCGTCTCCCTTACGAGACCGATTCGGCTTGATTTTCAGGTTGAACTACTACAGCCCCGAAGAATTGCAAGCCATCATTTTACGTTCCGCCAATATCTTGAATGTTCAGGTGGATGAAGCATCCGCTTTGGTGCTAGGTAAACGTAGTCGAGGCACGCCTCGAATCGCCAATCGTTTACTGCGTCGGGTTAGGGATGTGGCGGAAGTGTTATGCAAGCGTGAAGGGATTGATGCTGTGGTTAATGATATTATGGTTGAAGAAGCCTTGCGGATCTACCAAGTCGATGAACTCGGGCTTGAACCGTCTGATCGTTTGATGCTTTCGACCATGCGAGACTTCTTTCAAGGGGGGCCTGTGGGGCTAGAAGCCGTGGCGTCTACGATGGGGGAAGATGTTCGCACGCTTGAAGATGTGACGGAACCGTTTTTATTGCAAAGTGGATTGATTCAACGCACGCCTCGTGGACGGCAGTTGACGCCGAAAGCCTACGAACACTTGGGCTGGTTTCAAGAAAACAGATAGGTATAGAAGTCTCTACGATAGTGGTTTTACTCCCTCTCCCTTAGGGAGGAGGAACAAGGCGAAAAAGACGTTCCCCTATTCTTTAGGGTTTTGAGCGTTTAGCAAGCTTCTCCCAAGCTTATACGACTGAACCAAGGTCTTCGGACTTAACAATATCGCAGGATAGTTCCGCTGACTTTCAAGCGTACAGCCCACGCATTCTGTTGAACAACCCGTCAACTGACGAAAACGCTTGGCTTGCTTGCCCTTCCACAACGCCAAAAAGTCGTAATTATGTTGACGCACATTGCCGAACCCCTTTGGATTTTGCGGATTATGCACAAACTCTTCACAGCCCCCGATCTCACCCGTTGCGGACAAATACGCCCCAATGGTGCCCGCTTTACACTTAAACTGCTTGGGGGCATCAAACAAGGTATTGCGGTTTTCTCGTTGAGAAATTAAATCCACCGCCGACTTCATCGCCCCTTCTAGGGGCGTACCTGTGTGGTAGGTAAAGGCTAAATCCCCAGATTTGACATCCTGCAAGACTTGACTTGTGATGTTGATATACATTTCTTCAAAGGCTTGTAAACGTTTACTGCTACGGCGTTCTAAGAAGTCAGGCAAGGCACTTTCACTCATCTGCACACTACGACGCATCAAGTTTAAGTTCCACTTGTCGGGTTTTAAGACATCTTTGACAAAGGCATACCACAAAGGCATTTGAGCCTCATTGTCAGGCGAACAAACGGTGCACAGTTGCACGTCTAATTGACTGTAACCATAACGCTGACGAGCGTCTTTCAAAGCAAACAGCGTGTCAATCGTATTTTGCCAAGCATCCCAGCTTTGGGCTTTGGTATGGCGGACGCTATTATTGTAATCTTTAAAGCCTTCAATACTTAAGGACCACGTTAAATGAAGTTCGGGGCATCGGTGCATGAGCGTATGCGTGATTTCTAGCAAGCGTTCAGGCTTCCACGCATTAGAAATAATATAGACGGATTTCACCCGTGTAATGCGATACGCCGCTTCGATGATCTCAATAATCTGCGGATGCAAGGTCGTTTCGCCGCCCGAATACACAATGGTATTCAAGGCACTGCCCATACTGCTATAGGTCAACTCGATTTCATCCAAGTTCATTTCGTCAGTTTTTTGGTTAAGACTGTCGGCAAAGGAGCAAAATCCACAGCTATAATTACAACGAGTCGTTAAAATATGCGTCAACATCACAGGGTCAGGCGTAATGCCTAAGGCTTGCTTGACCAAGCCTTTTGCTACAGGTAAAACAAGTGTTCGAGGGGTTTTGGTGACAATCGGCGAGCCAAGTGCTTCAAGGGAAGGGGGACTGAAATCGTAGCGACTGAAGTCTACGCCAAGGGCAAGGCGTCGTTCGTCTTCAGTCCATTGGCTAAAGCGTTCGATGTCTTCAAGGGTGAGTTGACCTGACGCAATTTTGTCATCAGTTGAAGCGAGAGGCATAATGCCGATTCCTAGTTTATTGGATATTCATACTACATTGTAGCTTAAATAGCGGTGGATGCAAGTCTTCGGTAAGAAAGACATTGCGAAAATGGGTTTTACTCCCTCTCCCTTAGGGAGGAGGAACAGAACTCACTTCACATGTTTGTTATTACATATTTATAAAGTATAATGGAGTGAACTATTATGTAAATGAGACCATGCCTTGAATACCATTACCCCAAACACCCTTAAACATAAACTCAAAGACTATTTCATTGGCGTGAACGGCACGCTAATTTTGGCATTTGTGGGATGCTGGCTCGGGGGCGTTTTTGACGGGCTCGATTCTTCGCTCATGCACATCACCATGCCTCTTGCTCTTCGAGACTTAACAGGGCAGGAACCCAAAGCCGTCGCCTATTTGGGAAGCTATATTACGGCGATATTCCTCGTTGGGTGGACGTTAGGGGGCATCCTGTTTGGGTATATTGGTGACAAGTTTGGTCGCGTCAAAGCGATGATGGGATCCATTCTATTGTATTCCATCTTCACAGGCTTGGGGGGGCTGGCTCACAATTGGGAGCTTTTGGCGTTTTTTCGCTTCCTAACAGGCTTGGGCATTGGCGGAGAATTAGTGAGTATTACGACATTCTTGTCGGAAGTATGGCCTGAAAAAAGCCGTGCTTTTGCGGTAGCGATGCTCATTAGCAGTTACCAAATCGGGCAGATGCTTTCGGGTGTTTTAAACTACTTTGTGCAAGACTGGCGTCACGCCTTCTTTTTCGGATCCTTACCCGCATTGCTTATTTTCTTCTTAAGACGCAACCTGGGCGAAAGCGAAAAATGGATGGACGATCAGCTCAGTCAAGCTGAAACTCAACAAGAAAAAACCTCGTTGTGGAAGCTTTTATTTGACGTTGAAAATCGTCGTAATTTATGGGTGGGGGGCGTTTCTTTTGCCGCTTATCTCACCGTGTTTTGGGCGGCATTGGCGTGGTTGCCTTCATGGGTAGACAGCTTGCCCAAGCGTCCTGACGATGCCCGAGCCATTCAAGTGATGAGTCAAGGTATTTTCGCCATTGTAGGATGCACCTGTGCGGGCTTTTTTACCCACTTATTTGGACGAAAAGCATCTATTTTTATGGGCAGCTTAGGGATTCTTATTTCTTCACTCGTCTTGTTTTTAGGCTTCAAAAGTTTTCACCCTGCCTTGTACTTGGTGGGCGGAGCCTTTGGCTTCTTTCACGGCTTAACGCAATCGTCGTTTTATGTCTACATCCCCGAACTGTTCCCCACTCGCATTCGGATGTCTGCCGTAGGCTTTTGCTTCAATGCAGGACGAGTGTTCACCGCTTTATCCGTCTTAATGGTAGGGGTTTTAGTACAAGCCTTAGGCGGATTTGCCCAATCCGCGACCGTATTTAGCCTGTTCACCTTGATTATTATGGCGACGCTCTTCTTTGGCGAAGAAACTAAAGGAAAATCCTTGCAGTAAGCACTTTCGCAGAGTCTTCTATAAAGATTAAATGCGTTGAAGGAGGGCTTCAATAAAACCCTCCTTGAACAAGACTGTTGATTTTCGTTTATACGACGATGGCTCCACCGAAGCGACCACGCTTAAAGCTTACACGCCCTTCTTCTTGCAGTTGCTTCAAACCTCGACGTACCGAATTCACCGTAACGCCAATATCTAATGATAAGTCCTGAACATTCGGCAACTGATCGCCACTGCGAAAGGACGACGTCAATCTTTCATCTAAAGCTTGGTAAGCCTTTTCATAATCGTACAAATCAATGTGCTGTTCCGCAGGCACGAACAAAGATTCCATCGTATTCAGCGAAATAAAATGCAACGGCAAACGAGTCACATAGGTGCCGTAACGTCCTCGTTTGGAATGAATCATTCCTTGTTCCGCCAAGCGTTGCATGGCATCATGCACCGTTTTGATGGAAACTTTAAACAACGTTGCGAGTTCCTGATGCGGAGGCAATTTGTCGTTGACTTCATAACGATCTGAAATTAACGCCTTTAAATCACGTTCGATTTGATCAATCAATGTATCCGTCTGAATGGAAGCAAAATCATTACCGACATTTTCCACATCAGGTAGGCGTTTCAACGTCCAGTTCGGCTTTTTCCCACGATTGCCCATGGCTTCAAGCAAACCTTCATGAGCCAAAAATTCCATGGCTAAACGGGTTGTATTCGGTGCCGCTTGGATGATTTTAGCCATTTCTCGACTTGAAGGTAAAAGCGAATCTACCGCAATGCCTTCGTTGACGATGTACTGTTGAATGGCTAAAACGGTTTGATCTCGTTTAGAAGTTTGCTTACGGATGCGTTGTTCGTCTTGCGTTTGACTCGCATTTCTCAACAAGGTACCGATGCGTTGTTTGGATTCTACCCAGCCTTCATCTTCCACAAAGCGAATGGCATTCTGAACGGTTCCGACACTAACGCACAAATAATCGGACAGCTCTTTCTTCAAAGGAAGTAAGTGATTTTCATGTAAGTCCCCTGAAGTAAAACCTGCTTTAATCCATGTCGTCAACCATTCAGCGATTTGGGCATCTTTAGCCACACCAGCCTTCAAGTTTAAAGGGTTTGGTAAGTCTTCCAACATCAAACGCTGGGGTGAATCAGGCGTGATGCTTTCTAAAACTTGATGATGTATCAAACGATTCGATGTAAAAGCCCCTTGCACTTTTGGGGAAACTTGGGTAGAGAAGTTTGCTTTGCTTTGTGTACCATCGACTAAAGTGCTGTTCGCTTTTTTCTTGGTTTGCGTACGGGTATTGTTGGTCATGAAAATATCCTTATGTCCTTTATAAACTAGTGTTATGTCTAACGTATCCGTGTATGTTACCTATGAGAAATTTTTTTAATGAGATGCCTATAGAGAGATATGTAGATTGAGAAGTCTCTATATTAGTATTAAAACAAGCGTTTACTTAAAGTGTGCTATTGTTTTAATTGTTGTAACATAGTTTATCTGTCGGCAGAGGCACGACAAACTTTAATTTTTGTTACAAATAAAAACAATCACACTAAAAAATGTTACAAAAGCCCAAAATACAGCGTATTCGCGTGTATAACGAAACACTCTTTCTCGCCCCATAGACGTCCGCTACCTTGCAACGCCTTAATTAGGCGTAAAACTCCCCAATCTAGGGGAGCCGCTTGAAGATGTTCTTTTTTTCATCCGAAAGCGAAGCACTGAAATAAAAGGCAAAATTTATTAAAGGTTCTTCCGCATGATGTATGATGATTCTAGTCAAGAAAACCAAGCATGGTACGCTAAATATTCAATGCTCAATCGTGCTTTAATCCTTCTTAAGGCCTTGCCTGATTATACGCAAGAACTGATAGGTAAACAACTTTACACTTATGCTAAAGAACTGGCTTTTCAAGAATATGAAGCTGTTGTTTTTGAAGAAGATTCAAGCTCATTAGGACTTAAACGCTTACGGCAATTCATGCAAAATAAAGCACATCATTCATTGGTGTCTCGTGCTTTAAACGAAGTCATGGGTTTAAATGAACAAGGGCGTGCCTTAGTTGGGAAACGACTTTTATTGTGCTTACAAGCTTTAGACAACTTGGCTCGTCAATACTCAGGTGACGGTGATTTTAGCTCAACCGCACAAAGTCGTATTGAAGTACATACATTAATCAAACTGGTTTTTGAAAAAAAGTTAAGTGACTTTGAATTCCAAGGTTTGCAACGTAAGGCGGAACGTAAAGCTGTTTTAGAAGAAGAAAAATTGGCGGAAGACATGCTGAACCAAGCATTAGCAGAAGTGGGTCATCTTGAAGAACTATATGCCCCTGTAAACATGGATATTCAAGATGCTATTTTGCAAGGGGTGGAACTGGATCCTGAAATGGTGCGATTGGCGACCCTACAAGAAGCAGTGCCAAACAGCTTAACGCCAAAGATTAAACGAATGGGTCGTTTTTTGGTTTTAATTCTTAGTACGCCTGAACAAGCTGAAGAGAAAGAAGCCATTCCTGCCATTGAAGAAGTAGTCATAGAACCATCAGATGTTACAAATGAAAGAACTTCAGAAAATCAATCCCTTGACGAAGAAAAAGAAAACCCTTCAGAGGATATTTTTGAATCTTCAGATGCTTTGACCGATAAAATCATTCATACTAAAGAAACGAATTCTCAAGAAAGTGAAGCACCCATGAAAAGAACCGTTTCTTTTGAACCGTTACCTAAAGACGTTCCTACACCGCCTAAGAAGCCTGAATCTCTTGGTCCGTTTGAACTTTCTGAAGTGGAACGTCATGCTTTGATTGAAGAGGTCATTAATCCATCTAAAAGGGATTTAGCGGATCAAAAAGTTAACAACATTCTTTCTCTGATTGATTCGGGTGTGGATCTTGATGCCATTCCTTCTAATTCCAACGTTGAAGAAAAATTGGCCCTTGGGCTCGCCTTATTTAATGATTCGAATCCCCCGTTGATTCAGCCGAATAAGCGTGATTTGGCGTTAACAGCTTCGGAAATCGATGCCTTAATTGCACGAGTCACCGAATCCCCCGAAATGCGGGTCGCCAAAGAGCAAGCGAAGCAAAAAGTCTTGGATGCCATTGAGTTTATGAACGACCTCGTCAAACCCGCCATTGGAGCGAATGCCACGTCGTGCGAAGAAACGCTGGCCAAAGTGGGAGAAACACTGAAAAAGCCTCGTAAAGCCAATGCGAAAAAAGCTGGTGATGAAGATAAAAAGGTGAAGACCTCTAAAGAAGCGACATCCGCCAAAGGCTTGAATAAGTCAACGGCGGAGGCCAAGCCTAAGTCAACGACCCAAAGTATGGGTAAGACGACTACGGCTCGTCAAAAGGCGTCGGATGCATCGAAGGATTAGAATACGATAGTCAATCGTTTAAATGGTATTAGCCCGAAGAAAGTAGTTTCACTTCTTCTGAAGAATCTTGACGTAGCTTTTCCCATAAAATCGGATGCTCCCTTTGAAGCCCCGCCACGCCCAAACGCTCCACCCACTCAAACGCCGTTTGGCGTGCTTGAGCTAATAGCTCGTAATCGTCGACCAAGTTGGCAAATTGCAGTTCTGGCAAGCCACTTTGACGCAAACCCACATAATCGCCTGGTCCTCGAATGGCGAGGTCATGTTCGGCAATCACAAAGCCGTTGCTGGTTTCTTCCATAATTTCAAGGCGTTTGGTCGTTTCTTCGTTCTTTTGTTGAGCAATCAAGACGCAGTAACTTTGATGTTCCGCACGACCCACACGCCCTCGTAACTGGTGAAGTTGAGCCAGCCCGAAACGCTCCGCATTTTCAATGAGCATGACACTCGCATTCGGCACGTTCACGCCGACTTCCACCACAGTCGTGGAAACCAAAATATCCAAGTCGCCTTGCACAAAGGCGTGCATGACGGCATCCTTTTCTTCAGATTTCAGCTTGCCGTGCATGAGTCCCACACGCCGATGCTGAAAAACTTCGGTTCGCAGGCGTTCATATTCAGCGGAAGCAGCTTTGGCACTCAAGCTTTCACTTTCATCGATCAAAGGAAACACAATATACGCTTGACGACCATAGACCAACTGCGTTTCAATCAGATCATACGCTTCTTTTCGATGACTATTGCTTAAGAGACGGGTCACAATCGGCGACCGCCCCGGAGGCAGTTCATCTAGCACCGAAACATCCAAGTCGCCGTGCATGGTCATGGCAAGCGTTCGAGGAATGGGCGTGGCGGTCATGGAAAGCAGTTCAGGCATTTGATCATCGACTCCCTTATTGCGAAGAGCCAGCCGTTGCTTGACGCCAAAGCGATGCTGTTCATCCACCACCACAACGCCCAAACGCTGAAACTCGACGCTTTTTTGAATAAGGGCGTGCGTCCCCACCACGAGATGAATCTGCCCATTGGCGAGCGATTGCAAGACTTCTCGTTTGGCTTTCGCTCCGAGTTTGCCCACCAATAACGCCGTTTTAATCCCCAAGGGAGCCAACATTTCGACGCAACCTTGATAGTGCTGTTCAGCGAGGATTTCTGTGGGAGCCATAAACGCCCCTTGAAAACCATTTTCAATCGCCACCAACAGGGTGAGCATCGCCACCACCGTCTTACCACTACCGACATCCCCATGAAGCAGGCGGTTCATGGGTAAAGGAGACGCCAAATCGTCGCAGACTTCTTGGAAGGATCGTGCTTGTGCGTTGGTCAACTGATACGGCAGGCTTTCCAAAAACTGATGCACCAAGCCATCGGGCTTCACATGGATGCTCTGCCCCTGTATTTCATGCTTATAGGTGTAACGCATCAACGCCAAACGCAGTTGTAACAGGAACAATTCTTCAAAGCCAAAGCGATGCTTGGCTTTTTCGGCAATCGCTAGATTCATGGGAAAATGCAAGCTATGAAAGGCTTCATGCACGCCCATAAGCTGGTGTTCTTGGCGAATCGCTTCAGGCAAGGCATCGGGGATTTTGGCACTAAAGGTGTCGAGGGCGTTTTGAATGCATCGACGCAGGCTTTTCAGGTTCAAGCCCTGCGTCAAGGGATACACAGGCAAGACGGTCGTCGCACCATGCCCCAGCATCGGGGATTCGTCGCCGTCTTCGTAGCTCAAGGTTTGCATTTCGGCGTTGTCGAGTTGGGGGCAGTGATTGAAGCTGTCCCACTTGACTTTACCGCTAATCAGGACTTCCGTGCCTTTGGGAAACTTGGATTTGACGCTTTCGAGCATGGCTCGTTGGCGGGTGCTGAAAAAGCGTTGTGAACTGGCTTTTCCGCTATCATCTTGAAATAAAAACCGCAACACACTGAGTTTTCCACTTTTTAAATCGTGCGATTCCACTCGCTTAATGGTGGCAATGAGGCTCACGTATTCGCCTTCCATGACATCTGCGAGCTTTTTGCGTTGCTGATAGTCAATATACTGACGGGGGGCGTATCGCAAGACGTCTTCCACCGTTGACAAGCCCAAACTTCGGAGCATCGCTTCCAATTTCGGACCGATGCCTTTAATCTTCGCCAAAGACTGCTGCCCAGCGGAGACGTTTTCATCATCATCAACGGTCGCCGTTTTTTTCGTCGGGGGCTTAAACATGGCATGGCAAAAGTGTTCGAGGGCATCAACAGCGTGCATCCGCAGGGGGAGATCCATCATGTCGTAGCGTTGAAACTGCATCAGCAGTTTCGGGATGGCATCTTCGTCGAAGACGTGCTTGATGACGAGCTTAAGTTGCAAACGAACGAAGGCATCAAAGCGACGTTCTTTGCCTTGCACGTTGATGAATCGATGTTTTTTTTCAACATCGATGCCTTTGAGCAGGGTTTCAAACACGGCGTTGACTTCTGGGCTTAGCATGGGGAATCCTTAAAAGCGAAACACAACCTCAAATAGAGATTTCTTTCAGGATACGGCTCAATTCTGTATCTAAATCTTTATTGAAGGGGGTATAAGGAATTTGATAATCTTGTAAAATGGTTCCAAAATCTTGAAAGCCCACCCCATTTTCATTTCGTAACTCTACCCACTTTACGCCAAGTTCTTTACATTGTTGTTTAACTTTGTCAGAAAGCTTATCACCTATAAATATATGTGATTCACGAGCAAAAATAGCATCCGCACTTTCAGGGTTCCCTTTGCCCATAAGCTTTACTTCACAACGTAATCTAGCCCCCGTTTTAGTTGTCAGAAAAAAATCAACTTCTCTATTTGAATCAGGGTTGTCTAATTGACAAAAGTACTGACTCGGTACTTGATACAAGCCACATAAGGTCTTCATCAATATCTTTTCAGCTTGTTTACCAGCACTGCTCCAAAATCCACCTCTTATGGCAGACCGTTTAACCGCTAATGTATTTATTACAATTAAACTTTCATTTAAATTAAGTTCCACACTAACCTCTCGAAACTTAATCGTAAGGCTTAGGTTGATTTCAGGGTCCTCCTCAATGAGTGTATTGATTAAAGAAGACAATCCCTCATAATGTGTATTAGCGGCATCAATACAAACGCTTTTCGTCCCTGAATTGTACATATTGGTAACAGTTTTCATATTGAGTCCTGAATGAATGACAATCTTTTCCTTATCTAAATCTTCAGACAAAAAAGTTTTACGGTACCAATCTTCAGAAATATCTTTAGAACTTAGTTTTGCGGTGACCACTTCTTTAAAGAAAGAAATTGCAAAATCTAAAAAAACAGCATTAATACGATCGACAATCTCATTTCTATAATCTTGTCCTTTAATCACATTTGTAACGATGCTCTTAATCACTTGATGAGTTAGCATGGTGATATTCTTTCGCTTTTATTTGTAAGTCATTTAAAGAAAGAAATTGAGGGGTACGCGTATCTAATAAACTATTTTTCAGCACTCTTTCTTTAATTCGTTCTATGTATAAATCTTCTTTTTCAGTCAATAAGAAATAGCGGTTGAGATTTTTAGCAGCTTCGCCCACAGTTCCACTTCCTCCAAAGGGATCGAACACCAAGTCACCCCAATAGGAATAAAACTTAATAACTCGATTACATAATTCAATAGGGAAAACAGCACTGTGTGTTCTGTCAAAAGTGGGGTCTATTTTCCAAACATTTGATGTCTCGTATTCTTCTAAAACCTTACTTTTTTCAATAATATCTTGAGGATATTGCTTGATATTCCAATCTAATAATTTCGTGGTTTTTTTTCTATATACCATAACACATTCTGTTATGGTATTCGGCTTGTAAGCCAAGGGCTTACGATGTTGAAAGAAACCGCCATTTCTATTTTTGACACTAGCTTCAGGTTTTAACCATACAATATCGTCAATATATTCCCATCCCATTTCAGTGAGTGCTGAATGAAGATCATAAGGAATAGGGTAGCGTTTACTTGAAAAATTACGACCTAATCGAGGCACAATTACTGGCGATGTATTAAGTAAAAAGAAACGCCCTTCTTTGGTAATTCGGTGTAATTCTTGAAAAACATCTTTTAAAAAATCAAGATATTCACTATAACTATTATAAATTGCATAATCTCTTGCATTGTAATAGGGTGGAGATGTGAAAGTCAGGTGGATAGAATCACTTGGTATTAGGCGTATAGCGTCTAATACATCTGAGTGAATCACCGCATTTTTTAGAAAATCAGGGGATTCAACATGATTAGATTTCAATATTTTTTTTTGAGAACCAGTAACAAACTCTTTTTCTAAAATATAACTTATTTCTTCATTAGGGTGCAATGCAATTTCTTTTAGTGCTGTTTGGACTAAAGTATTTTCTTTGAAATTAAGTAAACCACGAATAGCCTGCATGACTACTTTGGGGTCCTCGTCATCCAGGATTTTAATTAAAGAAGGAATTATTTTTTCATTTCGCATCCTGCCAATAGAAGAGGTTGCTTCTCTTCTAGCCATAGTGTTTTTGTCGTTAAGAGCGATACCAAATAAATCATTCAAAAAAGCAAGATCGGCTAACTTCCCAATATTTTTTATGGTAGCAACACGAACTTTATCATTAGGGTTTCTAAGCAAATCAAAGAAAATAGACGTTTCAAAATCATTAGGAAGTTTTCCTAATGATTCTAAATACTGAAGTATATATTTATCACCTTGTAAAAGTAGCTGATTTACTTTGGTTTTTTCAACAATTACCATACAAGCCTTTCTATACTTTCTTTTCATTATAATGCAGATATATCTAAATGTAATGTATTGTAAAGAAAGTGTTAAGTTCAACTTTATTTAAGAATAAAGCCTGTTTCCTAGCGTTCAGCAGGGACGTAATCAGGCAAAGGACGGCGAGCAGGAATCTTGTCAATGAGTTTAAACAACAACGTCTTCACATTCACCACATTTTGATTGAAAAACGCCATGACTTCCCCATGACTCACAGGGGGGATGCCATCCACACCTGAATCGTAGTCGGTAATCAACGCAATGCTAATCGGATAAAGGTTCAACTCTTTCACCAAGTGGACTTCAGGGTACTGCGTCATGTTAATGACTTCCCACCCTTGATTGCGAAACCACTGACTTTCCGCCTTCGTCGAAAAACGAGGCCCTTGAATCACCACGACTGTGCCTGTTTCATGCACGGTTAAACCTGCTTCTTTGCCTGCTTCAATCGCCCACTGACGACCTTCTTCATCAAAAGGATCCGCAGCCGACACATGGGTGATGATGCTTCCTTCGTAGAAGGTATCGGCACGGCTATGCGTGCGGTCGACGTATTGGTCGCAAATGACCACATGCCCTGGAGCCACCTCTTTTTGAAGGCTCCCTGCGGCACAGGGGGAAATAACCGTATGCACGCCCAAGCTTTTCATTGCCCACACATTGGCTTTATAGTTAATGTGATGTGGAGCTATGGTATGACTTTTACCGTGACGAGGCAAAAATGCCACACGCTTTCCATTGACCGTACCGAGCGTGATTTCATCGCTAGGGGAGCCGAAAGGCGTTTCAAGACGAATGGTTTGGGTATCTTCCAAAAACTGATAAAATCCTGAGCCACCAAAAACGCCAATATCGGCAAGGGCATGATCATCAGTGTGAAAGGCAAAGGGAGCAGAAAGTTGAGACATGGCAAGGTATCCTTTTTTACAAGTGTCAAACCTGTTAAGAATACCCCAAATAGGTCGCACTTACAAGAAACTATTTGCCCGCTCCAGCATCCAACTCTTTACCCACTTCGGGGTAATAGACTTTGAGTTTTTCTTGAATAAAGTTAGGACTTTCCCCCGCTTGAATCGCCATAACGCCTTCAACCATCATCGTGCGTTCGTGAATAATATGCTTCACCTTAAATTTGACGTTACTGCTTAAGGGAATAAACAATAAGTTGGCAAACGCCACGCCGTAAACTGTAGCCACAAAGGCAACGGCAATCCCTGAACCGAGCTTGGATGGATCGTTCAAGTTTTCCATAACGTGAATCAAACCCAATACCGCCCCGATAATCCCGACCGTTGGCGTAAAGCCTCCAGCGGTTTCCCACACTTTGGCGGCGGCTCCCATGCTTTCTTCGTAGACGGTGAGTTCCGTTTCCATGATGTCTCTCAACAATTGAGGATCCGTGCCGTCGGTCATGAGTTCCATGCCTTTTTTAAGGAAGGGATCTGCAATTTGGGTAATATCATTTTGAAGGGCTAGAATCCCTTCTTTACGAGCCTTGGTCGCTAAGCTAATCAGCAATTGAATCATCGCCTTGGGATCTTGATGATGCCCTTGAAAAATAAGCCCCAAGGTGCCGATACCATTTTTAAGTTCTACAGGTGTAAAAGAAAGCACGGTTGCCCCAACGGATCCCCCGACCACGATCATGAACGCAGTGGGTTGAACCAATGCCATAATCGAACCACCTTCGAGGACTTGACCGCCAATGACGGACATAAAGGCGAGTACGAGTCCTACAATTGCGAAAATATCCATGGGTTCTAAGCTCTCTTTTCTAAGGCTACATTCTTTTTTAGTGTGACAGAAAGGAATGGAAAGAAACGCTTTTCGGATTAAAATTACATTATTAAAGTGATTTAATCTTTATAAAAACAAATGTACGCTTTTTATAAATTATTAAGCTTTGTAACATACAAGCAATAATCACAATTATGAAGACTTTATTAAAGTGAAGAGACTCACAACCCAGAGCTTCTTCAAACCCCACCCATCCCAAGAATTTCCTTCTCCTTCCTTCACTTCCTTCCCAACCCCAACCCTAATTTACGAACCTATCGTTCCCCTTTTCTTATTTTTTTCCAGTTCAGATCCCACACCGATTTTATGTAAACATTTCGCTCTAGGTACGCCACCTAATATCATTGTGTATACATTTGTACAGACCCTTCCACCGCCGAAGGCTCTGTACCCTCATTCAGAAGTCCACAACCCGCTTTAAACCGCTTTTAAACACTCCCCGAAGCCCGCAGGCTTCACCGCATACACCCCATGTTTCAGATTTTACCTCTCCCTCTCCTCTATATGCCTATGTCCCCCTGTAATGAGCTTTTCATTACAGGCTTTTTATTGCAGATTTTCAAACACAAAAACGGAGCCGATGTTCACCGACTCCGTTTAGAAAGGCTTAAAGCTAAAGGGCTACACATTCACCGCAGATGGCAGGACTTCTGAAGCCCCTTCCACGAGTTTGTCTGAAATATAGCGAGGGAATTGGCGGCCTCGTTCAGACATAAAACGCTCATAGCTTTTCACGCCAAAGGTTTTAATCACGTGCTGTTCCACAAAGTCAATATCAAAGGGCTTACAGCTAAAAATATCGAAGAAAAAGTAATCTTTTTCCACAAAGGAATGAAAGGTCAAATGCGATTCAGCGATAATCACCACGCCTGTAATGCCTTTATCTTCAGGCACTAAGCCACTATAAGGGAACACATAGGGTGGGATGATTTTCGTCATGCCAATCAGTTCAGGTAGCTCATCCAAAAAGGACTGCACCAACGCCAAATCGGAAATTTTGTCGATGTCGCATTCACGACAGTCTAACATCAAGTGAGGCCCAAAGCCTTGTTCTATAATTGCCATAATAAAACCCTTTATAAATTTCGTTAAAATTACCTAAATTGATTTTGAATCCAGCGGAGCCTAAGCCCTGCTCGATGCCGTGCCTTCTTTCGCCGAACGCAGCGTCGACAAAGGAGTTGCTTGGTCAAAATCCACTTGACGCATCGTGGGGCTGCCGACTTGGCGAGCAGGGTGACGCATCATTTTACCCGTGGCAGGGTTCATCAATCCACGAGCAAACTCTAAGTAATTCGATTCGCTTGCCTTGAACTTGTCTTGCAAGTAATTAAAGGCAAGGGCGGGGTCACATTGATCCCCACAGGTGTATAAGTCGACAGACGCATACCCATATTCAGGCCATGTATGAATCGTAAGGTGAGATTCGGCGATGACAATCACACCGCTTACACCATAGGGATTGAAGTGATGGAAACAACTTTGAACGATGGTAGCACCGCATGCAACCGCAGCTTCCGTCATGAGCTGTTCAACCAAGGCATTGTTATTCAATACGTTGGGGGTGCAATCAAAGAATTCAGCGAGCAGGTGGCGTCCTAAATTCGGGGCGGGTTTGGCGAAGTGCTGTTCAGTTGGGGATTTTACTGAAGCTTCAAACGCATGGAGTGGGGGGGGTTGCAAACTTTCTTGCAGTTCTAAAGATGTGTTCAATTCAAATTTCCCTTTACGAGTTCATTACAGTAACGCTAAGTGAATAAGGCATGAAAACTCATACAATTTCCTTAATTTTGAAAGCGAAACGCTTTCTTACAGGTGTAACAGTGTCAGGTTTTAAGTGACTGAACCACTATCGGCAAAAGGACGTCTAAAGTTTAGGGGCATCCTTTTGATTTTTAAACTTGTAACATCATACGGAGCTAAAAGTTCAAAGGCAAGCTTTTTCATTCAGAATCATCAAAATGTTTGAGTTCGTATCAACGCAAACGCTCCCCATTTCTAGTTGAACATATCCGAAATAGACTGCGATTCGTGAATACGGCAAATGGCTTCACCCAATAAGCTGGCGATCGACAATTGCTTAATTTTGTCTACGGCTTTCGCTTCTTCGCTTAAGGGAATACTATTGGTGACGATCACTTCTTTAATGGAAGAGTTCGCCAATCGTTGTACCGCTGGACCACTAAAGACGGGGTGAGCCGCCATGACGTACACGTCATGTGCTCCATTGGCGGTAAGCAAGTCGGCTCCGCTACAGATGGTGCCTGCCGTGTCGATCATGTCGTCAATCAAAATACAGCTACGGCCCTTGACTTCGCCGATGATATTGTAGACTTCCGCCACATTGTGAGCGGAACGGCGTTTGTCGATAATAGCGATCGGGCATTCCAACTTTTTGGCGAAGACTCTGGCTCGTTCGACACCGCCCGCATCAGGGCTAACGACCACAGGGTTCACTAAATCACGGGTGCGAATATAGCTCAACAAAACAGGCGTCGCGTGAAGGTGATCCGTAATAATGTTGAAGAAGCCTTGTAACTGCCCTGTGTGTAAATCCATGGCCACGACACGATTGGCTCCTGCTGTGGAGATTAAATCGGCGACGAGCTTGGCGGAAATGGGTTCACGACCAGCGTTTTTACGGTCTTGGCGAGCGTATCCATAATAAGGAATAATGGCGGTAATGGATTTGGCGGAGGCACGCTTAAGGGCATCAATCATCAGCAAGAGTTCCATGATGTTGTTGTTTGTCGGTCCGCAAGTGGGTTGCACAATGTACACATCTTCGCCACGCACGCTTTCTTCAATACGAACGTAGAGTTCACCGTCACTAAAGTTTTTGATTTGAACAGGCGACACATAAGTATCCAAATACTGGGCAATTTCTTTGGCGAGTTCAGGGTTAGCACGACCCGTTACCAATTTAATATGCTGAATTTCTTCGTGAATGGATGTCAACTTGAGTTCAGGTAACGTCAGTTCAATAGCCATTGTGTAATCCTTTATTGTAATGAGGGCGTTCATCTTGAACGGCTAGACCTTGAAGCTCAAGGCTTGTTCAAGACTTACTATTAGTGTGACACAAACTTATTCAAACATCAATCATTATTTCATGCTTGGATTGGCATAAAACCCCTGCATCTTTATTTTGTGCGTGGTGAAAAGTTTCTTACTCCCTCCCCTTTAAGGGGAGGGTTGGGGTGGGGAGTAGATGTCGACACTGGGTGTTAGAAATACCCCCCCCTCTCCCTAGCCTTCTCCTCAAGGAGAGGGGACAAGGCAGTGCCTTCTACAAGACATTGCCAAACGCCAGAGCTTCCGCTTCTCGCAGGCGTTGACGGGCTTCAGCATCGTCGTGACGAGCCGTTTGAATCTCGGTACGAGGCGTCCATTCAGGGACTTTTGCTGCGTCATCAGCACCCACAAAGACCAAGTAAGTGGTCGCCACCAAGCGACAGGGTGACCCATCCGCTGGCACCGCTTCACAATCGACTTGCACTTCTAACGCACCATCCCACGTTTTGGTAACAATCGCTTTGGGACGCAAAATATCGTTAATATGCGTCGGTGCCTTAAAATCCATGCGATCCTGACGCACGCATCGAATGTCGCCATGCCCTACATGACGGGTCGCTGCCTTGCGAGCCGTGTCAAACATGTGAGCCAAGACCACGCCGCCAAAGATGTTCTGCTCTAAACCGTTGCCGTCCATCGCCGTCATCACAAACTGACCGATCGCCCCTGCTTCTGCGCCTTCAATGGGGCGCCAAGCGGTTTGAGCCATCTCTTGTTGACGGTAGTCCTTACGCAAATCGGCAGAACGTTGCAACATTTTATCTTCAGGGGTAATGGCAAGCAAGTGAGGGATTTTAGACGCATCCGCCTTGCTTTTGCCTTGTTCAGAAGTCGCCACCGCAACCACATAAGCATTGGCAACCAAGCGAGTCTCATCGGTACGGAAGTCCCATGCAGTCACCACCACACGGCTTTCCATGCTGGTTTTCCACACCCGAGTCATGCGGGCATCGAGCGAGAGAATCTCCCACGGGTAGACGGGTGCGATAAAATCGAGACGGTCAATGGATGCCGTTACAGGATCCAAGTCTGCTCCCAAATGGCGTTTGACAGGAATACAGCCTGCAATATCGATGAGCTTGAGGATTTCTGCAATGGCAACGGAACCATGAACGCTCACCATGCTATTAAACAGGGGAACTTGCAGGCGAAAGGCACTTTCATCGGCAATTTTTTGCGATTGAAAGTCATCGGATTTAAAGGTTTGATTCGAGTTAAAGGTGGAAGAACTAAAGGGCATAAGCTTGAGTCCTTATAAATAAATGCTTGGACTTTATTATTATACGATAAATCCGTTGAAAATCAGCATCCAATCAAAAAGACCCTACACGTTTCGGTGCAGAGCCTTTTTTTCAAGAAAAGAGAGAAAATAAAGAGAATAAGAAAGTGGGAAGCTTTACGCCCAATCGTTACTAGTGGTACTAGGGGGGAAGGCATAAGCGGTTGTCGTGGAAGCAGGATAAGGCGGAAGGCCATAAGTGGTTGGCGTAGGTGGTGTGGCTGCCGCCGCCACTTGGGCTTGGTAAGCCGCCAGCTTGGCTTGATATTCTTGTTGAGCCTTTTGTTGAGCCAATTCGGCTTTGTACTGGGCTTGCTGTTGAGCCAATTCGACTTTGTATTGCTTTTTCAGTTTAGCCAATTCATTGTCGTTGTTTTTTTCCTTTTTAGGCTGCATTGAACGCGACAGAAGGAAACCGGCACCAGCACTGAGACCACCAATGAGGAGAGGATTCTGCCACCAGCGTTTTTTCTCTTCTTTAGTTTTAGCGACTGTGGTATCATCGGTATTATCGGTATTATCGGTATTATCGGTATCATCGGTTTCAGCGACGGTGGTATCATCATCGGTTTCATCGGTTTTAGCGAGTTCATCCAATTCAGAAAGCTCACCAAGGTCTTTAACGATCTTATCGGCCCAGCCACCTGTGTTAATTCCTTTAAATCCAAGTTTTTCAGCAAGTTCAAAGGCATCACTAGAACCGGTTTCAATATCACCATGTTCTTCTTTGATACGTTTTGCCAAGCTTTTACGTTCTTCGTCAAGGAGAGGAATCGCATCCTTATTTGTACGACGCACCATGCCGTCCGACAAGAGGTTAGACGCCACCAAGAACTCGCCGTTGCTAAGGTACTTGCTAGGATCTTTACCGTCTTTAATGGAAGCCAACATCAAGTAAGACGCTGACATGACGGATGCAATTTGCTGACTTAAGAAGACGTCTTCTTTTACACCTTTTTCTTTGGCTGTGCGCTTAATGTCGTCGACGTTTACAACGATGTCAATTTTCATGTCTTTCACATTATCGGCTGGGGTTAATTCCAGCTTGGTGAGCTTGTCATCCTTCTTGGTATCTTCGACAAAATCAAGATCAACATTTTTGTTGCTTTTAACTTCTTCCACCACTTTTGAAGCGGCGGCGTCTGTTTTGAAGGCTTTAAGAACTGTGTTAGCGGAACTGTTATTAATATTACTAAAGGTCATCATTATTTTAATCTCTCTAAGATTAGGGGGGTAGGAATACGAAAGGGAGTCTGAGGGGGTTTGTTTTACATGTTAATAAAAACAATCTGTTACTAAATCGTGCCTTTTGTAACAATAAGTTTACGAAACTAGCAAAGACTGTTTTAATGCTACATAGTGACAATGTATAGTTTTTAAATCCTGTCCCCCTCTCCTTGAGGAGAGGGCTAGGAAGAGAGGGGGATGTCTCAAACCCAGTGTTGACATCTACTCCCCACCCCAACCCTCCCCTTAAAGGGGAGGGAGTAGGACGTTTTTAAACCAGCTCTACATTTCCAAACACTCGACTCGCAAACACATTATGACTATTGTTAGGGACAAAAAATGCAAAACCGATCCACAGTGGACGATTACCGTCGTGCCAAAGCAGGATGCCCTCATGCCTTTCGTCGACTCGTTCGCGATTGGCGAAGCTGGACGTCTCAACTTACGCAGCATATTCGCCATTATTCATCCGAATCCGCCCAAATCTTGAACCCAGAAGACTTGGAACAAGAAGCCTTAAACTTGTTTTACACCGCCGTTAAACACCTCAACCTCAACTTTAGCCTAGAACAATGCAAGGCGTACATTAAAGCCACGATAAAGTTTGGACTCAAACGTTATGCTGAAAAAACGATACGCCACGCACAAGAATGCCAACCTGAACGCATCGATTTTGTGCTAGACGTGCGTTCTTATTGGCAGAACTTGTCGTATTTAGATGGGCTTATTGCGAAAGAACGTCACCAACAAGTCAAAGGCGTGGTGAAAAAATACTGCACACCTCAGGAGCGAATCTACCTTGCTCAACGTTTTGGCATAACAGATATTGCAGAGCTTCCCGTGAAAAAAGATCTAAACGTTTCGTTAGATGTCCAAAGCATCAAGACGTTGGCGCAAGGCATTGGCATTAGTTACCAAGCCTTGCGTAGCCGAGAAAAATCGTTGTTGAAGCGATTGCGGTCTTTATTTGTGAGGCATTACGAAAACTGAGCGTTCTAGTCCCCTGCCTTAACGGCACGACGATGCTTTTGCTTAGACGCTTGTAAAGTGTCATGCAGAAAACCGTCTCGCTCAAAAATTGGAACCCATAAGGTAAAAACCGAACCGCTTTGCTCATTGCTCTCTAGCGTAATGACTCCCCCGTGCTGGTGCATGATTTGCTGAGCCAGATAAAGGCCTAAGCCACTTCCACTATTGCGTTTACGACTGGTGCCTTGTGAAAAACGTTGAAACAAGTGGCCTTGATCTTCCTTAGGAATACCCTGCCCGTTGTCTTTAATTTCAATGCTTAACCAACCCAACCACGCTTCGGGAGGGGTCATATCTTCATCCGAAAAACCTCGCCACGGCTTAATATCGGGGCGCTGTATTTTGGCAGAGACTTCTACGTGCGTGCCTTCAGGCGTATGCTTCAACGCATTGCCAATTAAA
Organism: Gammaproteobacteria bacterium; assembly: GCA_040375445.1. Lineage (GTDB taxonomy): Bacteria > Cyanobacteriota > Vampirovibrionia > Vampirovibrionales > JAJTHC01 > JAJTHC01. Next base: position 14,919 of record JBEISK010000016.1, on the reverse strand, counting down.
TTGGTCATCACACGCTTGATTTCCAGCACATCGCCAAAAATAACACGATTATCGCTCCAGTCGCAAGGAAGCAGTTGAAGCAAGTGCTTACGCTCTTCAGCCAAAGGAGCCAACGCATCAACGACTTGGTTAATCACATGAAAGATGTCAAACTCTTGTAAAACGACATTTTGACGCCCCGCTTCATAACGATACACATCCAACAGCGTATTGACCAAACTTAATAAATCAGTATGACTTTCGCTCATCACTTTAAGCATATCAAGTTGTTGATCTGTGGTCTTGCCAAACTTGCCCTGTGTGAAAAACTCGTAAAACTGCAACGTAGATTGCAAGGGAGTGCGTAAGTCATGGGTGAGTGTGGCGACAAAGTCCTGACGTAATTCATCCAATTTACGACGTTGGGTGACGTCTCTGAAAATCCACAAACTACGCCCTTCGGTATGAGGCAATTGGGTACCAAGTGCTTCAATAGGCATTTCATTGCCCTGTAAACGTGTTTCCAAATAATAGGATTCTTCTTTTGCAAAGGCAGCTCTGACCTCGTCCATTCGCAGATTCGCCACCCATTGGATCACCTGAGATTCCTTCAAAACGCGGGTATTTTCCCCGTATGCCTGCTTCACCCACGTTTCGAAAACAGGATTGTACAGTTCCACATAACCTAAACGATCTAAGATCACAATGGCATCCGCACTGTGATTAAAAATGGCTTCAAGCTCGGCTTTGGCTTCTTCAAGGGCTTCCGTGCGTTTGGCGACGGTTTCTTCGAGTACGACATTATAATTTTTCAAGGTGCTATTGAGTTTATTCACTTTTTTAAGCGTATTTTCAAGCCCTCTGACCAAGCGTTGACGTTCAAGGGCTTGTTCAATCGTGGCTTGAAGTTGGGCGTTGTCCCAAGGTTTTTCAAGGTAACGATAAATTCCCACTTCGTTAATAGCGGCAATGGCGTTTTCTTTGTCGGCATAGCCCGTTAATAAAATGGTTTCCACATTCGGAAACTGAGCCTTCACACGTTTTAAGAACTCAATACCTGTGAGTTGTGGCATGTTGAAATCACTCACCACCACATCAGGGCGGATCGTATCCAAAGCCCCAAGGGCATCGAGCGGGTTATTATGGCTGACAATATCGTGAGGGGTTTCAAGCATCAGATAACTTTCAATACTTGAGGTGACGATATGTTCATCGTCCACCAGTAAAATTTTGGCAGATTGCTGACGCAGTTGCACCAACATTTCTTCGATATTCAAACTCATAGGAACCTCGTTTGATTTGGCTTAGAAATAGCATAAGGGATGTATTTAGTTTAACAAGTTTTTTGACTTTAGGCAAAAGTCTTCTATAAAGTCTTCTATAAAATCGTCTAAAAAATACCTTTTTGTGTTAGATTAAAGGAAGACTTCAAGGCTCTTTTTGCTTTGTTCCTTCTCCCTATGGGAGAAGGCTAGGATGAGGGAAACACCAGCTATAGTTGAACATCCCGAATCCCTCACCCCAACCCTCTCCCATAGGGAGAGGGGGTAAAGACACTTTCGTAAAGTCCCCTAATAAAAATGGATGCTTCATCATGTTGCTTTTAGATTCGCTCAATCCTCAAAAACGTAAAGCCCTGCAGGCATTGACCCAAGATTTCGACCCTCAAAAACCCACCCTTGTGGTCTATAGTGGTCCTTCAGGTGTGGGCAAAGGCGTTTTACGAAACGCCTTATACACCGGCAAAAGTGATTACGGACTTGGATATGAAGGTACGTCATGGCAAGCGTTTCAAGCCACGGTTTCTGCCACCACTCGCCCCCCAAGAGCTGGCGAAACGGATGGCGTCGACTATTATTTTTTAGATAGCGACACCTTTAGGAAGAAGGTCGAAACCCGGGAATTTTTAGAGTTTAAGTCGTCAGGTTCTGGGGACATGTACGGCACGCCCAAAAGTGAAGTGGCACGTATTCACCAACTTGGCTTATTGCCTGTTTTGGAAATTGAAACCGAAGGCAAAAAAGAAATCGACAAACTAAAGCCTGATTATAATATCTTGAGCGTTTTTGTTTTACCCCCCACGAGTCAAGACATTGCGCTAAAACAAGAACTTTCGGCTCAAGTGGGAACGGCTCTTTCAGATCACCCCACGTTAAAGCCTCTGGCTCAAGCGCTTAGCATCCCCAACCTAGCAGGGCAAATGACGACTTTGTACAGTCGTTTAAACACCCGAAACAGTGAAAACACACAAAAACGCTTGCTAAGACTTGCCAAAGCGGTGGAAGAACTTCAAGAAGCGTCGCATTATGATGTCGCCATCGTCAACGATACCTTAGCGGAAGCCGTTCCTAAATTGCAGGCGGTGTTTGAAACCGTTTATGATGCGAGCCTCACTCACAATACTTAAAACGTCGGGGTGCGTGGTTGGCGTTTGCGTGGTTTACGAGGCGGTTTCGGGCGAGCATTCGGTAAAATCAGCTTCGGCAAACGATCGATCGAATCAGCAAGCGTCGGCAGAGGGATGGCATCTTCCGCTCGCATGAGCGGTGTTTCATCCAAGGCAAAGTCACTGGATTTGAGCCACTTAATCGCCTTGGATTCAAGCTTGTAAGCTTCAACTTGACCTGCATGATGAGGCAATCTAATGAAGTTTAAACGCTCCAACTGCTCTAGATACAAGGAAATACGGAACGCTCCTTCTTTTTTAAAGCTCCCGAAACTCGGCAAGGCTTGCACCAGCTCCCGATGCCCCATCGCCACAGGCGCTAGATCCCCATACAACGCTCCGACCACCGTGTCAGGCGTGGCATGGTCCTTCAAGCGATGAATCACCGAAAAGGCATGCTTCATCAACAACGCACTGTCTTCATACACCGCAGGACGGGTCTGGCAAACGTCGCAACCCGTGCATCGCTTGCTTTTCAGCGTCTGCCCAAAGTGATCCAAAATCTGCTGATGCCGACACGCATTGCTATCGGTATACATCAACATATTCCACAAGCGTTGCGTAGATTCCCCACTTTTTGTGAGCATATTCGTCCAACTACGCTCATCACCTGCTCGCTTAAACAAATAGCAAGTGGCAGGCAAACCGTCACGCCCTGCCCTGCCTGCTTCTTGCACATAACCTTCTAGCGATTGTGGCATGCTGGCATGAATCACAAAGCGAATATCAGCTCGATCAATGCCCATGCCAAAGGCGGTGGTCGCCACCATAATGTTGACCTTGCCTTGCATGAAGGCGTCTTGGTTTTGGCTACGCAAGGCATCGGGCAAACCCGCGTGATAGGCTTTCGCATTGATGCCATTGACTTGCAGGGCAAGTGCGAGGTCTTCCACATCTTTACGGCTCAAGCAATAAATAATGCCCGCTTGCCCCTTGCGACTTTGCAAAATCGGCAGAACCTGTTCTTGTAAGAATTCGGACAAACGCCCCGAACGCTGAGCGACTTTATACTGCAAATTGGCTCGAAACATGGAAGACTGAAAGCGTTCGGCGTCTTTGAGCTTGAGGCTGGTTTCAATGTCTTGCACCACAGGACGAGGGGCGGTGGCGGTGAAGGCATGAATCGCTAAATGCGGAAAGGCATCACGCAAGCCCCCGAGCTTTTGATAATCAGGACGAAACTGATGCCCCCACTGGCTGATGCAATGGGCTTCGTCAATGGCGATGTAGGCAAGGCGTCCATGGGCTTGAAGGGCATCCAAAAATTGGGGATTCGCCATTTTTTCAGGCGACACATAGAGCAATTGTAAATCGCCGTTTTGATAACGCCAGAAGATGTCTCGGCGTTCTTCAGGCGATTGCGATGAGTTGAGGCAACCCACACTGAAGCCTTTGCTTTTGGCTTGTTGCACTTGATCTTCCATTAAGGAAATCAGCGGGCTAATAATCAAAGCGGTGCTTTTTGGGAAAAAGAGGATCGGCAGTTGATAGCACAACGATTTGCCTCCGCCTGTGGGAAATAGTGTGATGCTGTCTTGAGCGGTCAAAACCGCTTCGATGCTTTCGAGTTGTAAGGCACGAAAATCGTCAAAGCCCCAGTACTGCTTCAGTGCGTCGAGTAAATCCGCACGGCTGACCGTGATGGGTGAGGGGTTTGCTTGTTCCATGTCTTCGAGTAATGCCGTCAAGGGAGAAATCCTCTCTAAATGAGTGATTCTATTTTAGCACAAGCGTCATCATTTATAGAAGGCTTTGCAAAAGTGGCTTTACTCCCTCTCCTAATTTTAGGAGAGGGAAGAGAACGTCTTTAGACGTTCGAGGGTGAGGTTAAACCACAAAGGGTATCTAGGGTTTAACCGCCCCCTAACCCCCTCCTAAAATTAGGAGGGGGGACAGAGCAAAGGATAAAGAGGAAAATAAGCGATTGATAAAATCCCAAATACATGCTAGGATATGTGGGTATCTGTTTTATTTCTGCAAATGCAATCTGGAGATTTCATCGTGGCGATGTATAAAAAGCTTTTGCCTTTAGTAAATCGTTTTGTTTATTTGAGACAAGGCTATTTCAATCGGTATTATGAAGGTAAGCTGCTAGAAGTAACCCCCGACACCTTGACCATTCAGGCTTACGACGATCAAGGTCGCCCCGAAGCAGAATGGGTGATGACTCTATCAACCGTCACTGAATTTATGGTGGGCGATCGTGATTTAGATGAGCTCAACATCAAGGTGTGCTTGGCTAAAACAGTGGAACAAGCCGAACTTAATGATTCCGCCGAAGCGTATGCGTCTTTTGAGCGTATGAAGCAATCGGTCACTTCCAAAACAGGAAATCTTGACGGCTTTTAAAAGGGATCCTCATGTTTTCATTTACCACCTTAACTCAACCCCATGTTTATGTGATTGCCGAAGCAGGGGTAAATCACGATGGTTCACTTGAAAAAGCTTTTGCTTTGGTGGATGCCGCCATTTACGCCCAAGCCAACGCGGTTAAATTTCAACTCTTTACCCCCAAGGCCTTGACGACGGCATCCGCCCAAAAAGCAACGTATCAACAAAAAAATGATACCCTTGCTTCAAATGATGAATCGCAACAAGCCATGCTTGAACGTTTGCTTTTAGAAGCGGAAGACTTACAAAAAGTCCGAACCTATGCCCAAAGTAAAGGTATCGATTTTTTATGTTCGCCCTTTGACGATGAAAGTGCCGATGCCCTTATGGAAAGTTTTGAACTGCCCTTTGTCAAGCTAGGTAGTGGTGAATTAACGAACTTTCCATTATTGAAACGCTTGGCACTGAAAGGCATTCCGCTTTTACTTTCTACAGGCATGGCGAATTTAAAAGATGTTCAACGCACACACGAATTTCTCGCCCCGTTTTACGGCTTTCGCTTCAGCGATGCGGTTGCCTTCATGCACTGCACCAGTCAATATCCCGCTCCGCTTGAAACACTTAACTTAAAAGCCTTACGCACCTTGCAAAATGCCTTTTTGGGTCATGTGGTTGGCTATTCAGATCATTCCCTTTCCGTCACCCAAGTTCCTGCAACAGCCGTCGGCTTAGGGGCTAAAATCTATGAAAAGCATTTAACGCTTGATGCATCTTCTTCCGCAGGCCCTGATCATCACGCATCCCTTGAACCCGACGCCTTTAAACGCTTGGTGGAAACCATTCGTTGTGCCGAACTAACCTTGGGTAACGGCATTAAAGAAGCCCATGCCTGTGAGCGAAATACGTCTGAAGTGGCTCGTAAAAGCCTTGTTTTGAAGATGGATTTGCCTGTAGGTACTGTACTTGAAGAAGTTCATTTGACCGCCAAACGTCCTGCCACAGGACTTTGTGCCTCTCGCTATTACGATGTATTGGGAAAGCGTACGAAGTACGACTTAAAAGCAGACAGCATACTCAGTGCCGATGCGTTGGAAGAGGCTCCCTAGATGCCTAGTTATGGCTTTATATGTAGTAATATGGCATGTTTACATTCGTTCACGGTGCATCGTTCAGCTAGTGAAAGTCATTTAATTACGTTCTGCCCTCAATGTGAATCCATTGCGGAGCGAGACAGTAATGATTATAAACGGATTCGTTTAAAGCGTGTTCGAGCCTCCTTGCCTCAAGAAGCCTTTGAAACCAACCCCGAAACCCCCGCCCATTTGCATGGGGAAGGGTGTGCCTGTGCCTTAAATAAGGACTGGTATACTTATGTTAAGAATCGCCTAGCGGAAGAAGATCCTGTATAGAAACCGCTATAAAATCTACTTTTGCGTAACCCTCTCCTTATTTTAGGAGGGGGATAAGACAAATAGAGTTTCGCCATTCATTCGCTTAAAGCGTATCAGACATTTTTCACCCTAGCACAAAAGCCCCCTCAAAACGGTTTTATACCATTAAGGACCACTTTATACCTTTTCATAGAGTGAATAGCGTATTAGAGATTTAAGGACAAATCACATGGCATCAAACAATTATTTACCACAACGCCCACTCGAACCGTCGACGTATTTGAATCCTGCGGTGAATCAAGGCACGGTGCCTGTCGCTCCACCAGCACCACAACCGCTTCAAGGGCAAGCCCTTACGGCTACGGCAACGCCTCCGCCAGCCCCTAACTATCAAGCCCCTGCTCAAGCACAAGTTCAACAATGGCAAACGCAACAGCAACAAATTCCTCCTCAGCCGACTCCTGAACAGATTCAAGCGTTTAATGAAAAGCGAGAGTCCCAACAAAAAGAAGCCAACGTAATCAATAATGCCACGTTAGGCACCATTGGTTTTGCTACGGCAGGAACGTTCTTGGCTTTAAAAGAAACGCTACTTCCCAAAGCTAGTGATTTAAGGCAAACCCATGTATCAGAAGTCAATGGGACAAAGTATCACGTGGATCTTGAAGAAAAACCACAAGGCCTTGTGGAAAAAAGCAAAGGGTTTTTTGGACTAGGGAAAGGTGAAAGAGCCTTACAAGTGAAACGTGTAGAACACAATGGTACCAGCGTTCACATTCAAAAACGTGATTCAGCAGGTCGCCCCACGCATGTGGCGATGGATTTGGGTGAGCGAAGCGATGGCGTTCAAGCCCATTACGTGGTGGACGATCAAGGCAAATACCAGCTAAAAAAAGTGGAAATCTCACGAGGCAGAGAGAAAACTCCTCAGTCTATTGACTTAGAAAAGCTAGACGAAATTAAAGGCTTTGACCCCTATACACTCGTCTCCAAACAAGCCGAGCTAGATACGCTAGATAAGGCTATTAAGAATCAGCAAAAACCCGCAGGTCGGGGATGGTTTGGGGCTTCAAGACAAGCTCATATTAGATATCATGAACAAATCGCCGTTTCTAAAACGCAACAAAAGGCTTTAATTCAAGAACTTGAAGGGCTAGAAGCACTTGGAAAGCATCACAAAAACTTAAATATGGGTGCAGAAGCACTCGACGATTTAATCAATACCACGCAGACCTTCGATTTCCCTGATTTTGAGAAATTGGTGAAAAATGCACATATGCCGCGCAACTTCGATGTGGGAGAAGTCATTCAGAAAGTGTTGACGAAAGGAGGGCTTGGGGCTGTTTTAGGCGGGCTTGCCATTGGCGGAGGCACGTGGGCATTTCAGACGATGCGAGAAAAAACACCCGAACAAAAACGAGTCGACGCCCAAATTGCTCAAAACAAAGCCAACCAGCTTCAAGCAGGTAGACCTCCACAGCAAGGGATGCAACAGGGGTTTCCTCCGCAACAACAAAGGATGAATCCAGCCATGCTCGCCAATAATGGGATGTATCGGCAGTGGTAGGGTCGTAGGAAATATAACAGTGACTTTGTCCCCCCTCCTAAAATTAGGAGTGGGGAAAAAGCAAATATCAATTTACGATCGTAACAAATTGTAACAAGTGTTTATAATTTCAAATGCTTGGTCGAAAGCATCGACACAAGAGAGATTCCCCACCCCGAGAGATAAAGAGAGCGAGACTGACGACCATGCTACAAATCCGTGATACGTCTTCCATTTTTGTTCAGAACATGCTTTCGAACAATACCAAAAACTTCAATAAAAGTTTAGCCATGCTGGCATCAGGCTACCGTATTAACAAAGCCAGCGACGATGCGGCGGGGCTTCAAATATCGGAAAGCATGCGTTCACAAATTCGGGGTAGCGAACAAGCCGACAACAACGTGCAAGACGCCATGAACATGCTCAACACGGTGGACGGTTCCCTGTCTACCATTACGGACAACCTCCAACGGGTGCGTGAACTCGCCGTGCAGGGGGCGAATGACACGCTTGGTGCTGACCAACGCAGTGCGATTAAAACCGAAATGACGCAATTGGTGAATGATATTGACCGCATCGCCAGTGGAACATCCTTTAACGGCAAAAAGGCCTTGTCCAGTATTACGAGTTTTAAAGTGCAGGTGGGTGCGGAAAGTGCCTCTTCCACCAACGTCTTAGATTTAGCCACCAATAGTGCGGTTGGGCTTCTAAACGCCAGCACCTTAGGCATTAAATCAGGCACCAATGCCACAATAGGAACGAGTACGAACGCATCTGCCTTGCAATCGATTTCTAAAATCGATGTCGCCCTGCAACGCGTCAACAACCGTCGTGCTTCAGTCGGAGCGGTGAGTAACCGTCTGCAAAATGCGTCAAGTAACTTGAAAATTCAGGTGGAAAATTTCAGTGCCAGTGAAGCTCGGGTGCGTAATGTGGATGTCGCCAAAGAATCGGCGAACTTGATTAAGCAACAGATTTTACAACAAGCATCCATTAACTTGCTTGGGCAAAGTAATTCTCAGCCTAGCATGGCGTTAAAATTGATTGGTGGATAATTTATCGGCCATAGATCTTTTGATGATACCCATAGTTCTGTGGACTAATGTCTTGCTTGGAAAGTATTTTGTACATCAAATCTCGTAAGCCTTGTGAAAAATAAATCGGCGCGTCCTTCACTTGCCACGGATATAATTCAACAGTCAGATGCGTGGCTTTTGAAAGGGCGTGTAGATCTTCAGGGGTCAACGTCGAAGCGGCGTTGGGATCTTTTCTCTCAATCTTGCTCGCTAAAGGGGCAAGGGCTTCATAGGCATGAGGGTAGTAGCCCTTTAAATAGGTGGTATACAAATCGAGCATACAGGCTATTTCAAAATTGCTTTCGGCTTGGTTGTCTTTACGTTTTTGCTGAAAAAGTCGTGCTTGTAAAACAGCATGTTTAGCGTCTTTCACATCTTTAAAGGCTTTAAAGGCTTCAATAGCTCTGCGGTCATTTTCGTAGCGAAGGAAGGGGGCTTCTAAAAGATCATCCGACAGATAACTATTTCTATGTCCCTTGATGTAATTTCTAAATGGCGTTTCAATCGGGGAGACCTGTTTTTTATCCAAAATACTGGTGAGGCGTTGGCTCTTGTGCAAGCCACGGAGTAAGTGAGGCAAAACGTCTGGTTCATAATCCAATGCATAGTCTAAAACGGTTTTAATGATTGTACTCGCCATGGTCTTTCTCTGTGCATCTGGAACTTCATTATAAATGAACTTCTCGATATCTAAGGCATCTTGAAACAGGCCGACTAAATCATAACCTCCTTTTATTTTATGAATCTGGCCATTGCCCGATGCCTGAGCCTGCTTTTGTTGATTTATATGAACTCGAAAGTCTTCAAAGCGTTGCCATAACATGGTAATCTCTTCTCTATCAGAAAGAAGAGATGTTTTTACATTTTCATGTTTGATGTGAATCGCACCCCAATAAGCAACGACGCCTAAGGTACCTGTGGCAAGGATGCTTCCGACAATCAAAAGTGGTTTTTTCCAGCGTCGCCACATCTGTTGAAGTTGCTTCCCAAACTGTTGAAAGCCCCCCGTTTCCTTTGAAGATTCTTCTTTTGACGGTTCGTCGGTTTTGGTGGCAGCGCCCTTTTTTTCGCTACGAATACGGGCATAGACCGACGGTTTTTCTTCAACAACAATTCCTAGTCGTTGAGCAGGTAAGGCTCGACGAGTTGAAGAGGTTAAAGCTGCCGACGAATCCGAAAAAAGCATAAGATTCCACATATACATTAGAGATTAGGGATAAAAGATACAAATACTCGACTATGTACTTAAAAGTCGCTGAATTAAAAAAAGTGCGACTTAAAAAACTAGCTCACTCATTATAATTTCGATATTCAAGAAAAGCAATGCCTTATTTTAAAGAAGCGTTATAGAAAGTAATTTTACCCCCTCTCCCTTAGGGAGAGGAAAAGAACCTTTTCATTCACAAAGTGAATCTTCATCTTTAGGAAGGAGAGGTTGGGAGAGGAAACCAACGGTTTTCTTTCCCAAGAGAAAAAGTTTACTTTTTCGAGCATGTTGGGGTGAGGGATTCAGGATGCCCAGTCATCGCTGGTGTCCCTCCTCCTAGCGTAGCCCGCCATAGGCGAGGCGTGCGACCTAAGGGAGGAGGAACAAGACAAGTTTAGACTTTCTACTTAAAACGTTGCTTGAAATCCGCCTGTAACGCCAAAACTCGCTCATAATCCGCTTGTTTGGCGTGATGCACCCCTAACACATGTAAAGTTCCGTGAAGGAAACGCTCTAGCACATAGTCCACAAGGGCTTCTTCCCCCCGATGCAGTTCGGCATAATCCACCGACACCATCACCGTGCCTAAATGCCCACCGTGTTGGATGAGGGCTTTTTTGAGTGCTTCTGGGAGTTCGCTTTGCAATGGAAACGCAGGATCTTCTTCAGCGTGATCGTCCCCTAAACAGGCGTTTTCAAGGGTCGGGAAGCTCAAGACATCGGTGGGGGCGTCTTTGCCTCGCACGTCCAAGTTGACGGTTTGTATGGTGGAATTGTCGCAAAAAAGCCAATCCAAGCTCCACGGTTCTTGATTCGGAGGGAATTGAAAACCATGTACGCTCCATAAATCGTGGGCATTCATCCATTCGAGCAAGACGCTTTCTAAGTGAAGGTGAACGGCTTTAAAGCGTTCTAATAGCGGTTGCGTTTTGAGTTCCGTTTGGGCGTATAAAATAACCGAAACATTATTCAACGAAGTCGGCTCTTCTAAGGGAAAGTAGCGTTGAAAATCCTGATTCATGGTAGTAAGGTAATCGGTTTGCGAAAGCTAAAAGGCTCATCAGGCTCACGAAAATACAGAATGCCGTCTTCAGGGCTTTGCCAGCATAAAAAGAGGGTTTCGCCGTCTTTGGATTTATAGGGAAACTCAATAACGCCCGCTTCCACGTCTCGCAGAAAATAGCCTTTGTCGTCAAAACGTTTAATCCAGTTTTCTAAGGCGGTTTCAAAGGTGTGCATTTTATTATTCATGAGCTTTTCAAGTTCCGCTTGTTGATCCATGCGTTCCGCATACTGCAAGGCATAGAGCCGTTTGCTGAGCATGAGGTTGTCATGTAAGTCATCCAGTTCTTCAATAGCTTTTGCCAAGTGTGATTTGACCCAAGGCAAGGACTCCACCGCTTCTTCTAAGCTGAAATAGCGATGAATCGTCTTACGAGGCGACTTGGCTTGTAATTGCTTCAAAAAACTAAAGAGATCTTTCATATCTAATCCTTAATGGTCTTTGTTAGATGAAATCGCCTTACCCCCTCCCCTTTAAGGGGAGGAAAACAACCTTCTTATTCACGAAGTGAATCTTCGTCTTTAGGAAGGAGAGGTTGGGAGAGGAAACCAACGGTTCTCTTTCCCAGGAGAAAAAGTTTTAACTTTTTCGACTATGGTGGGGTGGGGAGTAGATGTAAACACTGAGTTTTGGACATCCCCCCCTCTCCCTAGCCCTCTCCTCAAGGAGAGGGAACAGGACTGTTATAAGATATTAGGAACCACATAAGCCCCGTCTTCGGTTTCAGGGGCATTACTCATCAGAGCTTCACGGCTCAAAGGCATTTCGGCAACATCTTGACGGAAGGGGGTTTTGTCTTTGGCGGAAATGGTGGGGGTCACGGGGCTGGCGACGAGATCCGCAGGGCTGGTGACGTCTATATCGCCAAGGGGCAAGTTGTTGAGCAATTCGACAAAGTTCAACACTTTAGACAGTTCCCCTTGGTACTGCTGGACTTCTTCATCACTCAAGGCAAGGCTTGAGAGGGTGGCGACTTTTTTGACCGTTTCGGCATCAATGTTCATCATAAATCAGACTCTTTCTTTAGACTTAAATCATGTGATGATATTATACTATAAAACTTGCCCAGAAGGGGGATTAAAGCACTGGCTTAAACCGAGACCTTCAACGCCTGAAAGGCAGGAGGCACGAGGTTTTTTAAAGCGACGGCTTCTTGAAAGGCAAAGGCAATCGCCAAAAGCTTTTCCTCTTCCCACGCAGGCACCATCAACTGTAAGCCAATAGGCAAGCCTGTCGCTTCATCGAATCCACACGGCAACGACAAGGCAGGAATGCCGACCAAGTTGGCTGGAATCGTCGCCACATCGCTGAGATACATCGAAATGGGGTCGTCATTCTTTTCGCCCAATTTAAAGGCAACGCTCGGCGAGGTCGGGCAGATGAGGACGTCCACATCTTGCCACGCTTGATTAAACGATTGAGCCAGCACCTTACGAGCCAATTGAGCCTTACCGTAGTAGGCGTCATAATAACCTGCGGAAAGCGCAAAAGAACCCAGCAGAATACGGCGTTTGACTTCCGCGCCAAAGCCTTTGGCACGGGTTTTGGCAAACATATCATACACATTTTCAACGCCTTCACGTTCACTTAAGCCGTAACGCACGCCGTCAAAACGAGCCAAGTTCGAAGATGCTTCGGCTGTAGCGATAATGTAATACGCCGCAATGGCTTCTTGAAAGCCTGTTAGGCTAATGCGTTTGACATCGGCTCCCAAGCCTTCAAAGCGAGCAATCGCTTCAGTGACGGCTTTTTGCGTGCCAGCTTGAATACCTTCGCCTTCAAAGCCTTCGACAATGCCGACTCGCAGGGGTTTGCCAGCGAGTTGCGAGGCAAGCGATCCCGCTTGGGCGGATGCTACATAATCAGGCAAAATTGCTGGAGCAGATGAGGTCATATCGTGGGCGTCTTTGCCTGCAATGACTTGTAAAATCGCCGCGGTATCTTCCACCGTGCGAGCAAAGGGGGACACTTGATCCAAACTAGACGCAAAAGCCACCAATCCATAGCGAGACACCAAGCCATAAGTAGGTTTTAAGCCCACAATCCCACATAAAGACGCGGGTTGACGCACAGATCCGCCCGTATCACTACCCAAGCTCAAGGTCACCATGCCGGCTGAAACGCAGGCAGCAGAGCCTCCCGAGCTTCCACCAGGAACGCAGGCGGTATCCCACGGGTTATAGGTGGGGTGGTACGCACTCTTTTCGCAGGAGGACCCCATGGCGAATTCGTCGAGGTTGGTTTTTCCCACAATCGGCATTTGGTGGGCTTTTATTTTCGTGATGACCGTGGCATCATAGGGCGAAACGTAGGATTGCAACATTTTGCTGGCACAGGTCGTTTTGGTGCCTGTGACGTTGAGATTGTCTTTAATCGCGATCGGCACACCCGCCAAAAGAGGCAATTTGCTTGCGTTTCCAGCTTTTACGGCGTCATCGACGCCTTGGGCGGTGGCGTAGGCTTGATCTTTATTCAGGCTTAAAAAGGCTTGAATTTCGCCGTCATGGGCTTCAATACGAGCAAAATGCTCGTCTAACACAGCGGAAGCGGTTTGCGTGCCTGTGGCAATGGCAGCAGCCAATTCTAAAGCAGTAGGAAGGGCGGTGGACATGGGTTTTCCTTTCAAGCAATCATCAACGATTGTACCTTTTAAAGGTATCACAAAAGTGCAAAATTGTCTTGAATATGCTTCATTTTGTGTGTCGGAAAGTCGACTTTTTGACCCACGAAAGTCGTTTTTTTGTCCACGAAAGTCTGTTTTTTGTCCACGAAAGTCCGATTTCTGTCCACGAAAGTCTGATTTCTGTCCACGAAAGTCCGATTTTTGTCCACGAAAGTCACGAATTTCTTCAAAAAAGTGGCTTTGTCCCCCCTCCTAATTTTAGGAGGGCAAACAACCTTTCTGATTCACGAAGTGAATCTTCACCTTTAGGAAGGAGAGGTTGGGAGAGGAAACCAACGGTTTTCTTTCCCAAGAGAAGCTTTAGCTTCGACAGGTTAGGGGGCGGTTAAACCCTAGACTCCGTTTGTGGTTTAAACTCACCCACGAACGTCTAAAGACGTTCTCTTCCCTCTCCTAAAATTAGGAGAGGGAACAGGAAGAGACCTACTCTTTTTTATTATGACAGATGTCAAGCCTCAATACGAGTGCTTCAAACCCACGATTTACGGCAAGCGTAATAAAACCACAGGCAACATGAAAGCGGCTCCCATGCACGACATAAAGACCGTAACGGCTAAGACTCTTAAGGTATTCAAAACGACCTTGTACTTACGTGAAGGACTTTCATAGCTACGTTTCACCATTTCAATGGCAATGCGTTGTTTTAATACCACCAAGTCATCTGTAGTGAACGGTGATTCAAAATAAATGGATTCGCTTGAATGAGACATCTGTTTAATAACCCCTTTTCTTTCAGTTCATTATTTTAGTAGCATCGGCTTTCCCCATCGCCGATCTTGATAGAATAAAAACATCCAGGCCTGAAAAATTGCGTTGACAAGCCCGTTTTTTTGAGAGTTAATAAAAGAATAAGAAATGCCACCTTAGCTCAGTCGGTAGAGCAGGGGACTGAAAATCCCCGTGTCGCTGGTTCGATTCCGGCAGGTGGCACCACCTAACCCCCTTGCATTATGTTAGGGGGTTTTTATATGGAAACAATCTACTTTAGGCTTCATAACAATATTACTGAAGTCTTTCAAAGCAGACGTCAACGCACTAAATGCGAGGCTTCCGAGACATTTTGTTGAGTTTTTTTCTCATACCGAGACAGTTTGTCGAGTTTTTTTGCTCAGACAGGCATGGGGGGGGGGGGGGGGGGGGGGGGGGGGGGGGGGGGGGGGGGGGGGGGGGGGGGAGGGGGAGAGGGGGGGGGGGGGG
>JBEISK010000004.1:0-75748 GCA_040375445.1 Gammaproteobacteria bacterium | reverse complement strand
CGTCCTCGTGAAGCACGTCCAGTCGGCGGTGGCGGTGGCTATCGTGGCGGCGGGGCGGTGGACGCTCTGGCGGCGGTGGTTACGGCGGCGGCGGCGGCGGTGGACGCTCCGGTGGCGGCGGCTACGGCGGCGGCGGTGGTGGCGGTGGACGCTGGTAGTCAACTACCTTCGTTTCATGGTCTAAACCATACAAAACGTTTTGGATAATTTCAAATATCGTTTTACAAAAAGGTGGATTGAGCATTCAATCCACCTTTTGTGTATGAAAGTGGCTTTACTCCCTCTCCCTATGGGAGAGGGTTGGGGTGAGGGTTCGTGGATATCCATTCATAGCTAGTGTTTCCCTCATCCTAGCCTTCTCCCATAGGGAGAAGGAATAAGGCGAATAGACTTTCGCAGAGTCTTTTATAAAAGTCTAAACTTTAAAAGACTCGAGCTTTAGAAAAGAAATCGCCACTTCACCAGAGGCTTTCTCATCCAAAATGCCCAAGCGATAAACTGTTTCACCTGCTAAAATATCCGACAAGCATGCTTGAACCGTATCGGATTCTTCCGCAGAAACACACAAGACAAAGCCAATGCCTGCGTTAAAGGTATGCAAAATCGACAAGGCATCCAAATTACCGTGCTTGGCGAGCCAAGCAAACACAGGAGGCAAGCTCCAGCTAGAAACATCCACGACGGCCTTGAGATGATCGGGCAAAATACGGGGGATATTGTCCTGAAAACCACCACCTGTGACATGCACCATGCCTTTGATGGCGGCAGACTGCGATTTCAGCAAGTCCAAAATGGGCTTAACATATAAACGAGTCGGTGCCAACAACGCCTCATATAAAGACGCTTCACTATTTTCTAAGGGGACATCGCTCGAGAGCTTAGCGTCTTTTAAAATCTTACGAATGAGTGAATAGCCGTTGGCATGCGCGCCACTTGACGCAATACCGAGCAACACATCGCCAGCCTGCATGTGTTGAGGACGAGGCAAAAGCTTCGCTTCTTCAACGACACCGACGGCAAAACCAGCCAAGTCATATTGATTTTTGGCATAAAAACCAGGCATTTCAGCCGTTTCTCCGCCCACTAAGGCACAATTTGATTCTGCACACCCTCGAGCAATGCTATCTAAAATGGTCGCTAAGACATCCGCTTGGATTTTGTCCGTAGCGAAATAATCGAGGAATACCAGGGGTTCTCCGCCTTGGGTGAGTAAATCGTTCACGCTCATCGCCACCAAATCAATGCCGATGCCGTCGTGCTTGCCGAGCTGTTGAGCCAATTCTAGCTTGGTGCCGACGCCATCGGTTGCAGCGAGCAATATCGGCGATTCATAGCCTTTGGGAATGCGAAAGGCTCCTGAAAAACCGCCAATGCCTCCGAGTGTGATGTCAGGACGCTGGCTTTTTTGCGTCGCGGTTTTGGCAATTTCCACAACATCTTTCGCCCGTTCGAGATCAACCCCTGCTTGACGATACGCTTCATCTGAAGAAAGTTTAGCTTGTTTTACTGGAGCGTCAGACATGATATTTCCTTTTAAGATAGTAGTGATAAGGCTTGAACTAAAGCCTTTAAAACGCTTTGCATTTCCGCAGGATCCTTTAAAACCCATAAGGCGTCCTGCTCTTGGGAACTAAGGGCATTCATATGTTGCGGATTCACCCCAACGGCGATGCCTGCTCCGTTAAGTTCTAGCACGGCTTTAAGCCCGATTTCATCCGTTTTATCATCCCCTGCAAAAACAGGAAAAAGAGAAGCTTTCGGATCGTTTTTCTGCCAGTAATCGACGCAAAAACGAACGCCTGCCCCCTTATTAAAGGGCTTTGGCACAATTTCAATCACGCTATGCCCTGCTTGAATGCGAAAGGCATTGTGAACGGTGGCATCGACATCAAAGGCATCTTGAAAGAGTTGATGTACATCTAAAGCAATCGCCTTATCCGCCAAGCGATAATGTAAGGCAAAGGAATAGCCCTTTTCTTCAAAAGTGATGCCTTGAGGTAATTCGCCGTATTTGCGGAGTATCTGGTTATAAACGTCCTGCAAAAATTGTGTTTTAAGGTTCACCAAATTTTCATCAGGTTCGGCAAGGCATTGATTGTTAAGAGCATCCCAGACTTGTCCACCGTGTAAACCAGCGAGCAAGATAGGTTGGGGCAAAATACGCTTGATGAATCCTTGTAATTGTTCCACTGAACGACCACTTATCAACGCCAAATGAATCTGCGGATGGGTGGCTAAATCCACCAGCGTTTGCATACCTTCCGCATCCAACTGAGCATCTTCAGGACGAGCAACTATTGGCGTCAAAGTGCCGTCATAATCGAGCATAATGGCGAGCTGACGACCTGCTTGAAGCTGTTGGATTAGTGTTTCGACCATGAGGTGATTAGGAAAGGACGGCTTCACAGTTAAGACGCTCATGGTCGTGGAACTCCTTTATAAACTGGTCCACCCAATCAAAGACCGTAAAGCCTTCAACGCGTTCACGCAACAAACTCATCCGCTCACGCTGTTCGCTAGCAGGCATGGTAATCGCTTGGTAAATGGCATCTGCCATGGATTCTATATCATAAGGATTCACCATAAGTGCTTCGGTCATTTCTTCAGAGGCTCCTGCCATTTCACTCAAAACCAGTACGCCTAAGTCGTCTTTACAGGTTAGGCAGTATTCTTTAGCCACAAGATTCATACCATCTCGCAGGGGGGTAATTAAGCAAAAATCACTAGCAGCGAAATACGGCATCAATTGTTCATGCGTGAACTTACGATAAAAATATTGAATCGGCACCCAAGCCCCTTCCGCCAATCGACTGTTGATGCTTCCCACTACAAGGTCTACCTCGTCTTTTAGCTTCTTGTACATTGGAACATCCGTACGAGTAGGGGATCCGATTTGGATAAAGGTCATTCGGGTTTTATACTGTGGGTACTTGTCAAAGAACAGTTCAACGGCTTTAAACCTTTCGACAATGCCTTTGGTATAATCTAATCGATCAACCCCAATCCCCATAAATTCAATATTAAAGGTCTTTTTTAGTTCAAGCGATTTTTCGTAAACATCTTCACCTAAGCTTAGGGCATTGAATTCTTCAGCATCAATACTAATAGGGCAGGCGATGACCTTAATCGTACGCCCTTGATAGGTCACGGTGCTGGCTTGCCTGTCTACGACGACTTCTTCCAACAAGCAACGCTCTACGCATTCTAAAAAGTGATTGACATAAGAAGGCACGTGAAAGCCGACTAAATCCGAACCTAAAACACCTCGAATCAGCTCGATTCGGTTAGGCAGGTGACGATAAATTTCATAGTTAGGAAAAGGAATATGACAAAACCAGCCGATGCGGGCGTGATGTTTCTCCCCACGAATCATGCTTGGCACGAGCATGAGGTGATAGTCATGCACCCAAATCAGATCGTTGCTTTGACTATGGGCGATGACTTTTTCCGCAAATTTTTCATTGGCACTGTAGTAACTCGGCCACGCTTTTTCGTCCCAAAAAACGCAGTAACTCACTAAGTAATGGAATAAGGGCCACAGGACACGGTTGGCATAGCCATTATAATAGTGATTGATTTCATCATCGGTTAATGCCACAGGCAAGACGGCAAACGGTAAGCAGGATTCCGCTTCGCTTTCAGAAAGTCCGTTAATCACAGAAGAGAGCTGGCTTTTCGAGCCTGCTTCGCCTTCCCAACACACCCATAAACCGTTGCTTTGCTTGACCATAGGTTCCAAAGCGGAAACCAAACCACCCGCATTTTTTTGAACCGCCACGCCGTCGAGCGTGAGTTTGACGGAATACGGTTCTCTATTTGAAACCACAACGATGCGTTCTTTTTTTGAAGCCATGAGCAACAGAATCCTTTACTGAACGGTAATACCTATAGTATACACAGGTTCAACTTTTTAGTCTGTTTTTTTTATTAAATGTCCTCTATATTATAGGCGATTTGCAAAAAATGGCCAAGTTAAAAAAAGCTTGACAATTTAAAAATTTACGATATTATTTTTTATATTGAAATTGTGTTTTGCTTAAATTAAATCTTAACAGTGACGAGATGCTTTTAGCTTTTCTTCGTTCCCTATATAGATTTACAAATTCGATTGGCTTTGAGCCGGCTTAGCAATTGCTTTTCACCTTGATTTTTGTGTTAATTTTGCAATGTAGATGATGAAAGGTTTTATGATGCGTATTAACCCTATGTCTCCGTCTCTTATGCCGATGAATCGGACGATGCCTTTGACATCCCAAACCCCGATGATGACCCGCCCTCAAGCCAGCAAGCCTCAAGCCCAGCGGTCGGGGAATGAAGATTTTTTAGCCAAAAAAGCAGCGGAAGATCTACAATTTCGTCAAGGCTTGGGAAAAGTAAGGCTCCTTGGTTTTTTAGCACAAGTGCAAAAACACCAAACCCTGAGAAGTTTAATGCCTGACGGGAATCACCAATCTCCTTGGGAAAAAATAGTTGAACCTGATTTTATAACACTTTTGAAAAAGCTAGGTATTCATCCAGAGATGACAGCTCAAGAACTTGACGCTAGAAAAATGGGTTTAATAGCTTCTTTTAGATCTTAAACCTCAACGGTTTCCAAAAATAAGGGGGTGTCGTCTTCCACCACCGTGAGTTCTTTCGGTACCACAGCGGACGATTTCACTCCAATGCTTTCCAACTTACGCAGACTTTTCACTAACCCTTGTTGCCCGTCGTGCTTGGTTTTTACATCTTGTAAGGCATCGCCCAAGTGCTTGTATTTTTCGTCCACGGCTTGTAGGCTTTTGGCCAGTCGCACCAAGCGTTCATGCAGTTCAATGCCGATTTTTTTCACTTCTTCCATGTTTTGCGTAAAGTTGTACTGGCTCCAACCCATGTGGATCATCCGCAACAGAGCAATCAAGGTCAGCGGTGAACTCAACACGACGTGTCGTTCCCACGCAAACTGCCACAAGTCCTTGTCTTCGTCCAACGCGTGAGACAGCATAGATTCTTGAGGCAGAAACATCACCACAAAATCAGGGGTTTGCTTCGTGTTATTTTGAAGATAATCTTTCATATTCAGGCTTTTCACGGCTTGACGAATCGAAGCGACTAACGCCTTGGCATCGGTGAAGCCAGCTTCTGTGGGAACCTGTTCCGCGGTTTCGTCGTCTTGCTCAAAGTCATTGAGGGGCTTGCTTGAAAAGCGGAGCGTCTTACAATCAATCACCACATAGCGTTCCTGCTCCATTTTCACGACGACATCAGGGATGCCCTTGCTCCCTTCGAGCTTTTTCTGCGTGAAGTAGTGGGTGTCTTTTTGCAAGCCAGAGGCTTCTAAAATCATGTTGAGCTGAATCTCTCCCCAATCGCCCGCCCCTTTATTATGCTTTAGCACCGCAAGCAACTGGTTTTTCGCCGAAGTGAGCTTGTCCACATTGTTATTCACAATCCCGATTTGCGTGGCATAGGCCGTGTTCATGACATCGAGCTTGGCTTGGTACTCGTCGAGCATTTTTTTCACAGGATCCACCAGCCCACTAAAGCGTTGATGCCGTTCTTCATCTTCCACTTGCGCGAGCTTGTTGAGCTGTTCCCGAGTTTGCGTCAATTCATGGCTTAAAAACTGTTGCAGGTTTTCCTTCCACAACTTTTCCCATTCGCTTTTCGATTCGCTAAAGCGAGCTTCCCACGAATCTACCTGACTTTTAAGCGACGCATTGGCTTCTTTTTCACCAGCCAAGGCATCTTGCTTGAGCGAAAGGTCGTCATAATACTGTTGAGCCTGCTCTTTTAGCGTGGCGAGTTCGTTTTGCAGATGCTGGCGTTGTTCTTCAAGGCGAACCACTTGCAAGTCTTTTTCATTCGCTTGAGTTTGAATCGTGGTGAGGCGTTGATTCGCTTGAGCCTGAAAAATAAGATAGCTCACCAACGCCCCAACGGCTACACCACTTAGTAGAAAAATCCAGTTCATATAAACGCCTCCTATGCTTGGTGGCATTGTCTCATAAAAACAGATTTTTTAGAAGGATCACACTGAAGGTTCAATAATGTACTCATCATTAGGATCAAACTGTCTAAGGGCATCACTAATCTGATTAAGCCCTTCTATAACACCACTTGGGAGTTGTCGCCAATCTCGTTCGAGGTTTGCCAGTTGTCGACCTCTTAATTTCACAATTGCTCTTTCGGGATTCTGAAAAACTTCATAGAAATGCTTTAAAGGAAATTTTAACCCATCTGGACTACCCCACCCAGCATTGATTGGCATAACCTCACCATTTTGTACATGTCTAAACCCAGGTTTATTAGGATTAAATATCTCGTTCCCAGCTAGATCAACTTGTGCATTACTTTCAACCAATAGGTCATCGTCATCAGGTATCGTGCCAACAATCCGAACGCGAGGTGTTTCTCGGTCTTTGGCACCAATGGAATAAACAACCTCTTTGTTTACTGACGGTTTAAGTGACACAGCATGACTATGTGCTGTTTGTCTAAACCCCCTAGGTGCTAAGAATTCAATGGGGCCTTCTTCACATAGTAGCTTCATGCTTTTATGCAAGTCTGGGCAAAACTTTGCCAAGAGAATCGGTGTAGGAATAGTACTTTCATTATTCATTCCCCTTCCAACTTCATGATAGGTAGCTCCTACTAATCCTGATTTTGTCAGAAAACGATTAAAAGCTAGAATTATATCGTATGTAATAAAAAGTACATGAGGCAACGGAGCATTTAATACAATACCTTGGCGTTGTTGTGAGGCAGAATACGCCGAGCGACTGTTCGCTATACTAAAGTTATTGGGGGGGGTAATTGCATCTTCATTAGTGGAGTTTCCTTATTGTTAAAAGAGAGTCAGTGTGAAACGTAAGTCTTTCAATAAATCTTACAGTCACATAAAACACTGTCAATCTAAACCCGTGCCAGTTACAGAAAAAAATGAAACCTTTCGTTACAATTTCCCCTTTTTCTTGAGAAAGAGCAGGGTGTAAGGCGCTTAGGCTGGGCGTCTTTCTAGTCGAACTTTGTAAAACATGCCGTGCTTTTCTAGCTCTGTTTCAATGCGGTAAATCAACCATGCTTTAGGCAAAGGCCCCCACGCTTCCTTTTTTGTTATTTTCTTATAAAAACAGATTTTTTAGAAGGCCATAATTCTCTAGGTTCTGGGTGATTGAAGATCTTCAAGCATCCTATTAAACATTGCAAGTATTGCTTTCCCACCTGCACTTACTATGTAAGAATACTTTGACTTTCCTGGTGATATTGTAAAGCTATATGCGTTTTTTGTGTTCTCTGCCATTATTGTAGTTAGATCATCTGATGCAAGTTTCATGCCTTCCAAAACTATATGTAATTCTTTGGCTTCTTCTGGATGTTTCGTACTTGCCATTTGGACGAATTCCTCAACACTTTTGTCTACAATCGCGCCTTGGCGTTGTTGTGGGGTGGAACACGAAGGGCGACTGTTCGCTATAGTGGTTGCAGTAATTGGAGATAATTGCATCTTCATTAGTAGTTTCCTTAGTGTTAAAAGAGAGTCAGTGTGAAACGTAAGTCTTTAAATAAGCCGAACATTCTCATCATACACCGTCAATCTAAACCCGAGCCAGTTACAGAAAAAATGAAACCTTTCGTTACAATTTCCCCCTTTTCGGCAGAAAACACACCGTAAAAATCCTTTTTACACCTTACTACTATAGGCGTGAAATCCCGCTTCATGGAGCCCGAAACCCAAGCCTGTGTAGACCTTCAGCGCTTTGATCTGCACAGGATTGGTCGTGGCATTGACGGATGTCGCCCCCAACTGCTTGGCATGCACCGCTTGAATCAAGCCCTGCATCAAGTGCAACATCAAACATTTCGCCAGCCCCTTGCCCTGATGTTCTGGATGCACAAAAAACAAGGGAATGTTCACCGTGTCTTCTTCACTTTGGAGCAAGAAAATCGCTCCTACGGGTACAGGCTTTCGGCGTTCATCTAGCACGACATACGTCAATTTAGGGTGAAACTGCCCAAATTGATTCGTTTCAATCAAGTTTAAAACGTCTTTCGCCCCTGCTTCACTGCGAAAGCGAGCGTCCCACAAGGCATCGGGCTCGTCTTTAAAAGCGGCGGCAAGAGCAACCGCCAAACCCGCTTGGTACTTGTCTTTCCACGGATGAATCGCATAGGGGAAGACAGGCGTTTTGTAGAGATTGAGAATCGGCAAGGCATCACCAGCGATAATATCTCGTCGTAAAATGTGCTGTTCTGCCAGTCCAATCGGCGAACATCCATCAACAGTGAGACCGTCTAAGGCTTTTGCCCACTGGGTTTGAAGACCATAAATGCCAAAGCTAAAGTCCTGCCAGTTATTGAGGGGCTTCCATGCGTGAAAGGCTTGTTGAAAGGCGTCTTTCACCCAATCTTCAGTAGGCAAGAAGCCGTCTTTCAAGTAAAACACGGACATTTCCAACGCCCCATGAGGCGGAAAGGCGTAAAACCAGAACCCGACAACCGTATGGTCGTCGTCTTTCAAGAGCAGAACGCCCAAGTCGTTTTGGGGCAGACGTTGCCACAAGTTTTCTAAATGAAGGGGCGAATGGCTCCAGTTGTAGAGGGTGGTGGCATCACGACAAAAAGCCTCGTAGAGCGGGGCAAAGTCGTGGCGATGGGCTTCATCTAAAAAAGCGACGGTGGGCATGTGTAATCCTTTATGTAGTCGAAAAAGACTCTTCAACCCTCTCCTAATTTTAGGAGAGGGAAGAGAACGTCTTTAGACGTTCGAGGGTGAGGTTAAACCCTAGACGCTGTTGGTGAGTTTAACCGCCCCCTAACCCCCTCCTAAAATTAGGAGGGGGGACAGGAACTGTATATTTTAGTCTATCCTATTTTCAAAAGAAAGTCCCTTTTTATTTAAGACTATGCTAAACTAAATAAAATAAAGATTAGTTTTAAAGGAAAAATAAAATGTCTGTCGTGGATAATCAAAATCTTAATTTACTTTTACAACAAAGTAAGGAAGAACTCACCCAAATTAAAGATCGCATCCAGTTATTAGAAGGCTATGTGGGTGAGTTGGAAGATCTTCATGAAAAAGTCCTACAGTTAGAAGCGTTTCAAGCGGGTATTGAAACCTTGTTGCATCTTATGACAAAGCCTGTCGAATTGCGACAATCAAGAAAACCCAATGCAAAGCCACTCGCCAAGCCCTCTTCGAAAAAATCGTTTTCTTCTCATCAAAATGTGCTTTCAGCAGACTCCAACGGCGTATTTCTGCCTGAACTCGCCTTTCAACAGGCGGATGAAATCCTACGCCATCGGCAGTCGATGAACTACGAGATTTTTCGAGCCGTCGTCCTCAACGGAGGAAAAGCGACTACAGCGGAAGTGCGAAACTATTTGATAGAACAGAACATTAGCACGCCACAAGGCAAAAGCTTTGAAAATGCGACGCTTTCAGAAGTGTACCCTCGAATTGCCTACTTGGTTAAGCGTGGCGTGCTTCGCCCCATAGGACCGGGCTACTTTCTGTCTTGTTTTGGCTGGGACCACCCTGCTTCGCCTTAAGATCTGCTTCCACTTGTTTGGCTTGCTTATAGCGATAGTCATGAACCCTATGGTGAAAGGCCTCTGGCGTTTCAAGCTGTTGACTTTCATCAGGCGGACGAGTCACAAAATCTAGCGTGTAGTGGGCATCATTCGCTTTTTCCGCACTCAAGATACCATAGGGATTTTCGGGCGTGGCAGGAGCCATCGACTTCCAAGCGTTTTCAGCATCCGTTTGAACTTCCGTAATGTGGTGAATACGAGGGATTAATTGACTTTCATGCCACCACTGAATACTATTCGTCTGATTGCCCTGCCCAGAAGACGCTTGAGACGTGTCTTGCACCAAAAAATCCGTGCTGTTGAGCTTTGGGATCTTCAAGGGACTTGGGCGAGCGGCTATAATCCGCACGACGTGACCCTTCTCAAAGGAACCGTCCCCCTCGGGTTCGACGACATTGGCTAAAACCTGTCCAAGGGGGCTTGCTAATCCCACAAGTAAATCTTGTTTAATGGCCGTAAAGGGTTTGGTATAGCCGAGTAAAGCGTGTGTGTTTTCGCCCGTAGGTTTAGAAGAGCTGTCTCGCTTGTTTTGACTCATTTCCCCAACTTGTTGATAGGTCACATTTTCAAGCGAAAGATCGTCTTCTAAAATTCGTTCCATCATTAACTGCTCTTCTTGGCTCAAGCCTGAAGTCGTGGCATCTAAGCTGGCGTCAATCGCATCGAGTTCTTCGGGATGACTGGTTTGAATGGTACTTAAATACGTTTTAACAGCAGCTTTCGCTAAATCAGGACGCCGTGGACTTTGGTTGATAAGTTTATTCAAAGCTTCTTTGTCTTGAGGGCTTAGGCTTTTTGAATTATTGACTTGCGACGACGTTAAGGCTAGGGCATCACGGGTGTCACGACCTGCGTCATAGCTTTTGGAAGTAAAATTGTACAGTAAAGCTTCTTCTAACAACAATTCTGCCCCAGACGCCGTGTTGGGGTCCTTTAGTTCTTGGGCGTTCATGGCACGTATCACGCCTAAATGAGGCACAGGCAGGGAGACCTTAAAGCGAGTGGGAGCCTTCCCTTTTAGGTCATTTTTCTCGTCTAAAATGTGGTAGTCCAAATTTAGATCCTTGAGGACTTGTTCCGCAAGTATGGGGGCATCGGGGAAGAGTCTATCAGCATTCACGATTTCATGAAAGTCTTGGGTAGGGTTCGACGCTTCATAAATCATACGAGCGACTTCTTTGGGGTGGGTATCTACCAAGCGTCCGATTTCACCGAGTACGCTGCAACTATTGAGCTCCGTAAGTTGAACTTCTTGCGCTGATTGAGGGACAGGCAGAGCTTGTTGTTGATAGAGTGGGTCATTTGGGTTGAGATAGCTCGTCATCATTAAAGGCAGGTGGTTGACATTTAGTGGACTTATTTTTTGCGTTAAGCGTGACGAATCGGCGAGTAAGTTTACAGTTTCTTCTACGGTTTGCCTAGAATCTAAACCCGGCAAGCAGGGTTCTTGTAAGCGTTTGTTTAGGTAATAAAGCGTCGAATGTCGATCGTCGCCCTTGCTATCACTCAAGACGCCTTTGTTCCAAAGTTGGAGTATGGTTTTCTTTTCTTGTGGATTTTCGCTAAAGGCATTTTGTAATTGACCAAACCACCGTAGTTGATCTTCAGTAGAATCTTCAGGCGTCGGGGCTTGTTTTTTTTCAAGAGGAAGATTGGGTATTGTTGAAAACAAAGCAGGTAGAGAAAAAGGTATAGACATAGAGAGCATCACTTCTAATGTAGGGTGTTCACCGCGTTCGCCAAACACGAAAGAGAGGGATTATAAATTCATTGTATACTAAAAAATAAATAATATCAAATGTATATTTAAATAATTGGAATCGTGAGCGTTTTTAATACGATTATAGTAGGTAGCTGGTAACCCATTTCCCCAAACACGATAGAAACCAGTGTATCGTAAGGGTTAGCACTCACGGTTTCGACCCGTGATTGATTCCACTGCACACGAAAGCCTGCTTGAAAATCAAAGCAAGGGTCTACACACGTAAAGTCAATGTGATCGGCATATTCCTGTGGCATAAAGCTTGTAATTGTAACATCAGGCGGGTTGAAGCCTAAAGGCATTGCAGAACTTGACGTTATGACATTGGGTAAAGCAGTAGCTTTTGCTAAGGCTTCTCTAACAAATACATTACGCGTGGGAAATCCAGGCATAGGAGTAAAACTATAGCGAATGACGGTTCGTTGATTTTCAAAGGCAATCCAATTGTGATCGACTTGATCCCATGCAATACGAATAGCATTATCGGCATCGGCTCTAAAGTAGGTAACAAAATTGTTTAAAGTTGTCGCTTGATGAATCCGCATGCGGGTATTCTGAGTTTGTTCAATCGCTGAACGTAGTAACTGAAGTACAGCTACCGAAATAATGGCAAGTAAGCCTAATGAAACGAACATCTCAATGAGGGAAAAAGCTCTATTCGTTTTTCTGAATCGACAGGTGAAAAAGCGTAACATTCGACAAACACCTTAAAAACTTAGTATTTAGTTGTAGGTATCGACTTTTTTTCGAAAAACTTTAAAGCCCATGTATATATTGGAGGATTCTATAATGGGTATTAATAAATTACACCCCCCATAACATAAGCATTTGCTCCTGTACAACTTGGCAAGTTGTTAGGTAACCCATGCCACTTTGCCCAACCTAGCCACGCAAAACCCAAGGCTTCTTTACCCTTATTGGGAATACCAAAGTCTTCAGGATGCTTAATCTCTGGTAAGCCAACCAATCCTTCACTTTGCCAGTAGCTGAGAAATAAATCGATTAAATAACGGTTATAGATGCCCCCACCACTAAAAATAAGGGTGTCTACTTTCCCAACCTTGGGGATGATGAAGTCCTTGTACGCCCTTACCATACTTAGGGCGGTGGCGTGTGTAACACTCGCCACAATGGCTTCTTTACTGGCATCTTTAGTGTATTTAGCGACTAAAGAAAATAAATAGTCATCGCTAAAATCGTCTCGACCCGTTGATTTAGGTGGGGGGGCTTGGTTAAAAGGATGCTCTAAAATCGCTGTGACAAAAGGCTCTATAGGCAAGGCACTTTGGGCGATTATACCGTTTTGGTCATAAGCCTGCCCGAAGTATTCAAGTACTGTACGGTCGATCCATAAATTAGCCAGTCCTGTGTCAAAGGCAAAGGGTTCTACTCCTAACGACTGGGCAGGTAAAACGCTAACATTGCTAATACCGCCTAGGTTGTGAGCCACCACTGTTTTGTCGACTTCACTAAAGCGTAAGGCATCGTAAAACGGCAGTAACGGCGCACCCTGCCCACCTACTCCAATATCGCCACGTCTAAAATCTGCGATGACACGCATACCGAGTGTTTCAGCCAGTCGAGAGGGATCCCCTAGCTGGAGCGTTCCCATTTCACCCGCTTCATCTCGTTGATGAAAAACGGTTTGACCGTGATTGCACACGGCTAAAACACTAGATTTATCTACTTTCCAATGCTTTAGAGCACTTTTGACGGCTTCGGCATATAAAAGTGTCATTTTTTTTTCGAGGTAAACTAAATTAGCTAAAGATATTGATTGATGAGCTTGCAAGCTTAAAATAAGTTTCTTTAGTTCTTTAGGATATAAGTGTTCGTAATGTTGAATATTAGTTTCAGCTAAACAAAATAAAGGATTATTTTGTTTAGTTTCTTTAGTCTTAAACAGACTTAAATCTGCGACAACAAGATCTATTGCATCGAGTGAAGTGCCACTCATCACGCCGATAAAACGACCCGCGAACGGAGACTCTAAATCTATCGAAACACCCTTATTACAAGGAGTGTAGCTGTTCTTTGGTGTGCTTAGGGACGCTAACAGGTAGGCGTTCCAATGTTCGTAAAAGGTGGATGATCCCATGTTCGTTTGCCCTCATCAACGGATCGACTAAAATGGTTTTACAGCCCGCTCGTTGCCCAGACCACAAATCGGTCAGGGGTCTATCTCCAATCACAGCAACGGCTTCAGGGGGTAGTTTAAGCCACGCAATGGCTTGCTTAATCATGCGAATACTGGGCTTTTTGGCAGGCCCTAAAACAGGGACATTAAGCAGATGTTCTGCCTGCTTGAGGTAAGCCAGATCTTTATTGTTGCTTACAACAATAAAGGGAAATCCTGCTTGGCAAAGTCCTTCAAGCCATTGAGCTACATACCCTTGCAATTGCTTGGTGTGAGGCGGCAATAGTGTGTTGTCCAAATCAAAAACAAGCCCCTTCACGCCTATTATTTCAAGGTGTTCAGCCTTCAATTGAGTTAAGTCACTAAAGATATAATCGGGTTTTAAAAACATGTTCATTTCCTTTGATTTATCCCCTCTTGCGAAGGGGGGAGCGAGAAGATAAAAACGATTTATTCAAAGCTATATGCTTTCCATAATTGTTCACCAAAGCGTTGCCAATTACGAGTTTCTGCCATACGTCGAGCCATCATTCCAGCACGCTTGGCACGCTTTGTTTCGGCTTGGGCGAGTTTGTGCAGCACTGTTGGTAATCTCGTGGGGCGTTCTGGGTTGAAAAAGAATCCCCCCTCTTTTGCTAAGACTTCAAACGAAAGTCGTTTTGGGGCGACAATGGGAAGGGAATACGCCATGGCTTCTAAAATGGTGGGGTAAAACGCCTTACCTGTAGGACTAACGCAAAACGCTAAGGCCTTGGGGTAAAACATCGCCTTATTATAGGCGGTTGAAGGCATTAACAAAACACGTTCCGCCACAAAAGAATAGAGCGGATGTTTCTTCACCAACGCTTCAACGACCGAATAGGTGCCTGTCGTGTAAAAAATCATTAAGCGACGTTTGCCTTGTTGAGCCACTGCTGACCCGTTCTGCTTGATGAGGTGGTACGCCAAGCGTTCAATCCCTTCACCTTCGCCGTCGGCTTCGTCTGGTTCGTAGTGGCAGGCGTCTAACAATGCAATAAACGCTAAACTTAATGTGCTTTCAAAATCTTCATGTTCTTCATCTCTTAACGAAACAACTAAATATTCAGAAGGCTTAATAAAATAATCTTTATTTTCTTTAGTTTTGATATTGGCTGATTCTATAGCCTCATTAACACCCTCTTCTTGATAATCAATGGTTTCATCTATCTGATCGTCACCGTCTTTAAAGTGGAGTACCACTTCTATATTAGGATCTTCCACCAGTTCAAGAAGCTCCTTAATGTCGTCAGGGGACAAGTCTAAACTATTGTTCATAGACTCAAACGCAGATTCTATAGAAGATTCTACGAGCTCTAATGCGTCATCTTCATTGTCAGGGGTAGGTTCATCCACCCACTGATGCTGAACACACCACGTTTGAAAGGCTTTTTCAAGACGCTCAGGTACATCTGATCCTTGAGAGAGACTAGGGGGCATTTCCATAAGCCAACACGGCGGAGCCACGGTTACTTGATCGTCTTCAATATGTAGGAGGCTTTCCCTTAAGGTGTCGGCGGTTTCATCGTCCCATGTCACTAAGCGATGCCCTTCATTGACAAAGCTTAGCTGACGTTTAAGAAGGGCTTGTTTTTTCAAAAAATCTTTAATCGAGCTCCCGTTTTCAGCGATGTGAAGCAAGGATAAATCCGCCACAGTGACAATATCGACGGTGTCGGCGTGTTCGGCTGAAATAGGCAGGCCAAGGCTATGCACCATCGTGCGACGCGCGTCTTGTTCAACATAGCGATTGAGTTCAAAAATCGTGGAACGATGTTCTAAATATCGCGCCAAGGGGTAGAGCTTGTCTTGCAAATGGAAGGGGAGCTTGTCGACTTGACGGTGCGACGACGCTTCAAGGGCGTGCGCGGCTTGCCAAATGCCTTTGGCCACGGGGGAATGCCTTAAAAGCTCTTCCAGTCGCGGGTCCTCTTGCCTCCATTGGCGAATGAGCTTGGGGTGAAGCTGAAGCAGGGTCATAAAGCCTTGCACGGTGCGACTATTCCAATAGACCTTGCCCATATTTTCCGGATGCTGGCTATAGCGTTCATGAATCCAGTGCAATGAAATGAGCATGAGTCGCCAATCTTCACGGCTTAGCGTGCCTGTTTGCAGGGCAAACGGCAGGGCGGTGGCATCAAGCACGATGTGGGGTGCGGAAGAAGTGTACATGGGTTTATTATAGTGCAAGTGTTTACATTTCGAAACAACTTTATTTGCCCCGCACAAATAATCCTTTACCGTGTTTTGTCTTTGTATAAGAATACCTGTAGTGGTGTTTTTATGTATTATGTTCTAAGCTGTTTTATAAAAAATATAATCTTTATCATGACTAATTTTTTCACTTCATCTAACCTATTCAATCTTGGAACCCCTAGAGTCAAAACCCCTAGACGTCTTGCTCCTGATCCTAATCCAACAGGCCGATTTGGTCCCCAGGCGGTTTCCATAGAATTAAGGGCGTTGACGGCACCAGGCTCTTTGCTAGAAACTCCTGAAGCTTCATCTTTGATAAAAGAGCGATGGGTAGTCCAGCTTCCTTGCCTCAGAAAACAAAGCAATATGTATGGCTCTGATAATGTTGTTGTTGTTTTTGGTGACCCTAACATTGTAGTACAGACTTATGTTTCTGGTTTGACTGATCCCCAAGTGTCTGAATTCTTCAACGTTGCCCTAAGCCATTTCCCTAAGGATTCAACAATCCTTGATCTGCGTGAAGCGTATACTCGTGACAGGTTAATAAGAGCTAAATCTTCTACTACTTGTTTTATAGCACATCCATTGGTGGCTGCTGCTATTGTACAGGTTCAACGTGATTTGTATCCTGATCAACCGCCGGAGTTCTTTGTTAATAGAGTATTTGGCAAATATTTCCCGAATGTTTTTAAACTTTTTGGCAAATCTGATGACCCTACAGAGTGTAGAAGCATTTTAGAACAAGCCCTAGCATTGATGTATGAAGCTTTCCCTGAAACGAAACAAGGGTTGTTCGTCCCAGTTTTTAAAATCATAGGGCAGGGCATCAAGTAGGTTTGACCCGTGATATAATCCTTAAACAAACCCAGCATATGCTGGGTTTGTTTAATTCCTAACTACTTCTTCTTACGAGGGGGCGTTTTGCCCCAGTCTTGAAACGATACCACAAATCAAAGCCCACCTTACTCTATGACGAATGCTTCTGCATCCAAGCTTTTCTCAAGCTCATGTGATGAACCTCGAACGTTGCCACATCAAGGAACTCGCCCCCACGAATGTAGGGCTTGAAGATCGTTAAAAATTCGTTGCGTAAGCTATAACGTATTTTGGCTTGCTCGTCTGCATTAAATTTCAAGTGGGACTGTTTTAACATCGACGCCATTAGTCGATCGATATCCGACTCAAACGTCTGGATCGACATAAACTGCAATGCCTGACGTTGTTGTGGACTTAAAGCGTTCAGTGCCGCCACGTCAAGCTTTTTAACGCCTGTTCCAAAGGTATCCAACTTTTTTAGATCATACCACACCGACCAATTATTAACGCCATCGCCTGAAAGCCCTTTTATCAGCCCAACAGCCGAAAACGTCAAGGGATTGTCGAGTCTACTAAAGGCTTCCGTCAACCTGTGGTTATCTTGTATATCCGTCCAGCCCGTCCCCAACTTCGATGCCATTTGAATCACGCTTCGATGTTTCGGAGGCTCCTGCCCCTTGAGATAATACGCCTTGTTCAAGTGAGCCGTCAAAAGGGTATCCACAATACGTTGACGAGCGTCTGGTGAAAACCTTAAATAGGCACCAAAATCAAGCAAAGCAATTTTTTTACTACCTTCTTGGTAGCGAAATTGACCGCCGTGAATATCCGTATGAGAGATGTGGGACTCTGAAAAGTCAAGTCCACGTTGAATCATAGCGTAAAAGGCTTGGGCTTTAATCCGATTAAAGTCTTGGCTGTTTCGTGCTTCTAGATCAGTCATACTCAGGGAATCTTTAATGAATTCCATTTCAATAATACCACCTTCGCCAATACCACCTTTAGCATAATGCCCGTAAATTTTAGGCACAATCAAACCATGATGCCCATTATAATGTGTTCTAAAGGCTTTGCTGGCATTAACTTCACGTGGAATATCGCCTTCCTTTTTGAGTCCATTTAAAAACTGCAAACAAAACTGATACGATAAAGTGCTGAACTCTTTTGTTTCTACTAAACGCTTGAGACGTTCAGGTTCTTTCAAAGGAATATTTTCTAAAGCAAGCTGGACAAGTTCTGGACCTGCGGTCACCAAAACGCCGTAAATGGCACGTCCTGTAGCGAGCAAGTTGTCGTCTTCAATCGGACGAATGACTTTAAACGCACTATTCGGTAGATCTTGATGCGTGACGATATGCCCCACCGAAGCCACATTGATGATTTTAAACTTATTCAAACGTATATCCAAATTCGGATAGGTCTTTTTCAGATAAGGGGTCATTTGTTTAACAATAACGTTCAAGGGCAAAGGTGGTGCATTGTCTTGTAAGTCATTCATGGCGATATAAAATGGTTTCAATATTTTTGAAAGAAACTTGCTTGCAATGCCTTCCATAATTAAAAGGACACGAGAGGGTTCTTCGTTTGAAGACGCATCAATGCGTCCATTCTTTTTATTCCAAGCAAAAGCCTTTTTAAAGGCTTCTGTAGATTTTTTTTCGAGATTTTCGACATCTTTTTCGACTTGTTTCATATCTCGTAAACCTTTGGTTTTTTCCGCTAACTGTTGCGTGATTTTCTTGGCAGGCGTTCCCGCAATGCTCAAGAGTTTTTTAAGCCACATACCGTCTTTTGAAAAGAGGTCTTTCATCCAAAAGGTGGGTGAAAGAGCATAGCCAATGATTTGTAAGCGGTTGCGAAGAGGGAATCCGTTAAATAAGGTTCCTAAAAACGGCAACCATTCAGACAAAGCCCCAAATAATTCCTTTACATTAACTCGTTTTTCTAATACTTTTACTTTTTTCCCCTTTATGGTCACGGTAACTTCAACGTCTTCTAAGATCTTACGATTGAAGTTAAGTTTTAAGCTACGTAAAGATTTAAACGAATCGGGCAGGTCTCGATACTGAATCTGTAAGGCTTTACCCTGTTCTTGCATTTTCATGTGCTTTGCGATGGTTTTAAGATCGTTTTGAATCCACTTTTGAAGGCGACCACTGGAATGCGATACATTCGCCACCGTATACGCCCCCACGCCTAAGGCCGCTATGCCTACGCCCACGCCTGTGGCTATTACATAGGGCATGGCTTTATTATGATGAAACATGCCTTCTGGCACATACACACTTGGCGTATTCACCTTCTTAGATGCTGTAGGATTTTCGCTGGCTGGTTTTTGGTATATCGTCGAGTAAATCACAAAAAAATCCTTATTTCTTGTTGGCATAAAGCCAAGTGAAGCTTTTTTTGTGCTAGAGTGGATTTATAGTATTTTGAAAAATTAACAGTGGCTTTGCACCCTCTCCCTTTGGGAGAGGGCTGGGGTGAGGGTTCTACGATGTCCAGTTATAGCTGGTGTTTCCCTCATCCTAACCTTCTCCCAAAGGGAGAAGGGACAGGGCATTGTATTTTCGAAAAAGCCAAAGGAGTCCAGCACATGCCCATTATTCTGATTGACAACTACGATTCGTTTACCTTCAACCTCTTTCAAATGGTGCAAGCCGTCAGCCCTGTGCCTGTTTTGGTCTTTCGCAACGACGAAAAAACCCTCGAAGAACTTCTTGCGTTGAAGCCTGAAAAAATCATTTTATCCCCTGGACCAGGGCATCCTGATCTCGCCAGTGATTTTGGTGTCTGCCGAGACCTCATCGCCACGCAACCCACGCACGGCATCCCGATTTTGGGCGTATGCTTGGGGCATCAAGGGCTTTCTAGCGTTTATGGCGCCAACGTCGTGCAAGCCCCTGCCATTGTGCATGGCAAAACGTCCGAAATAGACATATTAGATGAAGATTGCCCGCTTTTTGTGGGATTGTCTCGCCCCTTTCAAGCCATGCGATACCATTCTTTAGTCGTGGAAGAAGCCAGCCTGCCTGGCGTCTTGAAGGTCACGTGCAAAGACAAAACCCACGGCTTAATTATGGGCGTGCGACATGAGACTCTGCCCCTGTATGGCGTGCAATTTCATCCTGAAAGTATTGGCACACCTGAAGGTCAAGCCCTGCTTAAAAACTTTGTGGAACGTGTCTAATGAACGATCTGAATTTGCCTGAAGCCTTAGCATGGTTGCAGGAACCCGATGCCCTCAATTGCTTTTTAGATGCCCAAGAAAATGATACCGTAATGCTTGATCGTCTCACCAGCCTTCACCCCGATCGTCTCAACACAGAGGCCTTGCGTCTTTTGCATACGGCGATTTGGCAGCGTCAAGTCACGGACTTTCAAACCTTTCCCCACAAGCCTGAAATCATGTTGGATACTTGCGGTACAGGCGGTAGTGGCATTTCGAGTTTTAATACGTCCACCACGGTTGCCTTTGTGTTGGCAAGCTTGGGTGTACCAGTCCTTAAATTCGGTAACCGAGCCGCCACATCCGCTTCGGGGAGCTTTGATTTTTTAGAAGCCTTGGGCGTGCCGACGCCTTTAGCCAATCACGCCGTTTTTCCGCTACTTGAAGAGACAGGCTTGTCGTTTTTAATGGCACCCCAAGTTTACCCGAGCTTAGCCACTCTCGCCCCCTTTCGTAAGCAAGTCAAGCACCCCACCGCTTTTAATTTCTTGGGGCCTTTATTGAACCCCACTCGACCCACCCACCGTCTTTTGGGATGCTCCCACGCTTCGTTGATGCTTCCACTTGGCGAATTATTGGAATCACCCGATTTAGGCAATGTGTACAGCCTAGTCCTACGAGCGTCAAACGGGCTGGATGAAGCTCATCCGCAAGTGACGAGCAGGGGCTTATACATCGGCAAGAAGCGTCCCTTGATGCTGGAACTGTCTCCATTTTTAGGAGCATCTGATGTGGTAGACGACACCAGCACATCGGCGTTAGATCTTTCGGCAACAGCAAATGTGCATCGCTTTTTTGAGATGATTGAGGGTCGGGATGTGTCGAGCTTGGCGTACTGGCAAGTGGTATTGAATGCGGGCTTGGCATGGCAGTTGGTGCATCCGCATGAGTCGCTGGCATCTGCGACGGCGGTGGTGAAGGACGCCTTGGCATCAGGTGCAGTGCATCGCTTTTTTAAGACTTTTTCACAGGCGTTGCATCGGTGCAAGGCATGACGTTTTAATTATAATGGTTTGACTTCTTATTCATACAAGACGACTTCTAAATAAAATCGAGACCTTGTATTAGCTGAATTGGCATATTTTGACATGTTTCTTCTTTTTGCACATAAGAACATAATACATATTATCAGACACTGTAGTAAGGTGTGCAAATTAGGCTGCTTAATCAAAAACACCCCCTGCATAAGGAGGTGTTTTGGTGGGCAAGAGAGGACTCGAACCTCCACACATTTCTATACTAGTTCCTAAGACTAGCGCGTCTACCATTCCGCCACTTGCCCGAATCGTTATTTTTATAGTATGACGCAAACAGAAATTTACGCAAGCCTTAGGCGGTTTGTTTTACCTTAGCTGGCTTAGGGCGTCTCAACAACCCTTTGAGCTTATTAACCAAGGAAAGCTCGACACCATGTGCCTTCACCAAGGCTTCAAAGGCTTTGTTGTCTAAAGTTTCGTGTGTAAGTAGAGCCTGCGTGCCTGCTTCAAGCAAACGATGCTGCTGCGTTACGACATCTCTAGCTTTGTTTTCGCCCAGCTTGACGATGTCATCCACTGCTTTTTCAAGGCGTTGCTTCATGCCTTCGCTCAAGCGTTCCGAATTGCTAAAGTTGCGTGGAGAAAAGCCCGACCAACCGAGCTTCCACACCATCATTTCAGCAAGTTGTCGAATAGTTTCTAAATCTCCGCTGGCTCCTATGCTGACACCTTGTGGGCCATACATTCTTTCTTCAGCAATACGCCCCCCAAAAGCCCTTGCAATCAGATTAATATAATCTTCTTTCGTTTCTAAAATGTCGTCGTACTCATGGTTGGGCTGACTCCATGTCATACCCCCTGCGTTGCCACGGGGGACGAGGGTCACTTTTTTAATTTCATGATCCCTCATTAAATAACGTCCTACAATGGCATGACCCATTTCATGGTAAGCAATACGTTGTCTTTCGGAAGCACGTATTTTTTTATCTTTCTTGTTACCTAGCACAATACGATCAACAGCTTCTTCTAGTAGAGCAGGGCTGATATTTTCGTGATTGTCTCGAGCGGCTAAAATAGCGGCTTCATTCAGAATGTTTTCAATGTCTGCTCCTGAAAAGCCCATGCTACCTTTCGCTAAAGTACTTAAGTAGGCTTTAGATGCTTCACTTAACGTGTATTTCTTGCCATAAGAATCAAACAAAGACTGCCGTCCTTTAATATCAGGCAAATCCACCTGAATATGACGTTCCAAACGTCCAGGTCGTAGCATCGCATCATGCAGGTTTGCAAGATCGACATTCGTCGTACCAACGACGATAATTGGGTGTTCCGACGAATGAATGCCATCCATACACGTTTGTAATTGATTTCGTGTATGCACATGCTCGTCACTGGTATTATGCCCTTCTTTTTTTATAATAGTGTCGATTTCATCAATAAACACAATCACAGGACTTTTGTTTTCATTTGCTAAAGCATGAGCCATGTCAAATAATTGACGGACTCTTGCAGCCCCTACCCCCACAAACTTTTCAACAAAACCTGCCCCTTCCGCCGAAAGAAAGGGAACGCCTGCTTCACCTGCTAAGGCTTTGGCAAGCATAGTTTTCCCCGTACCGGTGGGACCCTTCAACAAAACACCTTTGGGCATAACCGCCCCTTGTGCTTTGTATTTTTCAGGGTTTTTAATGAAGTCGAGAATATCCATCATGCTTTTTTTGGCTTCATCCGCCCCGATTACATCGCTAAACTTCACGCCTGTTTCTTTAATGAGTTCAAATTTTGCTTTCGCCTCCATTCCTGCTCCTTCTAGTCCCTTAATAAAAATCTCTGATTGTGTCTTTGGCCACCACAAAGGAGCCGTCACTGCACCGACAAAAAGACCCAAAAATGCCCAAGACTTCCAATCGACTTTCGCTGTTTTCTTAGGCGGCATGATTTCCACCTGAATCGGTTGAGCAATCGACGCATTCAAGGTAGTCTGAGGCATCGGCATGCTGTGAAATCCTTGCTTCAATTGTGCCAGCGAATCACTTAAGGGAGGCGTCGTGGGCGTTGTAGAAGCATCCTGCATTTGAAGAGTGCTGCCTTGACGCAACGCTTGTTTTTGTTGAATACTTTGATACAAAGCCGTCGGTACTTGTAATGAATTCATCTTCAAAAAAAATCCTGTATTGGGGAATATAGTTCCATAAAACACCCTAAACTTTATTTTGTGCTATTACCCCCTCTCCCTATGGGAGAGGGTTGGGGTGAGGGTTTTGGGATGTCCAATTATAGCTGGTGTTTCCCTCATCCTAGCCTTCTCCCAAAGGGAGAAGGGACAAGACAAATAAAATTCGCAAAACCTTATAAACACATGAAATCTAAACCGCTTACGCCGTGCTTCGCATATTTCGGTTATAATAAACATTGACTTTAAACCATTGTGAAGGAAACGTCCATGACCACTCAAGCCACGCCAGCAAAAACGATACACCCTGAATTTCTCGCCCAAGCTAAGTTCTTAGTGCAAGGGGCGGAACTCCTGCCTGCCAGCGTGGAACAGCTTGCCTTGCGTTTGCAAACGGCGATTGAAACGCAAATCCCTTTACGCATCAAGTTGGGACTAGATCCCACACGCCCTGACTTACACTTAGGGCATGCCGTGGTGCTTAAAAAACTGCGGATGTTCCAAGATCTCGGGCATCAAGCCGTCATGATTATCGGCGATGCCACCGCCATGGTAGGCGATCCCTCAGGACGAAACAAGACGCGTCCACCCTTAACCGAAGAAGAAGTGCAAATTAACGCCAAAACCTACCTCGAACAAGCGGGCAAAGTCATTAAGTTGGATACCGTTGAAATCGTGCGAAACAGTACCTTTTTCAATGCCATGGGCTTAAACAACCTCTTACAATTGATGGCTCAAGTGACGGTTGCTCAGATTTTAACCCGTGAAGACTTCAATAAGCGTTACACGGAAAATACACCGATCGCCTTGCACGAGTTTTTGTATCCGCTCATGCAAGCCTATGATTCCGTAATGGTCAAAGCCGATTTAGAACTTGGCGGAACAGATCAACGCTTCAACAACCTACTAGGGCGTGAAATGCAAGTCGCTTACGCTAAGCTTCATGGTGAAGATGTCAGCAAAATCAACCCACAAATGGTCTTGCTCTTACCCCTTTTAGAAGGCACCGACGGCAAAGTGAAGATGTCGAAATCCTACCCAGAACATTGCATCAATTTCACCGACACCGCCGAAGACATGTTCGGCAAGCTCATGTCCATTCCCGATGACATGATCTTACGTTATGAAACGCTCTTAAGCATTTTAGCGCCTGATCAGCTCCAGCAACACGCCACGCTTTTGGCGGATCCTGCCAAGCACGGCGTCAACCCGCGAGACATCAAGGCAGGGATGGCCAAATACATCGTCGCCCAATACCACGACGCCCAAGCCGCAGAAGCCTCTGAACAAGCCTTTGTGAATCGTTTTCGCAATAAGGAACTGCCGACCGAAATGCCTGAAGCCAGCTTGGAAGCAGGGCAAGTTTACAGCGTCGTAGATTTAATCGCTCAACATGAGCTGGCGGCATCCAAAAGCGAAGCCAAACGGCTCGTGCAAGGCGGAGGCGTCAAGCTTAACGGCACCGACAAGCTCAGCGACGTCGATGCCACGCTCACACTAAACGCAGGCGAATCCATTGTTTTGCAGGTGGGGAAGCGGAAGTTCATTCGCTTTACAGTTTAGGCTTTAAAGAAAAAACGCCATTAAAGCTTCTAAACCAATCGTGCCGAACTCCATTAAGGTTTCAAACAGAGCCATTTCTCCAAAGAAACTCATAATTTTTGCAGGGCGACGTACCCATGTGTTGTGACTGTTTAGAGCATCTTGAATAATAGGCAGTGTGTTGATTTTTTGGATCAGAAAACTTCCACCTAGAATAGCCCCTGTTAAAATAGCGGCTCCTGTGAGAATGCGTTGCCACATTGGACGCTCTTGTTGGTGGGCTCGTGCTTGCAGGTAGCGATCACGGTGTTGTGCTTTGTCGTTTGCCATAGGATTGAAGGTATCTCGTTCCAGTTGATATCCCATGGCATACCCCGTGGCTTCAGAGTAGCTGGCGTTCATGGCGGATCTTGGGGCAACGGCGGGGGTGTTTAATGGGGAGAGATTGAGAGTTGTTTGAGTCATACAGCACCTTTATCATCTTCGTTTTGAGATTATAACACTTTGGAATAAAACCGCCAAACGATTTTTTTGTGCGTGAAGGGGTCAAAAAAGGGGGTTGACGGCATGTTTTGTTTATATGATGATGAACAGGTTGAAGTTCGATTGAGCTTTGACGAAAGACAACAAATGCTCCCATCGTCTAGAGGCCTAGGACACATCCCTTTCACGGATGCGGCAGGGGTTCGAATCCCCTTGGGAGTATTTTTCTTTGTTTTTGTCTTTTTGAGCCAATACATCGAAGGGTTTTTTCCAGTGAACTTGCACTTCTCCGCCCTCTAAGGAAAAGTTCGAAACGAGTATCCGCAGTAAATCAGCCTTTTCGAACATTGTCATGTGTTTAAAGGCGTGTACCGTGTTCGACGCAAAATCCACAATCATCAACCCCAAACGAATCTGATCTTCATTCACGAGGGAAAGTTTTTCCCATGTGCCGTTCAGCTCTGCTATTTCGGCATTGTATTGCGTCGACTTCATTAAGTAAAAAGCATCGGTAATTACACCATCTAACTTGTCTTCATAGGCTTGATTGAGCTTGTGTTCTAAGCGTTTTAACTCACGTTGAATGGTATGACGGCGTTCGTTTATTTCAATCTCTTTGGTTTGATTGACTTCCTTCAAAGCTTGGCGGATCCATGCACTTTGTTCAGGGGTCATGCGAAGGCATGCCACATGGCGTTCAAATTGTTCGGCAAGGGCTTCTTC
This sequence comes from Gammaproteobacteria bacterium, assembly GCA_040375445.1. Lineage (GTDB taxonomy): Bacteria > Cyanobacteriota > Vampirovibrionia > Vampirovibrionales > JAJTHC01 > JAJTHC01. The sequence goes on along the minus strand of JBEISK010000004.1, from coordinate 50,119 downwards.
ACGGATGTACTTGTCAGGGCATTTTTGCTTGTGATGCCCGCATCGATAGTACACATACTTCTTTTTCTTGATGTCTCCTGTGACAGATCCTCCGCAATGTCCGCATTTAATGAGTCCCGCAAAAGGCGACAGCATAACAGAACTATCATTTAGAATTCGTTCTCATTTTGTGAACTTTTTGATCTGCTTCTTCAAATAAGATTCGAAAAGCATCTTTTAGTAAAGAACTAATAGCTTGGTTTATTTCCTCCTCCGACTCCTGTAGACGCTTTATTGCTTTACTCTTGTCTTTCCAAGAAACATGTTTTAGTTTATGAATCAATGTTAAATATTCTAGATTTTTTGTCATACTTTTTAATTGCTGATTTTGAGAAAATAAAGGCTCTCTTTCTAGTGTATCATTGAAATCTCTCCAAACGGCAACAGTTAGTCGAAAGAGCGGTTTTGTTACTTCGTTAGTTAGGAGTTCATCTAAAAACTGGTCTAAATATAAAGCTGAGAGTGTTTCTGACTCAGGTTTTTATAAGTATTCATCTAAACGCTTTCTGGATTCTTTGGATTCAAGACAATTACAATGACACTCGTTTCTCTTAATCATTGATATAATTTCTGGATTCGATTTTTCTTTTAAATCGTAAATCCAATCATTTAATGCTATCAACCCTCTTCTCTGTATTCTATAATCTGTTATAAGATTTACCCAAGTATCATAGAATTTATCTGCTCTTTGGTAAAATATTTTTGTTTTCTCTTGGAATTTGAATTCTTCACGAATTTTATTTCCTATATAAGCCGTAAAAGCTGTTGCAATAAAGCCTAACCAACTAGGAACATCTCCCCATAAAACGGTAGGTGAGCTTCCTGATTGAAGAATAGAAATGCAAATACCTAAGAAAGCCACCCCAAAAAGAATACAAGCAAATACCATAAGCTTGATCCAAATATTCATATCTACTGTTTCCTTTGTTTTTAGGGGCATATAAGTTTTCAATTATTTACATTTGGATAAAACGTATATATAAGTTCAACAAGATAGAACAATCCAAAAATACTCACAAAAATAATCTCTTTGACAGAAAGTGTGTTACGTACAGGTAAATCGCTATCCACTTTCTGCCAAAGGGTGTTAAGGCTTTTTTGAATAGGGAACAGAGTAAAGATTAATAGAATCCACAAGATCTCAAGTAATTGTGCTTTATGCACCTCTGTAAAAAGTTGGTTTAGTATATGGTTTTCATTTCTCCAACTCTGCCATGAAAGAGTTGATCCCAGCCCCTCCAAAGACAAAAGAAGAAAAAGCTTAAATCCTGTATTTTTTACCATCGGAACGTTATAAAGTTTAGAAAACAACTTAAAAATATCATAAAGCTTAACCACTTTCCACCAATAAACAATGGGAACAGACATTAAAAATGTTTCGAGTAACGGTTTGATTTCATATTTTTCAGATTGAAACTCTTCCGTGTGTCCTTCCGTTTTCTTTTCGGCATCGATAAGCTTCTTAAAGTTAGTCCACTGAATGTAAGACCAATAAATCTTAAACCAGCCCAAAGTAATCAACTCAAATAAGAAAAACTTCCAAAGGGGAAAGACTCTTGAGTATTGAGTCTTTTTGTTTTTGAGTTCTCTTTTGAAGGTGGTGTCTAAAAATTCACCGCAATGTTTGCATTTAATGGCATCTGCTAAAATTTCTTCAAAACAAAAAGGGCATTTTTTATGTGTTCCCACTTCTTCAGGGGAATTGTTTGTTTGTCGAAGGTTGGCTAATATCTCAAAATTATCTTGACTCATTGGCTTGGGAAACTCCTTTTATTTTCAATTAAAATAACACAAAATGAAAGCCCTAACAAGTAACTCAAGATTACCCTTATTCACAAAACTTGCATGGCTTGGGCTTTAGTTTAAAGGCAGGCATTGTGGTCATTGATTTAGACAATGCACTTGATGAAAATCAAAAACCACTAGAATGGGTTATGCCTATTTTAGAAATCATGCCTCAAACCTTTATAGAAGTGAGTCAATCAGGAAAGGGCTTACACTTGTTTTTAAAGGCATCTATTGGCGAAAGAAGAAACCGCTGGAACTTGCCTTCAGGGCATCATATTGAAATCTATGAAACCGATCGCTTTATTGCCTTCACCGCCAATCGTTACGAAGCATCCCCGCTTATTTTAGCCGATGGGGAAGAGGCATTAGAATGTTTGTATCGTGATTTTTTACCAAAATCATCAGTAAAAAATCCTACTTTATTTGACACACAAGAAAAAGAACCTTGCTTCATGGGGCTTCGTAATGACAGCTTACTAGAAAAGATGTTCAATAGCGAAAACGGTTCAGAGATTCAAGCCTTGTGGCATGGCAACACCGCAAAATATGGAAACGATGACAGCCGAGCCGATATGGCGTTATTAAGCCATTTGTCATGGTGGACGAATGGCAATGCCTCTCAAATGGAAAACTTGTTCAATCAATCCGCATTGGGGCAACGTCCGAAATGGCAAGAACGAAAAGACTATCGAGACCGAACAATCTCCAACGTATTGGCGTCTTTTAGTGGAGGGTATCGAGGAGGTGAGTCCTCATTTCAAGAACAAGGCTTAAGGTCGTTTCAAAGCCAAGCAACACCTTTTCTTCACGGAAAAGATGAAACGGTTCAAGTCTGTCAATGGGATAAGCCAAGACCGATTCAAAGCGTTTTACTCCCCGTGGATGACTTTGATACCGATTTATTACCATTACGAGCGAAGGCATGGCTAATAGATGAATCAAACCGCATGCAAGTTAGTATTGATTTTATGGCGGTTACGTTAATGGTAACATTAGGTAGTTTAATAGGTCGGCAAGTGGGTATTCGTCCTAAAGCCCAAGATAATTGGCTTGTTGTTCCTAATTTATGGGGAATGGTTATTGGCAAGCCTTCCACAATGAAAACGCCTAGCATCCAAAGTGTTTTAAAAGCGGTTACACAATTGGAACAAGACGCCTTTAGTAAACATACCCATGTAATGAAAGAGTATGAAAACCTAAAAAGGGTGATGGAAATTAAGCAAAAAGCCTTAGAGCAAACATTAAAAAAAAGCTTCACAGTTAAGAATAAGGTAATCAATATAGAACAACAAGCCAAAGAATGGGAAGAAGAAACCACACTACCCCCTCCACCCGTTTGCAAACGCTATATGAGTAATGACCCAACGGTTGAAAAAGTTGGTGAATTGCTTTCACAAAACTCTAATGGGCTACTCTTATTTAGAGATGAGTTGGCAGGGTTCTTAAAAAAGCTAGACAAAGAAGGTTACGAAAGCGATAGAGCTTTTTATCTTGAAAGTTGGAATGGTACAGGCAGTTATACCTTTGACCGCATCACACGAGGGACTGTCTACATCGAAGGGCATTGCCTTTCCGTGTTTGGAGGGATTCAGCCAAGCGTCATTAGCAAATGGTTGTCAGATGCCTTAACTCAAACGGGGAAAGATGACGGTTTAATTCAACGTTTTCAGTTAATGGTGTATCCTGATACTTTACAAGCCATTATACATGTAGACACACCCCCCAACCTAGTCGCTAAACAGAATTATTACTCTCTAATTCAGGAACTAGCCATTATAATCCCACAAAGTCTTGGGTGTTATACCGTGGCAGGTGATAGCATCCCATTTTTACGCTTTACCGAAGAGGCTCAACCCTTATTTGATGATTGGCATTTATCATGGCGAAAAGCCCACCTAAACGGCAATGAAAACCCGACCTTAGAAGCTCATTTTACTAAGTATGCGTCTTTAGTGCCTTCTTTAGCGTTAATTTGTCATCTTGCCAATGGCGATACGGGAAACGTAAGTAAACGAGCGTTAATTCAAGCCCTAGCGTGGAGCGATTACTTAGCTAGCCATGCACACCGAATTTACGCCATGGGGGGTAGTCATCATTTAACGTTGGCTCATGTACTATTGAAAAAGCTGAAAGCCGAAAAGTTAAATAACCCTTTTACCTTGCGTGAATTAAAACGTAAGCATTGGCATGGCTTTGATACCCCAAAAGTGATAGAAGAAGCCTTGGATACCTTAGAAGAACACGGTTACATCCTACGAGAAGAACGACGCACAGAAGGCAGACCCACCGTTCACTATCACATGAACCCTTTATGGCAGGGGGAAGCATAACATGGGTACTTGGCTGGCAGTATTGAAAGCGGAATTGAAAAATGAAAAACAGACCATACACCCAGTGCCAAAAGTGACAAAACCCCCTTTTGGCACTTTTGACACTTCCCCCCATAGCCCTTTTGAAAAAAATGCACCAGTTTCACCAGCAGATGTTCACACGTTGATCCGCTATTTGATGCCAAAGGGCTTTGTGTCGATGTACACGGTGGCGATAGGCTTAAACTGGCAGGTGGCTCGTGTGGAAGCGGTGGCGTTGCACCTGAAGCACCAGCTATGGCTTTTAGACGACAAGTCCTCCATTGCCCTCACCAGCTTGGCAAGGCGTTTATTTAAGGACTATTAGTAAGGCTTAAAGGTTTTTATTGATGAAAAAAGAGTTGACATCGTAGACTTTATTTTTTAAGACCAACTCTCACTTTCCCTCTATTTTTATTGTTCAGTCTGTTAGTACTAAAGGAGCCTTTATGTTCATCTGTAGATGGAACAACCTCTGATTCTATTTGTTCCCGAATTCGACATTTATTCCGAACTTTAGTAATCAAATTTTCTACATTGATATTGTTTATTTGAACTTGTATTCTTATATTTTTAGGCATATCATTCAGTGCTTTTTTATCTTTACGATAAGCAAGATTATACATTTCTAATGTTCTTTTATTTTTAGGAACGTGATAAATCTCTCGCCAGTCTTTATCTATTCTTTCAAGCCAATTTATTTTTCCCCCACTAGGAATGTTAGAAGTTTTAGCACTTTTAGGCTTAGGGCTTACAAGCTTTTTTTCTACATGAAGACCTTTAGAAGGATCTAGTGAGAGAGCATTCAAGGCGGTTTTATAAATATCGAGTGATTTAAAAAACTTTAATTGATTTCTTTCACTTGCTTGTTTTTGAGCAATGTAAAATAATTCAGGGGTTAATAATTTAACAGGCACACATTGAAACGCACAAAAATCGTCGGTTACTGCGATTTTACACATTTCATAAGTTTTTAAACGGTCGGGGACATAAAGCAAATTGACCCCATTTTTTTTAACCTGCTTTAAACACATCGCTTCTGTTTTACGTCCATCAGGAAAATTAGGGAAATCGTGACATTCAAGCTCAAGGGGTCTTGTAAACTTTCTTTGTAAATTATCAGGTTCGCTTCCCATTTTTTAGTTCCCTAATTATAGATTTTGAAAAGGTGGATAACTTCAGAATCCTATCAAATTCAATAAAAGACGTCAAGCCTCCTGTTTTTTTGGTGCCGATTTTTTTAAGCAAAGCATAAACTAGAAGGGGTACCCCCTTTTTCTCCCGTCTATCCATTCTTAACACTCTCTTGTAAATCAAGCGTATTCACTAGCTTTTAATCAACCCCACAACGTGCTATAATACCCCTAACCAACACGGAGGGCATGGCATGAACGCACTGGCAACGTATCCCATATTCGAACGCAACGAAGAAAATCAGTGGACGCTTAGCAACGACGAAAACATTCACGAGCTAGCCACTATGTTTGGAACAACCAGCCCCACCCTTGCCATGCACTGGCTTCACCAATATATGAACACGTTTCCTAGTGCCTCAATCGAAATGGATCCGAACATGGTGGTGCAATACCTCCACGATATACAGGCACAATCCAGCACCGAAGCCTTGCTTGCCTTAAATATGCTCATGCTTCAAGAACAAACTTTTATGATGAGTGGTCGTTTGAAAGATCAAACCTATCATAGCGGTTTAAAAGTATTCACCAATTGTATTTTAAAGTTAAGCGGTGCCTTTGCCAAACAAGCCGAAGCACTCGCCAAACTACGGGGCAAGTCGGGCAATACCTTCTTACAACAAGTCAATGTGAATGACGGCGGGCAAGCGGTCGTGACACAAGGGACGTAAAAAATGGAAGTCCTACCCCATGTCCCAAAACTTCACTTTTTCAAGCCTTGTGGAGCCACCAGTAAGCGTTCAGGCTTGCCATGCTCGCAACCAGCAATGAAGAACGGTCGGTGTCGCTTTCATGGGGGCAAGTCGACAGGGGCGAAAACGCTCGAAGGCAAGCAGGCTCAACGACAGGCGAATCTTAAGGCGGGCTTGTATACAAAAGAAGCGATTGCCGAACGCCAACAAGTGCGGGAGCTTTTGAATCAGTGCAAGGCGTTACTCGATGAAATCGAGGTCTAAACTTTCGCAACTTTCGCTGGTTTCGCAATCGCAGGCGGGGCGAATTGAAAAACCGTTTAGTTAATAGTCGCACCTATCCCCTTTTCTTATTTTCGGCAAAGGGGGGAGGGGCGGGGTAAAAAGTATTTGAAAATATATTGAAAACCGCATGTTGGCAACACGCACGCATGTGTGTTTGGGAAGTTTTGGGTAAAACTGAAACGTTTTAGATTTGATGCTTACTCAACACGTCAAGATAAGCCGAATACGCATAAAGCTTGCCTCGTTGTTTACCACTTTCTTCTTGCACAATGCCTAACGCTTCAAGGGTTTGAAATGCTTTCGTTACCGTCGGTTGTGAAAGCCCAAGTTGTTCCGACGCATAAGGAATCGACAAGACAGGCTTATTCAAGAGAAATTGGAACACGCTCAACAAGGTTTCTTTTTGTCTGCCTTGACTGGCAAGCTTTGCTTCATCTGTACCAATTAAGGTATTTAGGGCTTTGGTTTGAGCCATAGCCGAATCGCAAGTGTCTATGACACCTTGCAGAAAAAAGCGTATCCATTCAAGCCAGCCATCCGCAAGACGAACGTCTTGAAGCAAGCGGTAATAGGTGTGTCGATGCGTTTTAAGGTAAAGGCTTAAATACAAAATAGGGGCATCTAACATGCCTTTATCAATTAAATAAAGCGTGATGAGTAAACGTCCTGCCCGACCGTTGCCATCTAAAAAGGGGTGAATGGTTTCAAATTGCAAGTGTAGCATGGCGACTTTTACCAAGTGGGGCAAGTTACTTTGCTCTTCATGGATGAAGGCTTCGAGGTTTTTCAATAAATCCGCCAGCTTTTCAGGAGGGGGCGGGACGAAAAGGGCGTTACTCGGGCGACTACCGCCTATCCAGTTTTGAGATTGGCGAAAGTGACCTGCTTGCTTGTGCATGCCTCGGGTGTTGTGGAGAAGTTTTTCATGCACTTCACGGATCAATCTTAGGGAAAGCGGGAAGTCGTCTTTTTGCAGGCGTGCGATGCCATGATGAATGGCGTTGATATAGGTCGACACCTCTTCGATGTCTTCGAGTGGCACGCTCGGGGCTTCTAGAGCTTCGTGGAGCATGAGGTCGTGGTAAGACGATTGCGTTCCCTCAATTTGAGACGACAACAAGGCTTCTTGCCTTATGTAATGGTACAAAAACAGGTTCACATTCGGCAATAGGGATGCCATGCCGTTCAGCTCTCCAAGCTTGCGGGAGGCTTTTTCAAGCAGTGGTTCCAGCGAACTTAGATCGAGGGGAGGGTTTAAGGGCAAGTCCGCAGGCATGAAGGCATTGACGAGTTCTCCTGAAGCGGTGCTTTGAATGTATGTGCCATATTGTGAAGGATTTGAAGGGGGCATAAATTATCCTTTAATAAGTGTTTTAGTTGTTAAATGATAACACATTAAAGTTTAATAATAAAGTATCTGATTAAACGATAAGGCAGATTCCACTTTCGCAGGTTTCGCAAATCCGCAATCGCAATGGGGGCGATTTTAGATCTTGCTATTTTATCCTATCATTTTTATTAGATTATCCTCTCATACGTGATAGGTTTAAAGCGTCAATATGACAGGATAACAAGAATATAATCGTCTTACGGATAAATCTCCGCATTTTTTGCGGAGTAAACAAGGGTTAATCTCCGCAAGGTATAGGCAAGAGCTTTCGCAACTTTCGCAGGTTTCGCAATCGCAATGGGGACGATTTTAAAAATAGGTGTAAACGAAACGCCTTTTCTTTTACACATAATGCACATCATGTAAAAAAATCAGGATTTACTTTACATGACAACCAGCCAAGCCCGAAAAAAAGAGGCAACGTCAAAAGGGATTTTGACTTGGTGTAATTCGTGTGTAATTCCTGTGTAATTTTTCGTCAAAAACCATCAATTTCAAGAGAATTGCATCAATCTATTTTCGCTGTAAAATGTAGTGTAATAGAATAAAAATAATTTATATCAAAGAATATAGAATTGTTGCAAACACTAGATGCCACCATTCGAATCCCCTTGGGAGTATTTTTCTTTGTTATTGGGAGGCTTATGTATGCATGTTTTGAGTTATCATCAGAAAGTAGTTTTTGAAGATTTATTTGAAATGTCTGATGGCTATGTTCTTAATTTTTCGGATAGAACCTTTACTGAATTTTTCCGAGATTTTGGTATAAATATTGATGACCCTAAGTATAAAACTAACGGTAAGGGTAAAGCAAAAAGATTAAGAATTTTTTTGGAAAAAGAAGACCGTTTGTTGATTATTAAGGTCTTAAAAGAACTAATTAGAATTTCTGAAGATTTAAAATTTCCTCAAAACAAAATAGTAAAAGCAAAAGATGTTTTGAGTGAGTTAAATGCTAACTCATCTAAAAAACCAATAGATTCAACAGAAACACTTACAGATAAATTTTCAACGTTTAGTTTAGAGCATTTACAAAAAATTGATTTGTCTCTTGATTACCAAAGACTCCTAATCGATAGAATTATGGAATTTGAACGTTGCATGAATTCAGAGTGTTACTTATCGGCAATGATTTTGTGTGGCAGTATACTTGAAGCACTTCTTCTCGAAACGGCTTCCAAAAACTTCACAATCTACAATCAAACAAAGGCTTCTCCAAAAGACAAAGATGATAAGCCACTTCGTATTGCTTTTTGGACTCTAAATAACTTGATACAGACCGCAGTAGAAGTAGGAAGCCTTAAAGCTGATATTCATAAATTTAGTGAGCATCTTCGAGACTTTAGAAACTATGTGCATCCTCGTGCTCAAATAGCAGCATCCTTTAATCCTGATGAGCATACTTGTAAAATAGCCATGGCTGTTTTAAATGCAAGTATTGCAGATCTTGCAGGAGAGAGATAAAAGTCAAACTCGCAATCGCCTTTAATGTGTTGATCTACTATGGCTGGCGGGCACTCCATGAAAGACGACAACCAAACAGGCACGATCACAGGCTTAAGCAAGTGCTGGGATGGCGACGCCTATCAGCGTATCCGTGCAGGGGGAGGGAATAGCATTATTGCTGGCAAACGACTTGACTTGCACCTAATGATGCAACCGATTGTGTCGGAAAGTTTGCGGTTCTACAATAAGGCTTGGGTCGGCACAAGCGTAATATCCGAAATAAGCAGAGCTTGCGGTTGATTCAAGGCATAGACCACAGCATCCGCCACCTGCTGAGGGGCCAGCATCCCCGACGCATCAGGGGCTTGGGCGAGATCGACGCTATCCCAAATGTCTGTTGCACAAGCCCCAGGGTAAATACTGATGAACCGTGTGTTGTTAATACGTTGTTCTTCGCTCATCGCTTCAGAAAAGGCTTTCAAGCCCGCTTTGCTGGCATCATACACGCTCCAATAGGGAAACGCCCACTTGCCTGCAATGGAATTGATGTTGAGTACGGTTCCGCCTTCGCCCTGTTGCGTAAATTGAGCCACCGCATATTTAGAAAGTAAAATCGGCACGGTGAGATTCAAGTTAATCATCTGGTTAATTTGAGCATCAGGCAGTTCAGGCAAAAGCCCCACTTTTCCGCCGATACCCGCATTATTGATGAGGACATCCAACCGTCCAAATCGATCAACAGCTTGAGCCACAAGGCTTTCAAGCGTCGTGGTTTCAAGCAAGTCGCTCGCAATCACGAGGCTTTCGCTTTGCAAGGTATCCGCCAAGGCACGCAGGGGATCCCCACGTCGAGCGACCAAAACCAAGCGAGGCGAATAAGCATCGAGCGTTTCAGCGATGGCTTTACCGATGCCACTACTGGCACCTGTAATTAGAATAACCTTGTCTTTTAAGTTGGATGCTTCTTGCATGGGCTAAACCAGGCTCGTCACTTGAGTAGATAAGTAATGCTCCGCATCCATGGCGGCGACACAGCCTGCCCCAGCGGAACTAATGGCTTGACGATAATGCGGATCGCACACATCGCCAGCGGCAAATACGCCTTCCACATTCGTTTTACTCGAAGGCGAAGCAACTTTTAAATAGCCCACGTCATTCATATCTAACACGCCTTTGAATAAGTCGGTATTGGGTTTATGACCAATGGCGTAAAATAAGCCGTCGGTCGGAAATTTCGTACGTGTGCCCTCTTTGTCTTGAAGCATCACGGCGGTTAAGCCTGTTTCTTTGTTGCCAATGAGTTCCACGACTTCACTGTTCCAACTCACGTTGATTTTCGGATTTTCAAGCACACGGCTTTGCATGGCTTTGGACGCTCTAAAGGCATCACGACGATGCACAATCGTTACTTTTGAGGCGAATTTCGTCAAGAAATGTGCTTCTTCCATAGCCGAATCGCCTCCACCCACAACGACGACTTCTTTGCCTCTGAAGAAAAAGGCATCGCAGGTTGCACAGGCGGAAAGTCCATGCCCCATGAGTTCCGCTTCATTCGGCAAGCCCCCCGTAATGGCGGAAGCTCCTGTACAAAGGATTAAAGCATCGGTGGTATAGCTTTTACTGTCAGTGGTCACAGCAAAGGGACGCTTGCTAAAATCGATGTGTGTCACCATTTCGTAAGCCGTGGTGGCGCCGAAGCGTTGGGCTTGTTTCCGCATAGCATCCATGAGGTCTGGCCCCATAATGCCGTCGGGAAAGCCAGGGAAGTTTTCAACATCAGTGGTGATGGTCAGCTGTCCACCCGGTTGGATGCCTTCAAAAATAAGAGGGGCTAAATCCGCACGAGCGGCGTAAATACCTGCCGTAAAGCCTGCAGGCCCAGAACCAACAATAATAAGGGGGTGATGAGTTGTCATAATAAAGCGTCCTTTTAAATCTTGATAATCTATGCAATGCTACTATTCTATCTTAAAAAAACGAATGCTACTATAAAAAGAAGCTTAATGTTGGCAGATATATCTATTGATGAAATAAAAGTTTAGAGCTATGATAAATACTTAACAAACTGAAAAAGGATTACTTCTCTATGACGACTGCTCCCTCCCCCGCTGAACAACTCATTAGTAAATTAGAACACACCAAACTAAGCTTTGAATACGGCGAAGATGCCCACGCAAGCGTTCGCCAACTTTGCGAAGAAGCCAAGCAGTATGGCATGGCAACGGTCTGCGTGCGTCCTGAACACGTGTTGACGGCACGTGAAGCCTTGGGGCATAAAACCACTGTGGTTCTTGCAGCGGTAGCAGGCTTTCCCGAACGCCCCGTAAGTCGTCAAGATCACGAAGAATGCCCCGTGATTGGGGCTTGTTATTCCAGCACCAAACTGCAAGAAATCACGACTTCACAAGGTTCTGGTGCTGAAGAGTTTGACGTGGTAATGAACGTCGCCTTTCTTAAAAAAGACCATGAAATCGGTGGCGAGTTCACGCTCAAAGAACTGCAAGGTCTGCGTATGGTGGCGGATGACATGCCGATTAAGCTCATTTTAGAAGTCGATTTGCTCACTGAAGACGAACTGCGTTTTGCCATTGCTCAAGCGGTTGAAGCGGACATTGACACCATTAAAACATCCACAGGCTATTTAAAAGGAGGCATCGGAGCCACGCCTGAACGCATTGCATTCATTCGCAAAACGCTCGATGACTTGGGAGCCTTTCATGTAGGCATCAAAGCCAGTGGAGGCATCCGTACCCTAGAAGACGCCCTTGCCGTTCAAGCCGCAGGCGCCACTCGCATCGGCTCTTCCGCCTGTGTGGCGATTGCTCAAGCAGCTCTTGAGATGCCTGTGAATCCCTCCGCATTTAGTGACTTGTATTAAGGAGCTTGTTTTATGCATGTTATTTTAGATCTCTGTATTGTGCCTTTAGGCGTCGGTGTGAGTGTTTCGGCGTATGTGGCGACTTGTGAACGCATCATTCAAGAACGAGGCTTGTCGCATCACTTGCACGCGTACGGCACGAACATTGAAGGCGAGTGGGATGAGGTGATGGCGTGCGTAAAAGCCTGCCACGAAGCGGTTCATGCTCAAGGGGCGCCTCGAATCACGAGTACGATTAAGCTTGGCACCCGTACCGATCGTATGCAATCGATGCGAGACAAGGTCAGTAGTGTGGAAGAAAAACTATAGAATTCTGCAAAAGTCTATTTTGCCTTGTCCCCCCTCCTAATTTTAGGAGGGGGTTAGGGGGCGGTTAAACCCTAGATTCCGTTTGTGGTTTAACCTCACCCTCGAACGTCTTACGACGTTCTCTTCCCTCTCCTAAAATTAGGAGAGGGGACAATAGTTTCTCTATGCCAAACTATAAAAGGCTTTCTTTTTCATCTTGATTGCCTTAAAATAGAGGCATGATGACGCTCAAAACCCCTTTACAAGTGAATGAACAAATCAAGCAAACCGCCTTGCACGTATTGGATGTGGAAAGTTTGGCGGTGCAAGCCATGAAAGCGTCCATTGATGACGGCTTTTTGGCGTCTGTGGCGTTGATTGAAGCTCGGCAAGCTCAGGGCGGTCGGGTGATGATTACGGGCATGGGTAAATCAGGGCATGTGGGTCGTAAAATCGCTGCCACCCTAAGTTCAACAGGCACGCCTGCGTATTTTATGCACCCTGCGGAAGGACGTCACGGAGATCTCGGCATGGTCACATCGCACGATGTCGTCATTGCCATTTCCAATAGCGGAGAAACCGAAGAACTCTTAGGTTTATTGCCTAGTTTGCACACCCTTGAAATACCTATTATCGCCATGACGGCAAAAGCTCAATCGACGCTAGCAAAGCAAGCCGTGGCGATTTTAAATGTCGCCGTGCCTGAAGAAGCCTGCCCCTTGGGATTGGCTCCCACGGCGTCAACGACGGCAACGCTTGCCTTAGGCGATGCTTTGGCTGTGGTGCTTCAAGAAAATAAAGGCTTTGCTTCCAGTGATTTTGCCTTGTTTCACCCAGCAGGTATGTTGGGTAAACGACTATTGCTCAAGGTGGCGGATTTGATGCACACAGGCGATGCCTTACCTTATGTCAAGTCTGATGATTTGTTGTTGCACGCCTTGGTTGAAATGAGCCAAAAGAAAATGGGGATGACCTTGGTTCGAACAAATGTAGGAGACCTGTGCGGCGTATTGACGGATGGCGATGTCCGTCGAGCCTTGATGAAGCACGGAAAAGGCATCAGCCACGTCGTTGTAGAAACCGTGATGAGTCCTTCCCCTCAACGAATCTCAAAGCACGCTTTAGCCGTCGATGCGTTGCGTCACATGGAAGAGCGAAAAATTACCGCCATTGTGGTGGAAGATGAGACAGCAGATATTGTGGGCGTCTTGCACTTGCATGATTTGCTCGCTCAAGGCTTGTAGGCTTATATAGCGTGTTTGAAAGAAGGCACAGAGAAATACTACAGTTCATCCTCATCCGTGGTGGATGCCTCACATATCGACGTATAGTCACACCACTCGCAATAACTCGCTTGAGGATTCGCCCTAAACAGACGTTCTTGCCATAACGGGCTTAATACTTCATCTTGTACATTTTGCAACCAACGCGCTTTTTCTTCCTTAAAACGGGGGACATCCAACGGTACAAAAACCGAACCTGTCTCATTTTCTTGGGTGGAACGAAACATCTGTAGGCCCGCTTCCGTCACAATCTTCGATTTGACAAACTCATAGCCAACAATGTAAATCGGCAGCTGCCAATACAAGTAATCCGTCACACTCGCATCATAGCCATATTTTCCAGCTTCTCGTGGGGGCAATTCTTCTAAAATACGGTTGATTTTGGCTTGACGACTTTCTGGTTTTATCTGCTCGAATTTGCCTTTCGACGTTTTATAATCCACAATGCGTATGCTACCGTCTTCATAGTGGTAAATGGCATCGACAAACATCTTCCAATGAAAACCTGAGAGTTCTGATAGATACGCTTCGTTGATCCAAAATTCGGTTTCGACATGAGTCGGTATTTTGTCAAAAAAGCCTGTTTCTTGCAAGGACTGTAGTGATTCTATAATACGCCGAAACCAGCTTTGACGTATCACAATGGGCTGTTGGACATACACATTGAACGCAGGCTCTTCCAGCAATCCTTGTGGCGGATGCCAAAAGGCGCTGTCGTCTACATCCAAACACTGACGCATAAAATGATTCAAACTCTCATAGCCAAACGCGATGCTTCCTACATTGCACGCCTTGTGGTATAACTCAAAAACCTTATGAACCAGCGTTCCCTTGGATGCCTTGGCATTAAATGGCGTGTTAAACTTAAAGCGTTTGTAATACAATTGACGAGGGCATTTAACGTATGTTTCTAAGTCCGTAGGGCTTAAACTGGTTTGATTCGATTGCCCGTAGGATGCGTAAATAAGGGCATCTTGCGGAAAAACCTCTCGCAGAGCAGCCAACGCATCGAGCAGGGCGGGGCTTAGTAAAGGTGTGTTGAACTCGCCACTTTCTATGGCGTCGGGGTTTTTGAGTGTGTCGTTTTGCGTAAAAAAGTCGTCAAAAAAGTGATGATAGACCTGTCGTTGTGCTTCGTTATAGCCTTGTATTTTTTCAGGGTGACTAATCAAATAAAGCTCTTGCACCCCAGCCAGTTGATGCACCCACGTTTCCAACTCATTCAAGGCGTTGAGCATTTGGGTCAAGGGCGTTAAGACAGTATCAGGCGGATTTCCATCATCGCTTATGAGGGATCTTAGGCCCTTATCGTCATACGATGTTTTAAAAACGTTTGGCACAATCACCGTATGCAAGGTGTGGGCAGGGGCTTCTTCCACCGTATAGACATCCACAAGAGGAGTCGTTACGGAAGGTGTTTCGCTATGCCTGAGTTCTTCTAGGTTGGATTGCATCCAGCTTGCCCAAGCGCTCAGGGGGACTTGCCCGATGCCTTGTGTCGATTGCAAACGGGCTTCGATGATTTCCACACGCTTATAAAAAGCTTCAAGTGGGCTTTTTTCTTGATCAATCCCCTTTCCCAGAGGAGCGAGCCATGCCCACATCCATTGGGTTATACAAGCTTGAAAATGTCTTTCCCCCTCCCCTTTAAGGGGAGGGTTGGGGTGGGGAGTAGATGTAATGCTGGGTTCTTGAAATCCCCCCCTCTCCCTAGCCCTCTCCTCAAGGAGAGGGAACAGGGCATCGGCTTGACCTTCTAAAAAGGTCTGAAAATCTTCGGGGGTATCGTCCAAATGCGATTGAAAGAGATTCCACGCTTGATTAACGAAGCTTTGCAAGGCTTCTGCCCAGTCAGGCGAAGCCACCCATACTCGGGGGTTCACCTGCCACGCTGGTTCATGTCGCTTATTGAAGAACAACGTATCCGCTTGAAGCGAAGTATTGGGGAACTCCGCACAAAGGCTTAAATAGGCATACCCAAGATCAAGCCACGCCCAAAGAACGGTGTCTTCTAATGCATCGCTTTGACCTAAGCATTGCGAAACAAAGGTCTTCCACTGTTTTTTTTCACTTGAAGACGGCACCAAAATCGTAATAGGGAAAGGTTTTTCAGACGACAAGGACGCTTCCACACACGCCAGCACCTGTTCTGCTACAGCCACACGATGGGCATCATCGATTGAATCAAGGCTTTGCACAAGTTGAGCATGAATCCGTTTGTGCTGAGCATTTTCTTTACGACGACCGCTAGAAGCAGGCACATCCTTCGAGCTTTGCCACAGGGCGTGAATGTGCGCTTTAAAACCGCAGGTTTCTGTTGAGCAAATGGATTCATCAGGTAGAAAGGTTAGGGCGACGGGACGGCTGATTGTTTCTTTCAAGGCATCCCAAAACGGCGGCCGAGATATCGCACGCCACGCGGATTCATCCCCCTTGTCGAGCAAAGCGTTTTCTACAAGGCGTTCGTGGAAGCTAAAGTCGTCGCCAAGGCTCCAGATGGTGGTGCCTTCACGCTCTAAAAGACGCATCCATGCCAAGGCCGTTTCAGGCAAGCTGGACGTATTGTCCACCATTAAAAAGCGGATGCCTTGACACAAGTGATGCAAGGCGTCCGCATCATGCGTTTGTAAAAAGTCCACTGCCTTCCACGCCAAGGGATGCACCCACGCAATAGGTAGAAGCCCTTGCACTACCGTGTGTTGCACAAACCAATCGAATAGGCCTCGTAAAGCAAAGTCTTCCGTGGCATCCGCAAAATGCGTGGCACAGAGTTCTGCCCAATCGAGAGCATTCGTCGATGCTAATAAATGCATCACCAGACTTGTTTTGTCCAGCGAATCGGCTTTTTCAGGCGTTGATCTTGCTACTTCATAACTTGTATTCTTCCAATAGCCTTCAAGCAAAAGCAAGACATCCGCCGAAGAAAGCAATTGCCATGTTTCTTGTTGAAAAGGCAAAGGGCTTGATGAAGGGCTTAAGCCCAAGCCTTGAATAAAGTGAGTCACGACTTGTGGTGCTAGCCCGATGCTTTGATTCAGCCAGTTCAACGACCACTGAAACCAGCTCATGACTTTGATACCTTGAAAACGTACGTTTTCAGGGAACTGTTCTTCATGCAAGGCTCGCCATGCCTCAGTTTGACGACGATGCTGAACAAGGATGTAGCAGGTTTCAGACAACACGGCGTGTTCACTTTGCCATCTGGTTAATTGTTCAAGCACGTATTTGGCTCGTTCTTGGGGTGTGCCCCCTAAATAGGCATGATGCATCGGTTTTACTGTCGTTTGGCTAGGCATTGTGGATCTCTTTTAGTTTTTTTGGATTTTTTGGGTATTTCCCTCCGTTTTTAGCTGGTCGTTGTCAGAGACCTTTGCTCCGCCAAAGGTCTCCAACACCTCTAAAGGCGGCTTAAGGGAGGGAGGGTCTTGGTCGCCCCCCTCCCTTAAGAATCCCACCCCTCTCGCTTTCCCTCCGTTCCTGCCGTCCGCAAAATGTCTCGGAAGCCTCGCATTTAGTGCGTTGTCGGCAAGCCTTTTGTCCGTCATTGCGTGTTGATTTTTGACTCGTTGCACGAGCCGACGTCCAAGCACTAAATCCGAGCGGGTGAGCGTACTGCGAATCCCCGAGCGATTTTGCGGACGTCCCACGAGTAGAAAGTTATGCAAGCGAAGAGGATGAGATGGGGGGTGGATTTTTAAGGAGGGGGGAAGAGAAGGAGAGCCGCAACAACTTCCTTCTCTTCCCCCCTCCTTAAACGCATTTAGAGGTGTCGGAGAACCTTTGTGCGTCCAAAGGTCTCTGACAGCACCAGCTCAAGACGGAGCTAGAAATCCAAACACCAACTATAAATGGAACTAGAAATCCAAATTGTAAAGGAACAAAAATTAAGAACAAAGTCCTGTTGCACGCAAGTCGGCTTTGGCACGATTCCAGTAGTCGTCCCACGTTTGAAAATCAAGATCCGCCAACGCATGACCGTCTGCTAAAATCAAGGCTTCCATGTAGCGAAAGCGTTGTTCAAACTTAGCCGTGGCTTGTACTAAGGCAGTTTCGGGTTCTACCCCAATTTGTTTGGCTAAACTCGCACAGGCAAAAAAGACGTCACCCATTTCGTCTTGCAAACGATCAGGGTTGCGAGGCGTCGCTTCCATTTCAGTCTTGATTTCGTCGAATTCGCTCATCACACAGGCCCACAAGGTGGCGTCATCAGGCCAAGTAAAGCCTGCTTTGACGGCTTTTTTACTAATTTTTCCTGCTCGAGCCAACGCCGCCTGCCCCTTAGGCACGCCATCTAAAACAGAGCCTACTTTTTTGGAAGACTGGCTGGCTTTAATGGCTTGCCATTGAGCAGTCACTGCTTCGGGAGAATCAATAACGGTCATGTGAGTTTCAGGCTTAAACACATGCGGATGTCGTACAATCAGCTTTTCCGCCAAGTGCGAACAGACGTCTTGAAAGGTGAAACGACCTTCATCTTCAGCGATTTGGCTATTGAGCAAGACTTGCAATAAGACATCCCCCAATTCGTCTTTTAAGGCGGTCGTGGATTCAGGGGTATTGAGCGAGCTAGCTTGCATCGCTTCAACCGCTTCGTAGGCTTCTTCGAGCATAAACGGCGTCAAACTTTGATGCGTCTGCTCCAGATCCCACGGGCATCCGCCATCAGGATTGCGGAGCTGTTTCACCACGGCAAGGGCGTGTTGCACGCCTTGCATTTCAAGCGAAAGCTTCGCTTCAAGGGCATCGAGCTTGGCTTGCATAGCATTTTCAATCCGTGTTTCAACCGTCATACATCTACACTTTCTTCGTTGCTTTGATTTCTGTATTTTAGCTCAAACACCGTATTTAAACAAAGTCGTTTCTTAAAATTATTTGCTGGTGCTTGATACTTCGCTTGGAATCAATAAGGCTTGAATAACTTTTTCTGTAAAGCCTTGCCATGTGTATTGGTAACTGTTTTCTAAGGATTCGGTTTTTAAGCGATGTACCTCGTTTTCATGGAAGCTTATAAAGTGTTTTATCGTTTGAAGTAGGCTCCAAAAGGGCGATTGTGTTCTGTCAAAACAAAGCCCGTTTTCACCGTGACGAATTAATTCCGCCACCCCTGCAGTAGACGAAACGATGGGCACTACCCCATGAGCCATACCTTCTAGTACGACCAAGCCAAACGCCTCATTCAAAGACGGTAATACCAAGACATCGATTTGATCGTAAAATGAGGTCATGTCCGCTTGAAAGGGGAGTATTTCCACAAAATTTTTCAATTGAAAAAGACGGATAAGACCTTGAGCCAGCAGGTCTTTTTGATACTGTGGATGAATCATCCGCACACGAAACGAGGATCCCCACAGCTTTAACACGCCCATCACCATAAGAAATAAAAGCCCGCCTTTGTTGAGAGAACGACTGTTGACCATACCCATAACCAACGGCTTAGAACTAGGCAACACATTTTCGATACGTGCTTTAGAAACACCGGGGTACACGACGTTTACTTGATGAGCAGGCAACTTAAAAAGGCGGACGTAATCGTCCTTCACGGCTTGAGACACAGTTAAAAAGCGTCGTTCTTGCCCTTGATCGTCTAAAGGATGAAAATTTTCGGCTTGATTTTTAATTTTGGTTTGGTAGAGAAGTTGGCTTATACCACGAATGCCCCACCAATCGCCTGCACGGCGATGGGGCAAAGAATGCGACTGCAATAATAGGTTGCCAAAAGGAGCCGAAATATCTGAAAAAAGCAGGGTCACATCAGGGTGAGCTTGGGCGTAGGCGTTAATTTGTGCCAAAACATGCTCGCGATCCGTATAAATCGACCCTTCAAAAAAGAAAATCGTACAGCCTTTATAGTCTGTGTGGCAGCCGTTTTGGGTAATCAGGGTGAGTTCAATGTCGTCACGAAGTAGCAGTTGGTTCAATAACTCAAAGTTTAGGCGGTTTGCCCCACCTTTAATGCCCTCTTCCAATAACAAGGCATCGAGGGAATGAATGACGAGGGCAAGCTTCTTTTTCACCACAACTCAAACCTTCTAAAAGAAAATAACATCCCTTCAGTATAAAGCGAAAACAAAAACTGACAATTGAAAAACGTCTTTTTGTTTGTGGTATTTTAGAGTTAGAATTATTTTGCTACTTCCTTGTGTTGAAAATACCGAAAGAATCTAATCCCCCATGCTTCAAGCTCAAAATGTGTCTGTCTTTTTTGGATCTCACCAAGTCCTTCACGATGTCTCCCTTAAAATCACGGCTCATAGCCGATTAGGGCTTGTCGGTGCCAACGGCGGAGGCAAATCCACCCTGCTAAAATGCCTCATGGGCGAACTAACGCCGAGTGAAGGTGAAATCAACCGCCTGCCCAATGTGCGGATCCGTTGCTTGACGCAGAACCCTGAACTTAACCCTTCCTTTACCTTGCAAGAAGAATTGTATAGCGTGTTTACCGAAGTGAACGAAGCCAAATCCGAAGAAGCGGCACTTTTAGGCAAGCTGGAACACCTAGACGGCAAAGCCTATGATGAGGCGTTAAACCGCATTGCCACTTTGCAAGAAACGCTGGATCGCTTGGGTGCCAAAGAACTCGACGCCAAAATTAGTCGCATGGTGACAGGTTTGGGTTTTGGCTTGCATGAGTTGGATCGACCTGTGCATAAGTTCAGCGGTGGCTGGCAAATGCGGATCAACCTAGCGAAAGTGTTGTTGCAAGGGGCAGACATTATTTTAATGGATGAACCGACCAACCACTTGGACATGGAAGCCTGCGAATGGCTTGAAGGCTTCTTACGTGAATACCCCGGTGGTTTGCTGGTGGTATCGCACGATCGTCGCTTTTTGGATGAAGTCGTCACTGAAATTGCTGAACTAGAGCGTGGGCATTTAACGCTTTATGGCGGTAATTACAGCTATTATGTGGAAGAGCGTGAACGCAATCGTGAATTGCAACAAGCCGCCGCCGACAGGCAAGAAAAGAACTTGAAGGCTCAAATGGCCTTTGTGGAAAGATTTAGAGCTAGTGCGACCAAAAGCACGCAAGCCAAAAGTCGTGAAAAGCAGTTGGCGAAAATCGAACGGATTGAAGCCCCGCAAGCGGAACTCAAGCGTCTGCATTTTCAATTTCCGTTGACGAATCCGAGTGGTCGGGAAGTTTTAGAGATTAACAAAATTGCCAAAGCCTTTGGTGAAAATAAAGAGCATCAGTTGTTTTCGGATGTTTCGGCTAAGCTCGAATGGACGAAAGATGCCCCACAACGTGTCTTTATTTTGGGGGCAAACGGATGCGGCAAAACCACGTTGTTTAAATTGTTGATGGGACTTGAAACGCCTGATACAGGCACGATTACCTTTGCCAATCGTGTGGAATTGGGCTACTATGCCCAGCATCAATTGCAGATTTTGGATCCGCAAAAAACCGTGTTTGAAACGCTCGAAGAGGCTATGCCCCCCACGCATCAATCAGAAATTCGGGGCGTTTTGGGACGCTTCTTGTTCACCGCCGATCAAGTCTTCAAGAAAGTCGACGTCATTAGCGGAGGCGAAAAAGGACGGCTCGCCATGGCAAAGCTCATGGTCGGTGGTCCCAACACGCTGCTTTTAGATGAGCCGACCAACCACCTCGACACCCCCGCCCAAGAAGCGGTGGAATCAGCCATTCGGGCGTATCAAGGGACGGTCTTGTGTATTTCGCACGATCGCTACTTTATTCAAAGTCTCGCCACGCAGATTTGGGAGTTTGACAACGGTAGATTGATTACCTTTGAAGGGCCTTACAATCAATATCTTGAAAAGCGAAACCTATTATTGATGCAGTCTCGTAAGCAGGCAGGCATTAAACCTTCGGCGAATACGACTTCAAGTTCAAGTAGCGACGGCGGTGGCGATTCCAAAGCGCATCGGCGTCAGCTGAAAGCACTGCAAAAGCAGCTTAAAGCGGTGGAAAAAGCAGTGGAAACCCTCACCAAAGAACGGGATGCGTTGATGGAAGAGATGGCACACCCTCGTGTGGCGAAGGACTATTTGGCGTTGGATCGTATGGGGCAGGAGCTTGAAGCGATTAATTTGAAGTTGTCGGGCGAAGAATCGCATTGGGAATTGCTTAGTGAAGAGTTCGAAGCCTTGAGCTAGATGAACAGTTCCTTGTCATTCTGCACATCGTTGCAGAATCTCCCTAAAAGATTATGGGGGGAGCTGGTAGAGATTCTGCGACTACGCGCAGAATGACAAGACGATAGAGTCATCTATACGCCTATAAATAACGTCTAGGATTGACGGGTCGCCCGTTGAGTCGTACTTCAAAGTGCAAGTGAGCCCCTGTCGAATAGCCTGTGGATCCGACAGCTCCAATCGTTTGACCCTTGCCAACGTTCGTCCCACGAGACACGCCTAAACGAGACAAATGTCCGTACAAGGTCGCATGTCCTTTACCGTGGTTGATGATGATACACTTGCCGTAGCCACCGTACCAGCCTGCCATAACCACACGCCCGCCATCCGATGCTTTAACAGGCGTGCCGTTGGGACGAGAAATATCCAAGCCCGTGTGATTCAAACGTGTGCGGTGAATGGGGTGAATTCGGAAGCCAAAACCTGACGTAATACGGCCTAGAACAGGCCAAATAAAGCGCCCTGTAGACCCTTTAACCCCTCGAACGTAACCTCTTAAGAGTTCTTCAATTTTCTCAGATTCGGCTAACAATTCACGCTCTTTTTTCTCATAATACTTGGCATCGCTGGCATAGCGTTGCTTCATGCGTTCTTCTTCGACCTTTTGAGCATATAAGTTCACTTTTAATTGACGAATTTTGCCTACAGACTCTGCCTTTTTATGTCGTTCGCTCAATAAGGATTGTTGCTTGGCTTTTAAGGCGTTGGTTTCTCGCTTCAGGGCGTTGAAAATACGGGCATCTTGACTTAAAATACGTTCCTGAAAATAGAGGGTATCCACCATGTCGGAAACACTTTCAGACAACAAGACCTGTTGCACCATGCTCACCCGAGCACCTTTAAACCAATGACGAATCCGCACACCCATGAGCTTACCCAAGCGAGTGGCTTTACCAATGGTGCTATCTAAATCATGTTGCAGGTACTCAATCGAGGAGGTGGTGTAATGGAGTTGAGTTTCTTGATGTTCGAGCGCTCGTTGTGTGCGAGAAAGTTCTATTTGCTTGGTGATAAGCCTGTCTTGATGATAACGTACATAACGCAACTTTTCAGCTCGTTTTTGTTGAAAAGTCATGCGTTTTTCATCAAGGTCTTTTTTCTTTTCCTTGAGTAAGACCTTATTCACCGCATGGGCTTCAGGCAAGAAGGGCGATACGCCAGGTAAGACAAGTAAAACTACCATCAATATCGGCACAAGGTGAGATAGACCTGCTTGTAAAACGGGCGAACGTTTATTTAAAGTGGTGTTTAAAAGATGCAAATCAGTGCCTCACGGGAAAGACAATCATAAAGTCTGGGTATCAGTCTAACATACACCAAACAAAAAGACAAAACCAACGCTTAGAACTTAGAGAAAGTTCTTTAAGCCAACGTCGTGGGACGCTCACTCGCTTCTTTAATACGTTCTTTAGCCAGCATAATGGCGGCATCTAGCGTATTGATTTGACGCTCTTCCGCCACGCGAAAAATGCGTTGAGCTGTTTCATAAATGCCGTTGGTTTTTTCTGTGGCTTCTTCAAGTGTACCTTTTGCGAGTTCTGTTGAAAGCACGATTACACCCCCTGAGTTAATCGCAAAATCAGGGGCAAATAAAATCCCTTTTTGACGCATTTCATCCGCCACGGATTTATTTGCCAAGGGATTATTTGCTCCTCCTGCAATAACGGATGCATGTGTATTTGCAATCACTTCGCTGGTCAAAGTGCCTCCAATCGCATTTGGTGAAAGAATATCTGCCTTAAGCTGCCAAATCTCGTCAGGTTCAACGACTTTTATGCTGGGGAATAGTTCGACACAACGATCCACCGCAGGGGCATAGGTGTCTGCCAAAATAACATTAAAATAAGCCTGCTCATATTCTTTTTTTAAATGCGTCAACATGTGGTAAGCCACCTTGCCCGCCCCTTGAATCGCAATAGTTAAGCCTTCTAAACTGTCTTGACCGTGCTGGTAAGCCACCGTCGATTTAATCCCTTGAAAGACGCCCAAGCCTGTTAAAATGGCTGAATCGCCTAAACCACCCTTTTCAGGAGGCAATGCTGAAACGTAAGGGGTCACTTCTTTCATAATTTCCATATCCGCACTGGTTGAACCAATATCGGTGGCGGTATAGTAAGATCCACGTAAGACGCCGATACGTTTGCCCATGGTTCGCACGAGTTCAGGGGTTTTATGTTGCCCTGGTTGTAGCCAAATAACGGCTTTGCCTCCGCCGTACTGAAGACCTGCCAAGGCATTTTTATAGGTCATGGCTTCAGAAAGTTTTAAGACGTCTTCAAAGGCGGCTTCTTCGCTGAGGTAGTTCATGATGCGACAGCCACCTAAGCCTGGTCCTAAACTTGTATTATGTAGAGCAATAAAGCCTTTTAATCCTGTTTCTTCGTCTTGTACAACAAAAACAGCTTCGTGTCCTAAGGCATTTAAGCGATCAAATAAGGCCACCATGTTTGAGTTCCCCGTGTCCATTTATACGTGCTATAATCAAGAATACACCTGTAGTTTACGATAAACAAAAGAGATTATCAAACGAAAAATGCCGACTGTTTTCTTAGGGCTTGGCTCTAATCTCAACAACCCTGAAACTCAATTAAATCAAGCGGTTGAAGGGTTAAGTAAGCATCCGCAGATTGAGCATCTCAAGCGGAGTTCGTGGCACGCTAGCTCGCCGATGCACTGCCCCGAAGGCTCGCCCGATTTCCTTAATGGCGTGGTGATGCTTGAAACCACTTTGTCTCCTAAGGCGTTACAGGCGTTTTGTCAGTGCCTTGAAGCTCAAGCAGGACGACCCCCATTAGGTACTCGGCTCTTAAATGCCCCTCGCCCCTTGGATGTGGATATTCTGTTTTATGGGGATTTGATTTTGCAGACGGCGGACTTGGTGATTCCGCACCCTCGTTTGCAAGATCGTGCCTTTGTCTTGGAGCCGATGCTTGAACTTGCCCCCGCGTGGGAGCATCCTATTTTAAAGCAGACAGTTACAACTCTTTTTAAAGCACTTTCGCAGAAGTTTTTATCGATTTGAAAATCGAAGCAATCATGCCTCTGGACGCTGAATGGGGTTCAGTTAAGTTTTAGCTTAGTGTAATGAAGGAAAGGTCTTGGCGTAAGGCCGTATTTCATTCGTACGATGCACACGCTGATGATTCTTTACCTGTTTAATAATTTCTGAGTGCTGCGTGTGGTAAATTTCTACACGAGACTTTAATGAAAAACCTTTTTTTTGTGCTACATCAGGCTTGGATTCTAATTTCCCACGCACCAAGTGATACGCACAAAAAGAGGAGATCGCTAGTCCCGCTATAGACGATATAGCAAATCGTAGGGTGGGTGAATCCTGTGTCCACTTGCGTAAGGCTCCGCTAGCAAGCAAACTTGTAAAAATTGTCGCCCCTGGTACTATAGCGAGTCCCAACATGAGGCCTGAACCCTTTACATCCCCTTTTGTATCGCTAATTTTAGCTTCATAAGGTTGAATCCGATGAACATCCAACGCATTCCATAAAAATCCTAAGAAACTAAAGCCCAGTATAGAATTCAACAACACTTCAGGTACAATCATACGTTTCTTGGCGGAAGGAATAGTATGATGAATCGCAATATAATGACGAATCCCTTGTGTGACAAAAGTATACGCATTTTTCATACTGTTTTCAACCAGTCCTTCTTGTAAGACTTTATTCAAGGCTGCCACGCCTTTGGGGTGACTGCTTGGGAAAACGGTTGCCAAACGTAATCGTTCTAGTTCAAATTCAGCTAAAAGCTTTTTACTTTCGGCTTGGAATCGTTCAGGGATTATGTGTGGATCGTTTAATAAAGCCTCAACCGCTTCCACATTTGTACGCAAGCGTTCTAAATGAGGACCCACTTCTTTCGCAAAATTAGAGATCCCCATACTTTCGATGTTCAACGCTCCCTCTCCATCAAAATGCATCCCGATTTTTCGGGTCGTATTGTCATCCAAAACAAGGGATTCATTGCCTACAACTTTCCTTAGAACACTCAACAGTCGTTCATTTTCTAGCGTTCTTTTATCTTGTGGATTTTTGATTTTAGAAGGGTCAAGAGGTTGGGAAAATTCTTTTAATAAGCTATGTTTAATATACCCCAAGGTATCTCTACCAAAGGGAATTTGGCCTTCGCCCTTACCTTCAAGTTTAGCAAACTTAAACAAGTATTCTAAAAATGCATGATTGACCCTAGAATCACGTTCCACGGGTTCACTGGTGTGCATATCAAACAAACGCTTAGCCACATCACGATGAAAAGTTCCATTGGTGGCAAAACGTCCTTGGCTCGCTAGCTGTAAAAACTGTTGATATTCAGGCATAAAGTCGCCTAATTTCAAGGTATGCACCACATGTTCATATGCCCCGACGGGTCCTGAAAATAAGTCATGTTGAATAGCCGCCTTACCAAGTTGGACGGGTTGACCGTCAACCAATTGCGTGGTGCTATAATTGTGGATTTCTCGAAGTCCATATTTCGATAAAGTGGCATTGGTCGCTGCCAGGGAATCGGGTTGTGTCATGATCCGAATATGTCTTGTCAATACAGGCAAGCGAGACAAGGGCATCGTTTCGTATTTGCCCGTTTCAGGATTTACTCGATGAAACTTTAAGACGCTCATGGCATGGGAAAGGTACTTATAATCGCCCCCATTTTTTGCCATGGAATCTTGGGTTAAGGCATCTTGTAAGCCTTCGAGCTGGTCTAGTTGTGAATCGCCTAGCTCTTTCTTAAGTTCAGAAAATTCATAATTTGTTAAATGAGGATAAAACTCCCTTGCCCCTTCTAAGTTACGACCATTTACCGTCGGTAAAATGGCTTCACGAATCATAGGGGAACTTAAGCTACGGCTTATACGACGCACAATTTCTAGTAAGGGTTGTATATAGAGCAGTGAAAAGCCTCTAAATCCATAACGCAGGATATCCGTCGGTAAGACAGTGGTGATTCGCCACGCACTTTGTACGGATTTAGAAAAATCGGTAGAATACTGGTTTAAGAAGCTCGCCTTATTTTGAAGTCCTTTTCCCCCTTCTTGAGCCATGGGGTTAATGCCGTGAATGTTGGCATTGTAGGTCGTGGGCGTATTCTTAGGTTGTTTAAGATGCTCAATCCAACCTGCCAGCACAGAGCTGAGCGGAATAGCCACCACAAGGGCTTGAGAAAGGCGAAACATCATTTTGTCTCTATACTCTGGCGACTTTTGATCCTGCGTATTTGCATTCACGGTACTCGTTCCAGACTGAGGCATGCTCATCATCATAGGGTAGATTCTCCCTTCGTGTGGGGTAGGGATTTGTGCTTACGACGAAACTTTGTATGGTTGCCTTGCTTGATTACATTTTCGTTTAAATTCAGGGAAATATTTACATCACCTTCTAGAGGGGTTTTGTCTTTTTCCGTTTCTTCTTTTTGACCTAAGAAGCCCTTAATCGAAGTTATCCAATCACTGAGAGGGATTTTACCATGCCCTTTGTAATCGGCATCCAAACGAGAGAAGGAGTTGTAAACGATAAAGAACAGCACGTTGCTTAATATAAAGGCCGTAACCACTGTTTGGAATCCGACTTGTAGGATGGATTTAATGAGGTTATTGTTTTTATATTGATCTATATCATTAATGCGTTCATTGAGCTTAAAACCTGCGTCTAAAATATTAAAGACTTTACCCGTTAGTAAACGAGGCGGAGCCCCTTTGTTTTGACCCGCTTTTTCCGTATTCAACGAACGAGCTTCACCAAAGCGTAGACTTAAGTAGTAATCAAGCTTCAGATCGTCTGAACTTTTGGCTTGGGCTTCCATATAGTCGTCAATAGCGGCTTTAATCAGCTCATTATAGGCTTGCGTCGCTTCTGAAGAAAATTGATTAAGGGTAAGGTTTTGCTTTTCTTTTAAATCGACATAATCTTTTAAGCGTTTATGAGCCCTCTTTCTAAAACGCTCCAATTTTTGAGCTTCTGTTGGTGTTTGGGCTGAAATGCCATAGGCCTTCATGGCCATTTCTCGTGGACGGACTAATTCAGGTTCTGGATTGAGGCTATCGAAGTCTTCCAACAGCCCATTAAAGAGCTCAAGAGTACCTTTATCACTTAAATCATCAAGGTTGATTGGCATTGGAATGTTTGGTTGTTTTTTCTTCAAAGCTTTCACCTGATCGAGATGAGCAGGATCGTAGACAGCGTATTTCGTGGCTTCTTTTACTAAATAAGGCATGAAAATATCTTCCAAACGCCTTTTGGCATCTTTGGGGATGCCTTTCGTTTCATCCTCTAACATTAAGACCTTCTCTAACTGCTCTGTAAGTAAAGGATACAGATTGCCTAATTTCAAGTCGTCTCTTAGGACTTGTAAGCTCTTTTTTGCTTCGCCCTGCCCAAGTTCCGTGAGTGCTTTTTGCCAATCAATCTTATCGGAAGGAAGTGGAATAAGTGTCAATTTATTCTTTTTTTCATTAGGTGCATCCAACTCTTGCCAGAACTGTCGTGTTTGTTCAGACAATGCGTTGCGTTCTGGGTTATGGCCAGTGAGGGCTTTGATGGCTTCTTCATAAGCATGACGACTTTCACGACCCACCCAAGGGTCATTCACACCGTGTTCATAGCGAAGATCTTTAAAATGGTGGTTGTAGCGATATTGAGCATCCGCTAAGGCTTCGTAGAGCGTGGTTAGTGTAGACGCTTGATGAGGTTGGGCTAAAGCCTCATCAAACGCTTGTTTGGCTTTTGTGTAGTCTTTTTTTATTGTAATCCCTTTTTCTAGGGCCTTATGAATCTCCAATTCCGTCGTTTCAAGCGTCAAGCGCTGACGAAATGCATCGATTTCTTTGTCTACAAGCGTTCCCGCTTTTGTGGGGGCTTCTTTAATATGGGGAAACATCACCTCAAAGGGCGTATTTAAGCCACACATTTCTTGAATCGCCAAACCCACCGTATTTCGCCAATTGGAAGTAAACTGTACCCATGCGGATTCTTTGAGAGGTGTGTCAATTTTTCGAGTCAGATTTTTGGGTTCCATCATGTAATTCAACAACCAGCGGTTAATACTGAAAATGGATTCTACCCCCTGCTTATTTTTACCCCCTTTGACGGCTTTAATAAGACTTAGCGTACTTAGACGTGTTAGAGCTTCTGTCCCGATCCTTTCAAATACATGCTGATGCGTCAACGCCGCAAAAAAGATGCTTGCCCCTGAATTAATAGACGTCATTAATGTTGAAGTAATATCCACCAAACTCATACTACTTTTGGGCAGGCGTAAGTTTGAAAGTATGGGGATACTTTGGGCATTAATACTACGTAATAAACCTTTTTCTGGACTCATTTGGCAGAGCTTCCACAAAGCAAGTAACCCGATTAACGTCACGCTTCCAACACCTATCACCCCTCTTTCAAGTTGTTTGGTATCAGTGACGTGATGACGTTTTCGACGGTTTTTCTTAGCAGAATTAGGGCCTTCTTCGTTGAAAGCTTTTATTTCTGGATGTT
This sequence comes from Gammaproteobacteria bacterium, assembly GCA_040375445.1. Classification (GTDB taxonomy): domain Bacteria; phylum Cyanobacteriota; class Vampirovibrionia; order Vampirovibrionales; family JAJTHC01; genus JAJTHC01. Next base: position 20,842 of record JBEISK010000004.1, on the reverse strand, counting down.
GAGACAGATTGAGTTTCAGAGTCGAAACGACACCAGTAGTCATAAAGAAAAAACCATTAACGCTTAGGAAAGGGCCTAATTGTGAAAAAAGAGCTTCACAGTGACAGTTTACATCAAATAATATGAAGTGTTAATGACATTAAGGCATCTCAAGTTTTTTTGATGCTCTTTTTTTAGTATTTTGAGACTTAAAAGAATCCACGATTTCTAAATTTTAATGTTTTCTATATAAATTAAAAATCAGGTTCTACTGTTTGCCTCAAAGGATTGAAGAAAGCCCTTGAGTTCTGTTATAGTGTTTAAAATAATTAAGCACGCAGTATGGTTAATTATTTGAAATACTATAGATGCTTAGACGCATAAAACGGTTGCCTTAATGGGAAAGCTTACGTCGATACGTGTTGCATCGGCAAGCGACCGGCACTTAACAACACTTGCACAATCTGCACATCGCTGGGGTTAACGCCTGAAATACGCTTGGCTTGTGCCAAATCCACAGGGCGAAACTTGCTTAACTTTTCACGAGCTTCTAAGCTCAATTGGTGAATGGCATTATAATCCACAGTCAAAGGCAGTTTAACCTTCTCCGCATTCTGCACACGTTGATTTTCTCGACTTTGCCTGCCGATATAGCCTGCAAACTTAATATCTGTTTCCAGCGTTTCTTGCACATCAGGCAATACGTCTTTCGACGCTGGATTGAGCTTAATCAGCGTCTCATACGTAATGGCAGGACGCTTCAACAATTGTTCCAAGCTACTGCCTTCTTGGATGCGTTCTCCACAAGAGTCGCTTAAAATCTGGTTATTTTCGTCATTGGCTTTGATTTTGGTGGTCGCTAAACGGGTTTGCTCTTGGGCAATCGCCACTTGACGAGCTTGGAACACCGCCCACCGATCTGCTTGAACAAGCCCTATTTCACGACCCAAGCCTGTTAAGCGTAAATCCGCATTGTCTTGACGCAATAACAAGCGATATTCGCTACGACTGGTGAGCATGCGGTACGGCTCTTTAATTTCTTTGGTGACCAAATCGTCAATCAAGGTGCCGATATATGATGAGGATCGTGGCAAAATAAAGGGATCCTGCCCGCCTGCGTAGCGACTGGCGTTAATGCCTGCGATTAAGCCTTGAGCCGCCGCTTCTTCGTATCCGCTGGTGCCGTTGATTTGCCCTGCGAAAAACAAGCCTTGGGCATTTTTGACCATTAACGCAGGCGTTAATTGATAAGCAGGAAAGTAGTCATACTCTACCGCACAAGCAGGACGCAACATCTCCGCACGCTCTAACCCAGGTAAGGTTTGGAGCATCGCCACTTGCACATCAAGCGGTAAACAAGACGAAAAGCCTTGCAGGTAAATCTCATAGGTATCACGACCTTCAGGTTCAATAAACAGGTGATGCGTGTCTTTGTCCGCAAACCGCATGACTTTGTCTTCAATGCTAGGGCAGTAGCGTGGCCCACAATCGGCTTCCATCAACCCTTGCATCATGGGGCTACGGTGGATGTTGGCTTTTATAATCTCGTGCGTTTTTGTGGTGGTGCGTGTGATGTGGCAAGGGATTTGTTCCAGTTGGGGGCGGTTCGGCATGAAGCTAAAAAAGCCATGAGGCGTGTCTCCGTGCTGTTCTTCAAGATTGGAATAGTCGATGGTACGTGCGTCTAAGCGAGGGGGCGTGCCTGTTTTCAAGCGTCCTGTTTCAAGCCCAAGTTCTAACAGGGATGCCGTTAAACCTTTCGCCGCAGGATCACCAGGTCGTCCGCCACCGTAAGAATTTTCACCGATCCAGATTTTACCGTTTAAGAATGTGCCTGTCGTCACGACCACCGAAGGGGCTTCATAAAAAATACCGAGATTGTCTTCAACGCCTAGCACCTTTTGATGAGCATCCACCACCACACGTTGCACGGTGCTTTGGCGTAATTTCAAGTTAGGTTCGGCTTCGACCAACGCACGGGCATAATCCCGATACTTGGCTTTGTCGCTTTGAGAGCGTAAGGCTCTCACCGCAGGGCCTTTGGACATGTTGAGCATCCGCAGTTGGATGTAAGTGGCATCGGCACACAAGCCCATGACCCCACCGAGTGCATCGATTTCTTTGACGAGCTGGCTTTTGGCAGGTCCTCCAATGGAAGGGTTACAGCTCATTTGTCCAATGGTGTCGAGGTTCATGCTGAGTAAAATGGTTTTACAGCCCAAGCGAGCGGCTGAAACGGCGGCTTCAATGCCTGCATGCCCTGCTCCGATGACCAAGACATCGGCTTTTTCTGTGTGGAGTGCCATAAGTGTTTCCATTTTTTCAGAGTAATCTTGCTTTAGTTTATCAAAAACATAAAATAACTGCTGACTTCTAAAGCAGAGATCTGTTTTATAAGACTTACATATATATACGTCAAAAAAGACGATGGTCTCATCCTTCTGTAATCTGATGAACAGCCCTAATAGCAAAGACGTTTATGGCCGTTGGTACATATCTTCAAAACGTACAATGTCGTCTTCTTCCAAATAAGACCCCGACTGCACTTCGATAATTTCAAGGGGTATCTTTCCCGGATTTTCTAAACGATGCTTCGTGCCAATGGGAATATACGTGGATTCGTCCTGACTCAACAAGAAGCTCTTATCTCCATTGGTGACCAACGCCGTCCCTTTAACGACGACCCAATGCTCGGCACGGTGATGGTGCATTTGAAGCGACAACTTCTGCTGAGGGTTGACGATAATGCGTTTGGCCTTAAAACCGTGAGCTTCCACAATGTTTTCATAGCTCCCCCACGGACGAAACACTTGCACATGTTCCAACCGCTCATTACGATGCTGGGCTTTCAAGGCATCCACCACATGCTTCACCGATTCCGCCTTACGACGATCCGCGACCAAGACCGCATCCTTCGTTTGCACAACGAGGATATGTTCCACGTCACATAGCGTCACCAACGCTGTTTGACTAAGCACCATGGCATCCTTAACATTGTGTAAAATCACATCACCCTTGGTGGCGTTGCCCTGCTCGTCTTGAGGGGAAAGTTCCCACAAGGCTCCCCAATTGCCGACATCGCTCCAACCTGCATCAAGAGGGACGACCACGGCCTTATGCGTTTTTTCCATAATCGCATAATCAATGGAAATGCTGGGACATTTAGCGAAACTTTCAGCATCTAAACGAATAAAGTCTAAATCCTTAAATCCTTGAACGAGGGCTTGTCGAGCGTATTTTAGGACTTCAGGGCAGTAGCGTTCGGCTTCTTCTAAAAGCGTCGTGGCTTTAACAAGAAACATACCCGAATTCCAGAAATAATTCCCTGCTTCAATAAATTGTTGAGCAGTGGCTTCATCGGGCTTTTCTTTAAACCCTTGGACTTTCAAACCTTTTTCAGGGTCATCTGAAAGGGATTCGCCTGCTTGAATGTAGCCGTAGCCTGTGGCAGGGTGCGTCGGTACAATCCCAAACGTAACGACTTTGCCTTCTTCAGCGTGACGAGCAGCGTGCGCCATAGCATGACGGAGGGCTTGGGTGTCTTGAATATGATGATCAGACGGCAAGATAAGGAGGCTGGCTTCTTTCGTCTGTGGATTAGAGCAAGCAATCAACGCCGCAACCACGATGGCTGGGGCGGTATTTCGACCACAAGGTTCTAAAATAATTTTACTTTGCGGTAAATTCATGGCGTGAATTTGTTCCGCCACACGAAAGCGATGATCTTGATTAGCAATAACAATAGGTGTTTCAAGCCCTTCCAACGGCAATCGTAACAGGGTTTCTTGAAAAAGGCTATGCTCTTCAAGCAAGGATAAAAATTGCTTCGGCATCCCTTCGCGAGATAAGGGCCACAAGCGTGTACCGCTTCCGCCAGAAAGAATTACGGGAATCAACATGAACATATCCTCAAGCTTAAACGATTTTCGCTATTATATCAAAAACAAAACTAATTGAATCCTATTTTGCGGATGCTAAAATGAATAAGCTGATGCAAAAAATAGAAAGAATCCTTTAATTATGCCCAAACCCCATGTGAGTTTTGAGTTTTTTCCTCCCAATACGCCTGAAGCGAATGAAAAATTATGGGAAAGCATCCAAAAACTAGCCCCCCTCAACCCCGATTTTGTGAGTGTTACTTACGGAGCGGGCGGTTCCACTCGTGAACGTACACACGACACGGTGGCTAAAATATTACAAGAAACAGCCCTTAAACCAGCGGCTCATCTGACCTGTGTGGGTTCTAGCAAGGCGGATATTTACGCTATTTTAGCGCGCTATAAAGCATTAGGCGTTTCACACATCGTCGCGTTAAGAGGCGACATTCCCAAGGATCAATCCCCCGAAGACGCTCTGAAGGACTATCAACACGCGAGCGATTTGATTCAGGACATTCATGCCATAGGTGGCTTTGAGGTTTCTGTGGCGGGCTATCCTGAAGGGCATCCTGAAGCGGTGGATTTGAATGTTGATATTGACTTTCTCAAAGCCAAGGTGGACTTAGGCGTAGCTTCCATTATGACGCAATTTTTCTTTGAAGCCGAAACATTCTTACGTTTTCGGGATCTGTGTCACGGCAAAGGCATTACGGTCCCTATTTTACCAGGTATTTTACCCATAAGTAATGTAAAACAGACCCTAAAGTTTGCGAAGATGTGCGGTGCCCAATTGCCTCAACGCTTGGTGGATTTGTTTGACGGCTTGGATGAAGACCCCGACACCCGACGCTTAATTGCCAGTAGCGAAGCCATTAAATTGTGCGAAGCCTTGCAAAAAGAAAGCGTTGAACATTTCCATTTTTATACGCTCAATCGTAGTGATTTGGTGTACGGGATTTGTCACGCCCTAGGGGTCAAGAACAAACACACGTCGTAAAAAAGCAAGAAGCTAGTCTAAAGTTTAACAGACCCTATTCAATTGTAGAGATGAGATGGATGTCCCTATCATGGTTTTATGCTCTGTTGTAGTCGTCTTGCAGGCGAATAATATCGTCTTCACCAAAGTACTCGCCTAACTGTACTTCTATAAACTCGACAGAGGTTTCAAAAGGGTTGCTAATGCGATGCACTGCCCCTTTTGGAATATGAATGTAGGTTCCTGGCTTTACGGGGTGATCTTGCTCACCAACCGTCACAATAGCTTCGCCTCGAGTCACCAGCCAATGCTCTTCACGCTTATGATGCTTTTGTAAGCTTAAACGTTGTTGTGGCTCTACCACAATTCTTTTAAGTTTGAAATGCGCTTCATCTTGCAATACAAAAAAAGTACCCCATGGTCGCGTTTCTGAGTATAGAGTGGGAAGATCTTTAAAAGAAATGGTGAAAACTCCTTATATGAGCCTAAAGTAAAAAATATAGATGACTCCCTTTTGAGATTGGGAGGTTTCAATTATTTATGAAAGCACAACATATTCTGAGTGTAGTAGAAAAAATAAAAAAGTAAAGGTTTATTTTGTAAAGCACCCTTGTAAAAAATATCCCAGTAGACTCTTTCTAAGCTTATTTCATTAGTACTGAGAAAGCAGTGCCGAATTTAACGTCATTTATTGTTGATATTAATTTACACAATTGTTACAAAGAAACAGGGCTTTCTCGTAAAAATAAGTCCTGTTTTCATCGTTTTAATTAGAAAACTAGACAAGTGTCAAGGTGTTCAAAACCAAGACGGTTGCATCCACAGGAGCGACAAATGTTGCCGCTTGTAAAGAACCTGATTTTAACGTCGCGGAATCACCAGCTCCACCATTGAGGATGTCGTTGCCACCAAGACCTTTAATCGTATCATCAGCAAGGGTTCCAACAATTACATTGGGTCTAGTAAATAATCATTAGTTCCTTATATTATTACATATGCTATAATAAACAAAGTACAATGTTGTGTTGTATGAAGATGTAATAAAGGAATGTTGTATGATGAAATCTGCTATGTTGAGTAAAATCTGCTTCGTTTTGGGATTCGCTTCTATTATAGGATCGATCGTTATTTGGTATACCACGGGTGGCGAACAACCCGAAATTCAAGCCCATGCGGAGCGTTTCGGTATTTTTGTAGGACTTTGGGCCCCGACGTTTTTAATTCTTTCGGGTCTTTTAAACCCCGAAACCCCTTCGGGTTCGAACGGCTCTAATCCTGAATAGCCGCCGACTTAAATTGATCAAGGGATGCTTCTACGGGGGCATCTCTTGTTTTTATGTTTGATTTAAACTAAAAAAACAGGCATATTGGAGTATAATATCATAAGTACACATGAAATCAGCTGTTTATGGTCCATAGAACCTTTCTTCGCCTGTTCTAATCCATTCTTCAACTTCACGAGGATTTAAACTTAAACGAGTCTGTTTAATCTGCATTGTACCTGTTTCAGGATTCCTACGGTATTCCGAACTTATTATAGCATCAGAAACAGCGAGATTTATCATTTTCAAAAATTCGTTCATTTCGATGTAAAACAAACCTTCGTTTTTTGTTTTGTCTGAATTAAACCCAAAACCTTTAAAGACATGGCTTTCACTAAGAGGATTATCCGTCATAACTGGCTCTGAGGTTATATAAAAAATGAATGAATGTCTTAACTGGTCACAAATAAAAGAAGCCTTTCGTTGTTCTTTATGTGTTTTGTCTGCATTGTAAAACTCATCCCATCGATTATTATTCATAATATCTATCTTGCCTGATTCTTCTAAGGATTTACGAGGTAACTTTTCTAAGGAAAATTGTTCTTTTTCAAACTCATCCGAAAGCTTTGTTTCCCAATTTAAAAGTTTATTTATGATATGTGCGACAAGAAAAACATCAAACTCCAAGTCAAGATAAGAAGACTCATAATTATGTTGTGGTTGGGTGGATTTTTCAAGTATTTCTTTTGCTAAAGAATCTAATTTTATCTTATAGTAACCAGACTCATGCATTGTAAGATCCCCAAGGTTCTAAAAAATGGTGAGTGGGTCTAAAAATGGGACATTGTAGACAAGTTCCGAACATATTGTAGAGAAAACGGCGAGTGGTTGTCAATCCTTTTAAAGCAAGTCGCCTAAAGAAACAGGAGTCCTTACCATGCAAAAAGATGCCCTTGAAAAAGCTAAAGCCGATCTCGCTTCTCTTGACGAAGCAGGGAAAGCCAAGTTTAAACGCCTCGAACGAAACCACTTGGAACCCGTCAAGCTAAAGGTCGGGGAAGGAGGAGGGATCGAGCTGAAGAATCCAAAAGCCAACATTGTGGATCATTACACCCAACTACTTGAAACCATTGGCGTGGCGGATGATGATGTGCATCACTATGTGCTTACTCAACTGGTGGCGATTATGGGGGAAGATAACATGAATGCAGGGCTTGCCCTATTGAGAGGTATTGCCGCCAATGACAGTACCGAAACGATGTTGGCTTCTCAAATGGTGAGTGTGAATCATCTTGCTTTGGTGATGATGCGTCGTAGTCTGAATGATCAATTACCTGCTGGTCATGTGGAATCCTTAATCAACCGTAGCACCAAGCTATTGAAGACCTTTACCACCTTAAACGAAAGCTTGGTGAAGTATCGTAACCACGGCAAGCAAGTGATTCAAGTTCAACATTTCAACGTTGAAAATCACGGGCAAGCGATGATTGGCAACATCGGGGGAGGGGGAGTCCATGCGAAAACATGAGGATCTACCCCTTGTCCAAACACTTCACTCCTTTAAGCAATGCGGAGCCACCAGTAAAAGAAGCGGTTTGCCTTGTGTTCAACCTGCGATGAAGAACGGTCGGTGTCGTTTTCACGGGGGTAAATCCACAGGGGCGAAAACGGTGGAAGGCAAGCAAGCCCAAAGGCAAGGCAATTTAACGCATGGCTACTATTCGATTGAAGCTCAAATAGAACGCCTGCGAGCCACGCTCTTGATGCAAGGCATCCACGATTCACGGTCTTAAGAACGCACAAAAGCAAGTAAGGCGGAAATATCTCCCTTGTCAGCCTTTTGAAGGGCTTGTACATAAGTCGTGCGAGTGTCATTCATAGACGTTAAGGTGACACTTCCCCACGTGAATCTTGCCTGCCCGAGTTGACGCAATAACAAATCGGTTGCCAAGCGAGCATGACGACCATTGCCATTAGGAAACGGATGAACCCACACCAAACGATGATGAAAACGAGTCGCTATTTCATCAGGGGGGTAAGTGCCTTGCTCGATCCAAAAATGAACATCATCCACGAGCTTTTTTAGCTCCGTTTGAATACGAAACGCTTCCACCCCGATATTACGAGCGGTTTTACGAAAATTGCCTGCCCACTTCCACACGTTACCAAACATCTGTTTATGAAGCTTTTTAAGAAAGTGTATCTCTAAAATCGTTTTAGGCTTGCGAATGAAATAAGCACGTTCAGCTTCAAGAATGTTGCTTTGCTCAACGGCGTTGAGTTCATCTCTAAACGTGATGTAAGAAGGAATTAAATCGCTTTTTTCTTCTTCAGTGAGAGGGGTGGATGCATCATCGGTTTGGAATAAATCGCTCATTCTGTATCCTCCCACAAGCGAGAGGGCTTGCCTGTTAGGAAGTCATCGATCAGGCTTTGAAGCTGTTCTTCTTGTTCTTCAGGCAATACGCCTTGTGCTTCAAGATTCATGCTATGACTGGTTTGTGCAAGCAAAGCAAGGGATTTTTGTCGTGCTTGTGCATGGACTTTGTCTTGCAAGCTGGTTTCAGGAATCAACGCATAAACGAATCGACACCCCAAGGCATTAGCGATGCGTTCCATGGTGGCAAGGGTGACACTGCCTTTGAGTTCGTCTTGCTCTAAGTAGCCGACTTGTTGCCTTGACACCTTCATGCGATTGCCAAGCTGTTCGAGCGTCATGCCTAAGGCTTCACGAATGGCTTTAATCCAGCCCTTTACAGGGCGTTCAAATAGGGTGCTTGCGTTAATGGATTGGAAGCGTTTGTCGAGTTGTCGACAGGCTTCAATGGAACGAGACTTCATTTTGTCAACCTTTAAGTTTCTTTTTTATCATTTAATAGTAACCTATAAGTTGACAAAATACAATACTTTGTCAACTTATAGGTTGACTTTTGCAGTAATTAGGTTTTACCCAAAACTTCCCAAGCACGGATGCGTGAATGTTCCCAACATACGGTTTTCACTATATTTTCAAATTGTTTTTACCTCGCCCCTCCCCCCCCTATGGCGAAACCTGCGAAAGTTTAGATCTCGATTTCACCCAATCACGCCGTGCCAAGCTAGTGAGGGCAATGGAGGACTTGTCGTCTAAGAGCCATAGCTGGTGCTTCAGGTGCAAAGCCACCGCTTGCACACGAGCCACCTGCCAGTTTAAGCCTATCGCCACCGTGTACATGGACACAAACCCTTTAGGCTTCAAATAGCGGATCAACGTGTGAACATCCGTTGGTGAAATAGGTGTATTTTTTTCAAAAGGACTATGGGGGGAAGTGTCAAAAGTGCCAAAAGGGGGTTTTGACACTTTTGGCACTGGGTGCATGGGTGTGTTTTTATTTTTTTCGTTTGTTTCCACCTCTAAAACATACGAATTGGCACGCTCTTCTTTCAAGGCTTGCAACCACTTACCCATGATCTTCTTCCCCCAACAAACTAATAGTATCCGCTATATAAAACCGTCTATGGTCTCTTCGTTGTCGCTACGATTTTTTTGTTTGGTTATGTAGGTCTCAACTACACGCCCGCACAAAAAAATCTAGGCTCCTAGAATAGCCTCATAGCCTGTTTCATCTATCGAACACTATAGGATTGATGTAATACTGAACACTCGGACGACCTATTAAAGGGCGATTCTCTTCTTTTCGCAAGTAGCCATGCTCTTCTAAGGTGTCCAACGCCTCTTCAAGCGTTTTGGGTTCGCTCATGCCTTGCCAGTGCTTACGCTTAATTTCTCGCAAGGTAAAAGGATTCAGAAGTTCTTTTGCCTTAAGACGTTTCAACAAAGCATGAGCCACCGTCAAATGATGATTCTGCCCTAGTGCATAAATCCGCTTGGCATGGCTTGCAAGGTATTCACTCCATGCAAGGGCTTGTAACAAGGCTTCTTTCGACACCTGTCCTTGATGTCCATTCGCCAAATGACAAATCAACGCCAAAGACGGCACTAAAGACGAATACTTCATAAAATGAGCTTCTAAGGTGCTGTCACCTTCAGGGCTTGAAAGCCTTTGCCTTAAGTCTAAATACCAATCATCGAAAATCACTTGGGCTTCAGGGGCGAATCTCAAATAAGGCAATTCCTCTTCTTCTTGAATGCAACCAATAAGTTCAGGGGAAAGCGTGCTTAAACGCTTCACCAATTCAAAGTAAGTCTTTTGGGCTTGCTTATTCGGGTAACGATCCACGCCTTGAATCTCTCGCAAGGGGTCGGGGTAGACCATGAGCTGAAAGCGTTGCATAAAGCCGTCATCTTTGCCTGTGTGGTGAATGGCATCGGCGAGCCACTTGCCAAGCACGGTGGGTTGTATGCCTCCAAAAACAGACACACAACACGATTCGATATAAACCGTGCCACGGCTTATGGTGTCGTCTGAATAGCTGTTGGTGCCGTTCCACGCTTCTAAGAAGAAGCTACGGTCTTGGTCGTGTCCTTCTTTGTCTAGCTTGTGTAAAAAGGCGGAAAGTTCGTCTCGAAACACCAGCACGCCATTGGGATTGTCTCTCAAGAGTTCCCCTAGCTTTTGAACGGTAATATCATTGGCGATATAACGCTTGCAAGCAGGCTTAGGGGGGAGCTTGCATTTTTCTTCAATGACGAGGGTTTCGGCTTCTATATCCACCGTATCGGGGTTTGCCTTCATGGTTCGTTTTAGTTTGTCCGTCAACACTTTTCGTTCCAAGTCTTTTCGTTTTTCAAGGGCTTGAAACTCATTTAAAGCGTGTTCATTTTCTTGAATCGATAAAGCTTGTAAGCGATTCAAAGGTTTTAAAACACCTGCCACGCTAGGGCTTTTAAAGCTGGACGGTCTGCCAATAATCATGCCCCATAAGTTAGGCACCACGATCCAATCGTCCTTTGCTTTGGGGCGAATCGCCACTTGCCTGCCTATAACGCTACTTAAAACGACCATTAAGGACACCGCTATAAAGTCAGGTTTGACTTGTAGTCGTTCGGCTTCATCTTCAAGCCATGCCCGTGCCTCATGAGGCACGAGGCTTAAATCAAGGTCATCCACGGGGAGCAAAACGCTTTGAATCGGTCTTGGTGTTCCCCATTTGGATGCTTCAACCGTTTCAGCGGTTTCTAGTGGGGACTGGTTAATCAGTGCTTGAATATCGGTCATTGGGTTGCCTCCTTTTGTAAAACATCGTTAAAATCAAAGCCTGCTTCTTGGGGGGTGATGTGTTTCACGGCATAGCCTTCTTGAATCGCTCGGGCTTTTAAGGCAAGCGAGGCGGTTATACCTGATGGGTCATTGTCCCCACAAATTAGCAAGGTGCGAATGCTTTTAGGAATCACAAGGTTTGCCATGCCAGCAATGGAAAGACACGCCCACGTCGGGATGCCTGTCATTTGTAGGATGCTTAACCCTGTTTCAATCCCTTCACATACGGCGAGTGTGTCGCCTGTGAGGGGGCTTAAATGGATGTTTGCTCCCCTTGTGTTGCCTAGCATCATTTTGGGGTCTAAAACCGATGCCTTGCCTTTACCGTTTGATGCGAGATAGGTGCGGTGGATGCCTGTCAACACGCCGTCTTCTGTGGTGATTTTCGCCACTAAAGCAGGGTGATACAAACGGCTTCCGCTATGCTTTAAAGACGGATGAAAGCGTAAGGCATCCAAGTTTTTAAGCGTGATGCCTCTTGATACTAAATAGCGTTCGGCAAGCGTGCCTTCTAGTGCTTTAGATGCCTCCCATATGCCTTGGGCATACGACAAGGTTTCTTGCTTGCTAGTGTGCGAGACCTTCGCAAGGCTTGCTTGTGGCATGGCTTTATAGGGCTTAGATGCTTGCCCTAAATCCAGCGATTGAAAATACTGAAGGAAGGCTTCAAAGGGAGCTTGGCAGGCATGGCAATAAAGTAAGACCTTGCCAGCTTCCGCCTTAAGATCAAACGTATCAGGATAGCCACACAAGGGGCATTGCCATTATTTTTTTCTAGTGCAAAGGGCTTGTGCATTATCTATTTCTTGAGGCGTAATTTTTGTATTGTCAGAATAATTTTTATTATGACCAAAAAGTAAAAGCCTTGATTGTTGCTTTGGGGCAGGAAAAATCGCGTCGACTCTCATAATATTCTTCTTGTGCAATAACTCAACAATACTCCTAACGTGTTTGGCACTAGAAGGAGTACAGTAAATACTATCAATTTCGGGAGGGGATACATGAACAACAGGTGTGTTTTCCCATTCGATATGTATTTTTTCTAATTCTGTTGTTGTTAATGCGTCATAAATATTCTTTGCTAGGGTAGAGTCTTGTTTTTGATGCAAATAGGGCAAGATTTGAAGCGTGGCAGGCGAGATTTCCTCTTTAGCTTTTTCATTGCAAGATTCAACATGCGAATTAAGAAAAATACCCAAAACTAATAATAGAACCCCATGAACCCAAAGATTCGGATTATTCCAAAACTTAGAAAAATCAAATCTCATCATTCCCCCCTAGACTTGTTCATTCAAGGCAGGGAGCATGGCAACCAAACGGACGCTTTCCACCGCCACACGAGTCACACGCTTCACCAAATCCACGATGTACCTTGGGTTTTCCTGTTCCACACACCACAAGTTCGGATCGTTCTTAATCTGACTTTCCTTATGCACATCAACTTTATAACGTTCCATAATCCAGCTTAGGGCAGGCTTACCATTGACCACATAATCCCACGCTTGGGGAGGAATGCCCTGTAAACTTAAGCGATTATTATAGATAATCGTGTCGGGTTTGTCGCCATATTTTTGACCCTTGGGGAAGCTCATTTTGTCGATTCGGTAAAAGTCGTATTCGTCTAGCACCAAGCCCTGTTTGACTTCTTCTAAATCATACGGTTCGATGCTTTCATAATTCAAATGCCAATACGCCAATTCACGACCAATTTTACTAAATTGCCAAAAATCCGCCGTGATTTTCGTCAAAGGCAAGCGAGGCAACATTTTCTTTAAATCCGCTTCAAAACGTTCCTTGTATTCAGGCGAATGCAAGACGCCATAGACATAATAGAAGATGTCTTCTTTCGTGATGCTGGGGTCGGCATAGAGGCTTTGAAAGTGGGAAAGTTGCGTGTCGGGGATGTTGTCTTTACGGCGATAGCCGTTGATGAGCGTGCCTGTTTCGGATGCCAGTAAAGACGTTTGGGTGTTGACCCCTGTGTGTTCAGCCACCTTTTCATAGGTGTAGAGTGGGAAACATTGACCATTTGGCTGTAGTTGAACATCTGTCACAACATTTGAGATAAGTGGCTGGAAATCTTTTGGCATTCCAACACCATTTGTACAAATGAGCAAATTCTCATGTTCCGCCGTCGGGAAAAATTGAGGCATTAGATGTAATGTCCAATTTATGCTTTTGTCATATTGATGGAATACTTTTGTGAAAGGTCTATACAAGCTCTTGATTCTTGAGTTTTGGTCAATAGCTAGTTTTTTTCCTTTTTCGACTCCTTTAATGAGATCCTCAGTCCATTTTATTTTTGTAGAAGGTGTTTTTTCTAAAAACTTTATGATACCCATTGTTTTATAATCAAATGCTACTACTTGCTCATTATAATAATCAACCATTGTCTTCACATTACATTCTAGAATTTTTTCAGAAAAATTGTATACCCAATCATCCCTGTTACTTTTTACACCCATTGAAAACGTATCAAATATAGTGATTTCTTTGGCACTATTCCGTTTTATTCCTAGCGGTAAAAAACTATCAAAGGCAGGGTCTCGTTGGTTAATCCAGTCATGACTACTATTGGGTTTTAGGCGTTTCATGGGGAGCTGTGCCATACTTTTAAAATCCGCAATGATTTGTAGCTTTTCTTTGCGATCCAAGTAATCGCCAATGTCGTGATAGTAGATTTCGGCGGTGGGTTTCGCTCCCTCCCTTTCTTGCCCCTCCTCCCTTAGGGAGGAGGTTGGGAGGAGGGATTCCCTGTTTGACTGGAGCTGGTGGTTTCCCTCACCCTGCCCTCTCCCTAAGGGAGAGGGTTCTAAGGCACGGTCGGGGTTTTTGACGAGTAAGGTAATGGCAATGGTCGCTCGGCTACCCGAAGAAAAAATTTGTCCCCCTTCTTGGCGAGCGGTTTCTCCACTGGTGCGAGTATTGCCTCGTAGGTTGAAGACATGCACGCTGGTGAACTCATCCGCCAAGCATTTACGCAAGCCGTCCATGGCATTGCCGTCTAAAAAACTGCCATTGGTCACAAAACAAATCACGCCCTTTTCTTTCAAGCGGTCGCTTGCCCACCGTATCGCTCGAATATAAGAATCGTAAGCTTTACTTTTTCCGTCTGATTTTTTAGAATTAAAAATGTAGGTTTCTTTTAAACGAGCATCCAAATTTCTGTATTCAACTTGCTTATTTCCTCCACTGGGGTTCTCTTGGGCATTAGCATAAGGCGGATTGCCGATAATCACTCGAATATCGTTGTGGCGTTGCTTGTTGGCTCGGGTGCTGTTGTCAGGAAACACGCCTTCAATTTTGCCGTCGCCTTCCGTCAATTGAAAGGTATCGGTCAACACCATGCCTTCAAAGGGGGTGTAGCGGTCTTCTGCCATTAAGCCGTGGTAAGTTTCTTCAATGTTAATCGCCGCAATGTAATACGCCAGCAAAACCAGTTCATTGGCGTGCAATTCTTCTTGGTACTTTCTCGCCAAATCCGCTTGGGGTATCAATCCACTTTGCAAAAGCCTTACCATAAACGTGCCAGTGCCTGTAAAGGGGTCTAGCACATGCACACCAGCATCGCCAAAACTTTTGCCAAACTCTTTTTGTAGGGCATCATTGGCACTATGAATAATAAAATCCACCACTTCCACGGGGGTGTATACAATGCCAAGCTTTTCAACCACTTTAGGAAACGCCGTTTTAAAAAACTTGTCGTACAATTCCAAAATGATTTTCTGCTTACCTTGGGCGTTGTCTACCCCACTGACTTTGCTTTTAATACTTTCGTAAAACTTTTCAAGGGATTGATGTTCTTTTTCCATGCCTTGCCCGTCTAAAATATCCAACATATGTTGCATGGCTTGCGAAACAGGGTTGGCTTCGGTAAACGCATAATTTTCAAACAGGGCATCAAACACAGGCTTAGTAATCAAATGTTGAGCCAACATTTCAATGGCATCGGCTTCACTTATGCTCGGGTTCAAATTCAAGCGTAAGCCTTGCACAAAGCGTTCAAACACGTCTTTATAGGGGGCGTTGGGTTCATTCATTAACTGGGTCAATCGTAGAACGTGGCGTTCGGCAATTTGTGCCACATCTTTCGCCCATGTTTCCCAATACTTGCGTTCTCCGCATTTGGTTACGATTTTGGCATAAATAGCATCTCGCCATTCTTCTAAATTGCCTAAGGCTAAATTAAGTTGTTGTGCATCTTTCGCCTTTTTTTCTTTAGACGTATCGGATTCTTGTTCAGGACTCCCCACGCCGATGACTTGCACATTGTCAGGCTTTTTTTGATTGAGTTCGATTTTGTTAATCGTGGCATTAAAGCGATCGTCGTGAGCCCTCAAGGCTTGCAGAACATCCCACACGACTTTATATTTTTGATTGTCTTTGAGGGCTTCTTCAGGGGGAACACCAGCAGGAATCCCGATCGGCAAAATAATGTAGCCATAATCCTTGCCTTCAGATTTTCGCATGACTCGCCCTACGGATTGCACCACATCCACCATAGAATTACGAGGGTTCAAAAACAGCACGGCATCAAGCGAAGGGACATCCACGCCTTCACTAAGGCATCGGGCATTGCTTAAAATACGGCATACATTGCCATGCGTCTCTTCTTTCAACCACGATAGTTTTTCGTTACGAATCAGCGAGTTCATCCCCCCGTCGACGTGATCCAGCTCACAACGCAAGGGTTCCGTTTCACTGGGGATATGCTTAATGTGTTCATTGACGACTTGCACAAAAAAGTTCGTAAGTTTCTTAGAATCGGCAATCGAACGAGAAAACGCCACCGCTCGACGCATGGGGTTTTTGCCAATATCCATGCCGTCTTCCGTGTGTACATTCCGCTTGGCAAGCCCATTCCAACAGCCTGTAATTTTAGCCACATCTTCCAATTTAAGTTGATTGTCTTCATCGGTTAAAATGGCTTGCATGGTTTTGGGAATATAGCCTTCATCCACGGCTAAAATCAGCACTTTGTAATCGCTTAATAAACCTTTTTCAACGGCTTTACCGAATCCTAGCCTGTAAAGTTCAACGCCGTAAAGGCTTTCGTCATCCATGGAACAAAGCAGGGCATCGTTCTCAAGGGCTTTGGCTTTGACTTCATCTTTAAACAGCTTAGGCGTGGCGGTCATGTACAAGCGTTTTTTCGCTTTAATGAAGGCGTTGTCATGCACTTTCACAAAATGCGATTCATCCGCTCCTGAAAGGGTGGCTCCTGTGGTTCGGTGGGCTTCATCACAAATAATCATGTCAAATTCGGGCAAGCCAGCTTTTTGGGCATTCGACACCGCTTCAATCGATTGATACGTTGAAAACACCACATTCCAGCGAGAATCTAGTTTATTTGCAAGATTAAACTGTTTCATCAAGGATTTAGCATCTGTTGTGGCAGGGAAGCATAAATCGGTGATGCTAATGTCTTCATTTTCATCTTTGCCTTTGCTAGGCTTGCCCACTTTGGTATCAGAACACACGGCAAAAGCGTGGAAGGGGTGTTCTCGTTCATTCGTCCATTCTCGCAAGCTTTGTGAAAGCAGGGAAATCGAAGGCACTAAAAACAGCACCGTCCCTTTTTGAGGAGCCACGGTTTCGGCTATCTTCAAGGAGGTAAAGGTTTTTCCTGTTCCACACGCCATAATCAGCTTGCCACGATCCGCCGTTTCAAAGCCTTTTTGAACGGCTTCTAGGGCTTCTATTTGGTGATCACGTAACTTTTTAGCAGGCGTTAAATCTAGCTTGTCCAAGCGATTTAGATTAAATTGGCTCCAATCGATTTTGCTTTCAGCCAATTCTTCTATACCCAAGCGAATCGTGGGGATCTGTTGATTTTCGCAAGCTTCTAAAGCGTGCTTGCCCCATCGGTTTGTCGTGGTGACGATCATTCGCTTGCGAAACGGTTCTTTCCCTGAAGCCGTAAAAAAGGAATCAATATCTGTTTTTTGAAGCGTATGATGAGGGTCATAAAACTTACATTGAATCGCCCATAAATCGCCTGTGTTGCGTTCTTCTGCGACAAGGTCAATCCCAACATCGTTTCCTGAATTGCCGTGATTTTTTCGCCCCTCCCATTCATTGAGCATCCACACGTTGCTAAACAAATCTTTATAGGTGGGGTCGGTATTGAAAAAAGCACACATCAGGCGTTCAAACTTGTCGCCTTTTTGTCGTTCACTGGTACTCATGGCTCTGAATTGTTCAAGTACATCATGCAAGGTTTTGGTGGGCGTGCTTGTGGTCATTATTTAAACTTTCATGTGATTTAAAAAATAGGCATATTGGGATATAATATCATAAGTACACATGAAAGGAAAAACCCATGAAGCCAGCCGTCTTATACGCCCGAGTCTCCTCAAGAGAACAAGAAAAAGAAGGCTACTCCATTCCAGCCCAAATCAGGCTTTTGGAAGAATATGCCAAACGCAACGGACTTGAGATCAGCAACCAAAATAGCGTTGTGCAAACACACCAAGAATCACGCCAATTACACCAGATAAAAGCATGTCTAAAAATCTAGTTTGGAAAAATTCTTTTATCTTTACTGACTTGGGGCGAACCCTTTCTGTCTCAATGGCTAAATAAGGGAAGAAGAGTTTCAATGCCACTTCCAATATAATAATAATCCACCAACTAAAACCAAGAGCACTAAAGAGAATAGAAATAATATCTAGTGTGGAAGATTTGAACATGTAAAGAACACAAAACACAACTATAAACCATTTAACTGAGAATAGTTTTGGATTGTAAAGAATCGTATACGGAAAACCTGTTTCGTACTTACGAAGCATACCATTTAAAAAAATCTCATTTTTTTTTACAAATGATTCATCTTTAGATTTTATGCTAACTCTACTATCACGGTTATAAAAAAGGTTTCCAACATAATTACACTCTAACAAAAAAACAATGCGATCCGAGTAGCCCTCACCCACCACGATTTCTATAGAACTCACAGGAAAGTCTAGCCGACTTAATCTTTCTTCAATTTCTTCAGCACTAAAAAGAGTCACAACAGTATCGTTGCACTTTAACTCAAAACTAACTTTCTCCCCAATAGTCTGAAGATCAAGAAAAACTTGTTGTAAGTCTTGCTGATTGAAAAAACTCGACTTTATTATTAGTTCTTTTGAAAACAAATAAATGTAAACCTCTATGGTTCTAAAAACGCTGGTGGGTCTAAAAATGGGCCTGCCGTGACTCGAACACGGGACCTCACCCTTATCAGGGGTGCGCTCTAACCAACTGAGCTACAGGCCCTCACCTGCGGGGACGATGCCCCAACCACTCCCCATACAGTATAATGAACAAAAGGAGGTGTCAACCGCTTGTTTTTTCATTATGCTCTTTTACTCGGCTTAGCAACAAACCTTGCGGTTTCTGCCACTGCATACGCCAAGCAGGTGGAAGAAGACGTCGCAGGGTGGGGCGTCGTCAATCTTGAAATTCCGATAACGGAAAAACTTTCAATCACCACCGAACCCGAATTACGCATGACGGAAAAAGGCACGCACGCAGGGCAACAACAATGGCGTAACGCCTTAAATTATGACATCTCCGAAAGCACAAGGCTTAGCGTGGGACATATGTGGGCGGCACGGCATCGTAATAACGAAGACCTATTTACGGATACCACCCAATACGAAAACCGCCTGTACCAACAAGTCATCTACAAGCACAAGTTCTTAAAAACCCTGAAAGTGGATCACCGCTTTCGCTTAGAACAACGCTTACTCCAAGACATTGAAGATCCTTTGTGGTATGCCCGTTACCGATTAAGGGTGCGAGTGCCTCTCAAAAAGAAAAGCACGCCTATGGAAACAGTGAAAACGCATGCCGTGGCGTCTTCAGAGTTATTGGCTCATGTCAATCGTGTGGAAACGGTGAAGGCGGGAATCGTGCAACAACGGCATTTTCTCGGCATCAATCATGCCTTTAACCCTCATCTCAATGTGGATGCGGGCTATCTGCTGATATTAGGCGATCGCTTTGAGCAAGGCAGATCGTTTGTGAATCATGCGTTGCTGGTGCAGTTAAATATCGTTACACCGCCGATAAAGACGTGGGTGAAAAAATAAGTTGCTTTTTTTCCGTGTTTTAGAGATACTCTTAAATGGAGAGGTGGCTGAGTGGTCGAAAGCGGCTTCCTGCTAAGAAGTTGTGGGGTCATAAGCTCCACCGAGGGTTCGAATCCCTTCCTCTCCGCCATTTTATGGCTTTCTCATCAATGTAGTTTAGAGGTTATCAATCATGTTACAGGCTTTTCCTACGCATCACCAAAATACGTCCCAACGTCAAGGGGCTATTTTAAGAGTATACATTTCACCTGATACAAACCCTTATCACGTAACAGATATTACTAGAGATCCTCAAGGTCAAATTGAAGATTTTCATATTTACTCACCTTTAGAAGAAGAAAATGCTGTAGACTTATCTATTAAGGAACATAATAAAAAGCCCTTTGAAATAGCACATTTATTGCAAGAACAATTGAGAGGCTATATTCAATCCGCTTATCCCGATATTCCAGAAAAACATATAAAAATCGACTCTTATCAGCCAGACGAATTAAACAGTCCCCATGCTTTGAAAGTGGAAATGCACGCTAAACATATGAAAGCTTGGTTAGATATCATTCAGATTCTAGAACCTTTGCAAGTAATTTTCTATAGACAAAACAATCTTACTTTGCCGTATGCTTTTAACATTAACAGTCCTGAATTTGAATTTAAAAAAGGGGAGGCGCTAAGATATAAGTTAGCCAATCTTAAAGCTCGTATTGCTTCGTTACTTCCGATTGTTATTGAACGGACCAGTCAAGAGCAATGGAACAAAGTACAAATGCTATACGCACATCAAGACTTTATTCATGATGCCTTATTGCCGACGGGTTTTAAAGCTATAAAGAAATAAGGGTTAATAATGACGCTTGTACAAGACTTCAAAGAACTCTTCAGCACGCAAGGCATTCAAGCCTTTCGGATGAAAGCGTTTTACGCCTTTTTCTTCAAATGGGGATGCCTCACCGTGGGGCTGGTCTACCTGCTCCTGCTCCTGCCGATCAAGTTCACCGCCGATGCCTCGCTTCACGCCATGGATGCCATGACCAACTTGGAGCGTCTGCACTTTGTGATGTGGCATGATGACGTCGTGTTTGAAACGAGCCAAGCATGGCAAGGTAAGAAACGCCAAACCCCACGAAAGGTTGAAGAAGCGTTGGACTACACCGTCAACGCTTTTAAAGGCAAGCCCTTGCAATTGTTGAGTCCGCTTGATTCGCCGTATGAAATCTCTTCGGGAGATTCTTCCCTTGCTCTTCGTTGTGGAGGCGTCATACATTGCTACAAAACGGTGATGAGCAAACGCCATTTTGGTGTTTGGGCGTTGGATACTCAACGTCATCGTTTGATTTACGATGCCGACGGGGGCGTAAAATCGTGGCAAGGCAACTTCTTAACCAGCTTAAATGTAATGACGCTATTTCCATTAAGAGATGACAAGCCTTTCGTCTTTCAAATCGTGCAAGGGCATTTGTTAAAGCCCATT
>JBEISK010000051.1:0-10604 GCA_040375445.1 Gammaproteobacteria bacterium | reverse complement strand
GGTTTTCTTTCCCAAGAGAAAAAGTTATTAACTTTTTCGACGCAAAAGGGGGTGGATTTTCAAGGAGGGGGAAATGAGGGAGGAGAAACGCAATACGTCCTCCCTTCCCCCTCCTTGAACCGCCTTTGGGGGTTTGGGGAGCCTTTGGCGGCACAAAGACCCCCAAGCACCAGCGTTAAACGGAGCGAGAAACCCCAAAACAGAGATGTTCAGAAATCTACTTCTTAGTTAGAAAATTATAAAATTACACCCGATGCGTGAGCGCATCCCACACCTTAAGCAAGTGTTCGGAAGGGGGGAGCTCAAAATGCTTGGCTTCTCGTGTAATCGGGTGGATAAACCGCAAGGCATAGGCCTGCAACGCTTGCCCCGCTTCAGGCATCAGCTCCTTCCACTGCAAGGCCAAGCCGGTTCCGTACAACGGATCCCCCACCAGCGGATGCCCAATATACGCCATATGCACGCGAATCTGATGCGTTCGCCCTGTTTCCAACTGGCATTGCACCCACGTAAACTTGTCGTTTAGCGTCTCTTTCACATGGTAATGCGTCACGGCGGTTTTACCCGTCCAATCCGCCTGCATTTTATTGCGTTGTTGGTTATGCCTGCCAATCCCAATCCGCACGGTGCCGTTTAGATCCTGCACATGCCCTTGCACAATCGCATTATAACGACGGTACATGGTCTTGTCTTGTAATTGTTCTGCTAAACCATGGTGGGCTTGATCGGATTTTGCCACCACAATCAAGCCTTCCGTGTCACGATCCAAGCGATGCACAATGCCTGGACGCTCGACACCGTTGATGCCTGAGAGTTGCCCCTTGCAATGATGCAAAACGGCATTCACCAGCGTATCAGGCTGTTGCAAGCCTGTCGGATGCGTCAACATGCCCGCAGGTTTGTTAATGACCAGCAAATGCTCATCTTCAAAAATAACGTCTAAAGGCACGTCCCACGCAGGCATTTCAAGCGTTTGCAGTGCAGGTTCTACCACATGGATGACTTGCCCCACTTTCACCCGAAAGCTCGATTTATTCCACACTTGCCCGTCTTTATGGATGTTTCCGCCCTTAATGAGGGCTTGAATCCGTTCCCGAGAATAGGTTTCGCCCAAGTGCTTGGCAAGAAACTTGTCGAGCCGTTCTTCGGCATCAGGAGCTTGCACAACCAAGTGAATGACGTTATCATCTTCTAAACTTAAATCAACGCTTATATCAGAAAGATCAAAAATTTCTACAGAAGTAGAAGGTTTAGGCTTCATATTAAGTCGCCTTGCTGGCGGATGCATCACGGTTGCCCCAAAGGTAGTGATAGAAAATGAGAATGGCACCGATGAAGATCATGGCATCCGACAAGTTGAAGATCGGGAAATGAAGAAGCGGCAGGTGGATGTAATCGGTGACGGCACCTGTAAGCAGACGGTCGAGGGCATTGTTGAGTCCTCCGCCGATGACAAAGCCAAAGCCTAAGGCTTGCGTTTTGTTGATGAGCTTTTGCTTGAGTACCAACACAATCAGCGTGCCGAGTAAGGCTCCGCTCAACAAACTGGCGATTTGGGGCTGATTTTTTAGGAAACTAAACGCCACGCCTGTGTTTTCAACATGTTGGAGGTTAAATACATTCGGCACAATGGCAATCACTTGCCCAATGGGTTCTTGCGAAAAGACCCACTTAAGGGCAGCATCAACCATGAGCACGTCAAAGGTCGCCATCCACAAGAGTAACTTAGGCGACAACACCCGATGCGTCACACAAGGCTGGTCACTTTGAGTATTGGGTGCATTTTCTTCGGGATTTAATGAATCGTCTTGGTTCATGTGTGGGACTCCTTTTACAATATTGAGGCGTAATCATCCTTTAGTGTATCACAAAAACAACATAGACAAAAGGCGAAGGCGTTTAAACCTTCTCCTTTTAAGTCTAAAAAATAAAACGCCTACGCCGAAAGCTGGCTTAAGTAGGCTTTTCCGTCTGCATCCAAGGCTTGAAAGCCTTCTTGAACCAAGCCTTTAATATACAATTTATTATAGAAAAAGCACAGGGCCACTTGCCCTAAACCTAAGGTGATTAAGCTTACGGCCAAACTAATACCCGCCCACTTCCAGTCACCACGCAGTAAAGGCACCATAAAACCGAAGAAAAAGTGCGTCCATGAAAAGCCCACAGGCACTTCTTTTTGTTCTTGGGTCTGAGGGTTCAATAGCTTAATACTGGTCATTCGTTCATCCTTCTTAAATCACTAGGGATACATAAGCTTTATTCAAAAGCTCCTCAATACTTTCGACCATAAAGCTCTGTCCTTTCCAAGTCGTTACAAACTGTTACCTCAACGATGCTTATGTTTTAGGTACAATGGGATGGCTCCCCCTTTAATCCATAAGGAACTCCACACATGAGCCCAAAGGTTTTAGTCCTCGGCAGTGGCGGACGTGAACACGCCCTTTTAGAAGCCCTTAGTCGAAGCCCCCAAGCCCCCGCGCTGTTTGTCGCCCCTGGTAATGCAGGATGCTACAATCTCGCCACAGGCGTGGATATGCAAGCCGATGACGTGCCAGCCGTCCTTAATTTTGTGCAAGCCGAAGACATCGATTTTGTGGTGGTGGGGCCTGAAGCCCCGCTGGTGGCTGGCGTTGTGGATGCCCTCGACGCTCAAGGCATCCTCGTTTTTGGGCCATCTCAAGCGGCGGCTCAATTGGAAGCGTCCAAGCATTATGCCAAGCAAATCATGGGAAAGGCAGGCGTCCCCACTGCAGGGTTCGCCTATTGCAAGACCCGTCAAGACGCTGAAATCGCCTTGGCAAACTTTACGGCTCCCTATGTGATTAAAGAAGACGGTTTAGCCGCAGGAAAAGGCGTCACCGTGGCGGAAACACTGGCAGAAGCCCATGAAGCCCTCGCTCGTGCCGAAGCGAAGCATAGCCCTGTGGTGATTGAAGAATTCCTCGAAGGCGTGGAATTGAGTGTGCTAGCCATTGCCGACGGCAAAGTAGCCATTCCGCTGATTTCAGCCCAAGATTTCAAGCGAGTCGGCGACAACGACACAGGCAAAAACACAGGTGGTATGGGAGCCTATGCCCCTGTCCCTTTTGTGGATGACGCCCTGCTGGCTACCGTTCAAGCCACGATTTTAGACCCCATGATGAAGACCATGCAAGCCGAAAACGCCCCGTTTAAAGGGATTTTGTATGCCGGCTTGATGATTCACCCTAACGGCAAGCCCTTTGTGGTCGAATTTAACGTGCGTTTTGGGGATCCTGAAACGCAGGTGGTGTTGCCGTTATTGCAAGACCGCATCGATGTGTTAGCCTTGCTCATGGATTCAGCGAAGGGCGATCTTTCGCCGTGGCAGGGCGTGCATGCCTTACAGGAACCGACGCAAAAGGCGGTGACGGTTGTCGTGGCAGCCGAAGGGTATCCGCAGGCGTATGTGAGTGGGCAGGTGATTAGCTTGCCTAATGCTTTGCCAAACGGCGTCAACGTTTTTCATGCTGGCACGAAACGCCAGCCGTCTGGGGAGCTTATTTCAGTGGGGGGACGTGTTTTGACGGTGACTGCCGTGGCGGACACGCTAGTGGATGCTCGCACGCAGGCGTATGGTGCGATTGACACGATCGACTTTCCGCAGAGCTTCACCCGATCCGACATTGCCTTAAAAGCCAGCGAATCCACAAGCCTCGTGGGTTTTAGCCACTAGGCAAGGCATTGAAAATGTGTCATACTGAAAAAGAGTGGCTCCTTGAAAAACGCATAGAAAAATGGTTTTCTCTCATTTTCCCCACCGTTTCATGGCCAAAAAATCGACTTTCGTGGACAAAAATCGGACTTTTGTGGACAAAAAACCAACTTTCATGGCCAGAAAACAGACTTTCATGGCCAGAAATCGGACTTTTGTGGGTCAAAAAGTACGGCTTTTTTTATCTTTAAAGACATTTATGCTAAAATGAAACAACAGTTTTATTTGTAGAAGGAGATGACCCATGGCAAAAGATGCAACCTTTGATGTGGTGTCCGAATTTGACGCCCAAGAACTCACCAACGCGGTGGATCAAGCCAGTCGAGACATTAACGCTCGATTCGACCTGAAAGACACGGCAACCGAACTCGTGCTAAACAAAGAAGACATCACGATTACAACCGCCAATGACTTTGCTTTGCAAAACGTCTTGCAGATTTTGGAAGAAAAAATCATCAAACGTAGCCTAAGTCCCTTTTTGTTGGACGCCCAAAGCAACGCCATTGAACACGCCCTAGGCAACCGTGTGCGTCAAGTGGTGAAGCTCAATTGCGGGATTGACAAGGAACTTGCCAAAAAAATCGTGAGCGAAATTAAAGAAACCAAGCTCAAGGTGCAAGCGTCGATTCAAGGCGAACAAGTGCGGGTCAATGGCAAAAATCGAGACGATTTGCAAGCGGTCATCACCCATTTGAAGCAGAAATCCAGCGAGTGGGAAAAGCCTCTACAATTCCAAAACTTTAGATAAAAGGATGCGTCTATGAACGTAATCGCCCCACCCACGCCTGTTTTACAGGTGGAATCTCTATCGATTTCCTTTCCTCATCCTGACGGCAAGGGGCTGGTGCCGTTGGTGCAGAACGTGGATTTCAGCATCGCTGAGGGGGAGATTATGGGACTCGTCGGCGAAAGCGGATGCGGTAAAAGCCTCACCAGCTTGGCGATACTCGGTTTACTGCCTCGTCCTGGCGTGATGAGTGGCGGAACGATCGCCCTAAACGGGCTTTCGCTCCAATCGCTAGATGCTGAAAGTTACCGTCGCCTGCGAGGCAAAAGCATGGCGCTCATCCCGCAAGATCCGTTGTCTGCCTTGAATCCTGTCTACACAATCGGCAACCAGCTTGAAGAGATTTTGACGACTCACACGGATTTGGACTCGTCCCAGCGTCAGCAACGGATGCGTGAATTGTTGGATGCCGTGCGTATTTCAAACCCCGAACAACGCCTAAAAGCTTACCCTCACGAGTTTTCAGGGGGTATGCGTCAACGGGTGTTGATTGCGATGGCACTTGCCTGTACCCCGAAGCTCTTAATTGCGGATGAACCCACCACCGCCTTAGATGTCACCGTGCAAGCCGATATTTTGAGCCTGATTCAAGAACTTTGCAAAGACTTCAACATGGCAACGCTACTGATTACGCACGATATGGGTGTTGTGGCGGAAATCTGCCATAAGGTTGCCGTCATGTACGCAGGGCATTTGGTGGAAACGGCGTTGGTGGAAGACTTGTTCGCCACCCCCCAGCACCCTTATACGATTGGCTTGTTGCATAGCATTCCTCGCCCGAATGTGAAGCACTTACATTCCATTGAAGGCACGCCTCCGTCGATTTTAAGCCTGCCTGACGTCGGTTGTCGCTTTATTGAGCGATGCCCACAAGCGGAAGCCTCGATCTGTGCGACGCCTGAAGCCCTTGCGTTTAGGAGCCTTTCACCCACCCACCAGCATCGATGTGTGAAGGCTTAGGAAAACGCGATTAAAAAGCAAACCTTCCCCCATGCGAGAAGTGGCGCAAGGGAGAAGGCTTGAAAAATGGATTATTTTTTAGGCTTTTGTGCCTCCCATGTTGAAATAATATTATCGGCCGAACTTACAGCAGGCCCCGCAGCCAATCTAGCTAATGAGGGTTTTTTTCGTTTGCCTGGACATAAATAAGCTTGAGCGTTCCTTACAAGTCCATTAGTCACTATACCTATTACGGGGGGGGGGGGATAATTTGCAAAAGTTTGAAGACATAATATAGGGGACCTTTCTTGTTTGATACATGAGGGGAGGGGGAAGGAAATAAGGACTGAAGAAGCTGAGCAAACGTCGCTTCTTCTATTAGTATAAAAACAATCATTAAGAAAGGATTGCTTTTTTGTTACAAAATGATAAATTAAGGTGTTGTCATGTTGAGCGTAGCGAAACATCTCCTCCCCTATTTTGGGAGATCCTTCACATACGTTCAGGATGACAAACAAAAAATCTTTGCTATACTAGAACAGTCACCCCAAATAAAAAAGGATGCCCCACTATGGTAGATCTTTATCCCCTCATCACCCTTGTTACCTGCGTTATTGTGTCAGGCGTTTTCTATTTCGTGATTGGTTTACTCAACCACATGGGCTAATCACTTGGTTTAAGCTTCACCACCTGCGGAAGGTTTGAAGTCGCCGAATGGATTAGCCCCCCCTAAGTCAGCGATGCTCGTTTCACTAGCACTTGCGGGACGTTCCATTCTTTTTCTGCTTGCTTGGGAACTACCTAAAATCTTAGTCAAATCTTGGTTGCCACCCAGATTAAAGAATGTTTTTTCATCTATGGTTCCATTTGCCAACAATTCCTGAGCGGTTAAACGCATTTTGAGTTTTTCTACAGCACTTTGAGCGGTCGCCGTGTTGAACCATGCGTCGCCTATCTTGACGCTTCTTTGGTTGGCACCTGTGGCTAGGGCATTTTCAGAATTGGCAAGAAAGTCTTTTTCATTCACCCAAACCAGTTGATTGCCTTGACGTACCAAGATATTCCCTTGACCATCACTTTGCCCCACTTGCGGAGCCGTCTGTTGTGATTGCGACAGTGGATTGGCGTTTGTTGATGAGGAAGCTGTTGTGGGTTGTACGGTAGCCAATTGCTGCTGTTGTTGCGTTTGAGCCACTTGCGTATTCACCGTTTGAGCCACAGGTGTCGTGGCTGGTTGGACTTGCTGGGTCGGCGAAACAACTTGAGGAGCCACCGCAGGGGCGACGGCTTGTGCCTGTGCTTGTTGTGCAATTAAGACATCGGCTGCCCTTGAAGCATTCGCTACCATAGCATTGATGCCAGCTGTTGTTGACAAGTCCGACGTAGCCAATGGGTCTGCTTGAGCCGTGGGAGTTGCCTGTTGAAGTTGACCCACATACGCTTGTTGTATCTGTTGGAGTTGAGGAGGAGTTGTTGTATTGAGTGGTTGTTGCACAACGGGCTGTTGCAAAGAATTGGCTTGAGGCATGAGCGCTGAATTCGTTGCAGTACCTGCTGTGGGGGCCCCTGCATGCACAGGTTGTTGAGCAAAACTGTAATTCATATAACTGGTTGGTATGGTAGTCATTTGATTGTCCTTGTCGCGTGTTCTTTTAAAATTGATCGTGTGTTTCTAAACAAACCACTGGCTTTGAAAGCCTGTGGGAATGCCGTTTGTGGCAGCAGGTGCCAAGTTAAACGGGGCGGAATAGACGTCTCCTGCCGTGACGTAACCAGTGGGTTCAAATTTTTTCTGCGGAAACAAGGGAGCATTGCTCACGCCAAAGAGGGCTTGCCCCATGGGTGAAAGCTGTGTACTGCCTAAATCTCCGGGATTGTGTGAGTACGCCGTGCGGTCAAACGAGCGAATGGTTCGAGGATCCGCCCCTGAAAGGGTAATCGCCGTAGGCACAATACCGTAGGATTCGATTGCGTTGGCTTCTTGTAAGAGTTGGTTAACGCTGGTGTTAGTCGTTAAATTGCCTTGCTCAATGTTCAGGCCAAACACTTGATTATACTTCGGGCTAGAGCGAAGCCAGTAATCATTGGCGGTTTGCGAAGGTTGTAAGGCATCAAAAACCATTGCCGTTTGTCCTTTGTCCTAAAAAATGTGCTTGTTTGCTGGATTGTTCTACGCTTCTAAAATGAGAGCATGTCTCAAAAGCATAAAACCCGTTTAGGTGTGTTCTTGTGCTAGGCATCGCTTAATGCTAGAATAGGCATATGTTTTCATTTGCTCAACAGATTTTCATCGAAGCACCCACTCGCCTGATTTTTAGAATCGGGCAAGCGGTGATGATTTATTGCGATGCCCTGAAATGGGTGCCACAAGGACGCATCCGCTGGCAAGCGAGCTTTGAGCAGTCGGCTCGTGTGGGGGTAGAATCCATTCCCATGGTCGTGATTTTGGCCGTCATTGGCGGAGGCGTCTTGTCTCTGCAACTGTGCCACAATCTTGGCTCTTCAGGGGGAGATGCTTATGTCGGGGCGTTGGTGGCACTTGCCACCGTGCGAGAAATCGCCCCGATTTTTACGGCATTGGCGTTGACGGCTCGAAATGGCACGGCGATTGCGAGCGAGTTGGCTCACATGAATATTAGCGATCAAGTGGATGCGATGAAAGTTTTGCAAGTTTGCCCGAGCCGTTACTTGGTTTTGCCTAGAGTCTTGGCGTGTTTGTTGATGACCCCCTTGCTTTCGGTGATTGCGGCGACAACAGCGATTATTAGCGGTATGGTGGTGGCGAAAATCGATGTGGATATGCACTATAGCTTCTTTATGACGTCTGTTTACAATTATTTGAAGCCTGAAGACTTGGGGCAAATGATGGTCAAGGGTTTGGTCTTTGGCTTGCTTTTGGGTATGGTGAGCGTGCAGTATGGCATGACGGCAGAAGGTGGTTCCCAAGATGTGGGCTTGGCTGCGATGAAAACGGCGGTCTGGGTTTCGGTGACGGTGTTGTTGGCGGATTTGGGCTTAACCTGGATTTTTAGAACATTGTCGGCGGCTTCCGTATTCTAAGATACAACGGCTAATGGAGCCTATCAAAGAAAAAACTTGTCATCATTAAGGTATGATGAAAAATGCCTTCCAGCTCCCCGAGTCTTTTAAGTTTAGCCCCCTTCCCACGAAGGAGGCTCCAGCGTCTTCGATTTTTGAGGGATCTGCCAAGCTCAGCAAACCCCTCACCAAAACCTTGAATCTGCTCGACACCCAAACCACCGACGGACTTTCGGTTCACTTGCAATCCCCTGCCTTAAAGCGTCGCTATTGGCAGCGTCAGCACGCCAAAGAATATGACCGCCTCAAGGCACTTTCGACTCACGCCGACTGGATCCGCCAAACGCTAGACGCTCGTGGATGCCATAGCTTGAAAAATAGCTTTGACAGGGATATGATCCACCTTGAACAGCTTCAGGGGATGTATGCTCGTTTGCAAGCCCAAGAAGAACGCTTGTTGAATCCCTTTGAAACGTGGTTGTTTCAGCAGGAACGTCATTTTCAACGCCAATTTAAAGCCGTGCGTTTGAGTTTAGAAAACGCCTTTTCTTCATTGGTGAGTCGTGGTGAAAATGGGATTGATGTGCAAGGGCAACGCCTCTTACAGCAATGGGTGTTTCAATTGTGCCAACGTAACAGGCAAAAGGGCTTGTCGCCTGATCTCGTGCAGGATGTTTATATCCTTCAACAAAGTCAAGCACATTAAGTGGTTTTTGGTGTATGCTAGAAATGTTACATTATAGAAAATGAGACCCTCTTGATTCACGGATTCTCCCCCCCCGATGTCTTTAGCCTTTCATTTGGCACGCTCAGTGGGCATTTGCCCCTGTCCTTTCGTACTCTAAATGTGGCACAGTTGATTCATCTTTTTGATCACGCCCTGCGGTTTAAGTCGCCTCAACATTTTGATGAGCAAGTGGCTCGCCCGCTTTTGACGAAGCAGTACCAGCCGACGCTCAACGCTCGGCAAGACCGCCATTTTCTCAAGGAATGCCCTGTGCTTTGGGTGCAATACGCCCTGTATGCCTTGATTGAAGCCAGCCTTCCCCACATGGAAGACCCTAGCCTAATCGCCCGATGCCATGCGTTGAGCGTGCAACTTGAACGCCAACGTTTTTCCCAGTGGGACGCTTCATTTGTGGAAGGCTATTGGATCGAATCGACGCTGAATTTTAGTGAAGCGATGGTCAAGCATCCTGATGGCGTTACCCATCTTTCACAGCTAGAAGATGTGTTGGATCTTGGTCTGACGTCTGTTGATTTAAAAGGGCAGGAAGAAAGCCCTTTCGCATATGCCTTGCAGTTGGGGATACTCGCCCCGTGGGGACGTTTGTGCCATTATTTACGGGTTCATGCGGACTTGTATCATCGATTTGGCAATCCGCAATTTAAAGAAGTCCCCCTAGCTCTCGCCTTGGCAGACAGTTATTTTTCGGATGACGACACAAGCGTCGTACCCAGTTGGATTCATACGCTTGTGTTGGTGGAAGGCATGACGGAAGAGGTCTTGTTGCCTGCTTTGTTGAAGATTGCAGGCGCGTCTGACGGTATTCGCGTGCAAAGTTGCGGCGGAAAAACGGCTATGTTAAGCCACTATCAACGCATTCGCCCGTGGTTTAGTGGACGCATCCGCTTGGTGCTAGACGCCGATGCCACGGACATCGACACCCCCTTGCAAAAAAGCTTGCATCCGCAAGATGCCTTGTACCTGATTCCACAAGGGGCGATTGAAGATTGCTATGAACTGCCCCTGTTTTTAAATGCCTTGAACCAAATTAGGCAGGGTTTTCCTCCCCTTAGTACGGAAGACTTTCAAACGTGGTGTGCGACCCAGAAAGTGTCTAAACGCAGTCGATCTCAAGTGTATCATCGTTTTTGGGTGGCTCATGGTTTGGAAGGTTTTGACAAGACCTTTTTGGCTCATCGCATCGCGGATACCTTAAAGCGAGACAACCAAGCCCTTGAAAAATTACCGAAGGGTTTACTCGCTTTGCTTGATTTTGTGCTAAAATAAAGAAATACTAATGAGAAGGCACAGAGAAAGTCCAAAACTGCCTTGTTCCTCCTCCCTTAGGGAGGAGGCTAGGAGGAGGGACACCAGCTACG
>JBEISK010000050.1:0-11258 GCA_040375445.1 Gammaproteobacteria bacterium | reverse complement strand
GGTTTTCTTTCCCAAGAGAAAAAGTTATTAACTTTTTCGACGCAAAAGGGGGTGGATTTTCAAGGAGGGGGAAATGAGGGAGGAGAAACGCAATACGTCCTCCCTTCCCCCTCCTTGAACCGCCTTTGGGGGTTTGGGGAGTCTTTGGCGGCACAAAGACCCCCAAGCACCAGCGTTAAACGGAGCGAGAAATCCAAAAAACTTAAAATGTTCAGAAAACTCTAAAAATAACTATACATCAAATCCGCTACTTTGCTTGAAACACTAAGCTTTTTTATGGATTTATGGTACAATAGGCTCTGATATTCATAAAATTGACCGCTGGAGCAATACACACCATGATGCTAGGACTGCTTGAAAAACTATTCGGATCCGCCAATGAACGTAAAATCCGTAAAATTGAACACATCGTGGATGAAGTCGGTTCCTTTGAAGCAGAATTAAGCCGTTTAAGCGATGATGAATTACGAGCCAAAACGGCGTTTTTCCAAGAAGAACTTCGCAACCGTCCGAAAGAAGCGGATCCTAAAGACGATTACAAAGCCGAGCAAGAACTCTTGGATACCATGTTGCCTGAAGCCTTTGCGGTGTGTCGTGAAGCCAGCAAGCGGGTCTTGGGGATGCGTCATTATGATGTGCAGATTATTGGCGGTTATGTGCTTCACAAGGGCAATATCGCTGAAATGCGAACAGGGGAAGGAAAAACCCTTGTGGCGACCTTGCCTGTTTACCTCAATGCCTTAACAGGTAAAGGCGTGCATGTGGTGACGGTGAACGATTACCTCGCCAAGCGTGACAGCGAGTGGATGGGGCAGTTGTATCGCTTTTTGGGCTTAAGCGTCGATTGTGTGTTGTCTAGCAATACAGGCTATCAACCGCCGTTTATCAAAAAGCAAGCCTACGCTGCCGATATTACCTACGGCACGAACAACGAATTTGGCTTTGATTATTTGCGGGACAATATGGCCAATACGCTCGATGCGATGACCCAACGCCCCTTTCACTACGCCGTGATTGACGAAGTCGACAGTATTTTGATTGATGAGGCTCGTACGCCCCTAATTATTAGTGGCAAGCTGGAACAATCGGCGGAAACCTATTTCACTATGGCGAAATTGGCACCGTTGTTTGAACTAGACAAGCACTTTACGTCGGATCCCAAGACCAAGAACATCGTGTTAACCGATGAAGGCTTGGATCAAGCCGCTAATTTATTGGGTTTAGACGATCTGTTCACCGAAAACTTGAGTTTAGCCCACCACTTGATTTCAGCCTTGAAAGCTAAGCACCTCTATAAGCGTGATGTGGATTATGTTGTGCAGAACGATCAAGTCGTAATTGTGGATGAGTTTACCGGTCGCTTGATGGATGGGCGTCGTTGGAGCGACGGCTTGCACCAAGCCGTTGAAGCCAAAGAACAAGTTGAGATTCAAGACGAAACGCAAACGCTTGCCAGCATTACTTTTCAAAACCTCTTTCGTTTGTATCCAAAGCTTTCAGGCATGACAGGCACCGCCATAACCGAAGAAAGCGAATTTTCCAAGATTTATAACTTGGATGTCACTGCCATTCCCACCAACCGTAAAGATGTACGCAAGGATTTACCTGATCAAATCTTCAAAAGCGAAGCCATTAAATACCTCAAAGTGGCAGAATCTATTGCGATGCGTCATCGTGAAGGGCGTCCTGTTTTGGTCGGCACCACCACGATTGAGCAATCTGAATATGTATCGCATCTCATCACCGATGCCACCCCTCATGTGGACTACCTTCAAGGCAAGGCGGCTCGCTTTTTAGAGGTTTTGAACAATCACAAATTGCCTGATGCGATTAACGCCTTTACGCCTCTTTTTGCTAATTTAGACACGTTGACCTATGACGCTTGGCAAAGCGTTTTGGCACCTTATAAGGCGAGTTTAGAAGCGTCCTACGAAACGGCCAAATGGCTAGAAAATATGGAAGGTAGCGTCATTGCGATCGACCAAATCCGCCAAGGCATTCCGCATCATGTGTTAAACGCTAAAGCTCACGCCCAAGAAGCGTCGATTGTCGCCCAAGCCGGGCGTTTGGGGGCTGTGACCATTGCCACGAACATGGCAGGTCGAGGCACCGATATTCTGCTTGGCGGTAACCCTGAAGCCATGGTACGAGACGAACTCACGGCTCAAGAAGTCGACTGGCAAAGTCTGAACGATGCCGACTTTAAAACCAAAGTCGCCGAACGCCAGCCGATTACGGATGCCGAGCGTCAAGCCGTGCTAGACTTAGGCGGATTGTACATCATCGGCAGTGAACGCCACGAAAGCCGTCGGATTGACAACCAGTTGCGAGGGCGAGCAGGTCGTCAAGGCGACCCTGGTACGACGCAGTTTTTCTTGTCGCTGGAAGATAGCTTGTTGCGTCTATTCCCGTCTCAAATGGTGATGAATGCCATGACGGCGATGAACTTTGAAGAAAGTATTCCGTTGTCGGACAAATTACTGAGCTCTTCGCTTGAAGTGGCTCAAAAAAAGGTGGAAGCCTATCACTTTGACATCCGCAAAAACGTCTTACAATATGATGATGTGCTGACGGAACAGCGTAAGCTCATTTACCGCCAGCGTAAAAGCGTGCTAGAACTCGACGGCTTGCGGGCTTCGATGTTTCATATGTTGGATAAAGTCATGGAGCGTTGCGTCAGTAGTACGTTGACGCTTGAGTTCGTCGCTGGCGGTCAAGATGCCGACACCCAACGAGCCTTAGAAGACGTCTATCAAGCCGCGGCAGAGATGATCCCCAATATACAGGCGGTGCTAAGCATCGAAGATCTTCACAATAAAGAGTTTCGTGAATTGATTGCCTTATTGCAAGCCAAAGCCAAGGAACTGTATGTAGATTTAGAAACGCAAATCGGCAACTTAATGGCACAGCTTCAGCAAGAACATGGCGTGCAACTCAGCGGGCAGGACGCCCTTCAGCGTGCCGAATGGGAAGCTCAAGGGCTTAGCGAAGCGGTCATTGCCGAGCGTTTGCACCCCTTGCGTCAAATGGAACGAGACATCACGCTTCAGGTGGTGGACGGTCGTTGGGTGGATTACCTCCACAATCTCGACATGTTGCGAGACGGTATTGGTTTGCGAGCCTATGGGCAAAAGGATCCGTTAGTGGAATACAAGCGTGAAGCGTTTGAGTTGTTCCAGCGTTTGATGTGGCAGATTCAAAACGATGTGGTGAGCCTTTTCTTCCGCAGTAAAATTCAAATTGACGTGCCTGTGTCTGAAAACTTTGATGCGGAAGCCTTTGCTCGCAGTCATGGCATGGAAAAGCAGTATGTGGAAGGTGCCTACGAAGAGATGGACGCTCAACAAATTGCTGCACTTGAAGCCCTCTCTACAGCGGAAACCACAGGCGACTTAGCTTAAGTCGAAGCCTATTAAAAGTATTTTGTGCGTACGATATTGACATATCGTACGCATTATATTATACTGATAGTGTTATCGTACGGATAAAGATAATCGAATGATACCAATTAAACGATTAAATAGCGTATAAGTGGTATAAGGAATACACAATGAAGCCCTTGAATGAAAAGGAGTTTGAAAAACTGGTTAAACGCTATGGGTGCAGGATTCAACCAACGTCGAAGCACTACGAAATACTAGGACATAACGGCGAGAAGGTTATGGTGTTTGCGGTTTCTCATGCCAAAGGAGCCAAGCGTTACGTAAAGGTTTTTTATGTAAAGCAATTCTTAAAAATTACGGAGACTCACGGATATGAAATTAAATAAAAAAACGATTCTAGCAGAAATGATTGTTTTTAAAGAAGATGATGATTATATTGCGAAGCATCCTGATTGGGATTATGTCGTGGGCGTGGGAGATACCCCAGAAGAAGCCGTTCAGATTTTCAAAGAAATGTTACCAGACGCCTTGAACGACTTAAAGGCTGGCAAGTGGCACCTAAACTCAACACCCAAACCTGTCGGACGCCCCGCTTTAGGACGTGAAACCTTCAACACAAAGCTAAGACCTGAGGTAAAAGAATTTATCAAAAAAACAGCAAAAGCGAATAAGATTAGTGCAGGTGAACTTATAGAGTTCATGACCCTTCAGTTTGAGAATGAGTCCAATCAACAACGCCGCAAATCCGATGCTTTCATGACTTATCAAAGAGAACACTTACAGGACAGCTCTACACAAGGGCTTTGGCGACTATCAAGGCTAAGCCCTTATCAAAAAGAACGCCTACAAGACATCTCTACACAGGGTTACATTATACAGGCAAGCGACTCCGAACTTCATATTACACCCAAACGTCCACGCACCTCATCGACGCCAAAACCCAAAAATGCAAAGTCGTAACGACACGGATCCCCCTGGTTAAAGCGAGCCAGTTGTGTCGTCAGCGCTTCTGCGGCCTTCCAATCGGTGCTGTTTCGCTTGAGCAACCCCCACTGCCGAGACAACCGCCCCACATGGGTATCCATGGGCATGAGCAAGGCATGGGGCGGGATTACAGACATCCACAAGCCAAAGTCAACCGCGTTTTCGCCTAAAAACGCATCATCTCGGCAAAGCCAGCGTAAGGCCATGTGCAAACGCTTACACGCTCCGCCTGTAGCTGGGTGAGGAACCATGTAGCGTGTGCCATAACGATAGCCCCCTGCTAAAAAATCAGGAGGCAACCACGCATCGAGCCAAGCAGTCATCACGGGTTTGAGGGTGTCACGCGTGACACCGTGTTGCGTTTGGGGCAAACTTTCTAAACACGCCAAGTGCGACGGATGCCTTTCATAAAAGGCGTGCCACCACCGTAGTAACTGCACCAAATCCGCCCCCGTATTAAAGCGGTAGATGAAGCCTGCCAAACGTTTTTCAACAGGAGCCAAACTTTCGGCTTGAAGCACGTCGTAGACAGGGGCTTCCAGACGGTCGAACAGTTCGGTGAGCTTGCGAATGATGACTTCTCGCCTGCCGTAGCTCAACAAAGACGCCAACAAGGCGTTGGCTTCACATCGAGCCAAATCATGCTTAAACGACGCTGCAAACTGCATGGGGTCGTCTCGCACAAAATCAGGGTGATGATAAGTCGCCACCAAGGCATCGAGCTGGGCTTTGCGTTGTTTGAGTGAAAGCCTCATCAAGCAATGGCATCCAGCGTGGAGGCTTTTTTGAGGATGCTTTCTCGAAGAGAAGGCGGTAAAAACGGGGGTTTTACGACACTATACACATAAATAAAAGCCAAGTGCGTGGAAAATAAAAAGCCAAAAAACAAGCCCACATTCAACAGCATATTCACCCACACGTTGCCTGAATGTGCCAAGGGATACATCACAAAAAAGCCCAAAATCCCGACTTGAGCGGCGGCGATGAAGACGGCTCGCAGGTAATCGTGCTTAAAAAATCGCCATTGTAAGATCAAGGCTCGACCAATCGACGCATCCGTCACCAGCATGGTAACCCACCACAAGGCGGTGGCCAGAAAGACCAACAAGGCGCAAATCATGGAAATAAACAGGCCCATCATCCACTGGCTAATCAACGTAATTTGGGCGGCAGGCAATTTTAAAAGCACGGCTTGCATTTGAGCCGAACTCAAGTTGGATAGTTTTTCTAGGGATTCAGGCGTGGCTTGCGCGAACAAATCAGGCACGCCATAGGTTTTATAAATCAAGACAAAAGGTAAAATCACCGCCACCGCAAAGGCGATGCCTTGAAGGGCGTTAATGGCGAAACTGCGTCCCCAAAAACGCCCGATGCCTTGAAACATAGGCGTAATGGTGGGTCGTAAAAAGCTTGGATGCTCCAGTTTAGAGGCGTCATGCACGGCGGTTTGATCGGCTTCACTGCGTTGCAGGGGGTTCATCCACGCTGTCGTAGCAACCTCGCTTTTCGTCTCATCACCTTGCTTAGGCGACTCAACAAAACCAGCGAAAGGCACTCGTGGTGAGCCTAATAAAAGGTCTTTCGGATGCTTTTGGGCTTCTTCTAACATAAACAACCACGTGCGCGCATGCAGCACTTGCATCCAGCCACTCATTAGCGTCAAGGTGGTAAGCATACACAAGCCTTGCCATAGCAGAATCACGCCTTCGCCTGTCGATAGTTGAGCAGGACTCGGGCTTAGCACGCCACTTAGAAGCAGAATCAAAAACAGCGGGTACATCACATCCGCATGACGCCCTGTTTGCACGAGGGCCGATTTGAGCATCCAGCCCAGTCGAAAAGGCGTATTCCAAGTTGTTTCCCAAAAAGACGTCACACAGCATTCCTCAATCTAATAAAACCCACTAAAATTAAGTCTAGCATAAAATCTTGTTTCTGTTATGATAAATAAAAAACGTTATGGTTCCTCACACGAAGTGTTCAGTTAAAATGGAGATCTTTAATATGATGATGTTTGATATGGCAAAAATGATGAGTCAAGCCAAAAAAATGCAAGACCAAATGGTCAAAATCCAAGACGAACTCGCTTCAACACGCTTTGAAGGCAGTTCCAAAAACGGACAAGTCACCATTTCTTGTACTGGCAAGTTTGAAGACTGGAAAGTCGACATTGCCCCTGATGCTAATGGTTCTGGAACAGGCCCCTTGGTGGTTGAAGCCTTAGAAGCCTTGACGCAATCGATTATGGGGCAAACCCAAGACAAAATGGGTGCTTTAACCAAGGGATTGAACATTCCTGGATTTAAATTACCCGGTATGTAAGCTTAAACATTTTAGGGGGAAGACTTTACGGTATTTCCCCTAAATTTTCGTGACTTGTGATTTTTTTTGCTTGTTCTAAAATGACTACAGATGTATTCTTCTCAAATTAACTTTGACGCACCCTGCAAGGAGTCCCCCCATCGTGAAAGCTTTTAACTGGTTTAACTGGTTCGGAAATGGTCTAGAAACACAAGACTTAGGTATCGACTTAGGAACTGCCAATACCCTTATTTGTTCAACAAAAAAAGGTATTGTGCTACGTGAACCTTCGGTGGTTGCGGTAGATTCTAGCCAGTTGCCCCCACAAGTATTAGCCGTTGGACTTGAAGCGCGTGCCATGATGGGCAGAACACCGACCAATATCCGTGCCGTGCGTCCTTTGCGTGAAGGCGTCATTACGGATTTTGAGTGGGCAGAAGCCATGTTGCGAGAGTTCATTACCAAGGTGACAGCAGGCAATAACAACGTATTTACAGGTGCTTTAGGGCGTGTGGTGGTTTGTGTGCCTAGTCAAGCCACGGAAGTGGAACGCCGAGCCGTCGGAGATGCGGCCTTTTCCGCCGATGCTCGTCACGTCTATATTGTGGACGAGCCCATGGCAGCCGCCATCGGAGCAGGCATGCCTGTCGACAAACCCACAGGATCCATGATCGTTGATATTGGAGGAGGCACCACTGAAATTGCCGTTTTAAGCTTAAACGGAATCGTCGTGCGAGACAGCCTCCGTATTGCGGGCGATCAAATGAATGAAGAATTACAAGACTACTTACGCACGGAACATAACCTTTCTATTGGGGAACGTACGGCTGAAGATATTAAACATACCTTAGGCAGTGCTTCAAAAAATACCGTGGAAGCTGAAATGGATGTTCGTGGCGTCGATCTAAGCTCTGGTTTACCAGCAACTGTTACCTTAACGACCACAGAAATCCGTGAGACATTGTTACCCACCGTGACTAAAATCATTGATGCGATTAAATGCACCCTTGCGATTACACCGCCTGAAATGGCAGCGGATATTATGGATCGTGGGATTATGCTCGCTGGGGGTGGCGCCTTGCTCGCGGGTTTAGATGAGCTGATTCAAGAAGAAGTCCATGTGCCTGTTTATGTGGCAGATGACCCTCTTTCTTGTGTGGTCATTGGTGCCGAGCGTATTTTAACTGACCCTGCTTACAAAAAGGTCTTAGAACTAACGGAATACGACGGCCGTGTTTCTGTGATGCGTTAGAAACAATTCAAATGATGAGTCACCCATCTGAGCAGCCGCTGCAAATGTCTATGACGTCTGAAGAAAAGTCGTTGTACCCAGGTCCCGAACGTTCTTCGGCGTATTTACCAAGAACAAGTGGGGTCAGTATTGTGCTGGTAGAACCGCAAATCCCCCAAAACACAGGCAATATTATGAGACTTGCCGCCTGCACGGGATCCAAGCTATATGTGGTGGGACATTTGGGTTTTCGCTTGGACGACAAGGGTTTACGACGTTCCGCCATGGATTATGAAGATGTCGTACAACCCACGCATCACTATGAATTCCAAGCCGTTTTAGACGCCCATCCCCCAGAAACGCCCTTATTTTATTTGAGTGCTAAAGCCCAAAAAAGCCTATGGGAAGTAGAGTTTCCACCTCATGCCCTACTGGTTTTTGGGAGTGAAACCAAGGGGTTACCCGCCTCTTTTGTACAAAGTCAGCAGACTCACGCCATACGCATTCCGATGGTGGAAGGGGTGCGAAGTCATAATTTGTCTAATTCGGTCTCGATTGTGTTGTATGAGTTTCTACGTCAGTGTAAAAAATAGCAGGATTCCCGACACAAAAACGAATCGATGCAATTTTCAGAGATCTACTCTTCTCCAGCATGACCGCTTTTCAAGTCTGTTCTTAGTGTTTAAAATACACGTTTTCAAAACATACGCTTCCCTCTATTCAGGGGGCTTCTAAAAAATTTAATTATTGTTCCAAAAAAAACATGGTATACTCTAGTTAGTTCAACTGTTGAAGCTCCCAGCTTCACTAATGATGCCCCTTTCTACTTAATACAGATTATTCTGGAGAATATTGTCATGCGTCAATTGGTTACCCCTTATTCTACCCATCCCCATAACACGTTTACCCCTGCAAACGAACAAACCCCTTCAAGTACAAAGCCTGCCGTACCTCAAAACGAAACAAATACCGTTGCCAAAAGAACAGGTGTCACCAATGTATTTGATTACTATCAACAGCGCCCCTATGCGAGTTCTTGGATGCATGGTAGTGAGATTTTTTATAGCTAAGATATCCTTTTTGCAAAAGAGCCTTTAGGGCAGAAGTAAACGCTTTATTCATGAAGGCTCTTAAAAATAGAAGCCCAAGATAAAAGACACCACAAAAAAGACAATCGCCGAGTACTTTGTGAGGCTGTTAAGCGTACTTTCGGTGCCTCGTTGGGTCGCAAAACTGGTGGTCATTCCACCCATAATGCCTGCCCCATCACTCTTAGGGGAATGTAATAACACCAACAAAACAATAAAAACACCACTAATGGCTTGAATGATGAGTAAAGCTATATTGATCCATGACATGGCAACGTCCTTTATAAATTATTGAAAATATATCTATATCATACCATGAATCTAACGAAGATAACCACGGCTTCAGAGAAAATTTTTCAAGACCTTCGTCATAGATTTGTCATCTCCTCCTCCATATGTTACATTTTTGTTACAAACATAAGACAACTACCCAATCGCTATGCTATAATAATTTGAACACATACTGCCTTTACAGTACAAATGTTAAAGAGTTAATTTATGAACTACTTACAGTCTTTGGTTTTGTCTAAACCACAAAACCCTATTCAACAGTCGAATCAGAAAAAGCCTCCAGGGGTTCATCAGCGGAGCAATGCGGGCACTTCTCAACCTGTGCCGCCACGTGCTTCTGAAATTGGTGTGCAAAATACAGATATGATTCAAGCTTGGGTTAGTGGCGGTTCTGTGGAAATGCCTCAGTCTAGAGTGACGCCTAAGAATGCTGGCAAAAAGATGGACTTCTTTGGCTAAGACGCATACCCACTATCCATAGACCCTGTAGGCCTTTCTTACAAAGAGAGGTTTCTTGCAAATCTTGATGTGTAAAAGCATCATACAATAAGGGTGTCACCAGAACGATGCAACTTGGCATAGGCCCCATTTTGGGCCAGCAAGCTTTGATGCGTCCCTGTTTCCACAATCTCGCCATGATTCATCACAACAATTAAATCACAATGTTGAATCGTACTGAGACGATGAGCAATAACAAGGACGGTTCGCTC
This sequence comes from Gammaproteobacteria bacterium, assembly GCA_040375445.1. Taxonomy (GTDB): domain Bacteria; phylum Cyanobacteriota; class Vampirovibrionia; order Vampirovibrionales; family JAJTHC01; genus JAJTHC01. The sequence continues at coordinate 1,270 of JBEISK010000050.1, read as the reverse complement.
ACGCATTAAGACCTCGATCGCTTCTTGCACCATGCGTTCACTTTCATTGTCTAAAGCCGAAGTGGCTTCATCCAAGACCAGAATCGGGGCGTTGCGTAAGAAGGCTCGTGCAATGGCTAAACGTTGACGTTGCCCACCTGAAAGCAGTACGCCTCGCTCACCTAAAAGCGTATCAAGACCATCTTTCAAGTGATTTTCAACAAAGTCTAACAAATACGCATTGGCAAGGGCTTCCTTGAGTTCAGCTTCGGTGGCGGAAGGCTTAATCAACAACAAGTTGTCTCGTAAGGTGCCGTGAAAAATAAAATTGTCTTGAAAAACAGCACTCACCAAACGCCTAAAAGCATCTTCTTCAATCTCATGGATCGGTGTGCCGTCAATGAGAATAGACCCTTCGGTTGGATCGTACAATCTTAACAACAAGTGAGCTAAGGTCGACTTACCACTGCCCGAACTTCCCACAAAGGCAACACTTTGCCCTTTTTTAATGGAAAGATTAATATCTTTTAAAACCTTCGGCAATTCAGGGCGATACTGAAACGAAAGGGTGTTGATTTCAATCGCTGTTTCTAACTGCGTTTTTTCGACAGTTCCGTGGGGAATCGCCTCAATCGGTCGGTCGATACGAGCAAAGACCCGCTCAAGCGCTAAAAACGCCAAGTGAAATTGCGTCGAAGAGTTACCCAAGCTTTTAATGGGGGTATACAATAAAATTAACGAGGTGATGAAGGCGGCGAATCCCCCTGCTGTAAGGCTTCCGTCTTGAATCAAAATCGAACCGTAATACAGCACAAGCCCAATACCTAAGCCCGCAATGGTGTGCATTAAAGGCGTTAAAATGCCTGAAATCTGTGCCATACGGATGCTGACTTTCCGCACCACTTTAAGGGCTTGGCTCAATAAACCCAGCTGATGAGACTGCAACTGAAACAGTTTAATCACACGGTTGCCTTGCAAGGCTTCAATATAAGGAATCGCAAGCTGTGTGCTGGCATTGAGGCTTTGTTCACTGACTCGCTTAAGGTACTTGCGAGAAAATGTAATGGGGATGACAATCGTGCCTAAAACGCCTAAAGCAATAAACGCCAATTGCGGAGACAATCCCAACAAAGTCAAAGCAAGCCCTGCCACACTAAAAAAGCGAATCGTGGCAGTTTTGAAAATATCGGTTAAACCAGCGGTTGCCGTGTCGGAATCCCCACAAAAATGGGAGATGACTTCTCCGCTTGAAGAGCCGTCGTACCAAGCGGATTCATAATTCAGCAATTTG
>JBEISK010000013.1:0-51319 GCA_040375445.1 Gammaproteobacteria bacterium | reverse complement strand
TTCCCGTTCATGAGCAACCCGCTCCACCAACACCAAATGTGGTGAAACCTGAGCTTCCCGTTCATGAGCAACCCGCTCCACCAACACCAAATGTGGTGAAACCTGAGCTTCCCGTTCATGAGCAACCCGCTCCACCAAAACCAAATGTGGTGACACCTCCACCCAAGCCTCAAGGACCAGTTGCTGCCAATGAGCATTCCGCTTATTGGGGAGATCCTCACGTGGCAGATGCTGATCGCAAGAATCAAAATAAAACAAGAGCCAATAATTTCACCGTCGATGGTAAAGGTACCTTTAACTTATTAACGGACAAAGGTGTTGTTTTGAATGCGCAACATAAAGCCCTACCTAAAGACAAGAAGGGTAACGTGCCTTGGGTAACAGGTAGAATAGACCTGAAATTAGGTAATGAAGACGTGATTTTAGATGACAAGGGTAAACCCACCCTAAATGGTAAAGCCCTTGAAAAAGACAAGCCCATTACCACCAAAGACGGTACTGTCGTCAAATGGAACGGATCCAAACTCGAAACCACCAATGTCAACAAGGGTGAGTATAATATGAGTTTTACTTTAAACAAAAATACTAAGGGTAAAGAAAAAAACTACAGTTATATTGACACGGATATTAAAACAACCGCCAAAGGCGTCAATTCCGATGGTGTAATGCCCACAGGTATTTTAGGGGAGGGTTTTGATCCCGATAAAGACGTTCGTAAAAGTTTAAAAAACGATAAAGCCAAATACAAAGTGGCCGATGCTAAGCAGGACGTTCCCAAATCGGATTCTAAGGGGGCTGGCAATAACGACTCTAAGGGGGCTGACAAAGGCAACTCTAAAGGCTCTGACTCTAAGGGATCTAGCAAAAAAAGTAGCTCTAAATCGTCTGGTAAAAGAGAGACTAAGTCATCCGCTCCAGCACCATGCAAAAGCAGCTTTAAAGCAGCCGCTCCAGCACCAAACAAAAGCAGCTCTAAATCGTCTGGTAAGGGGAAATAGAACTCCTGAATGGTTCATTCATCGCGGTTTTCAACTGTGAATCGTGCAAAGCTGCCTCCTACCGTGACCACGATGTAGATAAACAGATACTAAACGTTTGGTCATTGATTTCACTATAAACAAACGGCTTTTGGGAAACCCTTCGGTATCTCAAAAGCCGTTTTGCTGTCATCACGCCGATGTCTTCAAAGAAACAGGCAGACGTTTAAAGCTATCGACGTGGTTGTTGATTTCCACCTTGTCCACCCAAGAAATTACTTGCGTTAGAATGAAAAATCCCTGCCAATTGGTATTTTTCTCCTACGGGCAAGGCGATTGAAAAAGGCGGTTGGCTGAATCGAGTGTTAGTGTAAGGCGAAATTGCACCACTACGAAAGAGTGAATCCGCTTGCATTTGAGGGCGAGCTTGTTGAACTAATTGCTCTGCTTGCATTGCAAATAAATTGTTTTCTTGGGCAAGACTCGTCGCAGAAGAACCAGGGTTAAGTGAAGGAATTAAAAGTGCCATGATCTGTGTGTCCTATGTGTGTGTATTATGTGCCTATAGTCTATCTTCAGTGGAACGAAAATGTGTTCCGCCTGTATTAGTATAAAGGATTATAAAAACAAACATTGTGCCAGCTAAGCCGTCACTGTAACAAGATTGTTACAGTATAGAAAACTCTGCGAAAGCCGTTTTGTCTTGTTCCTCCTCCCTTAGGGAGGAGGCTAGGTGGAGGGACTTGCTCCCATTGGAGCTGGTGGTTTCCCTCACCCCAACCCTCTCCCTAAGGGAGAGGGAGTAAAGCCAGTTTCGCAGAACTTTCGATCGTATTCACAAAGAAAATAAAGGAGGAACTGCTCCCTTATGAATTTTCACCGTTTCCCAGACCCCACGACTCACATACGGTTCGCCGTCCAAATAGGCTTGCACCTCATCGTAACTATTCACGTCTAGCAAAACGATAGACCCTATCGATGCCGTGCCTGCTTCATTTTGAAGGGCAACAGCGAGTTTGATAATTCCTGCGTCTTTCGACGCTTGCATCGCCGTGAGGTGGTCAGGGCGAGCGTCTAGGCGTCGTTGCGGGGCAGCGGCGTCGGTGGCGTCGTATCCAATCACGACATAAGTTTCTTTCGGCATGGGGTAAAGTTCCTTATCGAATACTATAAAGTTTTACTGAACAACGGTTTCTGCGTCGAAGCGATTTGCCCTTGCAAGTAAGCATCGAAGGGCATGGCGATATTTCGGCTGAAAATCCGCCCCAAGGGACTAAACTCAATGCGACGGTGTTTAATCGTCAATAAGCCGTCGGCTTCTAAGGGCTTTAGGGCGTTGAGGGCTTCGGCAAAATGGGTTTCAAACGTAATGCCAAAGTGTGCGTCAATGCTCGCAAAATCCAAACGGTTTTGACACATCAGTTGCATAATCACCGCTTGACGCAACAAATCATCATCACTCAAGGCATAGCCCCGCCACGTCGGGAGCCTGCCTGAGCTAATCGCCGCTTCATACTGCGACAATTTCTTGACGTTTTGGCTATAATACCCCTTCCAACTGCTAATGGCACTCAAACCCAAGCCCACGAGTTCCGCCTGCCCTGCACGCACGGTATAGCCCATAAAATTACGATGCAAACTGCCTTCTTCCCACGCACGAGCCATTTCATCATCGGGCTTGGCGTAGTGATCCATCCCAATGTAGACGTAGCCTGCTTCTAAAAACTGCTTGGTGGCTTGGCGAAAAATCACGTATTTTTCCGTGCCTTTGGGCATCGCTTCTTGAGGCATATAACTTTGCCAAGGCGCCATCCACGGAACATGGGCGTAATTGTAAACAGCCAACCTGTCAGGATTCAAGCGAATAATGGTGGCGACGGTTTCATAAAAGCTTTCCGCCGTTTGATGAGGCAAGCCGTAGATGAGATCCACATTCACGCCGTCAAAGCCCACCGCACGAGCCGTGTCGATCAGCGTTTGCGTTTCTTCCACCGATTGAACCCGATGAATCGCTTCTTGCACCGTGGGATCCACATCTTGCACGCCCATGGAAATTCGGTTAAAGCCCAGTCTTGCGAGCGTTTGGAGATGCTCTTCTGTTGTGACACGCGGGTCGGCTTCTAAGCTGATTTCAGCATCAGGATGAAAGCTAAAATGCTGGTTGATTTTGCGCCACAAGCGTTCGAGCTGTTGGGGCGTCAGATACGTAGGGGTGCCACCGCCCAAGTGAAACTGCATGACAGGACGGTTTAAATCTAAGTGAGGGAGCAGTAGATCAATTTCTTGAAAGAGCAGTTCCAAGTATTTTTCAGCGTGTTGCGTTTGCTTGGTGATGACCACATTACACGCACAAAAATGGCAACGACTTTCACAAAAGGGCAGGTGAATATACAGCGAATACGGCAAACCATCTTGCTGGTGTTGCGTGTTGTTAAGCATGGTAGTCAGGGCATCCGCCCCAAAGGCGTCTTGCCAAACTGGCGCCGTGGGGTAGCTGGTGTAACGTGGCCCCGAAAGATTGTAGCGTTCAAGCAAGGCGTCTTCAACGCCGGTGTGTTGAAGGAAGAGTTCATTAAAGGCGAGTTGTCGGGTCATGGCCATTCCTTAATAGGGGGCAAAGTAACGGTTCGCCCTCAATCAGTATACCCAAAACCTACTTAAAATCAAAACCCGAAAAAGTTAGCTAGTGCTTGGTTATATTGGTCGTAAAGGGCCATAGCAGCTGGAATTGCCTTCCTGACGTTCTCCCGGCGAGCCTCTGGTAGGCCTTTAGCTATTGCATCGCAGACTGGCTCCATACCTAAAGCCTCTATGGCTTCTTTTTCTACAGGCTTATAACCACCCGCTGCCGAATAGATTTCTTGGTTTTCCGCTGAGAGAGGTCCTTCTTTTGTTTTCTCCTCTTTTAGTGTTTCCCTTAAATTAAACCACTCTGTGACTCTAGCACACGACCCGCCGGTAGAGGGGTTAGTAGCAACTACAGTACCCGCTTGGTACCCATTGACCTGAAAATCAAGCCCTTGAAGTTGTGGATCTTTGGGGACTTTTATTTTCCATCGCGCAATACAGCCTTGTCTTCCAGATAACCCTATTAAACTCCATTCTACACTGGTTGCAGGATTCGTGTCCACATTAGGTGGTATTTTATCGCCGAATTTGCAAGCGGGTAAGGGTTGGTTTAATGATCCATTGACAACCTGGCCAACAACAGTTGAACCCCCACCTGTAGCTGTACCGACTGCCTTTGGGGCAAGGCTACCTAGTCCTGTTGCAATCGAATCGCCCACTGTGGTTTCTAGGCCATCTACTCCAACAGAGGTCTTAAAAGTGCTTGCTAAAGCTGTTTCTGCAGCTTCTGCCTTTTTTTCTAAGGATTTGGCCAACTGAGCAGCAGTCTCCTCCCCACACCCAGAGAGTGAAACGGAGGTTAATAGTGCTGTTACTCCTGCTAAAAATTGTCGACTAGTCGGCAACCCCCCTGAACGTTGGGTTTCGGTGGCGGCGGGGGCAAACGAACGTATCATGGGCGTTGAAGCGCCAAAAGTGCCTTGGGGCGCAGAAGAAACGGCATAGGTCGGTTGGGTTATTGAAGGGGCAAACGAAGTAATTCGCATTAGTATCATCCTTAATCAGTTAAAATGGGGGGCAAAATATCAAAAAAGTCACACTTATAAATCTATTTTATACTATATTAAATCAAGCAGAATTAAAGTACAAGTATTTAAGTGTATGTACATTAACGCCCCTGCCTTTTTTTTTGTGCGCCTTTTTAAAAAAGTTTTTTACGCGGGGTGATTTTGCAGGACGCTTCTTTGTGCTACAGTAAAAGCGAAACCCTCTTCCAGAAAGGAATCCCCCACACATGACGCCCCAAGTCACCATCATCGGTGCTGGTTTAGCAGGCACTGAAGCTGCCTTACAGCTCGCCAATCAAGGCTTTCAAGTGCGTTTGCACGATTTAAAGCCTGTGAAACGCTCGCCTGCTCACCATAGCAACAACTTGGCGGAAATTGTCTGTTCCAATAGTTTTGGTTCCATGGGTGAAAGTGCCAGCGGTTTACTCAAGCAAGAAATGCGACGCTTGGGAGCTGAACTCATTGAAATCGCCACGGATTGTGCGGTTCCTGCAGGGCAGGCGTTAGCTGTGGATCGTGAACGCTTTGCGGAACTTGTCACCCAACGCATTCACCAACACCCCAACATCACCTTTGTGGGGGGAGACGTCACCGAAATCCCCACCGATACGCCCTACACGCTGATTGCGACAGGGCCGTTGACGTCTGAAGGGTTAACCGCCAGTCTAGGACGCCTCCTTAATCGCCAAAACCTATACTTTTTTGATGCGGCAGCCCCCATCATCACGAAGGAATCGATCAATTTTGATATTGCCTTTATGGCGGATCGTTATAATAAGAATCTCTCCGAAGAACGAGAACCGTCTTACATCAACTGCCCCTTGAACAAAGACGAATATGAACGACTGATTAACTTTATCAACCAAGCCGAACGCACCGAAATGAAAGCCTTTGAAGAAGAAGCGATGCAAAAAACCAAGTTCTTTGAAAGCTGTATGCCCATTGAAGAAATGGCTCGCCGTGGCGTCGACACCCCTCGCTACGGCCCGATGAAGCCTGTCGGACTCGATGACCCTCGCACGGGCCGCTGGCCTTATGCGGTGGTGCAACTTCGTCAAGACAACGCCAGTGGTACCCTTTACAATATGGTGGGTTTTCAAACAAATATCAAGTGGGGCGCACAAAAAGAGATGATTCAGCTTATTCCAGGGCTTGAATCGGCGGATGTCGTGCGTTACGGGGTCATGCACCGCAACACCTTCTTGCATAGCCCTGAAGTGCTGACGCCTAGCTTGCAGATGAAACAGCATCCCCATATTTTAGTGGCTGGGCAATTGACTGGCACCGAAGGGTATACCGAAAGTGTCGCCACAGGCTTGATCGCAGGCTTGAATATCGGACGCCTTTTAAGAGGGCAAGCTCCGATGATTTTGCCTCCTGAAACGATGTTGGGGGCGTTATTGCAATACATCACTCGTGAAGAAGCCATTGGGCAAGCCTTCCAGCCGATTAATAGCAATTGGGGGATTCTGCCTGCGTGGGAAGAGCGCCTAAAGGATAAAAAAGAACGAGCCAAACGTCACATTGCACGGAGTCTTTCGGCGTTAGAGCAATTCCTTGAACAAGATTCCTTTGAGAAAGTAGGGAGCGCCTAATGAATGAATCTCCGATATTATTTGCTTATGAACTTTCTGAAACAGGCGGAAGAAATCTGTTGGAAGGTGATGAGTTAGAACAAGCCTTTGCGGAAAATCGTCCGATTTGGGTGCATTTACAAACGATGCATCCTCAAGCAAAAAGGTGGTTGCAAGCTCATTTGGCTCATGAAGATTCCCTTGCTTGGCGAAGCCTCTTACGAGCGAAAACACGTCCCCATGCAGAAGTCTTGGGCCACGGCTTGCTTTTGGTGTTAAGAGCAGCGAATTTGAACCCTGAGTCCAATCGTGCGGACATGGTGTCCTTACGGATTTGGATCCAAGCCAATGTGGTGATCACCCTAGAACGCCGACCTGTTAAAGCCATTCGAGACACGGCACATCACTTAGAAAACGGCACCGGTCCCAAAAACCTATTGGCGTTCTTACCTTTTTTAATTGATTGTATACTCAATAATTTGGAACCTGTTTTAACGGCTTTAGACGCTGAAACCAATCACATGGAAGAACATTTGCTAGATATTAGAACATCTACAGGCATGGCCAAAGTACCTGATTTACGCAAGCAAACCTTGTTATTTCGGCGTAATCTGTCCGCAGAACGAGATGCGATGAAAACACTTTTGCAATTGGATTATTTCTTAGTGCAAGACATCCGAACGAAAAAGGCCTTGAAAGAACAGTTGCATCGTATTACCCACTTCATTGAAGACTTGGAAATGATGCAAGAGCGTTCACAAATTGTGCAAGACGAGTTGCGTCACCGTCTGAATGACCGCATTAATAAGAGCAATTTATGGCTTTCTGTGGTGGCGACCGTGTCGATTCCGCTGATGTTTATCACGGGTTTGTGGGGTATGAACTTTACGCATATTCCTTTTTCGGATGATCCCAATGGGTTTTGGTGGGCGGCTTTACTTGCGTTGGTCTTGGGGGGGCTTTCCTTTGCCTTGATTTACAGCATCAACCATCGACGAAACTTGTAGCGGGGAAAACCAATGCCACAAACCCCGTTAATTTCAGTTGAACTTCTATGCATGGGCAAGCTCAAAGGCGGTCAACACAGCTATTTGCAAGAAGGGTTTGCTCAATATGCTGAGCGACTTAAGCCTTATTGTAAGCTCATCGTCACGGAATTGCCTGATGAAAAAATAAAGCCCAGCCATACCACGCAAGATGTTCAAACCCTTGAAGGCAGACGCCTTTTAAAGTATTTGGATGCTCTCCCTGCCTATGTGGTGGTACTCACTGAGCATGCCAAACCACTCGATTCCCTTCAATTTGCGGAAGCCTTTTACCAGCGGCATCCTGGTCTGAACAGCCTGAATCGAGGCAAGCACAGCGGGGAGCGTCCGCATCTTATTTTTGTGGTGGGAGGAGCCACAGGCTTAAGCTCGGCTGTTTTGGCTCGGGCGGATTGGGCCTTGTCGCTAAGTCCGATGACCTTTCCCCATTTAATGGTGCGCCTGTTGTGGGTGGAACAGCTCTATCGGGCCTTTCGTATTTTGAACCACGAACCCTACCACAAATAGCCACATGGGTTTTAGTACGAGACGCGAACCCCTCATTCTGGTAGAGGTGATTTAAATACTTGACTTTTTGTTTGCAAATCGTATAGTATAGTAGTTATTGCTTTTCTAATAGATGATTACATTTTCTCTCAAAACTAAGGAAACTGTTATGCGGCTTTCTCCGATCCCTTCAGCCCAACAGGGACCATTAATAAAACCTGCTTTGGCTCAAAACGCCCGATCAGGGAAAATAACACTTGGCCTTCTTGTTGAAGAACATGAAGCAAAAGCATTATTAACGACTCTGCAATCTCAAATAAATGTTTGGATGCTTAATAATCACCAGTCAATCAAATTAAACCTAAACTCTGAAATCATAAAAAATAATCGTAAGCTTGTTAGGTTGACTATTCGAAGTAAAATCGCCCAGAATGAAATGGATCACCTAGCGGCATTATTGGAAACTTTAAGAAAGTATTATATAGAAGACCTGCCTAAGACTCCTCAAAAAGAATCTGGACTTATTGGCGTCTCCCTTCAATATTGTTTGAACAATTGGTTCTTTCCTAGCCCAGCTGAAAGGATTGTCCTCGAGCAGTTTAGCATTATACCATATCACCCCCCTAGAGAAATACTTGCTACCCACACCTCTTTCCAAGAACCAAAACAGAAATTTCTGTGCAGGTGGTGGAATGGATCAGGTGTCCTTCTGCGTCCCATGAATGAAAAAGAAGCAGGAATGAGCTCTGAAGAGGCCGTAACACTTTTCAAGGCGGCACTAAATTTCCTAGCCCACCTTGGCTATGGAAAAAATTGACCTAAAGCGTTCTTTTCTTTTATAATAACGCTATGGCAAAAATAAAACGTAAGTATGTCTGTCAATCCTGTGAATATGAATCCGCCGTCCATGTGGGGCGCTGCCATAATTGTAGTGCGTGGAACAGCTTTCAAGAAGTCGTGGAAGCCCCTACTTCTGCTGTTGCTTTGCCAGCCTACGCCAGCTTGAGCCGTGGTGACCTAGATCTTGAAAGTGAAGCGTCGTGGAGCGGAAACATCCCCACGCCGTCGTTTGGAGCGAGTCCCCTATCGACGGCCCCCCTCTTTAGCACCGACAAAATCCAGCTTATGCCATTGTCGGATGTGGATATGTCCACCGCCCCTCGCTTTTCAACGCTCATGCCTGAACTCGACCGTGTATTAGGCGGAGGCTTATTGCAAGGAGCCTACATCTTGGTTGGTGGCGATCCTGGTATTGGCAAATCCACCTTGATGATTCAAGCCGCCGCTAACTTAGCTCTAACAGGCAAAAAAGTCATTTATGTCACAGGCGAAGAGTCGGGCGTGCAGATTAAGCATCGAGCCGAGCGTTTGCAACTCGAAGGCGCGAGCCAGATCCTACTTTTAGCAGAAGTCAAGCTTCAAAACATTTTGCAAGCCATCGTGCTTGAAAAGCCCGATGTGCTGATTGTCGATTCCATTCAATCGCTGATGGATACCAATGTTTCGGGAACTCCAGGAGCGAACAACCAAGTCAAAGCCTGTGCCAATGCATTAATGCAAGTGGCCAAAGGCTTGAATATCACCACCTTTTTAATTGGCCACGTCACCAAAGACGGGCAGTTGTCTGGCCCTAAATTGCTGGAACATATGGTAGATGCCGTCTTGTACTTTGAAGGCGAGCGTTACAAGGATTTAAGGCTCTTGCGGTCGGTGAAAAACCGTTTTGGTTCCACCCAAGAAATGGGTGTCTTTGAAATGCAGGAAAGTGGCTTAAAAGACGTGCTGAATCCTTCTGAAGTCTTTTTATCGGACGCTGCCTTACACCCAGTGCCGGGATGCGTCACCGTTTGTAGCTTGGAAGGGAGCCGTCCCTTATTGATTGAGCTTCAAGCTTTGGCTGGGCAAAGCGTGTATGCGTCGCCTCGTCGGGTGGTGAACGGGGTGGAAACAAACCGTTTGCATCAGGTGATTGCGGTCTTGGAGCGTCGGGTGGGCTTGAGTTTTGCCGATTTAGACTTGTATATCAACGTCGTCGGGGGGATGAAGATTGACGAGCCTGCGGTGGACTTGGGTATGGCGTTGGCGTTGGTCACCAGCTTGCGAGATGTAAGCGTGAAATCAGGCACGGTGCTGATGGGTGAAATTGGTCTAACAGGGGAAATTCGCAGTGTGCGTCGCTGGCGGGAACGGCTCATGGAAGCGGTGAAAATCGGCTTTACACGGATTGTGTTGCCGTTGCCACAAGGTCGAACGCAAGCCATAGATGTGGATGCCTTAAAAAAAGAATTACCGCTAGGGGTAGAACTTTATTTTGTGCGTAATATTCGAGACGCCATCACCGCTTGTTTAGATGCTTAATTGCTATTCGAAGGCACAGAAAACATAAAAAGACGTCCATGCGTTTATGTTTGAGCTAAACTAAGCTGTATTCATTGTATAACGTAAAAAGGAAGACCCCTTGGGCATTCAAGACAAATTTAAACGCAGTCGTGCTAAAACCGAAGACAAAGACGCCAAACGAGCCAAAGCGCGTGCTGAAAAAAAGCCGAATCCGCTTTTGATTGAAGCCAAGCGAATGATCGCTCGTAAGCGGTTCGGGCAGAACTTCTTGGTACATCAAGGCACCATTGACGGCATCGTACGGTGCTTGGATCTTTCCCCCACAGACAACGTCCTTGAAATTGGACCAGGCTTGGGTTTTCTCACACGTAGTCTGCTACCTCAAGTGGAACATCTCACTGCGGTTGAGCTCGATTACCGTATGGTGGACTATCTCGGCGACTACTTCCGACGCACACCTGAATGGGCAAAAATGAACCTCGTTTCGCAAGACATTATGTCGGTAGATGTACCTGCACTCATGCCAAGCGAACGGTTTAAGGTCGTGGGCAATTTACCCTATAACATCACCAGTGGGGTTTTATTCAAGTTCGCGGGGGAAATGACGCAAACGGATATGTCGCTTCGCAAACGTGTGCAACAGCTCACGTTTATGGTGCAAAAAGAAGTGGGCGAACGCATCACCGCCAAAGAAGGTTCTAAAGATTACGGCCCATTGACGATTGCCCTTCAATATTGGTTTGATTGCCAACTGGAGTTTTTGGTGCCTCCGACCGTGTTTGAACCCCAACCGAAGGTGATGTCGGTGGTGATTAGCTTGTATCCTCGTCAAGAAGGGCTATGCCCTGTCAGCGATTTAATGCTTATGCAACGAGTCGTGCGAACGACGTTTCAACAGCGTCGTAAAATGTTGCGAAATACGTTATTAAACGACCACCTCGTCAAGGCCGAAGAGCTTGAAGGCGTCTTAGAGGCGTCGGGTGTAGATCCGCAAGCCCGTCCTGAAACCTTGAGCATTGAAGCCTTTGCGAAACTCACGGATGCCATTCATGCACTGCCCCGCTAAAATCAATTTATCCTTGCATATTTTAGGCAAGCGTCCCGACGGCTTCAGCGACCTAGACAGTGTGGTTGCCTTATTAAACTGGCACGATGATCTGGTCATCAGTTTGCGAACTGAGGTCAAATCCCCCTTTGAAAAGGACGTTCACTTTACATCCAACGACAAAACCCTTGAAGCCCTAGGCGAAGACAATTTGGTACTTCGAGGCATTCGTGCTGTTCAGCAATATGTGAGACAATATCATCATAAGCTCGTAACATTTCCACCTGTGGACGTCTATTTAGAAAAATGTTTACCCTATCAAGCAGGGCTAGGTTCTGCATCGTCCAATGCTGCAGCCGCCATTCGCTTATATCACGGCTTACTTTGCCGATATTTCCCTACGCTAACACCCCTTAGTTCGCAAAAACTGCTTGCATTAGGCGCAAGCATTGGATCAGATGTACCCTTGTTTCTGAGGGAAAAATCCCTCATGCAAGTTCAAGGTCGTGGCGAAACCCTCGTTACGATTGACGGCAAGGCAAAGACCTTTGAAGGGGTGGAAGTGCTTGTCCTAAAATCTAAGCCTATCGCCATTTCCACCAAAGACGCTTATTCGTGGGTACATGAAGCAAACGCCTATAGTTCGCCAGATGACGCTTTTCTCGATGCTTTACAAAAGGGGACTCCCTTAAAAGACTTAAAACACTATATGCACAATGATTTTGAGGACATTGTTTTTGGAAAATTTCCTGCTTTACTAGTTTTAAAAAAGCGTTTACTCGCAGCGGGTGCCTTTCATGCCATGCTCTGCGGGAGTGGTTCTGCGGTGATCGGCTTTTTTGAGTGTGGCAAAATACCGGGCCCACTTGAACAGCAGGATTTAGCCTCGTCTTTAGACGTTAAGATTTGGCAGACAAGGTTTTTGTAAGTTTGTTACAAAACGTTACAATTCAGACCTGATCTTAATTAATCTAAAGATTTATTTTTGAGCTTTCTTTTCCTTCATGGACTATACTAGTTATTATATACTAATTGATTTTGCTAAATAAAAAGAGACTTGTGTCGTCTTTACAATAAGCCTCTTCGTGTTGTGCATCCACTATATAGATGAACTTTTGGAAATACACTAAAATTAAGTGTGTCAACTTTACAATTGTTTGTTATACTTAATAAATATTCTTAATATTTTTTTAATGTCTTCTTTTTAATTGTCACCTCCTTACGAAGGTTTTTCTATAAAATGAGTAGACGATTTGAGAATTAGACTATTTTTACCTCCACGCCCCACCCTTTTAGAATAGGAATCGCCCGCCTGTGACGCAGTCATCTGTTTCTTTACCACCTTATTCATCAGCTTCTACGGCACCTGCTTGGCGTGGTGTGGATTTCTTTCCTGGTTTGGAAGCTATTTCTTTAGCGGCTCCAAATAAAAACAGTTCACGTAAAAACAGTTCATTACGTCGTTTAAAGCGTCGTACAGGGCAAAGTAATATTGTGGATTTATTATTGAGTGAAGAAAATGATTCACCAGCAGAGGCTTGGCCAGATGAATTGCCATTCACTAAGACGTCTAGTCCTCGTGCAAAAAAAGATTTTTCCAATAATGTAGCGGTTCGCACCCTAAAGTTAGGCGTGGGGGCTGGTTTACTTACGATATTGGGATGTAAGTCGCTTATTAAAGGTTGGAACCAATCGGAAATATGGGTGAAGAACGCTGTAAAATCAGTTCTTTTTTCATTACTTTCGCTTTATCTCTTTGTTTCAAGTATTGCATTGATCGCTGGAATGGTTAGCGTGCATCAAGAAGCCCCTGTTGTCAAGGGCTTGTATGAATCGCATCATGCCAAGAATACGACATTGAAGTCTGAAATCAAGCGTATTCAGAGTGGTGAAGACGCTGAAGCGTTGGCTCGTGGCTATTTGGACATGGTCAAAGCGGGTGAAGTTTTACTGAAGATCCAACTGCCTTAGGCATTCTTAAATCCGCCGAGTGTTCTATGTTGAGAGAGTGATTTTGTGCTTTTCTTTTTTGTTTTAAGCTAGTGCTTGGGGGACTTTGCTCTGCTAAGCAACAGCTCAAGACGGAGCTAGGAATTAAACACTATAGAAGATTCTGCAAAAGCCGTTTGTGTGAAAGAGATATCCACGTTACGCTCGTAATGACAGTGTATTTTTTGATTTCACAGAGCTTTCTATAAATAGAAAAAGCTCCCGAAGGAGCTGATTCTATTTAGACTTTTCTACAATCGATTAACCGATCAAGAAAGGTACCAATAATAAGGCAACCAAGTTAATGATTTTAATGACAGGGTTCACCGCAGGGCCAGCTGTATCTTTATAAGGATCGCCGACCGTATCGCCTGTAATCGCGGCAGCATGAGCAAAGGAACCTTTACCACCATGATGCCCATCTTCGATGTACTTCTTGGCGTTGTCCCACGCTCCGCCCCCGCTGGTCATGGAAATACCCACGAACAAGCCTGTAACGATGCTACCCATCAACATACCACCAATCATTTTGATACTGGCGTATTCTTGAGTCGTTAATAAGTTACCAATAAACAACAAGGCAATCGGAACCAAAACAGGCAATAAGGCGGGAACCACCATTTGCTTCAAGGCGGATTGTGTCACAATGTCCACACAAGTGGCATAATCAGGACGCTCCGTACCTTCCATGATACCGGGTTTTTCTTTGAATTGACGACGCACTTCGTTCACAACGGAACCTGCTGCACGACCCACCGCTTTCATGGCTAAGGCACTAAAGAGGTAAGGCACCAATCCACCGATGAATAAGCCCACAACCACTAAAGGATCGCCTAAGCTAAAGAGTCCTTGAATTGCACCCGGAACGGAAAGGGCAACATCCCCAGCGACACGAGCGGCATCTTCTAAATCAATAATGTAAGATGAAAACAGAACAACCGCAGCCAATCCAGCTGAACCAATGGCGTAACCCTTGGTAATCGCTTTTGTGGTGTTACCCACGGCGTCTAGGGGATCGGTGATGGCTCTGACTTCAGAAGGCATACCTGCCATTTCAGCAATACCACCCGCGTTGTCTGTAATGGGACCAAAGGCATCCAAAGCGATAACAATACCAGCCATGGAAAGCATAGCCACTGCTGCAATCGCCACACCGTAAAGCCCACCCATCATAAAGGAAGTCAAAATACCGATACAGATCAAGATAACAGGGGCAGCGGTCGCTTCCATACCGATTGCTAAACCAGCAATGACGTTCGTACCATGACCTGATTCAGAGGCTTCCGCCACTTCTTGAACAGGACGAAACTCTGTAGCGGTGTAGTAGTTGGTTACAAAAACGGAACCGAGCGTCACCATAATACCGATTGCAGAAGAAACAATCAACTGAACCGCAGACAAGTCTGCAATACCGTTAGGGAAGAACTTCAAGGTGGCAAAGGTGATCATTACCATGGACAAAGTAACCGCAACATAAAAGCCTTTGTATAAAGCGTTCATGGGATTATTGTCTGCACCGACTTTAACAAAGTAAGTCCCGATAATCGAAGAGACAATCGATAAAGCCCCAAGCAATAACGGATAAACCAACGCAGCCGACGTATCTTTAAACAACAAATGACCCAGCAACATCGCTGCAACAATCGTAACCGCATACGTTTCAAACAAATCGGCTGCCATACCTGCACAGTCACCGACGTTGTCGCCCACATTGTCCGCAATAACACCAGGGTTACGAGGATCATCTTCAGGAATACCCGCTTCAATTTTACCGACGAGATCTGCTCCCACATCAGCCGCTTTGGTGAAAATCCCACCGCCCAATCGAGCAAACACAGAAATCAATGAAGAACCAAACGCCAAACCAGCCAAGGTTGGAATTAAATCAGGGGCATCTTGAACCATCATGTAAAAACCAGTAACACCAATTAAGGCTAAGCCGACGACCAACAAACCCGTGACCGCTCCGCCTTTGAAGGCAACGGCAAGGGCTGGATTCATGCCAGATCGAGCCGCTTCTGCGGTACGCACGTTGGCGTTAACGGAAACAAACATGCCAATGTAGCCAGCAAGTCCGCTTAAGAAAGCACCGACTAAGAACCCGCTTGTCATAAAGGTCGCATAACTCGCACCCTTTACATTGGTGTACAAGAAGAACATTAAGACGGCTAAAATAATCGCTGCCACTGAAATCGCCGAATACTGACGGTTCATGTAGGCCGATGCCCCTTCTTTAATAGCGGCTGCAATTTCTTGCATTTTTTCATTACCTGCAGGAAGGGCTAAAATTTGACCACGTGTGACAACGCCATAAAGTAAGGCAAGCAGTCCAGCGGATAAGGCAACATATAATAAAGTTTGTTCCATTCGTTTAGTCTCTTTATACTTTCTGTTATTAAAGGGTTAAACAAGGTGTTTAATAGAATATATTCTTTAAGCAAGGTGTGCCAAACGTTTCTAAGTTTAAAACCGACAAGGCAACCCTCAACGATACAACATTACTTCTATTCAACCCAAAACATGCTAAAAAGGCAAGCTTTTTAATTTAAGAGGGCGTCCTAAAAATAACGTAAGCGAGTCAATTCCCTGCAAGCAAAATCCCCAAACGTACAAAACGCTTGGGGATTCATAAAAATTATGGTAGTGTACCTCTGTTTAGAATTGTGGATGAATGCTTTTTGATAAAGCTCCTTCTTTATAAATGTTAACAAAAAAACTAAGTGAGTAGCATCCTTTCTCTACATATAGTTAACAGTAACAGGCTAATTTAGCCGAAAATTTAATAATAGCGATCCAATTTGTCGCCTTCAAGCACAACAACGCCTGAAAGTAAATTACTTTCCATGCGATTAAGTTGTTTTACATAAATCATGGAACGGTATTTCATGAGCTTACGATGGCTCGAAAAATTCATGACATAATCCACCGTGCCTTTTATTTGAAGCGAAACGGCCACTATGGGATTATTACGGCTGAAAAAGCTAGAGCTTAAACTGAGCCAAGCTTGAATGTCGTCGACAATAGCGTTCATGGTTGATTTTGTTCCGTTTCTATAGGCTATACAGTTCAAAAATAACCTGTCTACTTAATGAGATAATCAGGTGTAATGGCGTCTATACTAATAAAGGTATTTTGTCGCCAAAATATGCGTAATCGTTACATTTAATGTAACGACCCCTGCTTAATAGTTAAGTTCTGCCAAAGTCTCTTTGGCCTTAGTATTCATAGTCGGTCGTCATTGCGATCACTAAAATTCGAAAAACCCCACACTCAATTAAAAAAAGTCCATTCAAGGCATTTGAAATAAAAAATGGTGGAGGGGATAAACGAAAGTATTCTAGCCATAAAAGAATAACAGGGAATTAACAGGGAAAATGTCAAACATTAGGGCGATTATTCGGTAGAATACTTGATTCAGAATCCTTGAACCGCTTTAGTGATAAGACTTTCAAGCAAGCTCGTTTCTTTAATAGCCCTATATTTCTCAAAAAAGAACAGGGAACGTTATAGAGGAATCAGGGATTTTTTTAAAAATTCACATTGAACGTGTGTTCGATAGTATAAAAAAGCTCTGCGAAAGTATAAAAAACACCGTGCGAGCGGAGCGTGTCAATCTCTTTAGCACATAAGGCTTTTGAGATTGCTTCACATGCGTTCGTAATGACGAAACTTACTTTTGCAGAGCTTTCTATAGTCGTTGTTCTGCGGTCAGTTGTTGGTAGCCTTTGGGCATGGGGGGCTCCTCTTTATTGTTATAAATAAAGAGGCACCACATCTAGCAGCTGGCCGTTATTCCCCTACGACACTTCTTAATGAATCCGCCCACATTTAAAATCGTGTGGTATTTTCACATTCGTTGATTCTTCAGCATGTTTATGCTAGAGTTTACACAAAATAGGAGTGTGATGTGCAAGAGGGCATTAAAGTATTGAAAATAGGGATTATTTTGTATCAATCCAATCTGGTGCCTTTGCGAAAAATGCTAGAGATTCTCGTTTCTCTTTATTGCTTTTGTCTAGAACGCACCACGTGTTTTTGTAAGGGAGCCTATTGAATGAAAAAAAGACTTTGTTTGTTTGCAGGATTTGATAAGACCGCACAAATTCAAGACTATGTTGTCTATTATATAAAGAGTTTAGCTCAATTTTGTGATGTTTATTATTATGCCGATTGTGACATTGCTGAAGAAGAATTACTCAAGTTGTCTCCCTATGTTAAAAAATCCTTTGCGATACGCCACGCCAAGTATGATTTTGGATCTTGGCAAAATTTAATACAGTATCTTGGCTGGGATTTTATTAACACTTATGATGAGCTTATTTTAGCGAATGATAGTTGTTATGGTCCTTTGTTTTCATGGGAAACGGTATTTGACAAAATGGATATAGATCCCTGTGATTTTTGGGGCTTAACATCAAGTCGACAAATAAACTGGCACTTACAAAGCTATTTCTTAGTTTTTAGACAGTCCGTCCTGAGTAATAGGGCGTTTCAATATTTTTGGGAATCTGTTAAGGTGCAACCCAACGTCGCTGAAGTTATTATGGCGTATGAACTGACTCTAACACCCCTATTGTTGAAGGAAAAATTTAAGGCAAGTGCTTACCTTCCTTGTGAAAAGAAAACAACTTCAATAAAGAATATTACGTCTTTCCCCTTTTCCTTAATTAAACAGTTTCAATTTCCTCTCTTAAAGGTTAAAACCTTTACAGAACCCCTAAACCACTTAGAAGAAATTTGTGATAACTGGGATGCTTTTTTACGTCGCCATAGTAGTTTTCCGACTCAATTAATTGATCAGCATTTAAAAAACATGGATATAGAAATACATTCCATTATGGAAGATGCCTTTTTGAGTTGTTGTAAAAGGACTGTTTTTTTTAAATGGAATTGGGTGTTTTTGATTAAAATCACGGCTCGTTACAAACTTTTAATTAAGTTGTTTAAGATACCAGTCGTCAGTCTTCCGCTGAATAAACAGCAAATCATTAAGGCTCTTGCGTTCATGGGGATTACTCGGAATACTTTTCTTGTGAAATAATTGAATGGTATGCAATATAGCTTCGTAAAAAGGAATCACGCATGACACGAGAATGGAAAATCGGGAAATATTCACTGTTTAGAATACAAGACAGTGCCGATAGCGTTCGTGTTTTTGTGTTTGGCATTCGTTTCTTTAAATATAGGACGCCTTTACACAACTGCGTGCAAAACTTTAAAAAAGCCAAGAGCCTAAACTGCTTAGCGTTTGATGAGGCAATCGCTCAAGAGGCTCAACGGTTTTCGATACCCTCTCTCTCGCCCGAAACGAAAGGGGATAGCATCCTCTTTCTCGCCTCTGAATTTTATGAGTCGGGGGGGCATTCTAAGTGCGTGTTGAACTTGGCGAAACTGTTGCAGAAGGACTATAAAACTCACGTTTTTTTGACTCGCCTTCACAATACGGAGCAAAATGCCCCTATTCTGCTTGAACACCTCAAGCTGTGGGCTTTCGTTGAGGGGACTGACTTGGGCTTTCTCGATATTCAAAAGCAGATTAAAGCCGCTTTTGAACATATTGTACACGTCGCCCCGAAAGTCGTGTTTGTTTTTGCACATATGGATGATGTGTTTTCCACCCTGCTTTTAGCACTCATTAAAGAACATACGACTATTAAAATCATCTACTTTAATCACGGGTCTCATTACCCTGCACTGGGTTTTGCCTTTGCTGATTTAGTGCTGGAAGGCATGCCCACCACGCACTATGTGACTAAGCACTTTAGAGGCATCGACAAATGCCACGTCGTGGGTTTGCCCGATCAAGCGAAAGAAGACATCGCCACTATTTCCGTCGAAGAAAAAGCAAGCCTTCGTCAATCACTGGGACTAGCACCTCACCATCGAGTGCTGATGAGTGCTGGTGCGAGCTATAAGTTTTTTGAAGGCAAGACCTCACCCTATTTCAAGATGCTCAATGAGATTCTCTCGCAAGATGAACATAGTCACTGGGTGATTTTCTCTGAATTTAACCCAACGGAACACGCCATCATTAAACAGTACGTAGACGCTAAAAACCGAAATCGTCTAAAAATACGCCCCTTTACCTCAGCGTATCGGGCGTATTTTCAAGCCTGCGATGTCTATGTAGACAGCTTCCCCGTGAGTGGGGCGTTAATGCAGGTGGAACTCATGGGGCTAAAAGTGCCAACCGTGGTCAAAATCAATCGTGATAATGCGTTGTGGTCGTTTCATGAGTATTTTGATCCGAGTTATCCCTATTTGTGTGAAACCGTAGACGAGATGAAAGTGGGGATTGTGGAGCTGTTGTATCACCCTGAAAAACGCCAAGTGGCGGTAGAGCAGAACTTTCAGCATTACTTAAGCCATTATGAAGCGGAGGCCGTGCGTCAAAAATACAAGGCATTGATTGACGGCAGTGAACGTTTAAGCGACTTTTGTGATACACTGGATGAGTCATTAGCCTATCAGTTTGTGGGACTTCAGTGAACATTCAACTCGTTAATTTTTTAGAAAGAGAAGAATCGCGACAAGTGGAAACCTTGACGTGGCGAAATGCACCGCATGTGGCTCGATATTTTCAAATTCAAGCGATTGATCTGGCAACGCATCTCAATTGGTTGCAAAAACTCAAAGAACTCCCTCCGACGACGGTGGCTTTTTTTATCGAACTGAATCAAGACGCCGTGGGTGTTACCTATTTTCATTCGATTGATTATGAGAAACGTTACACCGATTGGGGTATTTATTTGCACGATGAAAACACCAGAGGCAAAGGCATCGGTCAAGAAGCCTTGAAAGAGGCTTTGCACTATGCCAAAACAACACTTGAGATGCGAAGCGTGTATCTTGAAGTTTTGAGCGACAACCTTGTGGCAAAGCATTTGTATGAACAAGTGGGTTTTCGCTTGATTAAAGAACGAGACAGCGTATTACGTTACCAAAAGGACTTGTAAATGAAACGGCTCAGAAGATTGCTTAAAAATCTAAAACAGTTGGGCAAGGTGGATTTAAAAAGCCTACAAGAACCCCATTTAGATTATGACCTAATACTGAATAACCTTAAATATGAAGTCTATGATGAGATTCAACACCTTCGTATCCCTACGATTCAAAGCGTGGAAGAAAGTATTGCGACTTTAATCACGAATAAAAAAGCCAGCTTCTGCCGATTTGGAGACGGCGAAATCCAACTGCTTAAGGGCATTGATATTTCCTTTCAAAAGGCTTCTTTAGCATTAACAGAGCGTTTAAAAGAAATTTTGTCTTCTAAAGATGAAGATATTTTTATTGCCATTCCCCGAGTGCTTTATGCGTCCAAACAAAACATCCTGCCGTATGCCCGAAACTTTTGGCGAGAAAATGGGCAAGCGTTTCGAAACGAACTGGAAAAGTACATCGATTTTAATCACACCTATTACGCCACAGAGCTCACGCAAGCGACTAGTTTGTTTGAAAGCTACGACGTCAAAGCCTACTTCGAGAAAATCGCCAAAATTTGGCAAGACCAAGCGATTACCATCGTCTGTGGGGAAACGGTTTTTCAGCACATTGAATATAACATCTTTGATGTGGCACAATCGGTCGATTATGTCTTTGCACCGTCATTGAATGCCTTTGATGTTTATGAGTCGCTTTTGGAGCGTTGCCGAGCAATACCCCAGCATCATGTGATTATTCTGATACTAGGCCCAACAGCGAAAGTGCTGGCGTATGATCTTGCTAAACAGGGCTTTCGAGCCTTGGATTTGGGACATATTGCCAAATCTTACGATTGGTATAGAAAACAGAAATCCGCCAAAGACTTAAGCAGTGCCATTGATTTTTTTAATCCTGATTAAAAAGGGAATCGTTCGAGGGGAGGTGAACACATGAAACAGACCTATGATCTCATTTATTCACTAGGCACCGATTGTGCGTGTGCTTTGTAAATGAAACGGCTTAAAACGTTGATTAAAAATCTAAAACAAATCAAAACAGGGAGAAAAAATAAACCATGTGTAAAGTATCTATAATATGCAGAACGTATAATCAGGAAAATTGGATTGAGCAAGCCATCTCTTCAGCCTTAAATCAAACGTTTACGGACTTTGAATTAATTATTGTGGATGACGCTTCAACCGATCTCACGCCCATAAAAATCAAACATTTTTCAGACCCCCGCATCAAAGCGATTAAACACCCTCTTCAGTTAGGGCATCTTGAAAGTCTAAATCGGGGCATATTAGAAGCCAAAGGGGAATATATTTGTATATTAGACGGCGACGATGCCTTCATGCCTCAGAAATTAGAAAAACAAGTGTCTTTTTTAGATCAACACCCAGAATATGGAGCCATTTATACCCATATTAAAACAATGGGTGATCAAAACAATTCAAAAGTACAAGAACTTTGTGAACTTTTTGAAACCATGATCAATAAACCCCAAAGAACTAAGGCTCAAATGTTTAAGGAATGTTATGGAACAGGCACATTTTTATCCTTTGCATCAGGCATGTTTAGAAAAGAACTTGCCTTTCACTTTCCCAGCCATTTACTTGCGTTAAGTGAAACAAACTTTCATTTGTCCATGCTATTAAAAACAAATATTAGGGTCATTGAAGAACCTTTACTTCAATACCGTGTGATGCAAAGCTACACAAACAAATGGGCTAATCCTGTTGGATTACAAAGTGAACTATTCTTCATTTTAGATCGATTCTTAGAAATTGAATCAATGGATTTGTTTCAAGAAATTTTTGAAAAGGAGTTAAAAAATATTGAAACTCCTTTAGAAAAGGACTTGCTCCCATTGGTATTAACACAAATTGCCGAAAAAGAAGACGAAAAAATACACTGGGCGAATTATAACTTTCACCGATTTATTTCAGACCCTAGAAATTATAATCTTTTAAAAGAAAGGCTTCATTTAACGTATTCACAATTTTCAAAATTGAAACGTGGTCCTTTACTTGACAACGCTTCTCCCATAAAGTTACAAAAAAAAGTAAAGAAATATAAGCGGTTATTTTCGCTTATGGTTGGTGTTTCTATCGTTTTATTTTTAATCAATTTAATGGTATTAGGGTAATTGAGAAAAAATTGCTTTAAAAAGCTGAGGCATCAGCTTGCCAAGTATGATTTTTAAAGATCTTGGTTTATCTTGACTCCCATAAACGGGCCTTCATACCAATTCCCATTTTAAATAGCGACAACGAAGAGTCCATAGACCGTTTTATATAGTGGATACTATGGTTCGGCTAAATCACAAATATCCTAGACACGAAGAGGCTTTTTTGCTAATATGAAGTGGCAATAGCGTGGAGGTTTTATGTCCTTTATCCCCTTTAACAAGCCGTATTCTTCCCTAAAAGAAATGCAATACATCATGGATGCCCTTGAGCAAGGCAAAATTTCAGGCGATGGCTACTACACCCAACAATGCCACGACTGGTTTTTAAAACACTACGGATGCCACACGCTTTTAACGCATTCTTGCACGGCGGCTTTAGAGATGTCCGCCCTCTTGTTGAATCTGCAAGTGGGTGATGAAGTCATTATGCCGTCTTACACCTTTGTTTCAACGGCGAATGCCTTTGTGTTGCGTGGAGCAGTCCCTGTTTTTGTGGATATTCACCCTCAGTCGCTGAATATTGATGCGTCCTTGATAGAATCTGCGATTACGCCCAAGACCAAAGCGATTTGCGTCGTGCATTATGCTGGCGTTTCCTGCGATATGGAGGCGATTTTAGACATTGCCAAACGCCACGGCTTAGCCGTGATAGAAGATGCCGCTCAGGGGTTTGGGGCGACGTATCAAGGGAAGCCACTGGGGACTTTAGGCGATTTAGGCACGCTTTCTTTTCACGAAACAAAAAACATCATTTCAGGCGAAGGTGGTGCCTTACTCATCAATGACGACACCTTGCTCGAACGAGCGGAAATCATTCGAGAAAAGGGAACAAACCGCTCACGCTTTTTTAGGGGGCAAGTAGACAAATACACTTGGGTGGATGTAGGCTCTTCTTTTTTGCCTAGCGATTTAATTGCAGCGTTTCTCTATGCTCAGCTAGAATCAAGCAAGTCTATTATGCAAAAGCGTTTAGGACTTTGGCAGCAGTATCATGATTTTTTTGCAGCTTATGAAGCGAAGGGCGTTTTGAGGCGTCCTGTTGAATGGAATCCAACACAATGCCAGCATAATGCCCATATGTATTATATATTGCTCCCTGATTTGGCGACTCGGCAAGCCTTTATTACTCATCTGAAAGCCCATGAGATTTTAAGCACTTTTCACTATATTCCCTTGCATAGTTCCCCTGCTGGACTCCGATACGGCCGTTCACATGGCGAACTAACGCTAACCAATCGTATTAGTGATACTTTGGTGAGATTGCCTCTTTTTTATGAATTAACCTCTGTTCAACTCACTCATATTTTTGATACAATCGATTTTTTCTTTAAACCATGAGATAGCCTGCTTCTATTGGCTACCCTAAAAATAGTGATTCATCATGGCCTCCACCTATCGCAGTCAAACAGCGTTTGGGACGGTGATGTCATGCCTTGAATGTTCAGGGTTACGCATCGCCTTAGACCCGCACACACGGCTAGTTCTTGAGGACAAATCCTGTAAGCGATTGACAGGACGGGTTCTTCATAAAAAATGGTGGAACATTGTAGACAAGTTCCGAACCTATTGTAGAGAAAACAGCGAGTGTTTGTCAATACTTTTAAAGCAAGTTGCTTAAAAAAACAGACGCAAGGCATCCACGAGGTATGACTATAACTGTCGATATATGGAGGGTTGTTTTAGTGTTGATTTTTCTGTATTGTAGAACTATCAATTATAGACGTTTTATAATTTCCTGTACAGTGTCTATACTTTGTCGCTACGATTATTTTGTTCCGTTATGTAGTTCTGTCTACACGCCATCACAAAATAATCTAGGCTCCTCGTCTAGCCTACTTTACAGAAGACTCTAAAACGGCTATAACAAAATAAAGATACCCCTCAAATGAAATTAGATATTTTTCGTCAAGAAGATTTAGAAGAACTGATTCCGCTTCCCCTGTTTTTAAACAAGGTGCCTGCTGGCTTTCCTTCACCTGCTGAAGACTACATCGAGCAAAAGCTAAATGTTCAAGAACTTTTGGTTAAACGCCCTGCTTCCACTTTCTTTATTCGGGTGAGTGGTTATTCCATGCTTGATGCAGGCATTCACGACGGCGATATTCTTGTGGTAGATCGTTCCCTTAAAGCCTCAACCCATAAAATCATCGTGGCTATTTTAGACGGTGAACTAACGATTAAACGCTTTGAGCAATCAGAAAATACCATTTATCTTCACCCCGAAAATAAAGCGTACCAAACCATTACCGTCACCCCTGATATGGATTTTGAGGTGTGGGGCGTCGTGACCAATGTCATTCATGCGGTTTGATGATGAAACCCCCTAAAAGTTCACAAGTTTTTGCCGTAGTCGACTGTAATAATTTTTTCGTGAGTTGTGAACGAGTCTTCCAGCCTCATCTCAATAAGCGTCCCGTCGTTGTGCTTTCTAATAATGATGGTTGTGCCATTTCACGTTCCAACGAAGCCAAAGCCCTTGGCATTAAAATGGGTGAACCCTTTTTTAAGTTTCAACACCTTGTCAAAGCTCATAATGTAGCGGTTTTCTCTTCAAATTTCCCCCTCTATAGTGATTTAAGCCAACGGATTATGTCTATTCTTCAGGAAGATGTTCCTTCGGTTGAAATGTATTCGATTGATGAGGCTTTTTTAGATCTTTCCCATATTCCCAGTGAGCATCGTACCCAATGGATGCTTGATTTAAAGGCGAAGATTTATCAATGGGTAGGCGTTCCCGTCTCCATTGGATGTGCCGAAACCAAGACGCTGGCGAAAGTAGCTGTGCATTATGCGAAGAAGTCTCCCAAAACGAAAGGCGTTTTAGATTTGACGCACTCAGATTTTCAGAATGAGGCTTTAAAACGTTTACCCATTGAAGAGGTTTGGGGCGTGGGAAGAAAAACCGCTCAAAAATGTCGAAGTAAAGCCATTCAAAATGCGTATGATTTTAAAGGTTTACAGACGTCTGACGTGTTAAAATTGGGATCTAGCGTCCTTGCACGCACGCATCAGGAACTACACGGGGTATTGTGTTTCTTGTTGGAAGAAGCCCCCGATGATCGGAAAAACATGGCGTTTACCCGTTCTTTTGGAACCCCTGTTGAAAGTAAAGAAGATTTACACCAAGTCTTCAGTGAATACGCAGGACGGCTCGGGCATAAATTAAGGAAGCATCAGCTCGAAGCGGTGGGGCTTTATGCGTTTATTCGTAGTAATCCGTTTGATGACTATCGCCCTTATGTGTACCACAGTCAAAACATTAGTTTTATAGAAGCCACTAATAGTACCCCTGATTTAATGAAGGCGTCTCATGCCATGCTTGAAAAAATGTATCGTGAAGGCGTGCAATATAAAAAAGCGGGGTTGATTGCGTTAGGATTACAGCCCGCTCACTTGCATCAAAGAAGTTTATTTGAAAAGCCTTCAAGAGAGAGGGAAGACGCCTTGATGAAGACTCTAGACCGTGTTCAAAACCGATTTGGTAGATCTAGTTTGCAATATGCTTCGGCAGGCATTCAAAAAGCATGGTGGATGAAGCAAAACAAGCGATCCTCTGATTTTACGATGCACTGGGGGAGTCTCCTCACGATTGAAATTTGATGAAGCGCTCAGGATTCCTTTGTTCTTTCCTTTGAAGACAGAGTGACAGACCCGACGGTATGAAGCTCGCACTTTTAGGGTAGGTCTTGAAAACAAGGTGCCAAAAGATCAGCGACATAAAGTCAAGCTTGGTATATTACGGAGGGTTGTACAACATGTAATAGAGTCTTGTAGAGAAGGATAGTGTCGCTTAGCACCTCTCAAAAAATCTATGGGTCTGGTAAACTTTAGAGAGGATTTTTCCTAAATTCCTTTAACAGAATAGCATAGATATTTTGAGATCTCAAATTAAATCGCCATTCACACTCTTTCAAATGCAAATAGAATGTTTGGTCACTTAATCCATTGAATTGAGCAAGCCTTCTTTTTGCAAAACTCCAAAAACTTTCAATGCCATTAACATGGCATTTCCCACGAGCAAATTCATTTTGGCTATGAAAAACACGGTAGTGATCATAGCCATTCAAAATGAGTCCGTCATACGCCTTCCAGCCGTCTGTATGAATGGTACTTCCTTCTAGTATTTTACCCTGTATAATAGGCATTAAAGCACTTTTAGAACAGTTTTGAACAATCTCAACATGTACATTTCCGTTGCGTTTTAATAGACCAAATACAGGGGTTTTTCCTGCGGCGCCTCGCCCTCTTTTACCTCGTACACGCTTGGCTCCAATTAGCTTTCATCTAGCTCGTAAATGCCGTCGCTTGCAAGCTCATCTACACTTTGCTTTACGATACGAAGGCGTAGCTTCGTGTAGATGAGCTTGCAGCTAACATGAGAAATCCCTGTCAATTGACTGCTTTCTTTGGCGTTTAAATCCAATGCAAAACACCGCAATAATTCCCGAAATTTACGTTCAGAAATGTGCGACTGTTTATAATACTTATTTTTCCCTGTAGTCATAATGCTTTAGCCTATCATAAAATTAGCTAAAGTTTACCAGACCCAAATCTATATATTTTATATGTTAGAATGAACTTTATTACGATACTAATTTACAGAGGTCTATAATATGTCCGTTTTTACTTATGACTTGGGGAAAGAAAGTATTGGTTATTGCGTTCGTAACGGTTACATCGTACAGGAAATGGGCATTGATTTGGTGGATGCGAATCATGCGTCAATTACGGAGCGTGGTTTAAGTAGTCGTCGTCGAGCCATTCGGACTCGTTTGGCTCATAAAATGCGAGAAACGTGGTTTCGTTGGTTTTGGAGCGAAAAACTAGGGCTTACGGATTTACCCACTGGCGATGAGCGTTGGTCTCAAGAGTTTAGCCATGACGGTTTTTTCTATAATGGGGCCTCTATTCGGGTGGCGATTTTGCAGGGTTTAACGAATCCGAATGGCACACCGTTAGAAGGCTGGCAACTGTTTAAGGGATTTTGGTCTCTCATTCAGCGTCGTGGGTATGATGAAAAAGTAGCATGGGGTGAAAAAGACAAAAAAGAAGATCAGGCATTGGTTGAAGATTATAAAAAGAAATTGGAGGCTTCTGATCTTGCCGAAATGTATCACCTACCTGCTTATTTAGAGACTTTTCGTTTGGGTATTTGGCATCCTGTTTCGCCTAAGACGCTGGAATTTTCTCTCGGTGCATCGCCTTTAAAAGTGCGTAACGACAAGAGTTCGGCTCCTCGTGAAATGGTTGTGGCAGAACTCAAAGCTTTGGTTGAAGCGTTGAAAGTTTTACGTCCGCAAAATAGAGCGGTGCAAGAACTTACCTTTGAGACGCTTGCTTATGGGAATGCCCAAATGGCATATGCGACCTATTTTGCAGGAAGAAAAAATACCCCTTTTCAAATTAAGCCGTTTCAAAAATTGAGAGGCTCTTTCAGACCTTACAAAACACGCATCAATGGCGAGTGGTTTCCGCTTGAGTGGGAAGGCGTATTGAGTCAAAAAACGCCACGGTTTGACAATCGAATTTTAAGCGACTGTTGCTTGATTCCACGTTTTCATGTGTGCCGTAATACGAAAAAAGACGGTTCTTGGAAGGGGGTGGTGGTGCATCAAGCCAAAGCCCTAATGATGTTACGGAATCTGCGTTTTATGGATATGACACAAAAGCAAACACGAGGCTTAACCCCTAAGGAGTTAAATTTAGTGTGGGATACCTTCTTACAAGAGAAATCAGAATCTTTAAGTTCGGCGTGGCTCAATAAAATGCTCCCCAAACTGATTGAAGGGGCATTCTATTTTAAAGACAATAAGGCAGCGAAAAATCACTATAAGCAGTTTGACGACTGGAAATCTAAAGACAGTGGACGTTCACGATTTAGTCGCCCTGGATCCACCTTACTAAGAGACTGCTTGCTTTCTGGACTTTCTCCTCAAGCATATGTCGAAGATCTTTTAAGTAAGGGACTTTACCCGACCCATGACGGCGAATTTAAAGACATTCAACCTGACACCCCTGAAGGTAGACAAAAAGGATTAACCGTTCAAGATTTGCAAGACTTTGCCAAACGACTCGGGGGCGAGTCGTGGGACAACATTCATATTGCGGATAATCGTAACCAGTTTGACGATTGGAATCAAGCTAAGCGCGAAGCCTATATAGAAAAAATCCTTATTGGCAGATGTATGAATAACGTGGTGCGAAATCGCTTGCAACTGTTTTATAGCCTTTTTAAAAAGCAGGTGGCATGCTTTGGGATCCCCGATTATGTGGCACTGGAGTTTGTGCGTGGGGATATGTCCATTACGCAAAGCAAAAAGAAAAAGGACGACTATAACGCCTTTTTGAAATCCAACACCGAAAAAAACAATCGCTTACGAGATAAGCTCAAAGACGCTGGAATCTGCAGTCCTCAAGGGCAAGTGGCAGGGAAAGACGTGTTACGCCTTCAGTTACTAGAAGAGCAAGGTGGTATTTGTCTTTATACAGGGCGAACCCTTAATATAGAAGACGTACGTTCTGGACTTGCCGACATTGAACATTCTGTGCCGATGAGCCGTTGTGGCAGTAGTAATCGAGTTAATCTAACTTTTGCCGATGCACACATTAATAAAGAAAAAGACAATAAAACGCCTTATGAATTTATGATGAGTAAAGGGCAAGAGGCGTTTAACGCATTTGCAGCTCGGGTATTGACGTGTGATTCCTTGCCTAAAAAGAAAAGGGAGCTGTTGCTTTCTCCGAACGCCGAAGCGTTGGTTGAATCCTATAATGGCTTGGCAGATACGGCTCATATTTCACGCTTGGTACAGCAAGTCGTGGCGTTGTATTGCGGTAAGGGCTTGCAAGTAAAAGACCAAGAACGTTTCGTTTATGTGATGAACGGTAGAGAAACCGCCGACATCGGGCGACACTTGGATTTATACAAATATCTTTTAGATGATCCTCAAAGCATTGGCGTGCTTGAACCTGAAGATCGGGTGAAAAAATTGCGTTCTAATCGTAAACACCACGCCCTAGATGCCTTCATCGTGAGTTGGTATCGAGAATATACACGCCGAAAATCGTGGGTGAAGGATGAAAGCACCACCGAAGTGCAGAAGTGGTGTTTTGACCCTGCGGAAATCAACGAAGCGAAGGTGCGTCAAGTCGGGCGTGAAGCCTTGGAACAAGTCATCCCCCGATACATCAAGCGAAACAAGGCAGAACTGGACTTAGAAGAAACCTATTACGGTATTCGTCATGTGCCTGAACAAAAGGCGTATTTTGCCGTCAAGCGAGTCCATTTTCAAGACCACCTGCTCAAACAAGCAGATGCTAAAAAGCGTGAAAAAGCCTTGAATGACTTAATGGACAAGCACATTACCGAAGCCTTAATGCCGTTTGTGAATGAGTCGAAACCAGAATGGGAAGCTCGCATCAAAGCCTTTAAACACCCCCGATTCAAAAATACGCCGAATAAAGTGATGAAGCGTATTTCCACAATAAAAGAAGGGGATTTAAAAACCTACGAAAACGGACGCATACACGGAGGCGAATACTACAACATCGCCAAATCGGTGGATGCCAACGCCCCCTTGAAAAACGTGCAGTTGAAAAAACCTGCTAAAAACTTAGGACAAATACTATATTATGACAATAAAAATGAACTTAAAGTTAAGGTTGTATATCCTTATATAGGGCGAAAAGAAACTTTTTTACAACTTAAATCTTTTGAATTATATGACGGTAAAGTATTGTATCCACACTGTTTAATTAACCTCCCAAAACCACTAGAGTTTACTGGGAAGTTTAAAAAAGAAGAATATCATGCAATATATCAAGGTATTTATGAAATAGACTCTGTTAGAGAAGACGGATATATTACAATCAAAAAGCCAGGTTTTAAAGAAGCCGAGCCTCCAATAAAAGCTACAAGATTTGTTGAAGCTCAATTTGAAGTTGTAGAGCCTTAAAGACTCCCCACTTTCAAACCGAAACGTATCCTACTGTCCCCAAGCAAAGGATGCGTTTCGGTGTCGCACCATATTTTAACCGTCAGTAGCATCGGCTGTAAGCTCAAAATTGATCGGGGCTTGCTTGTCATACGCTTCCCCAAAGACACCTTCACCCCCGACGGCAAGGTGCTAGAAAGCACAGGCATTCCCTTTGAAGAAATTCGCATGGTGATTTTAGCAACCCCCGCCGTT
This sequence comes from Gammaproteobacteria bacterium, assembly GCA_040375445.1. Taxonomy (GTDB): domain Bacteria; phylum Cyanobacteriota; class Vampirovibrionia; order Vampirovibrionales; family JAJTHC01; genus JAJTHC01. The sequence continues at coordinate 20,926 of JBEISK010000013.1, read as the reverse complement.
TCCATTACAGGGGTTGCGCTTACGCAGTTGATTGAAGCCAACGCCGCCATTCTGCACTGCAATAAAAAGCATCAGCCCGTGGCGTGGACGCTCCCCACCTACCAAAGTAAACGCCATACGCTCACCCATGCCCAGCTACAACTCACCGATGCCACCCGAGAAGCCCTATGGCGACGCATTGTGCAGTGCAAAATATTTAATCAAATCGAGGTGCTAAAACGACTCGGGATCACCGAAGGAGCGGAAGAACTCCAGCAGATTGCGGAGCGACCTCACTTAGATGAAGCGAATGCAGCACGCTGTTATTGGAAGCATTTTTACGCATCGCTTGAGCATTTAAACGTCCGTAAACGCCATAAGCAAGGGGCGGAAGATGTCGTCAACGCTCGCTTGAATTACGGCTATGCCATTCTCAAAACGTTGATTCATAGGGCGTGCTTGATTAGTGGGCTTATGCCGTTTTTGGGCTTGCATCATCAAATTTCATACAAGGGGCAACCGCTGGTCTATGACGTGGTTGAACCGTATCGCCCTTATATGGACTACGCCTTGTGGCATCATGTGATTGATGCTTCGGTGGAAGAACTAGAAGACGAAGCCACATGGAAGGGCTGGTACAAGGATGCCATGCAGGTTTTGCAAAACGTGAAAATTAGGTATGAAGAAGGCAAACCACAAAAAAAATTGGTGGATGTGGTCGAACTGAACATTAGTAGCTTGGGGCGTTGCATGGAACAACACAGCGTTTCGGGGTTGATTTTGCCTGATATGCAACACGCACAGTTTTAGTTTCACGGGACTTATAGCCATACTATGGGCTTGATTTGCAAGCAGAAAGGGCTACCTAATGGCTAGAATGGAGTATCAAATGGGGTGGTTAATGGTGATGTTTGATTTGCCTGTAACGGAAAAGGAACAAATGCGAGCAGCGAATCAGTTTCGCAAGTTTTTGTTGGATCAAGGTTACCAAATGTTGCAAGAAAGTGTTTATGTGAGACATGGGGTAACGCTTGAAAAGGTGGAAGCCCTGCGAAGTCGCATTCGTGGAATGGTACCTGAATGGGGGAGCGTGATTTGCATTTTCATTACGGAAAAGCAATGGGCAAAGGCGGAATATATGGTGGGAGCCATAGATTTTAGAAGTCATAAGCGAGCCATTGCGGGTGATGCCGTTGCCGAGCAAATGCTCTTGTTTTAGGCATATTTCGATATGTAACAAGACAAACAGCTCCTTTTAAAATGAGGAGCTGTTTGTGTTAAAATCAAACATGCAATCGAACGTAACGTGTAGAGGTTCAAAAGATGTTCACTCAGTTCTGGCTTAGCCTCTTTGAAAGACTTGTGATAGAGATATCTTACTCGAATTTTAACGAAATGTAAACCTATTATATCACAAGTCTTTCAAAGAGGGAGTCAAAACCTGGAGCAGTAACAGGCAATGTTTTAGCAAATTATATCACAAGTCTTTCAAAGAGGGAGTCAAAACGGATGCCTTAATCCTGAAGGCACTTTCAAAATTATATCACAAGTCTTTCAAAGAGGGAGTCAAAACGATATGCGACAAGACGCTAGTTAAGCACTAATTATATCACAAGTCTTTCAAAGAGGGAGTCAAAACAAACAGTGTTTGCTGTGTTTTGCTGTTATCATTATATCACAAGTCTTTCAAAGAGGGAGTCAAAACGGATGACCGTGCAACAAACAGCAGAACGCCATTATATCACAAGTCTTTCAAAGAGGGAGTCAAAACCACGGCTTGTGCGATTATGCCTACAAAGAGATTATATCACAAGTCTTTCAAAGAGGGAGTCAAAACCGCAAGTTATAAGTTATAACCTCGCCAAACATTATATCACAAGTCTTTCAAAGAGGGAGTCAAAACGTTAGCATACGAATCCCGCAAGTCTCGTATATTATATCACAAGTCTTTCAAAGAGGGAGTCAAAACGCGTGGCATTTTAATAAGCCCCCCGAATGTATTATATCACAAGTCTTTCAAAGAGGGAGTCAAAACACTCACGTCCGCCTGCTTCAAGCTCACCACATTATATCACAAGTCTTTCAAAGAGGGAGTCAAAACCGTTACTTCACGATTCAACGTGACACTATCATTATATCACAAGTCTTTCAAAGAGGGAGTCAAAACAACACGGAATAACGATCTCGAGATCCGATAAATTATATCACAAGTCTTTCAAAGAGGGAGTCAAAACAGAAAATGGAATAAATACTCGCTGGAACGCATTATATCACAAGTCTTTCAAAGAGGGAGTCAAAACAATAGCTGATATTGGCAGGACTCGCACAATATTATATCACAAGTCTTTCAAAGAGGGAGTCAAAACACGCTCTCTGCGTTCAAGCCGTGGCGTTTTATTATATCACAAGTCTTTCAAAGAGGGAGTCAAAACGTAAAACGTTTTTTGGTGGGGCTTCTGTAAATTATATCACAAGTCTTTCAAAGAGGGAGTCAAAACGTGTAGTTCACTTTGAACAGGTACGCTTCAATTATATCACAAGTCTTTCAAAGAGGGAGTCAAAACGTATATTCAGTAAAGTAAATAAGCATTTTAATTATATCACAAGTCTTTCAAAGAGGGAGTCAAAACAGATGCTAACACGTTTACATTTAACACGGTATTATATCACAAGTCTTTCAAAGAGGGAGTCAAAACGCGGTTATCCACATTGACTTTTTAAAACAGATTATATCACAAGTCTTTCAAAGAGGGAGTCAAAACCATATCTATTGTTTAATAGATATTTTTTTAATTATATCACAAGTCTTTCAAAGAGGGAGTCAAAACAAAAAGTATGGCATATAGGAGTTTCAACAAATTATATCACAAGTCTTTCAAAGAGGGAGTCAAAACAGGAGCTTAAACAATGGCGAAAACGACAGCATTATATCACAAGTCTTTCAAAGAGGGAGTCAAAACACGGCTGTTGATGCGTTACATTTTGAAAATATTATATCACAAGTCTTTCAAAGAGGGAGTCAAAACGATCTGCGTGAAGAGGTCTTGACGTCTTCTATTATATCACAAGTCTTTCAAAGAGGGAGTCAAAACGGATGATATGCAAGAGTTCATGTATGAAATATTATATCACAAGTCTTTCAAAGAGGGAGTCAAAACCCCACTGAAAAGTTCCATTTTCAAAATCGTATTATATCACAAGTCTTTCAAAGAGGGAGTCAAAACTAGTGTAAAGCTCTTCTTTTTCTTGGTCTGATTATATCACAAGTCTTTCAAAGAGGGAGTCAAAACGTATTTCTCAAGATTGTAATCATCTAGTGCATTATATCACAAGTCTTTCAAAGAGGGAGTCAAAACGTGCCAGTGGGTGTGTTGACTGAAATAGGCATTATATCACAAGTCTTTCAAAGAGGGAGTCAAAACGCCTTTTGATAAGCTTTTAGGGCGTTTTGTATTATATCACAAGTCTTTCAAAGAGGGAGTCAAAACAACGTAACACAGTCTTCCGCCCAAAATGGTATTATATCACAAGTCTTTCAAAGAGGGAGTCAAAACCGCTTCCACTTACTGCGATTAACCTGCTCCATTATATCACAAGTCTTTCAAAGAGGGAGTCAAAACCTATTTCGCCCGCTCCACTACCAACAATTAATTATATCACAAGTCTTTCAAAGAGAGAGTCAAAACCTGAAGCCAACGCACGACAGCTCAAGAACGATTATATCACAAGTCTTTCAAAGAGGGGTCCTCTATTTAAAGCGTGGCCTTTTGTGATAAAATACAGGAATCTATTTACCCATATTAAAGGACGACCACTATGACCACGGAACTCTCGATCGCTGTGTTGAATAATGAACTCTTAGCTCCCGTTTTTGGGATTAAAATTACGGTTTTAGTCGTATTCTACTTGCTTGCCATCTTAACAATGTGGTTCGCTTGGCAAGAGAAAAAACGTCAAACTAAAGAGAAAGCTCGGCTGGAACTTTTACGATTTTTAGAGCTTATTCGCAAGCCCAGAAGCCTAGATTCCATAAGCCTTGCGGAAGAGGTGGAGCAGTTTTTTGAAGAAGTCAGTCCCGAAGGACAAGCCCTTTCACCCACACTTGAACAATTACAACATGCTTGGAATGAGTTTAAGGAAGGAGTAGAACATCACGACGGCATTGATTATAACGTCTACCAAGCGGAAGACTTTTTTAAATCCGCATTGATTGTTGAACCTGTAGTGAAGCCACTATCGTATTATGCCACATGGGCGAGTAGTTCAGGTTTGCTGTTTACCTTTATTGCGTTGACGGCGGGTTTAAGCGAATTGAATTACGCAGGCGTGGGCGAGATAAAGGGCATCGGGTATTTTATCAACGCCCTTTCAGGGAAGTTCATTACCAGTATTTTCGGCTTGGGCTTTGCTTTAGGTTTTGATGACGTCCACCGAAAAGCCAGCCGAGATTTGAACGCCACCCTAGATGATATCGTATATGGTTTAAACCGTTCATTTAAACGACTGACGGCACAGCATATTTTGCTAGGCATTCGTAAGGATGTGCATAATATACCTCAAATTATTGACGACTATTTTAACAAACTAGACGGCGAAAGTGGTGTTATTAAAAGCATTGAAATAGCCATTTCAGAAGGCATTAAATCTCAGGTCGGTGAAATTAAAGATGCCATTGGGCAAGTGCCGACTGCGATTAGTGAAGGGCTTACGCCTCCGATGGAGCGGTTGGATACAAATACGAAAGCCATTGCAGAAACCTTAGGAGCTAGCACCGAAGGTGTAACGAAAGGCATCAGTGAAGGGATTAACCAACACCTTGTGGATCTTAATACAACTATGGGGTCTTTGCCTAAAACTATGGAAACGCTCATTACAAAAATAGGTGAAGGGCAAGGTGAAAGTGTGGGTAAGCTAACCACTAAATTAACAGACAAAGTAACCGACTTAATGACCCAAGTAACTAAAAATACTGAGACAGTAAATGAGACGATGAATACAAGTCTGACTACCTTGACGGACATTGTAAAAAAACTAGATGATGCCAATACAACAGCTACAACACAAACAAGAGAAGCTATTCAAGAAATTCAAACGGGTGCTACAGAAGCAAGCAACACCATTAAAGGAAACTTAGCACACATTTTAGCAGAACTTAAAACAGCGGTTAATTCTTTTAAAACCGTAGGAGAAACAGCCCCCGAAAAGTTAAACACTGCCTTTGACAATTTTAGGGACTTACTCAACAATCAATTTACGCCCTTTGTTACTGAACAAGACGGACTACTTGATAAGCTAGGAGGGCAAGTTCAATCTATCGCTGATATACAAGCAGATATTCAAGCAATTGAAGCTAAGTTGACCCAGCTTCAAACGGATTTAGCCACTGCACACACGTATCATAACACACTCACCAAAGAGCAGTTAGACGCTCTCAAACAAAGCATTTCGGATTTAAAAGGTTTGATGAGTGATAATCAAGCACGAGTGGGACAACTCAATGAACAATATGGCACTATGGATGTTCTTGCTCAAAACATTGCGACGACCTTTGCCGATTCAGGCGAAAAAATGGCGAATAATGTAGAAAACATCATGACAAAATCAAGCAAACAATACCTTGAAGACTTTAGCCAAAAGCATAACAATGCCATTGCGAGTATTCAAACCATGGCGGAAAATATCGCTGAAGCTCTTTCCGATAAAGGGATTCAGGCGGTCGCTCCTCAAAAAGTCAACCAATAGAAAGCAGGTTCTAAAATGGCGTTAAACTTAGAATCTTCCATGACGGATTTAATGACTTCTTTAGCGGTGGTCTTCATTTTGCTGATGCTTGCTCTCGCTCAAAACCAAGGGCAGGGAAGCCAAAGCGCTTTGAAAGAAATCCAACAGAAAATTGATGCGTCTTTAGCGATTGAATCGCTACGTTGCGAAACAGATGAAAAGGATCCCCTTTCGTGCATTATTCGCTTACCTGATGACAAGCTCCGTTTTTTGGTGAATAAGGCAGATATTGATCCCAAGGGGCAAGTTTTTATTAAACGAATCTTCCCTAAAGTCATGCACGTTTTGAGTGAATCTGCTGTGCATCCCAATGTGGAATCATTGTATATTCAAGGCTTTACGGATTCCGATGGCAACGATGAGCATAACCTAGAATTAAGCCAGCAACGAGCCTTTGCAGTGGGGCGTTTTGTGGTTTCTTATGTCATTCCGCCCTCACAAGAACGCAACGATTTATTAAAATGGCTGTATGTGAATGGGCGTGGCGAACAAGAACGAGTTTATTTTGACCCTAAAACAAAGCGAAGCGAAAATAAGCAAGCCAGCCGTCGTGTGGAAGTGCGTATTCGGGTAAAATCGGGAGAACAACGCAATCAGCTGGAAAGTACTTTAAAAGAAGGGCAAGCTTAATGGCGGAAACGGCGTATTTTGAAGACACTCGTAAAAAGTTGGAACGCTTAAGCACAGCCATTTCAGGCTATGAAGCCTTTGCGAAAAAGTTTGAAGCAGACCCCACTGCTTGGGTAAACATAGAGGGTGGCGATGGATCTCCTCCGCCGCCTCCGCCTCCGCCTCCTGTTGACATTACCCAAGAATGGGATGCGTTTCTTGACCAAAATGAATACGAAAATAAAGAAATCGTGCGGATGATTCGTCGAGGCTTAACCATGGGCAAAGGTGTTTTACTCGAACGTCCCGATTTTATGGACTTTATCGCCTTGCAAGCCCCTCACCCAAGGGTGTATAAATGGTTGCATGCTAGCGTGTGGCGATTTTGCATTTTGCAAGAAACTCCTTACCCTAAGGGAAACTTATGGTTCAGTTGTTTGGAAAGCATGGGGAAAGCATTGCATGAATGCTTTCCCTTGCCAAATAACTTAACGCAGATTCAAGAACAACGAAAAGAACTCACTCGTTATAAGCGTTGGTTAAAAGACGATAAGCACACCGCTTATATGGATCAGTTGCTTCAAAAAATAGTATCCGTATTAAAAACAAAGCAGTCGAATGAACAAAACGTGTTAAACGAAATTAAATCATGGTGTTTTCAGCATCTCGCTCTCACGCTTTATGCGGATGAATACATCGTGCAACGTAGTTTCGACCTTTATTTCACCGAATGCTTGGAAGGTTATATAAATAATCGGTGGTCTTATAATATTGGGGCTTTAAGTTTTTTGTTGAATGTGTTTTGCGATTTATTCACGCAAGAAGGCACCCGTCGTTTTGCTATCATTTTTCAGGGTTTAGAAAATCGTCTTTCCACAAACGAAAAAGAGTTGATAATCGAACTTATGGGCGACCCTCGAAAAGATCCCCAAAAATGGAAACTTCTCAAAATCACGGACGAAGGCATCTATGATAAAATCTTGTATTGGTTTAATAAAGCCGATTTCGAATGGTTTTTCGACTTCATTTTCAAAGGCACCTTTGATACCCATCGGCGAAAAGACTGCTGGAAACGTTATTTAAGATATGCCAACGAGTTTAAAGTCTTCTTGCCCCCTAATAAATGGAACGAGTTCCATGCAGAAAAAGCCCGTATGGGGAGAGATTGGAAAATCAGCACAGAACCGATTTTCAACACCAGTGGCTTGACATCTTTTGTGATAAAAACGCCGAAAGTGCTTATTTATGAAACTGTACAAAGTGGAAATGCTTCTTATATCTATGATTTAAAAGCTCTTGGCTCTTGGACAAAGCCAGTTCAAAATTTTATCGACAAAGCCTTTTCTAATACCCCTGTGCAAAAGATTGATGCCAAACACCACTTGGCACATACGGGACATGCCCCTGACATTAAAGCAGTGACAAATCCCAACTATTTCAGACAAAACCAAACACAACGGCATTGGCGTGTAACGCATGACCAAAATCCCCACAGCTGGCATGAACCCGTTCGTGTTATGATGGAAGAGATTCACGATATGAAACCGCTTGAGGACTAAACCCATATGACCTTACAAGGCTTTTTAGACTTATTGAAACCGACAAAAAAATCGCCTCAAGTAGTAGGGGTTCCGAGTCCATCTTACTTTATTCAGTTAAAGCCCACGGCATCTCACCTAGTTTTACAGATAAAAGAGGCCTATTTAGATGAAGCGTATCGTCGTTTTTTTAGTACGACTCCTTTTTCCACTTCCTCAAAAGGCTACGCCCTTGCATGGCAAGATGTCATAGAGTTGCTGTTGCCTGAACTAAACGACTCACAAATCCCCCATGCCTTAATGTCGATGTTATATTCGGCGGATGAACCAACAAACCCTGAAATAAAATCTCATACGCAATCAGTGAGTGAAGAAGGTGAAGGACTAGAAGCGCCTGAAGATTCTTTGTGGGACGAGCTGAGACTTGCCTTGCCTGCCTTAGAAATGAATCGTGGGGTAAAGATTGTATTTCGACTAGAAGGCACAAATGACTTGCATTTAGACGTCTTTTTACAGGGAATGCAGGGGTTTAAAAACATGACGGAATGGCTTTCACAGCATGGATTGATGTATCCCACAAACGACAAGAAAAAGCCGTTTGGATTGCTCCCTGCTTGGGTCTTGGAATTGTATCAAACACTCCCCTTTTTACAAGAACGTTTTGAGGCTAGTCCTAAAGAAGTCGTGGCTTTTTTACAAGCCGTGCAAAATTGGATCAAGACGCAAGACGCTTACCAAGAACTTCAGTTAGACGACAGGCGTTTAGTCGGACAGCGAACGATTTACTTGCCACGCTTCACACCAGAAGCGCGACCAAACTTAGAAGATACGACGCTTTTTGATTTTATTCCTTTTCACGATGATTTGCCCGCATTTTTAGGCTTCCCTGATAAAAAAGAAGCCATTCAAGCCCTGCAACGTGCCATGCGTTTTTGGGACGGTCATAGCGGAACCTTGCAAGTAGAAACAGCTACAAAAGACTCTCTTTTAATTGTGTTGACCCCCAAAATGAAGCGTCAGTTTGCCTTCATCAAAGAAAACGCCACAAAAGAAAAAGAAGACACGATTCTTAACCTCTTTCTAAAAAAAGGAGGAGTCCCTTTAGATGCTGATTTTGAAGACGTTTTTGATATTGATCTAAATCATTATGGTGAACGTGTGACTGGGGTAGGACCACCTATTAAAACACTAGGAGAGCAAGGGAAAACGGTTTATCGATCCATGCTCGGCGACATCGATGATGATTCTATCGACGATACAAGCGTTTCTATTGAGGAAAAGGATAGTAAGCCTTTTGTAAAGTTTGAAGGCTTTTCAGACGTCCCGATTTATATGCCTCCTGAAAAGCTAGACGATTTAGAAGATCAAGCCCACAAAGCTCATCAAGAAAATACGCTTTTACCCATCGTTTGTGAAAAAACAAAGACACCTGTGGCATTGGATTTAAATCACACACACGCTTTGGAAGTTTTTACAAATAAAATTAAGCAAGCACGCCGAAAATGGCATCAACACCCTTTAAATCCTTACCCTCAGGAAGCAAAAGAAACGATCCCATCCCAAAAGACGGAGCGTTTAGTGCTTCAAATTTTGATGAATCAAGCCAGCTTAGACTATTCGACTTTGACGAAGGATGATCAAGAAAAATTAAGCTCCCTGCTTTGGGAAAATTTGAAACTCAAGCCTCACTTCAACTTGTTTGACTATCAAAAAGAAGGTGTGGCTTGGTTATTGCTTTCCTTTATGCGTGGGCGTTCAGGCGTGCTATTGGCGGATGATATGGGCTTAGGAAAAACCCTTCAAACGCTCTGTTTTCTTCGTTTAATGATGCAAAGCTATTGGAAAGAACGTTGTAAAAACTCCCCATTAAAGCTTGATGCACAAGCCTTTGAATCCGAACGTTGTAAACATCCTGTTTTGATTGTTGTGCCACCTATCCTATTAGATAATTTTGAGAAACAAGCCCACGATGCTTTTGAAAATGCCCGTGATTTTAAGTTTTTGCAACTACACGGTAAAACCATTCGCGACTATTATTTAGAAAACAAGCGCCATTTAAAAGGAACAGAACCTGCTTTAGGTCGGCAAGCCTTGCTCGATATTGACAAGCTTTCGGCGTTTCGTTGTATTGTGATTACGTATGACACATTGGTGAATTATCAGTATTCACTGGCAAAGGTGTCGTGGTCGGTGGTTTTGTGTGACGAAGTACAGAAAGCCAAGGCGGCTTCGACGAATGTGTCGCAATCGTTAAAAGCGGTGACATCCAAAGCGATTTTCACCCTCTTGATGAGTGGTACGCCAATCGAAAATGACATGAATGAATTGTGGAATATCATGGATACCGCTGTTGCAGGTTTGCTGGGTTCGCTCACCACATTTCGCAAAACCTATAAACCCTTTTTCCACGAAAGTGATACCCAAGAAAAAGAAAAAGCGTTTGAAGAACTCAACCAAGCTCTCAAATTCGGATGCTTTAGTGAAGGCTTTGCTAACGGACGCTTAAAAGAGAAAGTTGCTCAAGGACTGCCTCAAAAAATCGAAACCGATATTTCGGTGGAATTACAACCTGAAACAATTGAAGCAATTCGCCACATTTATAAATCTGATCAGACAGCGGTGCAAAAAATCGGACGTATCAAACAATTAAGTGTGCATCCGTTTTTGTACCAATCTTTTCAGGCACAACAGGCGAGTGTAGAAGAATGGATTCAAGCATCACATCGTTTACAGCGTTTGGAAGAATTATTGAAAGCTATTGCTGAAAAGCAAGAAAAAGCCCTTATTTTTTGTGAATGGCATCTGTACCAAAATATCGTTCAAGACTTTGTTAATCAACGTTATGGAATAGAGTTAAAAGCCATTAACAGTCAAGTTTCATTAGAAGAGCGTCAAGCGGTGTTGGCACGGTTTCAAGAAACCAAAGGCTTTGGTGCTTTGGTACTTTCGCCCAAATGTGCGGGCATGGGCTTGAACTTACAAGAAGCGAATCACGTGATTCATTTGACGCGTTGGTGGAACCCTGCGGTGGAAGATCAAGCGACGTGTCGGGCGTATCGAACAGGGCAGAAGAAAGATGTGTTTGTTTATTATTTTGTAGCAGAACACGCCTTTGAGCAAAACTTAAATGAGCGAATCAAGCAAAAACGAGCCTTACGAAGCAATTTATTTGATTTAGAGTATGTGACACCGATTAAACCAGAACTCTTACTTTCTCAATTGTGATTGGAATAAAGTCCCCCCAGCCATTTAGGAGCTTTTAAAATGAGCCTACTCGCCTTTGTCCAGAAAATTGCATCGGCTTTAAACTCGAAAGAAATGAAAGCCTTTGAAAAGCAGGTGAACGCATTTGTCCACAAACTCAATCAAATCGACTGGCAAAAGGCCGAAGAGCATTTCAAAATAAACGCGGATATTTCTGAAAGTATCCTCGCTGAACTCGATCGTAAAGAGATCGACAGCTCGGTATTAGACGGCATCCGCTTCCCTGAAGTGGTTGAACTCTATGTGCTGTCTATCCAGCAAAACCTGCCCTTTGGGGAATTACTTCAAGATAGTCTGGATCTCTTTAATGAGGTGGACTATGACGCATCCAAAACGTATCTCCGCTTATTAGACAAAAGAAGAGATCGGACCATTTACGATCTCAAGGCTCAACTCCCAGCAGACGTGCTGGTGAAGCTAAAAACCCACGATGCTTATATAAACGAGCTTTTCGAGGCTGCTGTTAAGAACTATACGGAAGGCAAGATCTCCCTTTCAGAAACGGAACGCAAGATTCTTAAGGCGTTTAAAAATAGTAGTTGGCTAACGAATAAGGCACTGGCTGAACATATTTTTTGTAGTGAACGCACCATAGAAACCAACTGTGCCAAAATAAGAGAACGCTTTGGCTTAGATTACCTCACCGATAAAAATAGCAAACGACGCGTCGTGATCGATTTGGCACAAAGACTCCCCCTCGACTAAAGTCTGCGGTTATCCACATTTTAAATCGCTCCTCAATCGTGTATGGTGAAATTATCACATCAACCTAAAGGAGCCTCCCCAAATGACCTTACACCTTGAGTATGTCAACACCAAGACGATTAAGCCTTACAAGCAGAACCCACGGATTCACAAGAGTAAACAAATTGCTCAAATTGCCCATTCGATTCAAACCTTTGCATTTAACAATCCTATTCTCATCGACGAAAAAAATGAAATCATTGCAGGTCACGGCAGGTGGCTGGCGGCTCAACAGCTTCAGTTGAGTGAAGTACCTGTGATCAAATTGTTGCATTTGAATGACGCCCAGAAAAAAGCCTATCGTATCGCCGACAACAAACTCACGGAAAACGGTCAATGGGACGTTGACTTGCTAAAGCTCGAGTTCTTGGAGCTAGAAGCGTTGGATCTAGAGTTTAACCTGGAGATTACAGGTTTTGACATCGCCGACATTGACTTGATTCTGGATGAACAGCTCGCAGACAAAAACACCCCGTTAGATGAACAAGCCAATGCCGTCCCTTTTGTACCTGAGCATGAAATTGTCACAACCCTAGGCGACACGTGGCTTTTAGGCAAGCATAAAATCATTTGCGGAGATGCCTTAGTACCTCAAACCTATCAAGCCTTATGCCAAGACAAAAAAGCGAGTATGGTCTTTACCGATCCACCCTACAACGTCAAGGTGGAGGGGCATATTGGCGGCTTGGGGAAAATCAAGCATAAGGAGTTTCAAATGGCGTCAGGGGAAATGTCTTCCGCTGAATTTCAACACTTTTTACAGAAAAACTTCACCCTCCTAAAGGCTTTTTCAAAGAATGGATCGCTCCACTATATCTGCATGGACTGGCGACATATTAAAGAGATCATTGAAGCAGGCACTGCTGTGTATGACGATTTTAAAAACCTCTGCGTGTGGAATAAAGACAACGGCGGCATGGGGTCGCTCTATCGTTCCAAGCATGAACTCGTCTTTGTCTTCAAGCACGGCAACCGCTCGCATCACAACAATGTTGAACTCGGTTCACACGGACGCTACCGAACCAATGTGTGGGATTACCCAGGGGTCAACTCCTTTGGTGGAAATAAAGACCAGCTCAAGATGCACCCCACCGTCAAACCTGTTGAAATGGTCAAAGATGCCATTTTAGATGTGTCCGCTCGGGGCGAAATCATACTCGATGCGTTTTTAGGCTCAGGGACAACATTAATCGCCGCAGAACAATGCGGACGGATTTGCTATGGCATCGAGCTAGAACCCCTTTATGTCGATACCACGATTCGTCGTTGGCAGGACATCAGCGGGCAATCCGCTATTCACCAAGCGACTGGCCAAACATACCGAGAACTGCTGGAGGACAAAATCAATGCCTAAGGACTACGACATCGGCTACGGGAAAGCGCCTGAAGAAAAACGCTTTAAACAGGGGAAATCCGGTAATCCGCAGGGGCGTCCCAAAGGGAGTAAAAATACCTACACCTTACTCAATGACATTCTCAACCAAAAAATCGTCGTCTCGGAAGGCGATGAAAAAATAAAAATATCTAAGAAAATGGCGATGCTTACACAACTGGTCAATAAAGGTGTTAAAGGCGATATAAAAGCCATTTCAGCCTTACTACCTCACCTCTTAATCGCCGATTTAAAAGAAGAAGAACGTCATCAGATACGAGAACTTTTAAATCAGGATGATCAATCGATTATTACCGACTATCTTTCTCGGTACCATGGAGCCAATGAGGACGAGAACCATGAGTAAAGTCATTTTAAATGCGATCTTACGAAGCGACTTCACGGCCTTTGTCCAAAAAGTCTTTCTTGAAGTCTCCCCCAATGCTCAGTATCTTGGCAACTGGCATATCGATTTAATTTGTCATGAACTCGAAGCCATGTTGGCAGGTCAAAACCCTCGGCTGATTGTCAATATACCCCCACGCTACATGAAGTCCATTATTTGTTCCATTGCCTTTCCTGCCTATATTTTAGGGAAGAATCCGAAAGCCACGATTATCGCCGTCAGTTATAACGAAGACTTGTCGCAGAAGTTGGCGTTAGATTGTAAACGGGTCATGGAAAGTCAGTGGTATCGCGATATTTTTCCGCATAGTCGACTGTCCAAAAATAAAAAAGCCATTGCGGATTTTGAAACCAGCCGTGGAGGCGGTCGTTTTTCAACTTCGGTCAATGGTACCTTAACAGGTCGAGGAGCCGATTACCTGATTATAGATGACCCGATTAAACCCGACGATGCCCTGTCCGATCTCCTTAGAAAAAAGACGAATGATTGGTACGGCAGTACCCTCTATTCAAGGCTCAACAACAAGAACGACGGCAAAATTATGGTGATTATGCAACGCTTGCACGACGAGGATTTCACAGGCTACTTGCTTCAAAGCGACAAAACCTTTAAGCACTTAAAAATACCCGCCATTGCCGAAAGCAATGAAATATGGTCACTCAAGCATAAAACAGTAACGCGTCAAAAAGGTGAAGCCCTACACCCTGAACGAGAGTCCCTCTCCAAGCTCATGGAAGCCAAAAAGCAAATGGGAGAATACCATTTTTCAGGCCAGTACCAACAAAACCCCGCGCCACGAGACGGCGGGATTATTAAGAAAAAATGGTTTAAATATTATGATCCGAACGCCCTGTTTAAAGCCATCGCTGAGAAAGAAATCAGAATAAAATCTATTTTCCAGTCGTGGGATACCGCCAGTAAAATAGAACAATACAACGATTATTCCGTGTGTTTGACGGTATTGAGAGATAGAAAAGGCGTGCATTATATTTTAGACGCTTACCGAGAAAAACTAGAGTTCCCTCAACTCGTCAATCAAGTCATTCAACGTTATCAATCCGCAGAAACGACCTATGGTCGACAAATAGACGTCTTGATTGAAGATAAGAACTCAGGTATTCAACTCATTCAAACCTTGAAAACCCAACATTATATCACGGCAAAAGCCGTTAAGCCTGAACAGGATAAACGCACCCGACTCATGGCCGTGTCTCATTTGATTGAAAACGGAAGCTGTTTATTTCCTAACAACGACCCCCACTGGCTTCTTGAGTTTGAGTCTGAACTGCTCCGCTTTCCCAATGGTAAATATGACGACCAGTGCGATGCCTTAAGCCAAGTCTTGGTACAACCCAATACCTACACCTTAGCTGATGCGTTTGGCGATTAAACTCACTCATATAAAGAGGCTTTCTCTGGTTTTTTGTATAAAAACCCTTGATACTTCACCCCTTCCAAGTGATAAATAGAGCATGAGAAAAACACCGCTCGATTTACCCAACACCCTAGAAGCCCTACATGCCTTGGAAGCCGAAGACGTCAAGCGCTTATGGCAACGCTATTTTAAAATCCCGCTTAAGCACCTCAAAAGTGCAATGCTCAAACCCCTGTGGTATGAAATCCAGTGTGAACGTCAAACGCTGAAACTCCCTCAAAAAGTCATCACCAAATTGAACCGCTATTCAAAAGATGTTAAACACAAGGTCAATCGGGCGTATAAAGTCAAGTACACGCTGTCTACAGGCACCGACATCATTAAGATGTTTAAAAACAAAGAATACAAAGTGAGCGTACTAGGGGAGCATCTGTTTTTGTACAATCAGGTGACCTACAATAGCCTTTCTGCTGTGGCAAAAGTCATTTGCGGTCATAAAGTTTCAGGCAATGATTTCTTTGGCTTAAACAACAAAAAGGTACGTTATGAAAATCAATAACTGTGCGATTTACATTCGAAAGTCCAGTGAAAAAGGCTTGGAACAAGATTTCAACTCCCTCCATAATCAGGAAGAGGCCTGTAAAGCCTATATTTTATCCCAAGCCTATAACGGCTGGCAGCATTACCACACCTATGAAGATGGAGGACTCTCAGGCGGGAGCATGAAGCGTCCAGCGTTACAAGCCCTCTTAAAGGATATGGAAAACGGAGTTATTCAAACCGTCGTGGTTTATAAGGTCGATCGATTGTCTCGCTCGATTATCGATTTTTACAACATGATGCAAACCTTTGACAAACATGGGTGCAGTTTCGTGTCGATTACGCAATCCTTTGACACCTCTAATTCAATGGGCAAGCTGACCTTGAATATGCTGCTGTCCTTTGCACAATTTGAACGAGAGGTGTCGTCTGAACGCATTCGAGATAAGATGCAAGCCAGCAAAGCCAAAGGCTTGTGGATGGGTGGCCCTTGCCCCTTGGGCTATACCCTTGAAGACAAAAAACTGCAGATTCATCCGCAAGAAGCAGATCTTGTTCGGCAAATCTTTACGCAATATCTGCAATTAGAAACCATTCCACACCTGAATCAATGGCTGAAACACAATGGAGACAAGGGGAAAAAAGGAGTAGCCTTCAGTCCTGCTGGATTACACCGTATTTTAAGTAATCCGCTTTATACGGGTAAAGTCGTTCATAAACGACTCGGCAAAATCTATGACGGTCAGCATGAAGCGATTATTTCAGACGAATTATTTGAAGCCGTGCAAAGCCAACTCAAGCAACGCTTTAAACACAACGAAGCCCGTAAGTGCTATACCCTTCAAGAGAACTTATTAAAGGGTATTTTTTATACCGAAACAGGCGAACGCTTTAAGTATTCCAATTCCAAAAAACACCAGAAACGCTTCAACTATTACGCTGCCAAAGGATGCTGCTTACCCGCCGAACAAATCGAGGCACAGGTGATTCAGGCACTGGCGTTCTTAGAGCTGCCTCAAGACGCCTTACCGTCCTCGCTGAGCAAAGTGATCTATACCAAAGGAAAAGATCTCGCTGAACTAGACATACATCTTACCCTAGATGATTCGCTCGGTCACTTGAAATTGCCTCCTCATGCCGTCTTGAGCATGGACCAGAAAACACTCATTTTAAGCACCCGTCTCCTGATCAACAATCAAACACAGACCACTTTACGAGGAACCCAACACAAAAGCATCCTCTCGATTCACGAGATGAATGAGCAGATGATTCAAGCACTTTCCCTCGCCTGGCATTACAGAACACTCTGGAGGCAAGGCGTGAGCGTTGAAGACATTGCCAAACAGGAATCCACAGGCAAGCGAAAAATACAGAAATATCTGGCTTTAACCCTCCTCTCTCCACCGATTATTGAAGCCCTACTGAACTACCAAAACCCTCATAATTTTACCCTCACCCAACTCATTACACTCGCCGAACAAACCCCTGATTTTGACCAACAAGAACCCGCTTACTTTGATGCATAAACACATGGGCTTATCTTCATCCTAAACCGCTCAAATAGCGTGTATAGTGTTCGATAGATGAAACGGTCTATAGTCGTGCCTTTTGAAATTGGGGGCATGTATAGAAACGCCCAAAAAAGTGGATACGTGAGCAATTAAAAAGGCATACCTGAATGAGGAGTGGATCCCCATCCGCCTTAGACCCGCACACACGGCGTTTCTTGATCGTAAATCCTGAAAATACTTACTATGACTGGTTCTTAAAGGGTAAATGGTGGAGGTTAGCGGATTCGAACCGCTGGCCTTCTCAATGCCATTGAGACGCGCTACCAACTGCGCCAAACCCCCACTTATTGGTGTTCGTATTTAATCATAACGCTTCAATTTTAGAACGCAAGTAGTTTCATCACAACTCTTTGGAACCTACAGCTCTCTCGCTTGTCTTTCACCCCGTTTTGTGAGATATTGATTGATAAACATACGTTTAAAATGTAAGGACGCTCTATTGTGACAAGTCAAAATCCTCAAACTGAAGAAATCAACTATAAAGACAGCCTTCGCCTGCCTCAAACCAGCTTCCCTATGCGAGCAGGGGCAGCGACTCGTGAACCTGAAATTCAAGCGTTTTGGGAAAGTGAAGGCGTCTATGAAGCGAATTTGGCGTCTAAAAACAAGACGAAACGCTTTGTCTTGCATGATGGCCCTCCCTATTTATCCAGCGATAAAATCCACATCGGTACCGCATTGAACAAAATCCTTAAAGATATTGTCGTGCGTTATAAGACGCAACAAGGCTTTTACGCCCCTTATGTGCCAGGGTATGACGGTCACGGTTTGCCGATTGAAGCGGCGGTGGAAAAGAAAATCAAAGGCGGACGTAAATCCATTACCGCCTTAGAATTGCGTGAAAAATGCCGTACCTTTGCCTACGGCAACCTCAAAGGGCAAGAAGAAAACTTCAAACGCTTGGGCGTTATGGGCAATTGGAACGCCCCGTATGTCACCATTGACGGGCATTTTGAAGCCAAGCAAATTGAATTGTTTGCCGAAATGGTTGAAAAAGGCTATGTGTACAAAGGCTTGAAGCCTGTACATTGGTGCCCGATTAGTGAATCGGCGATGGCGGAAGCGGAAATCGAATATGAAGACCATGAAAGTCATAGCATTTATGTGGCGTTTGGCTTGCCAAGCCTTGAAAAACGCTACGATGCGTCCGTCCCTGCGGAACTCGCCACCCACTTAAGTGGAGCATCGCTTGTGATTTGGACGACCACCCCTTGGACGCTCCCTGCCAACGTCGCCATTGCCGTGCATGAGCAAGTCGACTATGCGATTGTCGAAACACCAAAGCAAGGGAAAGTCGTTGTGGCTGTTGATTTACTCGCTGCCTTAGGCTCAAAATTTGGCGTGGAAGAGGGTCAAGCCTTAACGCCTTTAATCACCTTTAAAGGAAGCGTTTTGCGTGGATTGGTCGCCAGGCATCCGTTTATAGATCGTGAATCCGTCGTGATTTCAGCGGATTTTGTCACCACGGAAACAGGGACAGGCTTGGTGCATATCGCAGGGGGTCACGGCCCGGATGACTTTTTTGCGGTCAAAGCTTATAACCGCAACGAACTCAAAGAGCATCCTTTGCCGATTATTTCCCCTGTAGATGGCCAAGGTAGGTTTAAAGACGAACACGGCGTGCCTACTGAAGTCGTCGGCATGTTTTACGAAAAAGCCAATTGGGTTTTGCTGGAAACACTGAAATCCGCCAATGCCTTGGTGTGGAACGGCACCTTTAAGCATAGTTTTCCCCATAGCTGGCGGAGCCACGCCCCTGTCATTTTTAGAGCCACTGAACAGTGGTTCATTCAAGTCGATGCCTTTCGTGAGACAGCGTTGAGCGAAATTAAAAACGTCCAATGGGTGCCTGCTCGTGGCGAATCTCGCATCACTACGATGGTGGCGAACCGCCCTGAATGGTGTATTAGTCGCCAACGCGTCTGGGGCGTTCCGATTCCTGCCTTTTATTGCGACAAATGCGGAACCGCTCATCTCACCAAAGAAACGACAGCGTGGTTAGCGGATGTCTTTCGTGCTGAAACCAGCGACGCTTGGGCAAAATATGACGCCGATGACTTCTTAAAAGGACGCTTGACTTGCACGAATTGCGGCAACGGCTCCTTCAAAAAAGAAGAAGATGTCATGGATGTGTGGTTTGATTCAGGCGTGAGCCATACCACGGTTGTTGAAGCTCGCCATGACGAATTGGGGCATTTGCCTGTGGACTTGTATTTAGAAGGTAGCGATCAGCATCGGGGCTGGTTTCAATCGTCTTTGTTGACGAGTGTCATGTTGTCTGACAAAGCCCCCTATAAAGCCGTTTTGACGCATGGTTTTGTACTGGATGAAAACGGTCGTAAAATGAGCAAATCGCTCGGCAATGTCATCGATCCCAATACCGTGATGCGTGAATACGGCGCGGATGTCCTGCGTTTGTGGGTGGCGTCTGTTGACTACACCAACGATGTTAAAATCGGCGGTGGCACGCTCAAGCAATTGAGCGATATTTACCGAAAAATTCGCAATACGTGTCGCTTTTTAATAGGCAATTTAAATGGGTTTGATCCACAAAAAGACACCGTACCTTATGCTCAACTTAGTTCGCTGGATACCTATGTCTTGCACCGTCTGAGCTTGGTTACCGAAGCGTTGGAACACGCCTTTGAACGCTATGAATTTCATCGTTTTTATCAGCTCTTGCAAAATCTTTGTGTGGTGGAATTGTCGTCGCTTTACTTTGATGTGGTGAAAGATGTCTTGTATTGCAACAACGAAAAAGACCCCCGCCGTTTGGCGGTGCAAACGGTCTTGTATCATATTTTAAGCACCCTAAGCCGTGTCATTATTCCTGTCATGCCCCATATGGCGGAAGATATTTGGAGCCATTGGCCAGAGGCTCAAAAACCTGATCTTGGCTTGACGGAAGGTGTGCCGAAGTCCATTTTACTCGCCCCTTGGCCAGAATTGCCTGCCGAATGGCAATTGGATGCGAGCAAGGAAAAAGCCTTTGAAGCCTTGTTGATGTTGCGTGAAAGCGTCAATGCAGCACTGGAACAAGCTCGTTCGCAAGAAGAGATCGGCTCTTCTTTGGAAGCGAATGTGTTGATTCAGCCGTTGTCTTCGTCGTGGAACTTTTTGAAAGATTTGAATACGGACGTTTTAGAGCTGTTGTTTTTGGTGTCAGGCATTGAAATTTTGCCTCCTGAAGGGGCGGGTGATTTGTACACCAGTCATGCCGTTTTGGCGGAAGAAGACGTCGACGGCGAATACAAGGTGACCATTGTGCGAGCGGTGGGCGACAAGTGCCAACGATGCTGGCAGTACAAGGAAACCGTCGGGGCGTATGTGGATCATCCGCATCTTTGCACCCGCTGTCATACGGCAGTGGTCGCTTAGTTTTTTGGGTTTTCTAGTTCCTTTTAACGCTGGTCGTTGTCAGAGACCTTTGCTCCGCCAAAGGTCTCCAACACCTCTAAAGGCGGCTTAAGGGAGGGAGGGTCTTGGTCGCCCCCCTTCCGTCGAAAAAGTCTCTGACTTTTTCTCTTGGGAAAGAAAACCGATGGTTTCCTCTCCCAACCTCTCCTTCCTAAAGGGGTAGATTCACTTCGTGAATGAGTTTATCCCACCCCTCTCTCTTTCCCTTTGTTCCTGCCGTCCGCAAAATGTCTCGGAAGCCTCGCATTTAGTGCGTTGTCGGCAAGTATTTGCTTTGTCCGTCATTGCCACGCTACGCTCGCAATGACAAAATTCGTGGTTCGGGACGGG
>JBEISK010000025.1:0-28021 GCA_040375445.1 Gammaproteobacteria bacterium | reverse complement strand
TTGTATGACATCCACTCTCGCTAAAAAGCAGATGTCCATTCTTTTCGTCTTAAATTCTTCCACTATTGAGTTGTCAAGGAACAGGTCGCACCAAAAAGAAACCTTAATCTCTTATTCAAAGACCCCGATTCCCTCCAGTTCTACAACTATCCTATAAACGCTGGAGCCTGTCAACACCCTTTTTCCTTTGTAACAATTCCGTTATGTAGCACTTCACTCTTCTTCCGAAAGACCGATAATGAAACAGTGTGTAATCTCCTAAATTTTGTATGAGATGCGTCGTAACAATACCTCAAGCTTCAGCAACGTACAATGCCTATACCCTTGTCGAAGTCGCCCTTGTTATAAGCATTATTGGGCAACTGGCCGCTTTCGCCATTTCAGAAAGCATGTCCATTATGGGTGGGGTTGAAAAAGCGATGTTGGACAACTACTACCGACAGCTTCAGCAAGGCTATGGTAAATATGTCGCCGCTAACGGGAAAAAACCGAAACGTTTTTCGCACTTTGTAGCACCTTCTAAGGCTTCTTTAGATCCTAAAAATGCTCTAGCTGTGACGATTCTCTTTGATAAGGATAATATACCAGCCTGTTACTATGACTTACCCGATCCTAGTGCAGGAGACAATACACTGACCTGTATCGCAGGGAATTGGTGGAAAAGTGCTGTTCAACGACGGGCGGCTATTTTTTCGTTTAAAAATGGTTTGGTACTTCAAAAGAAAATGGTCTATGATTTGACGATTCCCTAAAGGGTGTTTCTTGTAAAAAACTGTAACAGTAGTTACTGTAATAGATGATAAGTGTCGAAGTATTAGACCTATGGTCTTCAAAACCCTGAAAGAAAATTCAAAAATGTTTGTTATTGCTAAGCAACATAAGGGCTTTACGCTTATTGAAATGGGCGTTGTGATTGCGGTGATTGGTATTTTGTCTGTCATGGCGATGGTTCAAACCGAAGGTATGGACGAAAGTACGGAAAATGCACTATTAGAAGATTACCTTCAAAAACTTAATGCTGGTGCCGCTAAATATTTAGAAAACACAGGGCAGGAGCCTACTGACTTTAGGCAATTCATAGCAGCAAACAGGGCGAGCTTAGACCCCGATAATAACATTTTGGTGCCTTTATTATATACTCAAAGAAATGTTGAAATGTGTGGAACAGTACGACCTGCTTCTGGGAGTACGACTTTGATTTGCAATGGTTCAGGTTTGGTGAAAAGAAAAGCCACTTATACCTTGACGGCAGGTATGGTTTCGATTGTGATTGAACCAAAATAATGGTTTGTCACAGTTTTTAACGGACCGTAAAGATTTTAAGTAATCACTCCGATAAAAAAACAGACTCACCTGTATAAAATACAAGCCATGGAACTGTTCCCTTTATGAAGCTTTATCTTAAAAAGCAGGCCTTCACACTCATTGAAATCGCCATAATACTTAGAATTATTGGCATTCTTGCAGGAGCTGCAATTACCATGATAACTGACTATCATTCTTCTGCAGAAGAGGCGGCTTTTAGGGAATAGTATCAATTGTTAAATATCGCTACGATTCAATTTGTTACCGCACAAGGGAGAAAGCCTCGAGGTTTTGGGGAGCTTATGGGTGCCACGCCAGCAGATCTAGACCCTGCATGGGGAAAAACTGTTCCTTTAATTTATGACAAGAATAACAGCCCTATCTGTGGTACCACTGTTCCTAGCACCACGACGAAAACCTTGGTTTGTGACGATATAGGAGTTCAGAAGAAAAAAGCAACCTACACATTATTGGAAAATGTGGTACTCGTGAAGATTGAAGACAAATAAGTCTTAAATACCTTTAAAATAAATTAGTGAACAATTTATAGAATTTAGGGTATTCCCTTTTTTTATTTGTGATATACTTTCTTTAGTTTAAGATTCATGAAGGGGTTGATCTCCCCATTCAGCCTTTGTTGAATGTTAGATTTTATTGTTAGGTTTATGTAGATTTAGCCTAAATTGAGTTTCGCTTTACTTTCTTTTGAAAAGGCGTTAAGTGGCACCCTCACAATAAGATTGATTTAAAGTCACCCTTCATCTAAAATTGTTTTTATAATAATATATTTAATTTAAAGGAAACGTTTCGTGTCTCTTCATGCCCCTATCCCCTCTACTAAAACTGTAAAAACTGGTGCTGAAATCTCACCTATTGATGCTACCGCAACACAACTTGAAAATGCGTTACGCCTAGTGGGCGACAAATACTCGTTACAAATCATTTACTTACTTTTGAAATTTGAAGCTCAGCGTTTCGTTGAACTAGAAAATGCCATTCAAGGAATTTCACCTCGTACGTTGTCCGCTCGTTTAAAGCATTTGGAATTTCATGGTTTAATTACTCGAAAAGCCTACCCGACGATCCCTCCCAAAGTGGAGTATCGTGCGACTACAAAAGGTCATGCGTTAATGACGGCTATTACATCACTTGCGGCATGGTCTTTAATTGAAGCGGTGTAACACTAATATAGTGTTTAAAATGATTAAGCAGGCAGTAGGCTATTCTAGGAGCCTAGACTCGCAGATGTGTGAAGTGTACAGAGACGTACATAAGCACATCAAGAACCCGAGCGACAACGAAGAGACACTGTAGGGTTGATTATTTAAAATACTATAACACTTAAAAAAAAGAGAGTGCCCCTAATAGAAGGCTCTCTTTTTTGTTTTGAAATTCTTTAATAAAATTCTAGCCTTGTTCCGTATAGGCTTGCACTTGTTTTTGAGCTTGTCTGAGTTCTTGCAATTCGTGACGAATCTGTGCATGATGAGCTTGAAGTAAATCCCCCAATTGCGAATCAAAACCCTTGAGTTGCTGCAACTTATGAGACAACACTTGCTTTTCACTTGCATTCAAAACTTGGTACTTCCCTTCGGCAACTTCTTGAGCTTCATACAATAATTGACCTCGCAACAAATTTTGTTGTATTAAAGCAGGTGTTAACCCTGTTTCGATATTGCTTTTTGCTTCATTTAAACCTGCAATCAATTCAGCTGTTAAACGTTCGACCTGAAGCAGTAACGATTCTAATTCTAAAAAAACAGAGGCGGGCGTTTGCTTCATTCTTTTACAATCCTTTATGTAATAACTTAAGCGTTTTGTTCAGGTTTTGATGATTTTTGGATTTCTAGTTGGGCGATTTCAATCGCCGAAATCC
Source organism: Gammaproteobacteria bacterium (assembly GCA_040375445.1). Lineage (GTDB taxonomy): Bacteria > Cyanobacteriota > Vampirovibrionia > Vampirovibrionales > JAJTHC01 > JAJTHC01. The sequence goes on along the minus strand of JBEISK010000025.1, from coordinate 24,840 downwards.
ATGTCTTACGCAAGTCAATCAAATGTTCTAGCACGTCATCCACTAAAGCGGTATTTTTTTGAATGTTGGCTTGTACCAATTGATGGTGCAAGTATTCGTATAATAAAAAAAGTTGCTGGGTCGTGTCATTACCACTTTTAAGGTCTAAACTACCCATAAATTCGGTTATAATTCGTTGAGTTTTAAGTAGAAAATGGTTAGACTTTTCGTAATCTTTAGAAAGAATGGCCTTTTTCCCTGTTTTTGCAAAGCGAATGGCACCATCATACAGCATGATTAAGAGCTGTTCTTTGCTGGCGGTAATGACTTGTTGTTCTTGATATTGTTTGGCGTGTTTTTGATGAAGGAGTGGATTGGGTGATGCGTTCATTCTCGACCTTTTATGTGTTGCTTACAACTCATTTAAGTTTAACGGATTTTCAAATCCACTAACTCCATCTAACAATGTATTTTATAGCTAAGTCTAAAGCTCCGCTAGCACAAAAAAAGATTGATTCGGCTTTATATAAGTATCGTGTTCCACTATACTTGTCTTTAAATTTTCCTTCACAAGAGCCTAGATTATTTCGTAAGGGCGTGTCGTATAGACCTCACATCACTGAACAAAATAATTATAGCCACAACGTATAGACCCTGTACAGGAAAATCTAAAGACAAGTATTCTAACCTCTACCCCCCATAAAGGTCTTTCCGCTATGCTCGGTCTCAATGCCATGATATATTACGATGCCCTTTCTCAACAAAAGGACTTGGAATATCAAAAAACGCTCATCAGTCAACGTCGTAAAAATTTGATCAACATTAACTCTAGTCTAAGATTTGCCGAAACTAAGCTAGACCCTAACAGCGAAGGCTATAAGGCGTTGAACATGCGTGTAGAACAAATGGAACAAATGTCGCAAGTCCTAGATGCTGAAGCGGCTCGTATTGACATGCAAATTAACGCCAATCAAGCCCTCATGCAAAGCACCAAACAGATGCTTTCTGAAGATATTAAAGATAGCTTTACGCTTACAAGTAATAACCAATAATGAGGCCTATTATACCAATTAAGCGTCGTAAGCATCTGCTTCACGATTCGCCGCCAAATTGTCATGCTTGATTGAGTGGGCATCCTTACCTTTGATACCCATGCGTTGTTGACGTGCTGAACGACGCATAATATCTTCTTCACGCTTAGATTTCGTCACAACGGAAGGTTCTTTAATCCGCATATATAAGGTCGCATTTTGATGATGCACTTGGTGACGGCCTTCCGTCATTTGAAGTTCCGTGCCTTGTGCTTGGCGACGAGCCAAATCCGACTGATTCAAACGATCTAACTGACTCAAAAACTGGCGGGTGGTCGTGGCAACTTGTTGTAACTGTTCCATCACTGAAGGGGCTTTTTGGGGTAGTTCTAAACTACTGCGTCTAAAATTGGTGTCTTGTGTGTTTTGCTTTTGAAAGGTGTCTTGCTGAAGCGCTTCACGTTGCTTGATTATAGACTGAGTAGACCCTATACGGGGTTGGGGCGTCGGTGGAGCCAACAGTTCTTCTTGCTGTTGAAGATGAGGGGCTAAAGCCGAGTTGCGTTGGGCGTTTTTATCCAAGCCCTTGTTGAACGGTGTATCGTAAGGGGATGGTATATTTAATTTTCTCCCCGTATTGAGGGACGAAGTAACCATCATCATCAGTTATATCCTATGCAAGGGTGGGTGAACTTGTAAACAACACACCTATTTATTTCAGTGTAAGCTATTGTACATTTTCATTCTACGACACTTGTAAATGTAGGTCAAGGGCTTATTTATTAAGTGTGTTATGGCGTGTGACACTATTTAGTGGGTTTTTAAAATTGGAGCTATGCGAAGCATTAAAAGTTTGTTATCATTAAAGAAACAATATGATTGATCTGAAGGAATACGTTTAATGAGCTTGTCTAACGAACCTGAATCCCTAATAAAACTTTCTGTCATGGGTATTGCCCTTGACACACGAACAGGTACACCCATTGTGGTATTGACGGATCAAGACAAACGCCGTGCCTTGCCCATTTGGATCGGCACAGCAGAAGCCAGTGCCATTATTCGCCAACTAGAAGCGGTAGAATCCAACCGCCCCATGACGCATGATTTACTTTATAATCTAATTGAACTAACTGGTTATGTATTGGATCGTGTGGTGATTAAAGATATTGAAAACGACACCTATTTTGCGAGTCTTTATTTAAAAGTCGAAGATGGTGATGAAGAACTTGAGCTCGATGCACGTCCTTCGGACGCGGTCGCCGTTGCCTTACGAGCGGATGCCCCTATTTTTGCCAGCCCTCATGTGATGTCTGACGGCACCGTGAGTGCCGATGAAGAAAAGGATGAAGAAGAAAGCGAAGCCTTCAAGGACTTCTTAAAGAACATCAAAGCCAGCGACTTCAACTTCCCTGGTGATATTCAAACGGATCAGTAGGGCATTCGAGCTTTTTTCAACGCATTAAAAGCATACAATCGCCGTAACTGTAAAAGCGGTAACGTTCTTTTACGGCTTCTTCATAGACCTTTAAAATAAAGTCTCGATTTGCAAAGGCGGAAATCATCATCAATAGCGTCGACTTAGGCAGGTGGAAATTGGTGAGCATGGCATCCACCACTTGAAAAGTAAAGCCTGGGTAAATATAAAGGTTACTCCACCCGCTTTCGCCCTTAAACAAAGAGCCCCCTTGGTTTTGAGCGGCAGTTTCAAGCGTTTTGGTCGTGGTGGTGCCTATCGCAAATACTCGTCCACCTCGAGCCTTGCATGCCAAAATAGCATCCACCGTAGCTTGAGGCAAAGTGTAAGCTTCACCGTGCATGTCATGCGTTCGGATGTCGTCCACCATAACGGGTCGAAAGGTACCCACACCCACTGACAAGGTCACCGTCACTTTTTGAATACCTTTTTCCGCCAAGGCGTTTAAAACGTCTTCCGTAAAATGTAAGCCCGCTGTAGGAGCCGCCTGCGACCCTTCCACCTCAGAATAGACGGTTTGGTACCGTTCTTTGTCTTCTTCATTGGCAGGACGGTTAAAATAAGGTGGAATCGGCATTTTGCCAATCCTATACATAAACTCATGCACATTTGCTTCGTCATTTAAATGCAAACGCACCACGCCATGCCCTTCTTTGCCTTGCTCAACAACTTCAAACGTAGCGGTACTGTCTTGTAAAACAATGATCGTACCTTCCTTGAGTTTGCGAGCAGGACGCATCAGACAATGCCAGTCCAGTTCGGCTTGCGACGTCGGGTGTAGCAATAGAACTTCGACTTCCCCTTCACCTATCGCACCGTCTGCCATAAGGCGCTTGCCTAAAAATCGTGCAGGTAAGACTTTGGTATCATTCACCACCAATAAATCTTCAGGATTCATGAGTTCAACCAAGTTTTTAAAGCCCTTGTGTTCAAAGGATTCGACTTGACAGTCAATAAGCATCATGCGTGAATCGTCACGATTAGGAAGGGGGTGCGAAGCGATTAAATTGGGCGGCAGGGCATAGTCGTAGGCATCAACGTGGAAGAGATCAACCGTGCTTTCCGTGGGGGCATTCATAGAGGGTATCCTTTACGATAAATTATTTCTTATAAAGTAGCACAAACACACTGATAGAACGCTTTAATGCTTATGTAGTTTGTACAATGTTTGTGTGAAAGAAAAGACATGATTAGTATCCAGCGATTGGAATTCATTAGAAACGCCGTTAATTTAAGAGCCTTAGAAGAAGGCATCCCTAATTTGACGGATCCCTTTTTGGGTACAAACCCGATGGACGTCTTTCAATATGGGCAAAACGCTTACCATAAACATAAAGAAGAACGCCAAGCACCGCAAGATACCTTTGCATCAAGCACATTAAGCCGTCCCATGTGTCAACAAAACGGTTGTTGCCCGTCTTGCCGATAAAATGATTGTTTTTATTAAAGAAATTTAACTCAGAAAAACGGCAATACGGTTTCGTACTGCCTCTCGTTGCTATGTCCCCCTGTTCAGAAGAAAGATGGAAGTCTGTAAAGCTCTTCCAAAATACCTATCGGCCGATTTAGGGGGAACTTAAGAAATCATTTACAAAATGTTACATTCGTCGGAAGGCTTACGCTGCCTTTGCTTGATGTTCCTCGTCAAACATGCTAAGCTGAAGCTCTGTTTAATGTGGCGTCTTTTTGTACAGAAAGCTTTATATCTATGGAATTCTCGGAAAAAACCCGCCCTTCTTTGGCTTCTGTATTACAAGCACGACGCAATGCCTTAGATCTACCCCTGCCTGTTGTGGCGGAAAAGTCAGGCTTGTCGCTGGCTCTATTAGAACAGCTCGAAGAAGGGCGGCTCCACTTTTTGTCGGTGATGAACCGCACTCGACTCACACGAGTCCTAAAAATGACGCCTACTGAACTTAAACAATATGAAACGCCCCCGCCTATTACCTTAACAGGTGATGTCGTGCTTCAGTCGATTGACTACCATTTGGTTGCCCATTTCAACAACGGTAAACGTTTACCTTTAAAAGAAATGGAACGCAATGCGGAAGGCTTTTGGCCCTGCCCTGATTGTGGAGCAGAACTCACCACTTTAACGCATCTTCGAGAAGATTTAGAGCATAAAGCGTGGGTGGTTTTTAAAATACGATGCACCCACTGTCTATTTAAGTTGGATCATGAAACCTTAGCCGACACGCTTTAGCGTTCTATAGATTGTCTTGCTGCTTACTGGGTAACACGTAGTAAATCGCAGAAAAATATTTGTCGATTTCTTGCTCGGCTTTGGTCTTTTCAGGTTTCGTTAGAATCTGGTGAAACTCCGCCAAATTCACATGCCGATCAATGTACTTCACCAAAGGCGAAACTTCTTGAATTTTTTTAACACGGCGTTCCTTGACCAATACTTCCGCCAGACGGTAGAGAGGGACTCTGAAAAACATGGCGACCACTTCACTGTCGAAATGAGAACCCGCATCTTTTTGAATAATACTAAGTACCTTGTCAAAAGGCATACGACTACGATAATGACGTAACGAGGTGATGGCGTCAAATACGTCTCCTAGTGCGATAATACGTCCCGAAAGAGGGATTTCATCGCCTTTGAGTCCTTTGTAGTAGCCTTTGCCGTCCACCCGTTCATGGTGAGATGCTGCGATTAAAGGTACATCCTGCAAGTGGTGAGCAAAATGAATGTTTTGCAAGATCTCAAAGGTAAAGCGTGCATGTTCTTGAATGTGCTGATATTCGTCAATGGTCAGCCGACCTTCTTTGGTCAAGACTTCTTCACGAATCCCAATTTTTCCAATGTCATGTAATAAGGCTGCAAAACGTAAGACTTCCATGTCATTACGGTGCATTTGAAGTTCATCGCCCACGAGCAAGGAATAATCAGCCACCCGTTCGCTATGCCCCGCTGTAATAGGATCTCGAGCATCTATGGTGGATGACAACGTGAGAATAAAGCTTTCAAAACTGCGTTTTTGTTCTTGCACCATCATGGCATTTTCAAGCGTAATACCTGTAGTGGCGGCAATAGCGTTGAGTAAATCTTCGTCACTTTTATTGAAGGCCCCCACCACTTTATTAAGAACTTGAACCACGCCAATGGGTTCATTGTCTCGATTTAAAATAGGAATACATAGAACGTTACGGGTGCGGTAGCCTGTTTTACGGTCCACTTCTTGGTTGAAGCGAGGGTCATTATACACATCAGCAATGTTAAGGGTTTCACCCACTTTTAACACATGGCCTACCAAGCCTTTGTCAGCACTAACGCGTAATTTTTTATTACCTTCCATGCCAGAAGCCACTTTACTCCACAGCTCGTTGGTTTCTTTGTCGTAAACAAAAACGGTACAACGCTCCGCACATAAGGCTTTGACAGTTTCCTCACGTACGAGGTTTAAAATGTTATCAAGTTCTCGTTCCGCAGAAATTGCTTGCCCTAAACGTAACAATGACATTAAAGCATTGGGATTTGCACTGGCTAAACCATTAACGGATTCATCCAGCTTGGTGCTACCATTCATCACCTTCATAGCAGCCGCCTGAATATTTTCAGGGGAAGCCACATGAGCCTTCAGCATGGTTTCTAAAGGCGTAAACGCCTCATATTTTAAACGATGTTCGGCGATTTTTTCCCATTTTTCAGGCGCGAGGATAAAGAGTTCGTCTTCAATCGGACGCACCAAGAACATTAAATTATATTGTTGAGCCACATTTAAGGCATGAAACAAACTTTGAATCGCCAAATCGTTTTGTTGTAAAGAAATATACAAACGTGCTTGTTCATAATAGGTTTTAGCGAGTTCATCATGACGGTTTTGACGTTTGAAAATCACAATTGATTCGGTCAAAGCTTCTAAAGCTTCACGACGTTGCCCCCATGAATTATACAAAGCACCTAGCAAGCGAAATGCTGTACCATAGGCTTTTTCATTGGAATAATCCTTAAGCAATGGAATAATCTCGTCCACCAACAGGGTATGCGTTTCGTCTAATTCATTGTTTAAAAAGTGAATATACGCACGGTACAAGCGAGCCGTACCATACGCACTCCACAGACGTCTAGCTTGACAGCGGCTCATACATTCATTGGTTAAGTGTAAGGCTTTAATCAGTTGATGATTAATAATGGCGATTTTAATTAAATCATTCAGCATTTCCGCTTCACGACGGCTGTCTTTAACTTGAATCGCAATAGACAAGGCTCTTTCTAAGTGCTTTTGAGCATCATCAAACTGTTCAACCAATAAATTGGTTTGTCCCAGCATTTGGTAGCTCACCCCAAGTTCATGAATAAACGGAAGCTTACCTTTTATTTTGAGAGAATCCTGCATGAGGTGCAAGGCGTGTGAAAAGTTCCCTGCATGCTCATAGTAAATCGCCATACTGTCAAGCAATCTCGCATGAGTCAGAGACTCTTCAGGGCAACACATGAGGGCTTCTTTGTACCAACGCATCGCTACCCCAAAATGTTTTTGATCATAATGAATACGCCCTTGATAGAGATAAATCACAGGCTTGAGTTCTTGCATTTGCTCGCTCGTATAAGCACGTTGGCTTTGTACATACAGTTCGCTTAAACGACGAATACACTGCTTGGCTTCCTGATCAGGACGGTGCATATAGCGTTGCCAAACGGCTTCGACTTGAAGGCGTGTGCGTTCCCATCCATCAAATTCAACATTGTACTGACTCGACTCAGCGAGATCGAAAGCTTCTTTAAAGCGTCGCTTAAACCCTAAAACAGAAATATGCAATAAGCGTTTTATAAAAGGCGACATTAAATCTTCTGAATGGTCTTCAATGTCTTGAGAAACCGTTTTTTCTTCTTCATCGTCCGCTTCTGACGGCAGTTGACTTAAGTGATCAAAAGACGTACTTGAAACAAAGAGTTCCCAAGGGCTATTGGTTTTCACATTGCCTAAGTGACCACGTAAGGTTTGCTCCTTAGAAACCGTCAAACCTTTGGAAGAACGTTCATTAAGTTTAAATTCTTCCAATGACGTTTCTTGATCGTCAGAAGGCACAAAAGACATAAAAATCTCGCTTTAATACGTCACTTTAAAGTCAATACTGACCCTTTGGGGTATACATTCTTTTAGTATATCAAGTCATTAAAGGGTTAAACCCAAGCAATCCCTTGAATATAATCTAGACGATGGACTTTTGGGGTTTCAAGGGGGTTTTTAAAGAGTCCCGAGTTTTTTGAGCAAGTCGGGAGCTTGTAAACGTGTCATGCGAGCGTCCGCAAATGTGAAGCTAACACGTCCATTTTTGTCTAGCACATAAATGGTGGGGTAAGCGATATTACCACGGCTCACGTTAGCAACGCCATAATTAGAAATAATGGCACGTTCAGGGTCAGGCACAACAGGGAAGCTTAAGCCTGATTTACCTTGCCGTTCTAGGGCGTCAGGTTGAGTGTCTGCACTAATGGCGACCACATTATAATGTTTTTTCTTAAAAGTGCTGGCTAGTTTTTGAAAGCCTTCAAGTTGAGCCGCACAGACACTACAGAACACGCCTTGATAGAAAATCAAAATCGTGCCTTCGCCTTTTTTCTGAAAGGCTTCGGTATCCACCATTCCGTTAACAGCTTGAGCCTTGACCTGTGGAGCAATCGATGCTTTTGGCAAGAGATAAAGCCCTTCAAAGCCACTCTCTTCTCCTTCAATGCCAACAGCTTCGTCTGTAACAGGGGCTGGCGATTGTTCTACACGAGGCGGGCCGCCTAAGGAAAACAAGGCAATGATTAATCCCCCGAGCATCCCGACCGCCAAAAGTCCAGCGACGATAGATTTTACGTTGAAGGCTTTGAGACCCATAGTTTAAGATCCTTTTTGAAAATAGTATAAATCGATAGAACTATTTTATCAGATTTTATCGATTTTGGTCTAACACACGATAGAAAACCCTATCGAGTGGTGCTTAACGCCGCTTTGGCAAACTGCATGGCAAGCGGTTCGTCCGTTTCAAGCAAACATTGCGGAGACCCTTCCCAGTGAATCTTGCCTTTATTCAGTAAAATTACACGATCCGCCGTACGGCAGATGGTCGAAATGGTATGCGTCACCACCACACTGGCGGCTTGTAATTGACGGGTCAACACATTCATGTAATCTTCTAAATCATGCGACGCCACAGGATCTAAGCCACTGGTCGGTTCATCGTACAAAATAATACGAGGGTTGCCAATAATGCCACGAGCGAAACTCACACGTTTTTGCATGCCTCCACTAAGTTCGCTGGGGAATTTTTCGGCGACATTTTGAAGCCCCACCATGTCGAGTTTTTCATGGACCAAACGAGCAATCTCTTTATCAGGCAAGCGTTTAAACTTTTTACGAGCCTCCTTCGCATCAGGCGGTTCGACCAAGGCAAAGGCGATATTGTCAAAGACGTTCATCGAATCAAATAACGCCGAATACTGAAAAATCAGCGTAAAATTGGGATCGTTCATCTCAATCGTGCCTTCAGTCGCCGTTTCAAGCCCAGCGATGCAATTCAACAAGGTAGATTTACCGCAGCCACTGGTGCCGATAATGGCGACGGTTTCATTGGCATGAATGTCGAAGCTAATATCATCCAAGACCCAAGGGCCATCATCACTGAAGCGTTTTTTAAGATTACGCACACGAATTAAGGACTCTTTTTGGGGGTGTGATTTTGTAGCATCAACATCAATCATGGGGGTATCCTTGTCGGGAGTAATCGCTTTGTCCCCTCTCCCTTTGGGAGAGGGTTAGGGTGAGGGTTCCCCCCCCCCGATTATAGCTGGTGTTTCCCTCATCCTAGCCTTCTCCCAAAGGGAGAAGGGACAGGGCAAACGTTTTCTCTACTCTAACATAAAATACACTTATGGTATAATAGCCCTATGAAATTGCAACTCGTCTCATACTTGAAACGCCCTTCCCTTTATGGGAGCCTGCTTCTGTTGGCTTTACTTGCTGTGCTTTTCATGAACTTTAAAAAAACAGAGCCTAGCACGCCTCACGCCTTGCCTTTCCCCACGGACAACGTCGTCACCCTCAATCTCGGCAAAGAGCCCCCCACCCTAGATCCCTTGCGAAATACAGACAGCACCAGCGGAAGAGTCATCCACGAACTCATGCGTGGCTTAACGGATTTCAACAAGAAAGCCCAAGTAACCCCCGAACTGGCTCAATCGTGGCAGGTGTCGCCCGATGGTTTAAGGTATACGTTTGTCTTGCGTCCGAACATTAAGTGGAGCGACGGCAAGCCGATTACGGCGAAAGACTTCATCTATGCGTGGAAGCGTGTGCTGACCCAAAGCAACGGTTCTGCCTATGCCTTTTTCTTGTTTCCCATTCATAATGCGGAAGCCTTTTATAACGGCACACTTAGCGACTTTTCACACGTAGGCATTCGCACCCCGAACTCGCAGACCATTGAAATCCGCTTACGACGTGCCAATGTGTTTTTCCCAGCCATGCTCGCCTTTCCTGTTGCTGTGCCGATTCGTGAAGACACCGTCAACGCTTACGGCAATCAGTTCACCGAAGCAGGGCATTACATCACCAACGGGCCGTTTTTGTTGAGTCAATGGCAGCATGACAGCCGTATTATTCTCAAACCGAACCCCTATTATTGGGACGGCAAAGCCCACGAACGTCCTGATGTTCAGTTTGAAATGATCCCTGATCAAAACACCGCCGTCACGCTTTTTGAGCAAGGCGTGCTAGACATGGCCGATTCTGGCACCGTGATTTCAAACTTTGAATACGCCCGTTACGCCAAAGATCCCCGAGCCAAAGAAGTGGGCATTAGCTTTATTCAATACTTGGGCTTTAATGTACAAAAAGCACCCTTTAACGAAGCACGCACCCGCAAAGCCTTTTGTGAATGCGTGCAACGAGACTACTTTCCTTCGCTTTTAAAAAGTGGTGAAACGCCTTTAAATAGTTTTGTGACGCCCAATTTGTTTGGCTATAACGCCACGCTTGGACATTCCACCCATACAAGCGATGCACAACAGATATGGCAGGCTTATCTCAAAGAGCATCCGGATACCAAGATGCCCGCCTTGACCTTTACCAATGATTACGGTGTGCGAAAAATCGGCGAGATTCTACAATTTCAGTGGAAAGAAGGGCTCGGTGTTCAAGTCCCCTTGCGAACGTTAGACTGGAAAGTGTACCTGTCTCGTTTGGAATACGATGCACCTGCCTTATTTTTGCTGACGTGGTTTGTGGATTATCCTGATGCCGACAGCTTTTTAAGCTTGTTTCATAGCAGTAATGGTAATAATCACACAGGGTGGAAATCCCCCCGTTACGATGCCTTGATTGAAAAAGCGGCCATGATGCCCAATAGCCCTCAACGTCAAGCCGTGTATGATGAAGCTCAGCGTTTGTTGTTGATGCAAGACACCGTGATTTGCCCGCTCTTTACACGGCGTAAATTGTGGTTGAATCAACCATGGGTAGAAGGCTTGAGTTTTAATAGTATGAATGACTTGGTGATTGAGGATGTTCGCCTGAAGCGGAAACCTTAAAAACAGTCTTGTTCCTTGATCCATTTCTGCATGCCAAGCATAAAGAAAAGGCGTGTTTTGATAAACACGCCTGTACATATATTGTGATATATGTTGAGAGAGAGAAGGAATTAATAGGTATGTATACCTAAACTTTTTGTGCTGGAGCAGGCGACCCTTGTGTTGGAACACTGACACCCATTTGTGCCAGAATCGCTTGAGCTTCAGGATCATTGGCGAGTTGCTTCATCATCGCATCACGCTCTTGAGGACTCAAACTTGCGACCATGGCTTGGGCTTGCTGCATCACTTCAGGATTTTGTTGAGCTAACTTCAAAGCTTGAGCAGGATCGGTGGGTTGAGCCTCAGGAGAGGCTGGCGCTTTTGCTCCACCTTGAGCACTGGGGGCAACGCCTTGCCCTGCGGACATGGCTTCAAACTCTCTAACAGCTCCTGCAATTTCAGGATCGCTCTGTAAAAGTTTGGTCAAATCCGCATCCGACACCTTAGAAGCTTGTTGAGCTGTTTGCGGATTCATTTGCAAAATCTGACGTAACGCTGCAATATCAGCAGGGGTTACTGGGGCTTGTTGAGCCTGCTGTTGAAGGCTTGCTTGGGTCGGCACACCTTGCGGACTCGGTGATCCTGCTGTTGGGCTGACATTAGGAGTAGCATTCGGTGTCGAAGCACTCGGTAAGGGTTGATAATACGGCAAGCCTTCACCTGGTAAAGGAGCGTTAGATCCAGGAGCACCTGCTCCGTAATAGGCGGCGGCATTGGGATTGTAATTGGCTTCGATGGGGAGGGGGCCTCCTGCAGGTTGAGTCGGTGCGGTTGAAGTTCCCGCAGTCGGTCCTTGCTCAGGGCTTACTGTTGAATTGGCAACAGGAGATCCTACTGGTGAAAATGAAGCAGGATTGCTTGGTGTAGTGGCATTAACGGGTGTGGTCATATTAATCGAGTTTCCTAGTGTTTCATATTGGGCTTCTTCTTGTAAATATTCGGACTTTTTCTGTTCAAAAACTAGAGCTGCATCGTTCATCGCTTGGTAAGCGCTTTGAGTTCTTTCATACTCATCTAAAAGCATTTCTTCTTTCATCACGCGTTCTTTTTCAAGTAACAATTGTTGTCGTTGACTAATCACCGAATTCACGGGCGTTGAGACATTAGATGCTGCCATATTTTCTTCCTTAAACCGTTTCGTTACAAATAAACAAGTTATTCTTGCGTTTTTCACGCATCTCTTATCAGCTTAAACACAAATAAAAGAAAATTTGTGCTAGTTTTCTAAAAAGTTTTGAAACTTTCGTAAAACCATTTAGAAGACCTAAAGGCATTAAACACAAAAGAGAAAAAAACATGCTCTATTGGGTTTTATGTTACAATATGTAAATCCCTAAATTATCAAAATCTACCTAGAGTAACAATCCCCATGCTTGATATTAAAGCCCTTCGCCAAGATCCCCACGCCATCGAAAAAGCCTTGCAGCGTCGCAACCCTGATTTTTCCATTGATGCCGTACTCGCCATCGACGAAAAACGCCGTGCCTTACTGCAAGAAGAAGAAGTCCTACGCAATCAACGCAATGCCCTCAATAAAGAACTTGCCACGCTCAAAAAAGCTGGCGACAACGCCGATGCCGTTTTGGAAACCGCCAAAGGCGTGTCTGAACGGATTAAAGCCATTGAAAGCGAAAAAGACGCCCTCGCCGAAGAGCAAGACCGCATCGTGATGAGCTTGCCGAATCTACCGCATGAATCGGTGAAAGACGGTGCCAGTGAAGAAGACAACGAAGAAATCCGCCGTTGGGGATGCGACTTCAAAGCTCGCTCCATGCAGGACGCCCCTCCTCATTGGGAAACAGGCGTTGCCTTAAACTGGATCGACTTTGAACGAGGCGTCAAGCTCGCTAAATCTCGCTTTTCCGTCTTTCGTGGTAACGGAGCCTTGCTCGTGCGTAGCTTGATCCGCTTGATGTTAGATGTCCACACCACGCAACACGGCTATGAAGAACTCGTCTTGCCGTTACTCGTCAACGAAGCCAGTATGACGGGTACAGGGCAGTTACCCAAGTTTGGGGAAGACATGTACAAAGTCGCCGAAGACGACTTGTATTTGATTCCTACCTCTGAAGTGCCGATTACCAATCTGTATCGGGATGAAATTGTCGAAGCCCATCAATTGCCGATGCAGTTTACAGCACACACGCCGTGTTTCAGGCGTGAAGCAGGCAGTGCGGGTCGGGATACCCGTGGCTTGATTCGTCAGCATCAGTTTGATAAGGTGGAACTCGTGCATATCACCACGGCGGAAAGCTCGTTTGATGCCCTTGAAGCTTTAACGTCTCATGCAGAGCGGATTTTGCAGATCTTGGAATTGCCGTATCGGGTGGTTTCGCTTTGCACAGGAGACATCGGCTTTTCAGCAGCCAAGACATACGATTTAGAAGTGTGGATGCCCGCTCAAGGCGTGTATCGAGAAATTTCCAGTTGCTCCAATACGTTGGATTTTCAAGCACGTCGCATGAACTTACGGTATCGTGCTGGCGAAGGCGAGAAGCCTCAATTTTGCCATACCTTGAATGGGTCTGGCATTGCGGTGGGTCGTACGATTGCGGCGATTTTAGAAAATTATATGGTCGATGCTCACACGCTCCGCATCCCTAAGGCGTTGGTGCCTTATATGAACGGACTAGAAGCCGTTACGTTTTAAAACGTCGACTTCTGCAATCCACCGTCGACGACGAGGGTTTGCCCAGTCATGTAACTGTTGCCTTCACTACATAAAAAGCTCACCGCATGAGCAAATTCGGCTGCTTTACCGATACGCTGTGCAGGAATGTTCTGCTCAATCTGACGCTGGGCTTGTAAGGGTGTCGTGCCAGCTTGTTCCGCCCTAAAGTGAAACAAGTGCTTCAAGCGTTCGGTTTGAATGTAACCTGGTGCCACACAATTGACCGTCACCCCTGAAGACGCCACTTCTGTAGCGAGCGTCTTGGAATACGCACTAATCCCTGATCGCAAGGCATTTGAGATCGCCAAATTGGGCAGAGGCTCTTTCGCCGCAAGCGAAGTCACTGTGACCACACGCCCCCAGCCACGTTCGACCATCAGCGGAACAAGGGCTTGGTTAATCTGCACGACGCTTAAAAACAAGCTATTAAACCCATGCGTCCACTGAACGTATTCGGTATCTAGAATCGTGGAAGGCGGTGGCCCCCCCGTATTGTGAATCACAATATCAGGACCCGCAGGCCAGAGCGTCAAAAGGGTTTCAAGCAATTTCGTGCGTTGGCTTGCCACATTGAGATCGCACACATAAATATGCACCTGCACCTTGTGAGCTTCTTCCAATTCTTGCTTGACTTTCAGTAAGCGTTCTTCATTGCGAGCCACCAAAAATAAGTTGTGACCGTCTTCCGCCAAACGATTGGCAACGGCTAAGCCCAAGCCTTGGCTACTCGCACAAATTAGGGCGTTGCGTTGTTGTGAACTTTGATAGGCGTGCATGGTGAGCATCCTTCTCTCTCATCTCTTAGACTGCTTTAAGTATACAACAGAATCTATTTTAAACGCTCGTCAAGGGGGCTTCCGCTTCTTGATGACTGGCGACAGACATCTCGCAGATTTTCGCCACAACGGCATTGCTGGCTTGCGTCAATTGCAAGGCGGCTTCACAAGTAGGATTCGACATCACAATCGGCATGCCTGCATCCGCATCTTGACGCACTTGAGGCAGTAACGGCACTTGAGCCAACAGGTCTAAGCCCAACTCTTTGGTGAAGACTTCGCCACCGCCTTCGCCGAAAATATTTTCACGCTCACCATGACGGTTGACAAAATAACTCATGTTTTCTACCACGCCCAACACAGGGATATTCGTTTGCTTGAACATGCTATTGGCACGACGGCAATCGGCGAGTGACACATCTTGAGGCGTCGTGACGATGATGCCTCCCGTAATGGGTGCCAGTTGACTAATGGACAATTGAGCATCGCCCGTACCGGGTGGAAGATCAATCAAGAGGTAATCCAATTCGCCCCACGCCATATCCGTAAAGAATTGAGCAAGCGACTTGTGCAGAATAGGGCCTCGCCAAATCATGGCTTGATCAGGTTTGACCAAAAAGCTAATGGACATCACCTTGACGCCATGCCCTTCAGGCAAGATGCCTTTTTTGTTTTCATCGACGCCTTTAAGGCTATGCCCTTCAACGCCCATCATAATAGGGATGTTCGGCCCGTAAATATCGGCATCTAAAATGCCGACTTTTGCCCCAGCAAGGGTCATCGCACAGGCGAGGTTGACGCTGACGGTGGATTTACCCACGCCGCCCTTACCACTGGAAATCGCAATAATATTTTTGACGCCCGGAATGCCTTGCTTTTCAGGCAAGCGAGGCGTCAAGGTTTTACCCGAGATATTCACATAGACTTTACCCACGCCTTCAAGGGCTTGAACAGCCGATTGAGCGTCTTGACGGATTTTTTCTTTCAAGGGGCAGGCTTTCGTCGTTAGAATAATATCAAAATTGACGTCAGTGCCGTTAATGACGATATTGTCCACCATGCCCAGTTCCGTGAGGGACTTGTGCAATTCAGGATCGTTCACGGTTTTAAGGGCATTAAGGACATCTTCTTTTTGAATCATCATGGGGCATTTTTCCTTGTGGATTGAAGAGATAAAATCGAGTTTGAAAATAATTAAATTATACTTTCGACGCTTCAGGGTAGACGACATCACCGTCATAGTGGCTCATGCCGTGTTCCAAGTTGTACAACGGCACAGCAGACGTATCCATTTTGATGACGTTTTCCATGTAGTCACACGCATAAAGGCTTCTTACGCCCCCACGACACATAAACGCAATCGGACGAGTGGCATCCAGCGTACTAGCCCAGTCGGCGATGGTCTGCACAGGCAAGGTGAGCGATCCTGCGATGTAGCCTAGCTCGCTGACTTCTTCAGGCGTGCGGACATCCACCAGTTGCAGGTTCGGCGTATCTTGAATCAACTGACGGAGTTCTTCGTTGGATACATTGACAACAGGCATGGTGCATTTCCTTTAGTTCTTTAAATACAAGACTATTTTATACCAAAAAAGGCACAATACAAGGCTAGCACAAAAAAAAGATGAGTAGACTTTATAGGTATATCATCCCCTCATCGTGCCCAAAATCTGAAGGTGTTTTCGTGTCTATTCCCCCTGTTAATGCGTTTTCGCCACCACCCACCATTTCCAAAGGCAATCCCTTGGATTTGCCTGCATTTTCACGCCAAGTCCCACGATTAGACTTGCCACCCCCTCCGCCCTTACCTAGCGTATTTTTAACACCGTCCAATTTCAGCCTACCTAAGCCTCCACCAGCCTTGCCCGATCGTGAGCTAGCCCCTGCCCCCAAGCCTAGTGCCTTTACTCAGGATCCAACAAACTTTATGCCCCAAACCCTCCATAACCCAACGATGGACCCACCCATGCCACTTTCACCCAACTCACCTCAACTGCCCCCTTACTATATGCCGAATGCCTCCCCATACATCCCCCCGACGGCTCCTCCAGCATCCGCCCCGAGTAGCCCCCTTCCTTCGTTGATGGCTCCTGCTACGACGCCTAATGGATCAAGCAATGTGCCTCCATTCAACCCACTGCCTAGCCCTGCTAAGACGATGAGTCCACCGCCTACCCCGATGCCTAGCACGCCCCCTGTTTCTCAAGCGCCGCCTGAAAGCATTCCTATGGCGATTCCTGCAACCATTCCTCCCCCTGTGGACTTGCCCCCTGATGTGCGAGGCTTTGATGATGGCATCATGCGTTCCCTAAACCTAAGGCTTGAAGACCCTGACTGGATGCGTCGTGCCGATGCCGCCAATGACTACTTCATTATTTTAAGTTCGAATCCCAATTTAGAAAAGCGTCCGCAGTTTAAGCCGTATGTCGATGCCTTTGCCTTGAAGATTCTGCGAGACCCGTCTTCTGTGGTGCATGAAGCCATGTTGCGAGCCATGCAAGTCGGATGCTACCGTTACCCAAGCCCTGAAGTCTTGAACGAACTCAATCGTTTAAGAGATAGTGTGGGTATGCTAGGACTTGAAGCCCAGCTGGTGGATGACGCCATTTCAGGCATTCAAAAAGCCCAGATCAAGGATGCCCAAGAAGCCCAACAGCAACAACAGCAGGTTCAAGTTCCACCCACCCAAGCACCGCAGGCGTCGACGGCTCCTAAGGTCGCTTCAAAATAGGGATGTGAACGTCGTCCTACAAAGTCGAGAGCACGTAGGACTTAACCAACAAAGCAGAGTCGTGAGTTTAACATATTAGAAAACGCCTTAAAATCGATTGAACAGCGGTTCAGAACATAAAAAAAAAGCCCTCTTTGTAAAGAGAGCTTAGAACCAACCAATCAATGTAAATGTTCGGCTTTTCTTGGGAGAAAATATGTTTTTAGCGTTTTGTAGGCTGGGCACTTGCCTTTCCCCTACAAGAACTAATGTATCAACAACGAAAATAAGAAGCAAGCACTTTATGACATTATTGTGAAGTTGTTACATTCTGTTACAATTAAAGGCTTTTGTTTTCTCTCAAATTGTCGTATGGTGAGAGTATAAAAGACTTACTCCCTCCCCTTTAAGGGGAGGGTTGGGGTGAGGGATTCAGGATGCCCAATTATAACTGGTGTGTCCCTCCTCCTAGCCTCCTCCCTAAGGGAGGAGGAACAAGACAAAAGCCCATTTGCAACACAACTCAAAGGAGCCCCCATGCCGAAGAAACTCGACTACACCTTTCACCCCGAAGTGGACCTGCCCCGTGTGCTAGACATCCTCGATGCCCAGCAGTATCCGCACCCTTTGGGCGATCTCACCAGTGGCAACGCCTTTCGCACCTTGGTGGGGTGCATCATTAGCTTGCGTACCAAAGACGAAGTCACCCTGCCCGCCTGCCACCGGCTTTTTGCCGTGGCGGATTCCCCCCAAGCGATTGTGGATTTGCCTTTAGAAGAACTCGAACGCTTGATTTACCCCGCCGGTTTTTACAAGACCAAAGCGGTGACGATTCATGATGCCTGCCAAAAAGTGATTGATGACTTTGGCGGGCAGGTGCCTCACACCATAGAAGAACTGCTGACGTTTAAAGGCGTGGGGCGAAAAACCGCGAACTTGGTGGTGGGCTTGGGGCATCACTTGCCGGCCATTTGTGTGGATATTCACGTGCATCGTATTTGCAACCGCTTGGGCGTGGTGGAAAGTACGGAGCCTGACGGCACAGAATACGCCTTGCGAGAAAACTTGGCGGTGGCGTATTGGGAAAAAATCAATTGGTTGATGGTGTTGCACGGGCAACAGATTTGCCGCCCGATTGGGGCGTGGTGCGACGCCTGCCCTGTGGCCCCCCTATGCCAGCAGGTGGGGGTAAAAAAGCGCAAGCCCCCTGAAAGGTAGGGGGGCTTGCGGGAAGGCTATTGTGGGGTTACCCCTCGCCACGCACCTTCACCCTTTTTTAGGATTTTGTTGGCGTTGGACGTGTGGCCGCTCTAGATCTATCGGCGGCAGTATTGCCCTGAGCTTGTGCCGTTGATTGAGATGTTGGCGCACTGCTACTAGCTTTTGCGCTGGCCACAGGGGTGGATGTAGGGCGGCTGGCTGACTTTGTCTCTTTCGGACTGGCTGACGCTGAAGAGTCTTTAAGATCGGCCTTTGTAGCAAGAGAAATAACATCTTTTCTACGTTTTTCTACGGCTTTACGATCCTTATAGTTTACCTTGGTTGCATATAAATCGCCTTTTTTGACTTTGTCCTTTGGGTCTACCTTTTGCGAATAAATAGTGGCATCGTAGGAAAGTCGCTTATCCGTATCTGCAAAACCTTTCCCCTTATATTTTTTAGCCGTTTCCTCGTCAATCTTTATTTGACTAACTTCCGTGGTTTGTACCCATGTTTGCTTGTTGACATCCGTATCGTACAAGTATAATTTACCGTCGCTTCCTTTATAAAGTGTTTGACCTCCTCCAAGCGTCAGGAAGCGTGTTTGACGATCTTCAATTGCCGCACTGACTTGTGCGTTTGATTGATTACCCGCGCGTGCCAAGCGAAACATTTGTTCCTTACCCTTAGAACCTTCAACGGATTTTAGTTCTTCTTGTGTCGGCCAGAAAGACGCTTGTTGCACCTGTCTTTCACCAACTTTGGCTTGAAGTTGTGCTTCATTCGTGGGGAGATTTGCCCCTACGGCACGTTTGTAAAGATCCATGTAGGCCAAAATCTCAGGGTTTCCTTTACCATTGAAGGCATCTTCTAAAACTTGTTCTCTACTCTTGCCATTCGCCAAATCACCAATTCGATTGTTTAATTGTTGCATCGTCGCACGTGCGATGTGGCGAACGGTGTCGGGGTCTTTGGGGTTTTTAGCTTTTCTGTCGTCAACTTCTTTTTTTAATTTGGTTGAAAACGTAGTAAACTCAGGACTCAATCTGTCGTACGACTCCTTTATCGTTGCAGTATGCCCCGCAATATCGGTAGGGTCTATTTGCACGCCTTGAATTTGACTTTGGCCATAAAGGTCCGTGGTGTCCAACACGCCTTGTGCCTTAAGCCTTTGTTTATATTGCGATTGGAGTACCATTAAGTTGTTATATTGATCGTCTTGTCCTTTGGAATAGGCATCTGCATTCAGAGAAGGGCGATTACTTTCTATAGCTTCAAGTCGTATAGCCAAGTTAGCCAATTGTTTTTTTACTTCTGGGTCACCATACGTTGCATTTTCCGGTAATTGGATTTCCAAGTCACGCAAAGTTGAATACGAGGAGCTATCACCCCCAGCGGCCCCTTTTAAAGCATCGATCAGTTTTTGTCTATTTTCTTTTGTGCGGTTTAAATAAGTTGCATTATTGAGCTTTAACTGCCTTGCCCCAGAATTAAGTCTACTAATTCCATTAGGATTATTATCTGTTACGATGCCTTCTAAAGTAGAGGCATTATTATAATAATTATAAATGGCTTGTGTGTTAATTGAGTTGATCATATGGGTGTGGTCTCCTGAAACGTCGTAAATGGGTTGTTTGATTTGGTGGTTGTGAATAGGTGGTTGTTAAAAGGGTGTGTTCTCATTAGCATAAACACCCGTGCGCCGATTTTTTGTGCGTCTTTAAGATTGTTTTTATCATTTTTGTTACAATTACTTTTGACGGCTGATCCTGTCCCCCCTCCTAATTTTAGGAGGGGGTTAGGGGGCGGTTAAACTCACAAACGAAGTCTAGGGTTTAACCTCACCCTCGAACGTCTAACGACGTTCTCTTCCCTCTCCTAAAATCAGGAGAAGGGACAGAGCCAATAGACTTTACGCAGACGCTGAAATAGTGGTTTTTCTGCACTAGGCAAAACGTCGAAAAGGTGTCATGCTAAACAAGAGTGGCTCTTTGAAAATCAAACACGTCATCCTGAGTGTAACGAAGGATCCCCCCTGTATACGACTTCGTTGGGAGGAGATGTTTCGCTTCGCTCAACATGACAAAGGTCGCTGTTTGCTTCGATGCGTGGGTCAGAAACCGACTTTCATGGACAGAAATCGGACTTTCGTGGACAAAAAACCGACTTTCATGGACAGAAATCAGACTTTCGTGGCCAAAAAAACGACTTTCATGGGTCAAAAACTCGACTTTTGTGGGTCGAAAAGTCGACTTCTGTGGGTCGAAAAGTCGACTTCTGTGTTTCTAAAACTAAGCTATTTTATATCTTATAGCATCCGTCCAAGCCATCAAACGTCAAGGCTCGCCACGCCCCAAATAGGGCATGGCTCGACGGATGCCCCCCAAACGCCCACCGACGTCCCCTCGCTTCCACAGACGCCACCACTTGCATCCCGAGGATGCTATTGGTCAAAAACAAGGCATCGACTTCCGCCAAATCGCCCACCCGCAAGGGATGCTCCACAAGCTGAAGACCTATGATATCACTGGTTTTTCGGATCTGCTGAAGCGTCACACCGTCTAAGGCATCGGCTCTAGGAGGCGTACACCATCCCCATTCACGATGATGAAACAACAGGTTCGCATGCGTACTTTCGGTGAGTTCCCCTTGCGAGTTTTCCCACAAAACGCCGTCCACATCGGCGTTTTTGGCGTGATGCAAAAGCAAGGCAGGCAATTGACTCCCCTGTTTAAGCTGGGGGTGAGGGGCTTCATAGCTCACCACGCCTAGACGAAGACCCGCTTTCTGAAAGGCTTTCGGCATTTCTGGCAAGGCATTTTGAACATCCACCACGCAGGCGGTTTGAAACGGCGGACGCAAGGCAGGCGTGTAATCCGCTGGTAAAAGCGTCAAGCGAATCCGATGAGGGGTGGTGGTGTCACCCAAAAGGCTCGCCAAAGTCGATTCCAGCTCGCCCGCAAAGCCACGAAAGACAGGCAAATCCAGCCCGATGCATTTGCCGTGTTCGTACAGGCGTTTAAGATGCGTCCGACGCCAGCAATAAGCATTGTCTGATCGAAAGGTGGTGAACACACTCATGCCTAAAAATAAGGCATTCACCGCTTGCGGATGCGTGGGCATCGTTGCTTCCCAATGGGCAGGCGTTTCACGGATATTTGAGCTAAATAAAAATGGCATAAAGACTAGCCTTTTCAAGGTTTTTAAGATATACTCTATTCTATAGTAAATTACTGTATTCACATAGTATTATCTTTAATTTGGTAAGGATTCGCACCCATGGCACACATCAAACTCGGCATCGACATCGGCGGAACAAAAATCGCCTGTTCAGCCATTACCTTTCACGACGACAACACCGTCACCTACACGACGCCTCGCAAGGTGTCAACCCCAACGACCGCAAACGCCTTTATTGACAGCTTAGCCGCATCCTTGAGCTTGGTGAAAAAAGACTTGGGCGTTCAAGAATGGCCTGCCATTGGCATCAGCACCGCAGGCGTGGTTGACAGTGTGCAAGGGCATATTTTAGGCGCCACAGGCAACCTCAAAGCGGTGGATCGTACGCCGTTTCCGATTGGGCAATTGCTGGCGAGCGAACTCGGCATTGATGTGTCGCAAATCCATGTGGAAAATGACGCCAACGCTGCCTGCTACGGCGAAGTCACCGTGGGAGCTGCTGTAGGCTATAAAGATGTGGTGATGGTGACGCTGGGTACAGGCGTGGGCGGAGGCATCGTGGTGGACGGTCACTTGATTCGAGGCGCCAAGTTTTCAGCGGCGGAAGTGGGTCACATGCGGATTTCGCTCACCAACGATCGTGCCTGCACCTGCGGACGTTTGGGGTGCTGGGAAGCCTACGCCTCAGGAACGGGCTTGGCTCGTACAGGGCGACGTGAAATTCGGGAATTGCCTCATAGCTTGATTGCTCAAGATATTTTGCAAGGTAAATCGGTTGAAGAGCTTAGCACGCATGACATTATCGCCGCCCAAATCAGAGGCAACACGCTCGCCGTACAACTCATGGACAAATGGCACTTGCACATTGCCACAGGCTTGGGCAATTTGATGAATGTATTGGATCCTGATATTGTGGTGATTGGTGGGGGCATGGCTCAATTTGTGGAATTGCCTAAGTTGCAAGATTTCTTGAATGAACGGATTATGGAGCCGATGGCGACCACCCCGATCGTGTTTGCCCAGCTCGGCAACGATGCAGGAATGATCGGTGCGGCGGCGATGGCGAAGAACAACTCTCCCGCATTGAGCCTGTAGGGTTAACCAGAAAAAATCTAGGTATCGTCATGTTTGACAGTACAACTTGGGCATCACCCCTTTTATCTATCAAATACGATGGCTGAACCGTATAGTCATCGCAAGTAAGCATGGACTTCATCAAGGAAATGAATACGTGGCTTATCCCGTGAATAACAAACTTGCTTTAAAAAGCCACTGGTTATTTTTTTTTTAGCGTAGATAATAGAGTATAGTGTTGTATTTTATAAAAAAGGGAGTCCCCATCATGCCACTTAGCCAACTGCTTCAAGCACAAGCGCTCCCTCGCCGTATTTTAGACAAAGCCACCTTGCGTTTGGCCACCCCAGCAGATGATGCTCAAATTGAAGCCATTATCATCAACACACTGGCTGAATTTGATTACATCGAAGACTGCCCTGCCAATGACCCTGAAGTGGTGGCGATGTCAGCCTATATCGTGCAAAAGCCTAATGCGCGTTACTATGTGATTGAAGACAACACCACAGGTAAACTCGTGGGTTGCGGAGGCTTTGAACCCTTAAAAGGCAATGAAAGCCACGAAAAAATTGCAGAATTGATTAAGTTTTACGTCGTGCCAGAGTTTAGAGATCAAGGCTTGGGCGGGCAACTCTTAATTCAAGCGCTGGTGGATGCCAAAGCGTTAGGCTATGATTCGCTGTATTATGAAGTGACCCCTCGCTTATTTTCAAAAAGCTTGTTTCAACGCTTGGGCTTTTATTTCGTGCCAGACAAGCTGGGAAATAACGGACATTTTCACCCTGAAATTAACATCTTTGTGTTGCGCCCCCTTGCAGGAGACCTGACCATGACTTTAAAAGAAACGACTTAATAGAGCTAAAGGAAGTCTTCTTATGACAAATACATACCCTTTTTTGATGATCCCCGGACCGACGCCCTTGCCTGATGCCGTGCGTGAAGTGATGAGTCGTCCTGCGGTGGGGCATCGTTCGCCTGAATTTAAGCAGATTATGCAACGGGTGCTTCCCAACTTGCAACGCATTTTTCAAACCCAACACCCCGTCATTCTATATACCGCCAGTGCCACAGGCGCCATTGAAGCCGCCTTGAGTAATACCCTTAATGCAGGGGAAACCTTGTTGGTGTTGAGTTGTGGCGTTTTTTCGAGTCGTTGGGCGGATATGGCAAAAAGCTTAGGCATTCAAGTACAAGAACTCAAGGTTGAACAAGGGCAAGTCAATACGGTAGAAGCCTTAGAAACCGCCTTAAACGCCGACACGCAAAACGTCATTAAGGCGGTTATTTTTGTGCATAGTGAAACATCTACAGGGGCGTTGAATGATGTGCAAGGCTTGACGAACGCCATTCGTCAACACGGGGCCTTAAGCATTGTAGACACCGTGACAGGCCTAAGCGCCAGCCCCTTTAAAATGGATGAATGGGGCATTGATTTGGCGATTAGCGGCAGTCAAAAAGGCTTTATGATGCAACCAGGCTTGTCGTTCTTGGCGGTGGGGGAACGGGCGCTTACGCGTCACCAACAGGAGGTGAAGCATCCGGCGTTTTACTTTAATTTTACGCGTAATTTAAAGGCGCAAGCCGAAGATACCACCGCGTATACACCTGCCACGCACCTGATTATGGCGTTGGATGTTAGCTTGCAAATGATGCTAGAAGAAGGCCTCGATGCCATGAACGCTCGGCACTTGCTGTTGCGTAACATGGTGCGTGCCGGCGTAAGAGCTTTAGGTTTAAAGACGCTTGTGGAAGATGACGATCACGCCAGCCCTGCGGTTACGGCCGTGTTGCCTCCTGCTGGCATAGATGCTCCTCTGGTTCGCAAGGTCTTAAAAGATCGCTTTGGCATTACAGTGGCGGACGGTCAAGCCCAGCTAAAAGGCAAAATCTTTCGCATTGGGCATTTGGGCTTTGTGGGTGAGCGAGACGTGTACATGGTGCTGGCGTGCCTAGAACAAGCGTTGTTTGCACTGGGTTACCCTGTTGAATTGGGCCGAGGCGTTCAAGCCGCGCAAGAAGTGGCTGCGTCTAAAACAGCGTTAGGCGTTTAGGATTATACGCTTCATAACAATAATGCAAGATTCTTTTAAAGCAGACGTCAACGCACTAAATGCGAGGCTTCCGAGACATTTTGCGGACGTCGTGCAAAGGGAATGATGCGACGAGGTGGGGTTTCAGGGGG
>JBEISK010000067.1:0-1649 GCA_040375445.1 Gammaproteobacteria bacterium | reverse complement strand
TGCAAGTCCTCACTCTCAGAACCGAACAAAGCCATTGCACCTTGCACCCCTGCGAATGCTTGCACGCCTGCCCCTAAGGTTGTGTTTAGTGCGTTGAATGGTGCATCGGGTCTGAATGCGTCTATGATGCCTTTAGTATCGTCAATTTCAGCCTTTAATTTCGCTGCTGAACTTGCCACAAATCCGAATGACTTAGTACCTTCCAATCCCATGTTCACCATCTTAGCGGTCAAGTTTTCAAGTTGCCTTGCCTGCTGTTTCGGTGTCATGTTCTCCAACTTCTTACGAATAGAAGTTGCCATTTTCGCGGCTTCTTTTTCTACATCGCTACCGCTTTCCTGAGTGATTTTTACAACCTCATCCCATGACTTTGCATAGCCTTTAAAGTCTACGCCTATACCTACGTTGAGTTGGTTCTTTTTAGCCATTGAAGTAAATTAAAAAGTCGCATGATACATGATAAGCCCCGTCTTGTTCCGCTTCATCTCTGAAATCCTGAGAGCCTTCAAAGCTAATGCCCTGAGTAAAGATACCCCCATAAGTTCCCATAGCCTTGTCGGCTAAAGAATTTCGCACAGCTATTGCCAGAGTGTTTGCCCCTTCGTAGCTTGTAGAATAACACGAACATTGCACCCGCGCCTGAAAGGCACGCATACCGCTTTTAGTGTTGAAAGGAATGTTTGAAATAACCTCATATACTACGCAGGGTAATTCGATACCTTGCCGCGCTTCGCTGCCATAAATACGGTCTGTGATAGTTGTCACGTTACTATCCGCGCTTAGAATACTATAAGTTATTTTTCCTGATTCCATTTAGTTTAAACTTCACTACGTCCTCTGCTGTCATCGTTCTGCCCCCTGTATCGAATGTGAACTTGTCCCAAATTTCTTCTGGTATGTCTACCTTTCCAATTGAGGGGCGTTCCCATTCAAACTTAATTTTGCTTGCGCTTTTAGACATTGAGGAAGCTATTAACCTTGCTTGCTCCCACCCTGCCCTTATTGCTTGCGCTTCGCGTTCACTATTGCCTTGTAAAAATAAAGATATGAACTGCGGTGTCGAGTTGTTTAATTCCTCATTCCGCAGCCCATACCCATAGCACAAAGCCCTAATTTTTAAGAACGTCAGGGGTTTTCCTGTTCCCCTTTTTTTTTATCATCCTCTACCACGGTGTAGAAATCTGCCACCGCTTTTGTGTACTCTTCCAATATTTTGTTAGCATCTGAAAACTTGGTTATCGCTTCGGCTGCGTCCTCACTTGTTTGGAACGGGCATTCTATATTTTCTTTTTTACACCCTGCCTTTACACCTTCAAACACTACCACGCGGGCAAATTTTAAGGTATTGACAAGCGTGCCTAATTGGTTAGCTGTCGCGTCAAGTGAAGCGTGGTTTTGAGCCGCGCTAATGTTTTCAATTGCAATCCACGAAAAGTAAACGGGATAATCGTTGCCTCCAACTTTCATCGTTATACAAATACTCCTACGGTTAATGCGCCTGTTCCCTGCAAATCACAGGTGAATGTTGACTTGTCATTGTAAGGGGCAGAGATACTTACGTTTTGAAGGTAAGCAGCACCGCTTAATTTCATGTCACCTACAACACCTGTTCCGATTACAATGCTCCAGGAAGTGCCTGCAATTTCATC
>JBEISK010000029.1:0-23257 GCA_040375445.1 Gammaproteobacteria bacterium | reverse complement strand
GGTTCTCCGACACCTCTAAATGCGCTTAAGGGAGGGAGGGTCTTGGTCGCCCCCCTCCCTTAAGAATCCCACCCCTCTCGCTTTCCCTCCGCTCCTGCCGTCCGCAAAATGTCTCGGAAGCCTCGCATTTAGTGCGTTGTCGGCAAACATCTGCAACGGCTCAGGCGTCACCCCCCTGCGTCACTTGTTACTTAAATCCGCCAACTTCTTCTATAAAGCCGTCTTCAAATGACCGTTTACAATCATCGCTTGCACATGAGGCACTCGATCAGGATGCAAAATCGACTCCAGCACGCCTTCCGCCGTGTTAGTTGTTGCTTCAGGAATCTCCCACACGCTGGCATGAGCCAGCTTGCCTAGCTCTAAACTCCCTAAGTCCGCCCCTAGCCCTAAGGCTTTAGAAGCTCTTAAACTCAAGAGTTCCAAGCCTTCAAACGCCGTCATCTCAATACCGTGATGCTTCATATACGCCAAGCGTTCGTCCCGAATATCGAGATTGTCACAACTCATGGCACTGTCCGTACCAAGAATGACAGGCATATCACTTTCATACGGCACATCCGTATACATGGTGCAATCATGCAAAAACAGATTCGATCGTGGGCAAGTGACCAGCACACTATGCGGATGCCCCTTGTAAAACGCCTGCACCTGCTTCGGCGTCAACAGGCTACCGTGGGCAATAATGGCGAGTGACGTCGGCAAGGTATCCTGCGGTTTCCACAAGTCAGGGTGCAAGTAATCGGCAAAGGCATCGGCGGGAACAAAGGTGCGTCGCACGGTCGAAAGGTGTAAATCGTCAATACCTGTGCGGTCTTTGCCTGTAAAGTAATCCAACTCCGCTTGAAACTCGGCGAGATGACTGTGAATCACGCTGGGCTTGAGGGCATTATGGATCGCCTTCCACGCCTTTTTGGTGACATTATAAGGGCTATGCGGCGAAATGCCTGCAAGCAAAGTGCTAGATTCGCCCATTTCATGCCAAAAACGCTGATACCGCTTCCATCGTTTATAAAAGGCAAGCACATTCGGATTCAACGGCGACAGGTCGTCTTCCCACGGGGCAGGGTGAAAATACTCAAGGGCAACGCTACCTTGCAAGCCTGCTTCGGCAATCTGAACAAAGGTTTCAGGCGTTTGCGTAATATCATTCACGGTGCCTGTGCCTGTTTTCTGCAAATAGGCAATCGACGCCTTCACACGATCCGCCACGTCTTCTGCCGTGTCTTCATCTCTGTAATCGTTCACCCGTTGCAACCAAGTCACCATGCTTTCGCCGTCACGGATTTCAATGGGGGCATCGGACCACAAGTCCAAATGCGAGTGAGCATTGACAAAGGCAGGGGTCATGGCAAGACGAGACGCTCGGCGAAACGCATCACTTTCATGGGGATGTTCATGCAACACCGTGAGTTTCAAAAGGCGTCCTGATTGGGTGTCCCACTGCACTTCGCACCACTCCAAAACGGCAGGGTCACTGCCCTTGGCTTGACCTGTAAAGACGTATCGCAACAGATGAGACGCTAACGCCATGACGCTTAAAATTCCCTATAGCTCTATTTTATTCGCCGTCTTCGGTTTCAACATCTTCTTTTTGAACCGAGTTCAGTACCGAGATTTTCGACGCTTCAAGCCATGCATCGCCTAAGGCGGTTGAAATAACGGTGCCTGTCACTTTAACGGTATCCCCTTGCCCAATGCGTTTAAAGTCTTTGAGCAATTTGCGGTTTACAAAGATTTTGAGTTCACTTAAGGGGATTTCGTACGCCGAAGGTACATCGGCACGATAGACCAAAAGCGTCACATAATCCTTAACATCCCGCTTAACAGCAGGATAGTCTAAACCCAATCCGCTAAAGCCAGCAAGGGTGCCTGTGAACTCCACCGATTTTTTAAGGTAGGTGGCAGGTTCTTTGACCAATTGTGTGGAACTAATGGCAATAGGTTTTACGGCAGGGCTACTGGTGGGGGTGACGGCTCCTGCGAATAGGACGCTGAAAAGCAGGGTTAATACGGTTAAGGAAAGAGATACGCTCAATTTCTTCATGGGGGATTCCTTCTCTCATCATGCTAAAACGATTTTAACCAGTATACCTTACTTTGAGGATTTTGTCTTGCTTTGCCGAGATAAGTTTGAAAAAGAGACGACTTGCGTTTTTGAAACATTTCGTTACAAAAACGCACACGAATTCTTAAGAAATACTTAATGCTTATGTAAGGTGCAAGAAACAATCAAGCCCTTCACCCCACGGCAAACCCAAGCCAATTGACCGATACATCAACAGATAATGACCAACCCATTAAAAAAAAGAACCCCACCCTTTCCCGTCTCACCCAATTTTTACACAGGGGGAATACATAGGTATGAGCGATATTGACGTTAGGTCTATCGCTCTTTTTCTTTTTTTGATAAACTTTAGCTGTATTCATTATTCTCTATATATTAAATCGATGTATTAAGGTTTTTCATCATGCGTATTTCTAGTCCTGTTTTTATGTCCAAACCAATTTCTACCACTTATTTACAAGTAAAGCATAACGTTAATCAACAAGCCCCCACACAACGAAATGGGCAACTTACTTTGATTGAATCCATAGAAGGTACAGATTTACACGCTTTCCTTGAAGGCAGTCATAAAAATAGCGAAAGAATTGAAACAGGCTTAAGCCAATTAGGCGAAGACCTTTTAGGGTTACTGACAGAGCATTTGCCTGATCTTATAGTTGAAATAGGCGATACGATAACGCCTGCAAGTCTTGATCCAAATCTTTCTGAAAAGTCCAGTCGTATATTTTATGAAGGCATGGATACATTCGAGAAAAAGAAGATACAAGAAGAAACCCCTATTCCTCAAGGACTCCCAACAGAAGAGGAGTTTGGCGCTTATGCAAGACGACTCCAACAGAATAAAGAAGACGAACGAACAGAAGATTTAGAGGAGCTACCCTCTAAATCTTTACGGATTGTCAGTGGAAATGAGGATTTTTATGATGATGCGTTTAACTTCCATTTACATCTGCCTATTGAAGACGTTGATGCAACCCTTGCTATGAACGCTGATATGTTGGATGAGAAAGACAATCCCAATCTTCCCCTTGAAAAACGAGTCTTTGAAAAGGTTCTCACGCATTTATTCCAATCTAATCTCCTAACTCAGGCTAAACTAGAACGAATGTTCGCCTATGAAACGGAAGACAAGGCGGATCAAGGCATAGGGTTCATTCCTATGGTGACAAAGAATAACAATGTTCGCTTAATCAGAAGATTTGATAGAAGGCTCCCTGTCGAGGCTTGACATGTTTGTCTTATACTAAAGGGATACCCTTCATCTTAAACGAAAGTCCCTTGCTATGACGGAAACCCTAGCCCCCCCCGATGCCCTGCCTGTTCTCGCTGAATCCCGCGTCAACGACGCCTTTTCCTTCACCCTGCACGCCACGCAAGGCCACGCCCGAGCAGGCACCTTCACAACGCCCCACGGCGTCATCAATACCCCTGTTTTTATGCCTGTGGGTACCAATTCCACGATTAAATCGGTGACGTGGCAACATGTGCATGATTTAAAAGCGGAAATCGTGCTGGCCAATGCGTATCACCTCTACTTGCGTCCAGGGCATGAACTGGTTGCAAAAGCAGGCGGCTTACACGGCTGGAGCAACTGGCAAAAGCCCATTCTCACCGATTCAGGGGGCTTTCAAGTTTTTTCACTCGCCAAGTTTCGTAAAATCACCGAAGAAGGCGTGCATTTTCGGGATCCGCTAACAGGCAACAAGCATTTCATCGGCCCTGAAGAAAGCATGGCGATTCAAAACGCGCTGGGGGCGGATGTTATTATGGCGTACGACGAATGCCCCCCCTACCCCATTGAACATCACACCGCCCTACTTTCGCTAGAACGCACGCATCGCTGGCTGGAACGGTGCTGGACGTCTCACAAACGGCATCACGATCAAGCCCTTTTCCCCATTGTGCAAGGCGGCACCTTTGAAGATTTACGCATCAAGCACGCCAGCATGGTACAAGACTTTGACGCCGTGGGTTACGCCATAGGCGGCGTGAGCGTGGGGGAGCCTCGCCCCTTGATTGAGGCGATTACGGCGTATACGGCGCCGTTATTGCCAGCAAACAAGCCTCGTTATTTGATGGGCGTTGGCACGATTCGTGACTTGCTGAAAGGCATCCGCAGTGGGGTGGATATGTTTGATTGTGTGTTGCCGACTCGTAACGCTCGGCATGGCACGTTTTTCAGCCCTACAGGCAATAAGCATATTAAAAATGCCGAATTTGCCGAAGATTTCGGCCCCTTGGTCGAAGGATGCGAGTGCTATACCTGCCAAAACCATAGTCGTGCGTATGTGAAGCACCTGATGCGTCAGTGGGAAGACACGGGCAAAACGCTGTTGAGCATTCACAATATTCATACCTTGGTGCAGTTGGCGAAAACGACCCGTCAACATATTTTAGCAGGGACGTTTGACGATTTTTATGAGACGACGCTCGAACGACTCGGCGGTAAACTCGGCGGGTAGGGCTTTGTCTTGTTCCCTCTCCTAATTTTAGGAGAGGGAAGAGAACGTCTGAAAGACGTTCGAGGGTGAGGTTAAACCACAAAAGGTATCTAAGGTTTAACCGCCCCCTAACCCCCTCCTAAAATTAGGAGGGGGGACAAAACCACTGTTTAATTCTTTGGAATACTCTATTTAACGTGTGTTCGCAAGAAGGGCTTGATTTATTCTGTTTTTTTGATTTAATAGTCAAAGAAGCTCAAGAGAGATTGTCGATATGCGGGTGTAACTCAGTTGGTAGAGTATCTGCCTTCCAAGCAGACTGTCGCGCGTTCGAGTCGCGTCGCCCGCTCCATTTTTTATTACTCTCAAAGCCCACCAGTAAAGGGTTTTCATGTCATTGCATTCTCAACCAGCCTTTGATGAAAGCCAGTTCTTGGCAACACCCTCGCCCTTTGAACGAGTCACCATAATCGGAGCAGGTCTTATTGGTGGTTCTTTTGCGTGGTTGATGAGAGAACGCTTTGCTTCCGACAAGCTACATATTACTTTAGTCGATAAAGACGAAAAAACCTTGCAACTTGCCCTACGCAAATGCATCGCTGATTCGGCTCAACAGACCTTGCCCGAAACCTTTAGTGGATCCCACCTCGTGGTTTTGGCGACGCACTTGGATTCCAACGAAGCCTTGTTGCCTGAAGTCGCTAAGCGTGTGCAAGGCAATGATGTGCTGGTCACGGATATTGGTAGCGTCAAACGAGGCATCGTGGACTTGGGCTTTGAGCTGTTGCCTCACGCCTTTATCGGCGGTCACCCCATGGCGGGTCGGGAAAAGCAGGGGCTTGAAAATGCGAGTTCTCTGTTGTTTTTTCAGAAGCGTTTTTTAATCACACCGCATCCTGATTTTAAAGAAACACGCTTATTGAATCAGTTTAAAGCCTTTTTGGAACTCATCGGCATGGTGCCAGTCATCCTAGACGCCCCGCATCACGATGAAGCCATGGCGTATGTGAGCCATCTGCCCCAATTGTATGCCGTGTTGTTGACGAATCTTATTGCCCAACATAAACCAGGGCATTTGCTGGCGTTTCACGGCGGAGGGATTGACGATCAACTGCGTTTGGCGGCGAGTCCTTCGGCGATGTGGGTGCCTGTGTACGAACGTAATGCGGACAATATGGAAGCCGTCTTAGATGAGATGATCCGCCTATTGCAGGACATGCGAGCAGGCATGAAAGACAACGATGCCGTAAGATCGTGGTTTGAAACGTCGAATACGATTCACACGGCGTACCAACAACTCAAACAACAGCAGGTGAATCCTGTGAAAAATATGCTCCTTTAGGGCTTCAAATGTTGTGAGCTGTCATTGTTCTTGAATCATTTAAGGCTTTATGTTAGTCTAATCAAAACCCGAAATAAAAAGGGTTGCTAATATAGCAACACCCCCATTCTGTAACAGAAAGGAGGTGAGCTAAAATGGATACTCGTGAAGCCATAATCTTCTTGATTATCTACCTATTAGTTCTTAAATTGAACTAATAGGCTAGCGTGGAGTCTTCAAGTCTCGGAAACTTTGGGACTCCCCCTTTTTATATTGTGGCAAATATGGTGAGCTTTGTCAAGGGGTTCTTGAATCATTTAAGGCTTTATGTTAGTCTAATCAAACCCCGAAATAAAAAGGGTTGCTAATATAGCAACACCCCCATTCTGTAACAGAAAGGAGGTGAGCTAAAATGAATATAACAGAAGCACTGATTCTTGTTATCATTCTCTTGTTAGTGCTAAAGCTACTAGCTATAAGCATTTAACAAGATAGCGTGGAGTTCTTTAAGGGTATCGACCTTAGGGGACTCCGCCCTCATTTTATATTGTGGCAAATGTCGTGAGCTTTGTCAAGGGGGTCGGCTTGCCCTGTTCCCTCTCCTTGAGGAGCACGCCTCGCCGATGGCGGGCTACGCTAGGGAGAGGGGGGGGGATCTCAAGACGCTGACGTGACATCTACTCCCCACCTCAACCCTCCCCTTAAAGGGGAGGGAGTAAGAAGGGCGGTGGTATGTAACCATTTATTAAGAATTGGGCAATTCGTTCTTAATGATTGTTTTTATACTGATGTAGGTCAAAACAAACCAAACGACTTACACACTATGTATAGCAAACCCCCACAACGAATCAATGAAAGGTTCACTTCATGGCTACACCAGCTACATCAAAACCCTTTGTACCAACAGTTGCTGTTGATTATAAAACGCCTAGAAAATTATCTCCCCTAGAATGTAAAAAGACAAAAGCCAATATTGATTTTCTGAAAAAGGATAGAGCTAAAACTCCTCAGTGGCTAAACGGGCTTTTCGATAAGGCTGTTGGCTGGACCAGATTAGGTACAAAAAATGCCATAACTCAATGGGAAAGAGAATACCGCCAAGGGGGATGTTCCACCCCTAAAGCTAAATAGCTTTAAAACGGTTTCAACATCAAAAAACTTTTTAGTCCCTCCCTAACGAGTTTACACGCCCCCCTCCCCACGCGGAGGGGGTTTTGTGTTTGGGGCGTGTTTGGTGTAAGCTAGGGGTCTTCCTGTCCCCCCTCCTAATTTTAGGAGGGGGTTAGGGGGCGGTTAAACTCACAAACAGCGTCTAGGGTTTAACCTCACC
Organism: Gammaproteobacteria bacterium; assembly: GCA_040375445.1. Classification (GTDB taxonomy): domain Bacteria; phylum Cyanobacteriota; class Vampirovibrionia; order Vampirovibrionales; family JAJTHC01; genus JAJTHC01. Next base: position 16,097 of record JBEISK010000029.1, on the reverse strand, counting down.
CTCGAACGTCTAACGACGTTCTCTTCCCTCTCCTAAAATTAGGAGAGGGGACAAGCGACAGTCCCCTTCACCCCAAACAAAACGGAAACCCCCTGCCATGCCTCCATTGGATATGACCCTGCTTGAAACCCAAATACTCCCCCACGTGTTTAAACCCGGTCGTTACCTCGGTTTAGAACAAGGGGCTTTTCGCAAAGACTTTGATTCCGCCAAAGCCACCCTCGCCCTGACCTTTCCCGATCTCTACGAAATTGGCTCTTCTAGCTACGCCATTAAACTCTTGTACAGCGTGGTGAACAATCACCCTGATTATTTGTGCGATCGCGTCTACGCCCCTGCCAAAGACTTTTGGCAAAAGCTCACGGAGTTTAACATCCCGCTCTTTGCCGTAGAAAGCAAACGCCCCGTCAAAGATTTTGATCTGATGGCGATTTCCCTGCAATATGAACTCAATTACACCACGATACTCGGTGAACTCGACGCCTGCCAAATCCCCTTGCGAAGCCAAGACCGCATCGGGCGTGACGACTTGCCCTTAATCCTCGGCGGAGGGCCTGGCTCTTCGAACCCCATGCCACTCGTGCCGTTTTTCGATGGCTTCATGGTCGGTGACGGCGAAGAACTGCTCATTGAAGTGTTAGACATGCTCGCTGAAGGGCGTGAAAAAGGCTGGACTCGAGAAGAAAAGTTGCAGGCTTTGGCCAAAATTAGTGGCGTGTTTGTCCCGAACTACAACGAATACGCCTATAAGCGTGTGGTGGATATTTCTCAACAAAACATCGATATTGCTCCCCTGATTCCAGCGGTGGAAGCCGTGCATGATCGTGTCACCGTTGAAGCCCGCCGTGGTTGCGACCGCATGTGCCGTTTCTGCCACCCTGCCTTTATCAACCTGCCTGCTCGAGAAAATGATGTGACCAAAATCAAGGAAACCATGCTCAAGCAGTTGGCGGAAACGGGCTATGAAGAATGTTCCTTGTTGTCGTTGAGCATCGCTGATTATTCGCAGTTCAAGCACTTGGTGCAGGATGTTTCCCAAGCCGTCAAAGAAGAAAAGGCGTCGTTGTCTCTTTCTAGCCAGCGAGCCGATCGCTTTAGTTTGGAAGTCGCCGAAGCCGTGCAAAGCGTCCGTAAAAGCACGCTGACCTTTGCCCCTGAAGCGGGTACGATCCGCCTGCGAGATGTCGTCAATAAAAACTTGAGCGATGACGAAATTATCAAAGCCGTCACCACCGCCTACACCGCAGGCTGGAACAAGGTGAAGCTCTACTTTATGATAGGCTTGCCGACCGAAACGCAAACCGATTTAGACGGCATTATTCGCTTGTTGTACCAAATGCAACGGGCTTGTGTGGAAATCGCCAAAAGCGAACCCCAAAAGCGTCGCAAACCGTTGGAACTGAACGTGACTTTATCTAACTTTGTGCCGAAACCGCATACGCCGTTTCAGTGGCACGCCCAAGATACCGTCGAAACGCTAAACGAAAAGATCGATTACTTGCGTCAACAATTCAAACGCATGCGAGGCGTCAAAGCCAGTTTCACCACCCCGACCTTGTCCAAGCTAGAAGCCGTGATTTCCAAAGGTGACGAAACGCTGGCGGATGTCATAGAATTGGCGTATCGCAACGGGGCGTATTTGGATGCGTGGGACGAAACCAAGCCCTTTGCCAAGTGGTTTGACGCCATGCAAGCCTTGGGCATGGATGAAGAAGCCTATACACGAGATCGCCTGACCAGTCCTGATGAGGCGTTGCCGTGGGATGTCATTCACATGGGGCTAGAAAAATCGTGGTTGCGAAACGAGTGGGAACGCTCGAAGATTGCGGCATCAACGACGCCGTGCTTCGACGAATGTTCCTTGTGTGGGGTGTGTACCGAATTTGGGATTTGGCCTACGTTTACGAAAGCCCTGCCTGAAGCGGATGACAATGTCATCCAAGACGCTTCCTACATTGGTGAAAGCGTTCAAGTCGGCTTCAATAACAAGGAATTGAAGCACGGAGAATCCGACGTGTACAACAACGTACACGAGGATTTGAGTACTGAAAATGACACAGTTAGTGAGCCGAATGGGACGCTTTCAAAGGCGGACTCGGCGATACAACGATTGACCCCCGACCCTGTGCAGACCTTGCGTTTCACATGGCAGAAAAAAGGAAGCCTCAAGTACATCGGGCATTTGGACTGGATGCGTCTCATCCAACGAGCCATCCGCCTAAGCAAGTTGCCTGTGGCGTATACCAAGGGCTATAACCCCCGTTCGATGATTTCCTTCGGACCTGCGTTGCCTCTTTTTGTGGAAGCCATCGCTGATATTGTGGATGTTTCTTTATACGAAACGATTTCTTTAGACGGTATTTTGGAAAAAATTAACCCCCATATGCCTGAAGATGCCCAAGTTACCTACGTTGAAGCCATGACGGCTCATTCCACCAGTATTGAAAAAATGCTTCAATCGATGCACTATTTTGCAATTACCCCTTGCACAAATAGTACAACAGAGGGTATGATAAGAGAACAGCTAAAAACCTTAATCCATGAACCGCATTGGATGGTCGAAGCAATCAGCAAGAAGCGTGGTGCGTACACCCTCGACATAAAGCCTTATGTCCAGCAGATTCAAATCCAAACGCAAGCTTCTTCGATACGCCTAGATTTTCAAGTGGAACGTGCTAACCCGCTTATTACGGGGGGTACCTTATGGGTTAAGCCTGACTGGGTTTTAGATTATCTTGCTCCTGAATTGCCTTGGCAAGTCACCCGTCAATCCTTAGCACTTGGTTCTTTGACATCATCTCAAGAAGACGTTACCCTAATGTCTTGCTAGAACACCCCCCGAACGCTTAAGACTGGGTCATTTGTATGACTCGTAAAAGCGAAACCGCCCCTTGTTCCAATGAAGAACACGCAGACGATTTCCTTGCCTTATTTATAGCCGCAAGCTTTTACTATGGATCTTTTGCTTCGCTACGTTAATTTTTGTGAACGGATGCCTCGGCTTCCTTCACCCTGAAGTTTTGGCTTGTGATGTTGTCCGCCTAAGTTGTAAGGCTTGAAATTGTGATTGTGTCACCCTTGTAAAAACGCAAGGCGTGCAGAAGGGAAAAGAACAAAACCACGTTAAGGGGGTTTCGTCCATGGTTTACGCCATAAGCGAAACGACACGTTTGACGCTTTTCGTTCCCGTTTTAATTTTGTGTATGGAAACATCGCCTAAATATCTATATCTTTCATGTTTGGAACGTCGGTTCCTTTCTTGGGCTATAGATATAAAGAATAACATTATTGGTATTATAAGTGGACGAGGCTGGCAGACGCCATGACCGTAACGTCCTAGTATTAGAAAGATTTTAGACCTATGAGTAACCCAAACCAAGGAGGATCCGCTACCAAAGCGGCTCCTCGTCGTAAAATTATTATCTCTGAACGCGACAATATCGCGGCCCTTATGGAAGGCGACAAAGCCATTGAGTTCATCATCAACCGAGGCGAAATGCTCTTGGGAGACGTCTACTTGGCTCAAGTGGAAAACATCTTACCCAGTATCGACGCAGGCTTTGTCAACGTCGGCGGAGACAAAATGGGCTTTTTGCACAGCAGTGATGTGCAAGGTCGTGGAGAACTTAAAACACGCTTGAAGCCTCGTCAACGCTTGATTGTACAAGTCATTAAGGAACCCACAGGGCATAAAGGCCCACGTGTGACGACGAACATCTCTTTACCCGGTCGTTTCTTGGTCTTGATGCCAGGGAGTCGTGGCGTGAGTGTCAGTCGTAAGATTGAAACACAACAAGAACGCTCACGCTTGAAATCTATTTGTAGCTTGGTGAAAGCCAGCGGAATCGGCGTCATTGTGCGAACAGAAGCCGCAGGGCAAACTGAAAGTGATATTTTAGAAGATTTTGAAGTCTTGCTAGAACGGTGGCAAAATGTCGTCACCATGGCAGATGGTGGTGATCCGCCCACGTTATTGTATCGAGATCAAGATTTAATCTATCGTGTGGTACGCGAACTGGTAACCGAACATGTGGATGAACTGGTTATCGACACCGCCTTTGGTGCTCAACGTGCTCAACAGCTCCTGCAAAACTGGAATTTGGACAAAACCCTAAGTGTGCAACAATATACGGGGCAACAATCGATTATGGTCGCCAAAGGGGTGGAGCGTGAGATTCGCCAAGCCCTGCAAACCAAAGTGCCGTTACCCAGTGGAGGCTACCTCTACATTCAGCCGACTGAAGCTTTGGCGGTGGTTGACGTCAACAGCGGACGCTTCACCAGTTTATCTTCACAAGCCGAAACCATTCGCATCACCAACTTAGAATCCTGCCGAGAAATTGCTCGACAGTTGCGTTTACGGAACATCGGGGGCATGATCGTCTGTGATTTCATCGATATGGAAAGCCGTGCCGATCAACTGTCGATTCTACAAGCCTTTGAAAATGAGCTGGCTCCAGATAAAGCCAAGCCTCAAGTGGGGCAACTCACCGATTTGGGCTTGGTGGAAATGACCCGTCACCGTCAAGGGCAAGCCTTGAGCGAGATTTTCGGCGAAGAAGTCGCCAAATCTACCGACGGCAACATTGAGTTTAACTGGGTCAGCACTACGGCAGATGTGCCTGATTACCGTCTAACAGGGCGTCGTATTCCTCGCAGTAGCAATGCCAAAGGCGGTGGCGGAAAAGATCGTAATGACCGTAACGACAAAGACCGCAACTCAAGCCGTAACCGAGACGACAAGTTCCAAAACGGTAAAAAAGACGACAATGCGTCTGAAAAATTAGGGCGTGGCGACCGCAACGAAGGGCGTCAAAGCCGCTCATCATCGAGAGAAGACGTCAAACAAGATCCTAAACTGGATGCTAAACTTGACGCTAAAGTCGAAAACAAGCAGGAGACTAAATCAGAGCAAAAACGTGGTGAAAGACGCCCACGTCGTGATGAAAAGCCCCCTATGCAACCCGGTGATGCTTTATATCTCAAGGGGTATGACGACAAAGCCAATATCGAACCTGATTATGCGGAATTGCTAGGCGAAGAAAGTTTGTCGACCTTGAATGCGTTGTTTTCAAAAACGGCACCGTTGGGCTTTCCGCCACGAGCCGTGCATCAAACCTTGATGCGTTACAATGCGAAAAACACGAACTTTATGACCCTGCTCACCAGCTTCTTACAACGAGACCTTGAACGTGCTGAGCGTCAAGCTCGCCGAGAAGCAGGCGAAGTGAGCGACGATCTCTTTGAAAATGAAGACGACGCCGATTTAGATGAATCGCAAGAAAACGAGTTGGAAAACGACGACGCTGGCGAAGAGCAAGGAGAAGACGCTTTTGCGTCTGAAGATGAGCCAGAATCCAGCGATTCTGCGGTGGCACCTGTGATTTTGACGCCTCCTGTTGAAGACGTTTCGACGAAGACTCAAAAGACGGATGACGTCCTTAAAGCGGTGGATACGGCGGCGAAGCCTGTTTTATTGGCGAAATTGGCGGAACAGTTGCAGCACCGTGAAGGGGAAGCCCCCGCTCAAGCAACGCCCGCTCATGATGCGTCACACCTCATTCAAGATGTCGTCTTACCCTTTGTGGAAGCCTTGCGTCATGCGGAAGATTCCGAAGGCAAGAAAAGGGCGTCGCATCGCTTTTTGTTGGATGTGTCTCGTATGACGCCTGCTGACAAAGTCATGAATGACGATGTTCAGAATGCCTTGAATACGTCGGCTTTAGAGCAACTCGGTATTCCTGAAGTACCTATGCCCTTTGATTTTGAAGGCGACCAAAGCTTATTGAATCAGTTGGTGGAAGTGGCAGAAAGCGTTGTCGCCGAAGCACTTTCCCCTGTTGCTCAAGAACTTCCAGCGGTGGAAGCTCCTCTTGAAGAGCCTCTTGCTCTTCAAGCGTCTGACGAGGACGATGACGAGGAGGATGATGAATCCATCGACAAAGCCAGCACGGCTGGGGTATCTTCCGAAAATTTGGATGAACTCATTAAACGCAAGCGTCATGCGTTGAACAAGCAGAGTGGGCTTAAACCGAAGAAACGAACCGCTCAAAACCACAAGAAAAAGAAGAAGTAGAAGGTTGGTATTTTGATCATGAAACAGGAGACTGTTGTAACAAAAAAGATTTTAATTACTATTAAAACATATCCGACACCTTCTAAAAGTCATTATGAAACAGTCTGTACCGCAGGTATTGAGTTAGATGATAAGGATGACCCAATTGGTTTTATTCGTATTTATCCTATTCCTTACAGACTTCTAGAGTCCGATAAACAATTTAACAAGTTTGATATTCTCAAGCTGGATCTTTATAGACGTAGTGATAAAGATCGACGCTGTGAAAGTTATTCTCCAGTGGATCCTGCGAAGTTTCAAGGGCTAAAGATGGGGCGTATTGGTACAACCCCAAAGGACTGGGAAAAACGCTTGAGAATTATTTCTCAATTATCTGTGAGTTCTTATTATGAACTTATTGATTCAAAGAAAAGCATAGGGGTTGTTAAGCCTCATGAAGTCAAACGATTCTATTGGGAACGAGTAGAAAAACAAGAACAAGATGAGACTGTTCAACAACTGATGCTCTTCCCTAAAGATGAATTTATCCAAGAACTTATTAAGCGAGTAGAAGATATGCCTTATCGATTTAAATGTGAGTACTCTTCTGCTTACAAAGGAGAAATTAAAACTCATAATACTGGAGTGATTGATTGGGAGCCTTATGCGATGCTCTATAATCAATCAAAAGGAGTATCTTCTAAAGAAGAAGCTTTAAAAACAGTAGAAGATAAGTACAATAGTATGATTCAAGAAAAAGATCTCTATTTTTTTGTGGGAAACCTTAATAACCCTCAAAAGCATAAAACTTTTTTAATAAATGGTATATTTTACCCAAAGAAAGAAATAGCAAATGTTCAAAATAGCCAGTTACGGATATGGCAATAGTAAGACTAATGATGAATTGATTCAATTTATGAAAGACAATGACTTATCAATTTTGGTCGATGTAAGAATGCGACCTAAAGGTTGGGCAACATTATGGAGTAAGCCTTATCTTGAAAAAAAATTACCGTCAGAAGGACTACAATACCTATCAGTCCCTACCCTTGGTAATACAACGGGTACAGCGCAATGGATACCTCCTAGCGAGATAGATGCTCAAGAAACTTTAGAATACTTAGTTTCTCTCTTAAAAAAAGGAGAAAATATCTGTTTGATGTGTGCTGAAAAAGATTATAAATCCTGCCACAGAACATCCGTCGCTGAAACCTTATCTCAGTTACTACCTGATTCACATATAATTCATTGGGCTAAAAGTATGCCACTTTTAGTTGCTTGTTAAGGCAAATCCCCCTATTTTACATTTGACCCCCTTTATGCTAGAATAAAGCCAGCTATAAAGGAGTCTTCTATGTTACCTGCTTTCTCTCCACCCCCCTTCGTGCGTCGACTGTTGGCAGGGCTAATGATGGGTATCTGCCTGATTTCTCTTCTTTTACCTAAGGCGTCCGCCTGCCGTATGGTCACCGTCGTGCAAACTGTGCCAAATGCGGAGCGGGTTAAAAGCTATTGGGTGGATCACAGCCGTTCCTTGATGAATCAATCGCACGCCAGCGAACCGTTTTATCAAACCGCTGGGCAGAGTTTGAATACCAATTTCGTCGATGGCGTGGTGCCAACCGTCGATGGCGTGGGCATCTTGGGCTTTAATGCGGACGCTCAATTTCTAAAATCCCTTTACTACCGTCAATCCGAACCCCTCTTCCAAAAAGCGGATGCCTTTAAGCAGGCCGTTTCTGCCTTAGGCGAAGAAGGCACGGTCTTAATGGGGCATGTGCGAGCCAGAACATCAGGCGAAGTCACCGCTTCAAACAATCATCCTTTTGTGGCGACCTTGAACGCTGAACGAGGGGGAACGTGGGCATTTATGGCAAACGGTGGCACCAACATTTCGGCTGATGATTATACCCGCTTGATAAAAGACAAACGCCTCTTAGACGCCCGTTCCAAAGCCCCCACCATGACCGATTCTGAAAAGCTGTTTCATGTTTTACTCACGCCCTTATTGCCTTTAATCGACACCCCCCCCGTCAACGGAGCAGGTTTTAACCTTGGCAAAATCGAGTACATCACCAGCATGCTCGCCAAAACCTATGGCGACATTCAAGGCAAAATCCCGCCAAAAGTGATGAAACCCTTCGTCAAAGGCGGTGGCTACGCCGATGCCGCTAAAGGCAACGTCTTCGATGAAGACAGCCATTTTTTACGCTACACCCCCAAAACGTGGGTGATGAGCAACGGTGCCTATACCTTTATTTTCGTGCATGGTTACGAACAGTGGTATCAAATACAGTACGGTGGGGAAGATCGCTCGTATGCGTCTGCCATTGTCTTGGCCAGTGAACCCACCAACATTAAAGAATATTACGCCAATGGCGAAGCCTTTCTCAATGAGCCTGATGCAGGCTTGATTCACGGGGCGTCTACCAGTCGTTGGCAACAACTTCCGCAAGATTCCTTAACCGTAGTCTATGATTCAGGGCAAGGCCTTCGAATGCGAATATCGCCTGTGGTCATTCCACAAACCGCTTACCCGAATGTGGATCTATATTCCACAAAAAAGGGACGATCTCAAGGCAAAGGGGCAGGGATTGCGGTTCCACCAGCATTGAAACATCCGACAGGGTGTCGATGTTAGACATATTGTAGTTTTAGCTGCCTTCCTCCCTCTCCCTTAGGGAGAGGGTTGGGGTGAGGGATTCAAGATGCCCCGTCATAGCTGGAGTCCCTCCTCCTAGCGTAGCCCGCCATCGGCGAGGCGTGCTCCCTAAGGGAGTAAGGCAACATCTTTCCCCCTAACACATTATATTGTTGAGCAGACTTAAAGCCTTTAAGTAGTCCCTATTTGAAGCAGAGCATCGTTATTTGCTGGTAAAAAAGTTTTAATTCACATGAAAATGGCTCCTTTTAATCTTAACGAAAGCCCCTTCCTGCCCAAACGACAGGGAGCCAAGGTCGTGTTGAAAAAGCCTTATCAACCGAATGAAGCCTCTTCTCAACGTAGTGGAGCCTGGCAGCCCCCCAAGCACTGGGACTTTGAAGGCATTGAATACCGTGGCTTTATGCTCGCCACACTTTTTCTCGTCCCGCTCCTTCGCTATACGCAAGACACGCCTGAAGACAAAAATGCCCTACTGGCTAGGGATTTTGCGGCGTTAGGTTCAGCCACCATGCTGTACTTGTTTATTCGAAAAGTGCTTTCCAACCGCATTACCGACTTAACTAAGCCAGAGGAAATCGCCAAGCTACCGAAAGCTTTACAAGGCATCGGTAAAGCCTTGGCTGCCGATGTTGAAAATACTGCCGAAAAAGAAAAGAATCACTTTTTTAGCTATATTCCTGCTCAAATCTTGTCTTTAACGGCGTCAGCCCTCATTGGTCCTGCTATTGGTAAGCAAGCCATGAAGCACCTTAAGCAGGTGAATCAGTGGATGCAATCACCTGACAAAGTCCAGCATCTGAAAGAAGGGTGGGATGAGCAATCCCCTCAAGACAAAAAACGACACACCTTTGAAGCCCTTGTCACTGCTGGAGGATTCTTAGCCTTATTGCCTGTGGCTTATAAATGGATGAAGCCTTACGATAAAATTGAGGCATCTAACCTTAAGGAGCGTTTGGTGAAGGTCGGTATTCGCTTAATGGATCACGACTTGCCAGGCATCGTTACTAGCTTATTGGCAAGCATCGGGTTGGCGAAACTAAGCAGTGCAGTGCTTTTCCCACAATCTAGAAAAGAAAAAGCCCTTAAAACAAAGCAACATCAGGTCGACTACCCTGAAGATCATTCCCTAAAGGGCGAATTACAGCACGCCTTTTTCCAAGCCAAGAAAGACGACAATGGTGAGTTGGTCTTTAAACTCAAAGCCCCTGCCGTAGGCGTTTCCCTACTGGCAGCGACTTATATGACGGCTGCCATCGGGAGTTTGGCCTATACCATCATACATCGCAACAACCCTGAAAAAATTGAAAAGCTCTATAGTTATAAATCGGCTTACCATGCCTTGCATTGGCTATTACCGTCTTTAATTATTCCCACCATGAGATATTCACGGGATCCGAAAGACAAGCGAGATGAGTATTACATCCGCGATTTCACCCATTCGTGGATGGGCATGGTCGTTTACTGGGCGGCGAAACTCAGTTCGATTAAAGCCATTGAACATTTTCATTGGGTGGCTTTACCAAAGGCGGTGGGCAATACCGCTGAAGCCAAGCGAATTCAAGAAGAAGCCACTTTATTGATGGCATCCACGGCGGGGTTAACGGCTCAAATCGCCAGCAATGTGCTTATGGCGCCGAAGTTTTCGCATGATTTTGTGGACTATGTCAATGCACCGAACAAGTCTCAACCTGCTCAACCTGCTCAACCTGCTCAATCGTAAGCGATTAAGCTTGCTGATTGAAAAAGGGATTTAAGGCATCAGGCGGAAACTGGCTATTGGCAAAGCCGTATTGATTTAAACCACCGTAATTGGCGAAGGTTAGATAAGGGTTGGTTTGGGGCGTCCGCAAGTAGCGATCCTTGGCGATCGTTTCTAAGGCGGCGGATTGTATGCCTGCGTAAGGCATAGGCAAAGGTTCACCTGTTGAACTGAGTTGTTGAAAAGACAGTGGGGTGTAATTGCTATTGTTGTAAGGGCTGAATTGATTGTATTGTTCAGCCGTAATTGCTGAAGCAGGGAGGTTGTAATTCCATGGGGCATAGCCGTCATTGGCTTCGCTATAGACGATGTTAAGTCCGCTCATATTGATAATGATCCCTTAGATGATTTGTCCCTACAAGCATAAAACCCAAAGCACGGTAATTTGTGCTTTCTATAGAAGGCTTTACTCCCTCCCCTTTAAGGGGAGGGTTGGGGTGGGGAGTAGATGTAAAGACTGGGGTTTGGACATCCCCCCCTCTCCCTAGCGTAGCCCGCCATCGGCGAGGCGTGCTCCTCAAGGAGAGGGAACAGGACTTCGCAGAAGAACTATAAAAGCAATTGACGCCCTTCTAAGGCGCGAGACAAGGTGAGTTGGTCCGCATAATCCAAGTCCCCTCCAACAGGTAAACCATAGGCAATACGCGTGACCTTCACCCCATACGGCTTCAACTGCCGAGCCATGTACAAGCTCGTCATTTCCCCTTGCGTACTAGGGGGTAAGGCAAACAAGACTTCAATCGCTTCATTGCCGTGGGTTTGACACAAGGCTTGGACTCTGTCTAACAAGGTGCGAATGTTGAGCGTGTCAGGGCCTATGCCGTCCATAGGAGACAATACACCCCCGAGTACATGGTACTTGCCTTTAAAGGCTTGGGTGCGTTCAAGGGCATACACGTCTTGCGGGGCTTCGACCACGCATAGAATGGTGTCGCTGCGTTGAGCGTCCGTACACACCCCACAGGGAGACGCCACGCTCCACTGGTGGCATTGCGTACATTCATGGACGTGAGCTTTAGCCTCTTGCAAGCCTTCAATCAAGCGATGCGTTTTTTCTTCAGAAGCCTGTAACATGTAAAACGCATAGCGTTGAGCCGTTTTAGGTCCAACACCAGGGAGTTGTTGAAAGGCTTCGATAAGGGCAGCAAGTGGGGCGACAAAGCTTTGAGACATGAGTGAATCCTAAGTTAAATGAGCTATAAAAGGCTCTAGGAAAGTGGCTTTACTCCCTCTCCCTTAGGGAGAGGGTTGGGGTGAGGGATTCGGGATGCCCAATCAGAGCTGGTGTCCCTCCTCCTAGCCTCCTCCCTAAGGGAGGAGGAACAAGGCAAATATAATTTTGCAGAGCTTTCTATAGAACATTATAGACGAAATACAGGAAAGAATGTTACGAAATGTTTCAAGCTTTCAAGTCCACAATGCTCAATGACGACACCTTTGAAGTAAGCCTCTGCTTCCACACCACAATTCACCATGCAAGATGCCAATCGGAAGGTAAACCCACCATGACACAACATACCACTACTGCGTTGACGATCTCTCCCGTCAAGCAATTCAACCTCGTTAGTAATTCTTTGAATGATGCTGTTCGTATTCAATCCTTGAATCAAATGGGATTCATCACCAAAGGCGCCGCCACAAACCCCTTACACAATCGTGTGCAAGAAGACGCTCAAGCCCAAGTCCTTGAATTCGGCTACAAACTCGGTTCATTAAAAGCCAGTATGCCTGTTCAAGAAAAAGCGTTAAATGATTTAAAAACCCTTTATGCGTCTTTAGAAGCAGGCCAAACGCAAGACGCCCAAAAAACATGGGACGCTTGGTTAAGCTACATTCAAAACACATTGGAAGACGACAACACCGTTTACACTCAAGAATTTGCGGTACAAGCCTTACCTGATCCTAGTGATGTAAGACAGTACCTCGCCCCCAATTACACCACGCAACCTTTACCCAATCAAGAACAATTGCGTCAAATGTTGGGTTACTGGCATGAACAAGAAGCTGTGCTTGCGGATTTAACCAAAGAAGCGCAAAAAGCGTTGAATGTGGTGAATGTGACGCTTGAAAACCTTCAAGCCGTTTCTCCGAAGACGAATCCTAATAGTCTTCTCAACTAATTCATGCCTGAGCGATAGACGCTAAAATCGATTGAAAAACCACCTCGGGTTCTGGCGACTCGTAAATAGGGCGACCCACTACAAGGTGGGTCGCTCCTTGTGTTAAGGCCTGCTTTGGGGTAAGAATACGGGCTTGATCGTCTGCTTTGCCGTAGCCTTCAGGGCGAATACCAGGGGTGACTTTTAGAAAACCTTCCCCTAAGGCGTCTTTTAGTAAAGACGCTTCTTCAGGGGAGCACACCACCCCGTCAAGCCCTGCCTGATGAGCTTGTTTCGCCAAATGAAGCACCATGTCTTTCAACGGGACGGACGTTTGAAGATCCACCGCAAGTGCTTGGGGTTGATGGCTCGTCAATATCGTCACCCCAATAACCTTAACAGGGGCAATTCCCAAGGCGTCACTGCTTTTTTGAGCTTGTTCACTGGCGCGTTGCATCATATGAAAGCCCCCTAGGCAATGGACATTTAAAAAGCTGGCGCCGCCTTGGATGAGAACATCCACGGTGCGAGCCACCGTATTAGGAATATCGTGGAGCTTTAAATCCACAAACACGTCCAAGTCTTGATCCTTAAGTTCTTCAATCAAGCCGATGCCCGCTTCATAAAAAAGCGACATGCCGACTTTCACATGTTTAAGCCCTGCGGGTTTAAGGCGCTCAACGAGGGCAAGGGCGTCTTGTTTGCCTCGAACATCGAGGGCGACAATGAGTTGAGAAGCATTCATAGAGGGGATCCTTTTTTATACGATGACTGTTTTTATGCTATTTTAGAAATCGATAAACGCTTATATCAGCAGACGTCCAAGCACTAAATCCGAGCGGGTGAGCGAATTGCGAATCCCCGAGCGATTTTGCGGACGTTGTGCAAGAGGAATGATGCGACGAGGTGGGTAAAGGGGGAGGATTTTCAAGGAGGGGGAAAAGGGAGGAGAAACGCAATACGTCCTCCCTCCCCCCTCCTTGAACGCATTTAGAGGTGTCGGAGAACCTTTGTGCGAGCAAAGGTCTCTGACGTCACCAGCTAAAAACGGAGCTGAGAAGCCCTTTTTACGCTTTTCGCAACATTACCACTTTACCATAAGCAAAAAATAAGCTATACTATTGAGCTATACGCCTGCCCACAATCAAAAAAAAGGACATGATCGTCTATGACATCTCGCCCTCAGCCACTTCCGACAACGTCGCCGATTCACACGTCGCTGAAAAATAGTGAGTTTAGTCCGATTCGTAACACGCGTTGGTACGACAATTACAACAATCTAAAAATGGCGTTACACTTGCTTTACCTATGCCCTAAAGGCATGCAACAAGTCTTAAGTGCTCGGTTACTACGAGACGTCTGTAAGCAGTTGGATATTACCTTTGCCCAAGCCCAAGACGCCTTTAAACAAATGCCCCCCTGCGAACGACGCATGAACCGTTGGTACGACGCCTTACCTCACCTGCGTTTGGCGTTGGCGTTGTTGAAGCCATTGCCCGCCAATCAAATCAAGTATTTGGCGAAGAAGTGGCATCAAATGTTTGGGGAACTCTTAGCAGAAGATGAGCTTCTGGCGGAAGAGTTGCCTTTAAAACCCAGCTTGAACTCTTCGACCTAAATATCTTGTCCCTCCTCCCTAAGGGAGAGGGAGTAAAACCCCTCTTACAGAGCGTTCTATAGGGTGTGTGAATGGCTCCCCCTTGTTTACGGATCAAAAAAGGAATACCCCATGACCTTTCTTCAAGAATCACCGTACAAGTTAGCGGTTTTTATTTCAGGCACAGGAACGAACATGCAAGCCATTCACCGTGCTATTTTAGATGGCACCCTGACCAATACAGAACTGGCACTTGTGGTTTCCAATAAGGCGGATGCGCCGGGCTTAGCTTACGCTTGCCAGCATTTAATCCCTACCTTTACGCTAGATTACAAAGAGTTTACCAGCCCTGCTGATTACGACCAAGTGCTACTCACCGAACTCAATGCACTTAAGATTGATTACATCGCGTTAGCGGGGTACTTGAAAATCATCACACCGATTCTCACGACGGCTTTTGAAGGACGCATTACCAACATCCACCCCAGCTTACTCCCTGCTTACGGAGGCAAAAACATGTTTGGCACGAAAGTTCACGCCAGTGTGCTCGCTAACGGAGAACACTATACCGGTTGCACCGTTCATGTCGTGACCGATGACATCGATTCAGGCCCCGTGTTGGGGCAACGCACCGTGCCTGTTTTGGAAGAAGACACGGTGGAACGCCTTGCCTTGCGTGTTCAAGCAGAAGAACATGAACTTTACCCAGCGGTGCTTGATTCGTTTATTAACCAAGCACAGCTTGTTTTTTAGTACAGAAGGCACAGAGAAAGTGGTTTTACTCCCTCTCCCTTAGGGAGAGGGTTGGGGTGAGGGATTCGGGATGTCCAGCTGTAGCTGGTGTCCCTCCTCCTAGCGTAGCCCGCCATCGGCGAGGCGTGCTCCCTAAGGGAGGAGGAACAAGGCAGTTTTGGACTTTCTCTGTGCCTTCTACAATTTAGTAGGTGTAATCTTCGGGTTTCATGTTGTTGAATTCCGAGCAACCAGCGGTACCGCCCTCGGTTTTGTCTTCAAATAGTTTGAGTAGCTTTTTGTTCAAAAAAGTTTCATAGTCTTCAGCACCCTTCACTTTTTTGAGGACAACATCCACACCCTTGGCTTGCATTTGCTGTTTTAACCATTGAACACGCGTATGTAAGTGGCTATACTGATCGTTATGCACCACCAATACATACGTAATTTTACCTTTAAAGGGGTCACCCGTTGGTGCAAAGGCATCGACAATGTCAATAGGGATCATGTAATTTGCTAAGGCGCTTATCAACTGCCCTTCAGGAGTGCTGCCCAAAACACCACTAGGAGATTTCATGAGATGGACCACATTCGAATCACCTGACATATCACTAGGGAAGTAGATAATATTGACATAGTGGTCATACCCTAAATGCTTTTTCCATGTTGCAGGCGCGTCACAGGGGCTGGGCACGGGTGTTAAAGATAAAGGCAAGCCCTTGTCTTGTTGGCATTTTAATTGAGCCGTTTCTTTCAACATCTTTCTAAAATCGAGAATCGACTGCTTGACATCAAAATAGTTCTTATTCGCCAAGTGACGATTGTTCCCATCCCCAACATTGGTTACAATGAAAGAAGGCGTGATTGGGTTGGTGAGGGGTGGGGTATAAGTATAAGAACCCAACAAACGGTTCATGCCATACAAGTGCTTCATCACGTCTTTAAATTGATCTTGGTCTGTATCGCCTATCGTTCCCTTCGTTAATTTGTCAGCTAAACTTCCACTAACATGAGGGTATGCTTGGTAAGTCGTGCCATCTATAGTGCTAGTATCCTCTGTAGGGTTATTAAGCATTACGGAAACTTCAAATTTTTCTCGGGTCTCTGGAGTTTGACTGAGTAGTCTAAATATCGTCATCAACGCCGCAGAACGTTGAAACTCCACACCAGAAATCCAGCGAGCCTCTTCG
>JBEISK010000015.1:0-48468 GCA_040375445.1 Gammaproteobacteria bacterium | reverse complement strand
GTCAGAGACCTTTGCTCCGCCAAAGGTCTCCAACACCTCTAAAGGCGGTTCAAGGAGGGGGAAGGAAGGACGCATTGCGTTTCTCCTCCCTCATTTCCCCCTCCTTGAAAATCCACCCCCTTTTGACCCACCTCCTCGCATCATTCCCTTTGCACGACGTCCGCAAAATCGCTCGGGGATTCGCAATTCGCTCACCCGCTCGGATTTAGTGCTTGGACGTCTGCTTGTGCAACGATTCATTAAATCAACACTATTCAGTAAATTAGCGATTTAGATATAAAAAGCTTCATGCTAAAATAAACGCATGACTACGATTGAAACGACGCTCCAACACCTCTATCAAAACCGCATCCCTGTGATTCGAGCAGGCTCGTTGGATGATGCCTTGTGGATCAGTCAACAGCTCCTCGACGCAGGCTTTACCTGCTTGGAGTTCACCCTCACCACGCCAGACATCGCCACGTTCTTCGATCACCCTCGCCCCCCATGGATGCCTAAAAGCACCCTCATCGGCTTAGGCACCTTGACCACAGCATCTCAAGTTGAACGCCTTTTGGCGATGCCTCATCCCCCTGATTTTGTCGCAAGCCCCGGTTTGTTGAATGCCTCCACCTTAAGGCAAGCTATCGTTGGTTTTGAAGCAAGGGAGTTGCTTTATATGGCAGGGGTTGCCACACCGTCTGAACTCATGCACGCCTTGGCTTTGGGCGTGCAAGCCGTGAAATGGTTTCCTGCCGAACCCCTTGGGGGGGCTTCTATGCTAAAAACGATAAAAGCCCCGTTTCCACAAGCCAAGCTTATTCCCTTTGGGGGGGTGCATCCTTCAAAGGTCAACGCCTATTTAGACGCAGGGGCTTGGGCGGTCGGCATGGGGACGTGCTTGATGCCTAGTCCCACCCAGCTCCAGCATCGGGATGCGGTGGGCTATCGTCTCGATTTAGAGGGGTTAATTTAGGCGGATTTGTTCCACGTTAAATGCACGGTAACAGGCAAACCTAGGGATTTGACCTCATCGGTGAGGCGATGATCCAACCACACTTCAACAGGGGCATCCAAAAGCGATGCCATTTCAAGCGTTTTTTTAAGGCTAGGCAAGGCTTCCCCACGTTCATAGCGAGACAACAACTGCTTAGAAATCCCCAGTTGCTTGGCGAGTTGTTCTTGTGTAATGTCTTGACATTTTCGCCATGCTCGAATGGAAGAACCGAGTTGAGGATCCTCTTCAAGGGCTTGAAAAACAGGGGAATCTTTCCAGTTAACGGACTCTATAGTCATGGGGGGTAACCTCTTCAATGCTTATAATTATGGGGGTGTTTAAATGGTTACATTAGCAGACGTCAACGCACTAAATGCGAGGCTTCCGAGACATTTTGCGGACGTCGTGCAAGGGAATGATGCGACGAGGTGGGGTTTCAGGAGGGATTTTCAAGGGGGGACGAAGGGGAGGAGAAACGCAATACGTCCTCCCCCGTTCCCCCTTGAACCGCCTTTGGGGGTTTGGGGAGTCTTTGGCGGCACAAAGACCCCCAAGCACCAGCGTTAAACGGAGCTAGAAATCCTAAAAACACCTTAGTACTAACATAATAGAGGATTTAAATCCAAAAATCAATAATTTCTATTGACTTTTTGGATTACCTCTATTCTCTCCTCCACATGATGTAATTTGTTTAAGAAGCCGACTCAAGAGTTACTCACTTTGTTAAAGTGAATATGCTGAAGGTTTTGCTTAGGCAGCACCTATTAAGGAAAGAAGAGTTCGTTTGCTTACACCCCCTTGTAAGAACGACGCTCGGCGTTCATGCCTTATGCAGCAAATAAAGATGAACGCTCTAGTGTGATTGCAGAGAGAGGGATGCTTTAAAACAACATCCCCTTTTTTTATGGCAAATTTTCTCAAAAGGCTTGGCAAAAGGTATAGTCATTTTAGAGTTTTCTGTACATTAGGTTAGACGAGGAGCCTAGATTATTTTGTGAGGGCGTGTAGAGCGACCTACATAACAGAACAAAATAATCGTAGCGACAAAGTATAAACACTGTACAGGAAATTATTAAATGACTATAACAATAGATTGACACCCGAATTACTTTACTTTAGTATCGTAATTAGATAAGCACCTCTTATTTTCAGTCTTTCTCTTTATTCAATACTTTCGAAAGGTACACTCATGTTACAAACCGTTCGTTTTGCTCCTGCTACTCGTCTTGCCCCTTCTGCCTCTTCTACTCCTTCTGTCACTCAAGCAAAAAACGTTCAACGTCAAGGTCTCTCTCCGGGTTACCTTGATGTATCAACGAGAAGATTCTTGGCGATTAAGGAAAGCGGGACGACACCTTTCGCTTTGTTACTCACTAGGGCTCAGGTAGCTGAGTATTATGCCTCTGTGTTACGTGAGATTGATAGCCCTAAAAGTGTTAAAGCGATAAGCACTTTTCAAAAAATGTTCAGAGGTTTTTCTGAAAGGAGAAGCTATGTTGAAGGTATACCTACTTCACAAGAAGTGGCTACGCCACTAGCCGAAAAATTTAGCGCTTTAGCAGCAGATATGCAGGCCTACATTGAATCTCTTATACCTAAAGCCTAGTTCTTTATTGCAACGTAAAAAAGCCAAATCCACAACTGGGTTTGGCTTTTTCGTCGTCTTTAGGTACAATAAAGACTATGATGACTTTAAAAACAAACGAACCCACACCCAACACCCCGCATGTCCCTGTCCTCATTGTGGGAGCAGGACTCGCAGGTTTAGCCTGTGCCAAAACCTTGCAACGTCACGGCGTGCCGTTTTTGATCGTCGAAGCTGATGGAGCCGTCGGTGGGCGAGTGCAAAGCGATGTGCATCACGGCTTTACGCTCGATCGAGGCTTTCAAGCGTTCAACACCGCTTATGAAGAAGCTCGCCATTTTTTAGATTTCAAAGCACTGAACTTGCAAGCCTTCTACGCAGGAGCGATCATCCGCCACAACGGAGCCTTTTACCAAGTCGGCGACCCCTTTCGAGACTTCCGCCAATTATTTACAGGACTTTTTTCACCCATCGGCACTGTGAAGGACAAGCTCCTTACCTTGAAATTGTCCCTTTACGCCAAAGGCTTAGACGAATCCGCTATTTTCCAAACGCCCGAACAACCCACGCTGGCGTTTTTGCAAGACTATGGCTTTAGCGAAACCTATATTCAACAGTTTTTCAAACCTTTTTACGGCGGCGTTTTCTTAGAAAACACGCTCAAAACCAGCGTACGAAAATTTTTGTATACCTTTAAATGCTTCGCTGTCGGCACGGTCACCATCCCCCAAGCAGGGATGCACGCCATCCCACAGCAATTGTCGCAATCGCTCACAAAAAACCAGCTATGGCTCAACCGATCCGTCGTCGAGCTTAGCCCCTTTGACGAGCAAGCCCCTGCCCCTCGCACCGTCACTTTGTCGGATGGCTCCGAAATTCGTGCCAACTTTGTCATTTTTGCCACGCCTTTACAAGACACGTTTCGCTTACTGGACGAAGACTTCCCCTTCTCGCAAAATGCGACGGCCAACCTGTATTTTTCCTTTGAAGGCAGGCTCCCGAAAGGACTCGTCGGCGACGCTCTTTATTTAAACGGTGAAGGCACAGGCATCATACAACACCTTTGCTTTATTTCAGAAGTGGCGTCTGATTATGCCCCTTTTGGCAAGCATTTGCTAAGCGTGACCTTAAAAGAAGCCACGTTTGAAACCGCCTCACAACGAGACGAGAAAGTCCGCGACGAACTACACGCATGGTTTGGCGATAGCGTAAAAGACTGGGTGAAAGAAACCGAATACGTCATTCCCCATGCCTTGTCGGAATCTACCTTGCTTTACGGCAAAGACACCCCCCACATTCAAGCGAGCATCCACCGCCTGCAAGCGAAATGGAACATCCTACTCGCCAGCGACGCCTTGGATTCAGGCTCCATTAACGGTGCCTTACGTGCTGGACGCCTCACCGCCTTACAACTCCTCGAACACCTTAGCCCCACTGTAAAGGAAACCCACCCATGAACCTTATTGCAAGTCTAACCGCACCCTTACCCCTCTATCAGGTCACCATAGCCGCCCTACTAATTCAAAGCTTCGCCACCTTTGCGATGACGGGCTTAATCTGGTTGATTCAAGGCGTGCATTATCCGCTTTTGGCGAAAATTGGGGCGGGCGAATTCACCGAATACGTCCACCTGCACGCCAAAGATATTACCTTTATCGTCGGGCCTTTGATGCTTGTGGAAGTCGCTACAGCACTGGCTTGCTTGTATTGGGGCAAAGCACTCGGCGTGCCAGCATGGATGCTCTGGAGCGGGCTTGCCTTGCTCTTCATTATTTGGGGAGCCACTGCCTTTTTGTCGGTGCCTTGCCATGATGCCCTCGCTCGAGGCTACGATCTTAATGTGATTCATCGTTTGGTAGATAGCAACTGGGTTCGCACGGTGGCTTGGACGCTCCGCAGTGGGCTTTTATTGTGGACGTTGTGGTTGATTTTAAGCAAGAAGGTGGGGGCTTAATAATGGTTTTTCTGCTTGATTTTAACGCTGGTCGTTGTCAGAGACTTTTGCTCCGCCAAAAGTCTCTGACACCTCTAAAGGCGGTTCAAGGAGGGGAAAGGGAGGACGTATTGCGTTTCTCCTCCCTCATTTCCCCCTCCTTGAAAATCCTCCCCATTTTGAGTCGAAAAAGCCACAGACTTTTTCTCTTGGGAAAGAAAACCGTTGGTTTCCTCTCCCAACCTCTCCTTCCTAAAGTAGTAATTCACTTCGTGAATAAGAAGGTTTCTGCCCACCTCGTCGCATCCGACGTCCGCATTCGAGGATTCGCTTTCGCTCACCCGCTCGGATTTAGTGCTTGGACGCCTGCTTCTACAACGAGTCCCCACAAAACAAGTCATTGGGGGATATTTTTATGAGTATAAACACCTTTACGCTTCTGGTCGCTCACGGTAGTCGAGACGAACGCTGGAAGCAACCCTTTCAAGCCCTCATCCAACGGATTAAACGTACGTCTCCCCATGCGTTGGTGGAGCTGTGCTACATGGAAATGACCACCCCCACCGCCGATGACATCCTGGCAAACGTAGACGTTTCACACTTGACGCATCTTCAGATTTTACCGATCTTTATGGCGGCAGGCGCCCATGTGGCTCACGAAATCGAAGAGATGAAGCGTTCGATTGCCCAACGCTTTCCGCACCTGATCGTGGAAGTGTTGCCTCCGATCGGTGAGCATCCGCTGGTGCAAGACGCTTTTCAAGATATTATTTTAAAAAGCCTTTAAAGGAAATCCCCATGTTCACTGGTATGTACCCCCTCGCTCGTAATCGTCGTATGCGCTCAGACGCGTGGAGCCGTTCGCTCATTCAAGAAACGCAACTCCTCCCCCAAAACCTCATTCAACCGCTCTTTATTGTGGAAGGACAGAACCAGCGAATCGACATCCCCAGCTTGCCGACGGTACAGCGTTATAGCGTCGATGTTGCTGTAGACGTCGCCAAAGAAGCCGAAGCCTTGGGCATTCCCTGCGTCGCCATTTTTGCCTGTGTTGAAGCCAGCGACAAATCTGAAGACGCCCAAGAAGCGTGGAATCCCAATAGCTTGGCCTGCCGAGCGATTCACGCCATTAAGCAAGCCTGCCCCAACTTGGGCATTATGGTGGATGTCGCCCTTGACCTGTACACCACGCATGGGCATGACGGCTTACTCGTCAATAATAGCGTGCATAATGACAAAACCATTGAAGCCCTCATCAAACAAGGACTCAACTACGCCCATGCAGGAGCCGATGCCTTAGGCCCTTCGGATATGATGGACGGTCGTATTCGTGGCTTGCGTGAAGCCCTTGAAGCGGCTCACTTTCACGATACCAAAATTTTTGCGTATACCGCCAAATATGCGTCCGCCTTGTACGGGCCGTATCGGGATGCGGTTGGCTCTTCAGGGCAATTAGGCGTAGCCTCAAAGCTCACCTACCAGCAGGATCCCGCTAACTTGCAGGAAGCCTTACGAGAAGCTCAGCAAGACATTCAAGAAGGGGCGGATATGCTTATGGTTAAACCCGGAACGTTTTACCTAGATGTCATTCAGCTCCTCAAGCAAACGTATCAAATGCCGATGCTGGCTTACCATGTGAGTGGAGAATTTGCTATGATTCAAGCAGGTGCCAAGCTCGGTTACATCGACGGCAAGCGTGTAATGCTAGAAGCCTTGCTTTCCCTCAAACGTGCTGGGTGCAGTGGCATAGTAACGTATGGTGCTATTGCCGTAGCGAAGGGTCTTTAATCATGTCTACCGTCTTACCACAAGAATTCACTGAACGCATTAAGCCTTATATTTTAAATGCGGAACTTGATTTGTATGAAGCGTATTCGGTGACGTCCACCAATGATTGGGCGTGGGAACATTATAAAGAATGTAAAGAACATAACGTCTTACGTCCCAGTTTGTTTTTAGCCGAAACACAGCGAAACGGACGTGGAACCTTAAATCGCAAGTGGCAATCGCCAGTTGACAGTGGCATTTACTGTTCGATGCTATACCCTGTTCAAAATGAACGCTTCACCACGCGTAATGTGCCGACGGGCTTTGTGCCTATGTATACCAGCATTGCAGGTTTAGCGGCATGGATTGTGCTAACGTCTGTGTACCCCAGCTTGATCAATACCTTGCAGATTCGAGGCGTCAATGATTTATATGCCCATCACGCCAAAGTCGGGGGTATCTTGGTGGAAACCCGTATGTCCACTGGTGGAACGCTTAAAGGCGTTGTCACAGGGATTGGCATTAACTTGGTACAAAATGCCGATTTAAAAGTGAGGGATGAACGCAATTGCCCCATTAGCATTGAAGAATTGCTCGCTCCTGCGGAGCAAGAAAAGATGTTAGACCGTAAGCAAACCGCCTATTTGGTGGGTAAATGCACGGTGGGTTTGTACAATATGTTGAATGAAGGCTTATTGCTCGATTATGACAGCGTGGTAGACCGTATTCGTGGAGCAATTATTTAGTCGTTGAAGATCTATAGCTTGGGGCAAATCGTGGGTTTTAGGCACTAGGAAACCCGTCAAACAGGTGTCATACTGAAGAAGAGTGGCTCCTTGAAAAACGTATCAAACACCCAGCTTGTTTCATTTTTTCCACAATTTAGTGGGTCAGAAAACAGACTTTCATGGCCAAAAAACAGACTTTCATGGCCAAAAAACAGACTTTCATGGCCAAAAAACAGACTTTCGTGGCCAGAAATCGGACTTTCATGGCCAGAAAACAGACTTTCATGGCCAAAAAAACGACTTTCGTGGGTCGAAAAGTCGACTTTCGTGGGTCGAAAAAGACAAAAAAAGGGTGTCTATTCTTTGAGAATAAACACCACCTTTCTATCGAGAAAGAGAGAGAGAGAGAGAAAGAAAAACTTTGTTCTGTTGAACTGTTGATTATGGTATCGGTAGCAATAGCAAGGACTTGGGCAAGCCCCTTCATGTAGATGACATTATTTTCAATAAGCCTTACGCCATGGTGTGCAGATGATCCATCTGCGGATGATGTTCCGTCAATAAGGATTGCAACAAGGCAAAGGTATCGCCTTGTTTTTCAGACTGTTGACCTTGAATTTCTTTCAGAATATCTGCTTGTTGAAAGGGTGGGCCTGGATTTCTGGTTTGACGGATCAGTTCCGTCAGAGCTTCTTCAAGCCTTTGTTGAACTCGAAGTTGCCCAGGGTCTGTACCTTGTTGATTCAAGGCCTTTGAACCCTGTTCCGCCAACTCATTTAAGGCATGAAGAAGCTTTTTGGTTTCCGCATTCTTTGGCAACATATGTTCCATAATCTTTCTATATTGCTGAATAAAAAGCTTCCACTCATCCGCTTTAAAGAGTCGTACTGGATTGGTGGCGGTATTGCCCGAATAATCATGCGTTTGATTCGACGCAATGTACAAGAACTGGCGTAAGCCTCTTTCGGCTTCAAGTTCACGACCTGCTTTACCAAACCAGCCCTTTTGGATTAAGTGCTCAATTTTGGGTAAATGCACCACGCGAGACAACAAGGCTGTGCCTTCGCCCATGGGGTAATTGGTCGGATCCACCTTATGACGCTCGATGTACATATTCAAAAAGTTTTCGCTGATATTGGTAATCGTTTGCACTTTTTCATTATGTTTTGATCCTGAACGGCGATAATTTTCAATCAAGGCACGCAAGACGCTTTGCGTCTGATGCACGGCTTCAGCATGCGTTATAAAGCCATAGTCCTTGTAAAATTCCTTGTTATAGAGCTTATCCGAAGGATCACGCAACAATTCACGGTGCAATAACATCACATCAAGTGCTTGTTCACGTTTGGCGTCTAAGGCATGGGCATTACGAGCACGATGAAAGGCCGTTTTACCGTAATCGTCACTTAAGTAATTGATGGCTTGTTGCACAAAGCCTGTTCCGCCTTCTGCGGTCATACGCTTGGACAGATTAGCTTTCTTAGCTTTAGCGCCTTTGCCATGCAGACCTTCCATCCACTTAGCGGTGATTAGACCTTGATCGTCCGTAAAGCGCTTGGCGATTGGATTCTTTAACCACTTCCAAAAACCTTCCCAACCCGTCGACTTCGACTGGAGCGACTTGTGTGTCAACAACGTCCACAACCCTGCTAAAGCCGCAATGCCGACGCCTACTTTTAAGACATCGTTGAAGCTGTTGTCTTTTGAAAACGATTGAGGCACCCCCCCCACCTGCAGTTGCGGTTTAACGGGGACAGCCCTAGCTGAAGCCACTACAGACGGATGCGTGTTGATGTAACGAGCATCTTCTATACCAGTATACGGATTGACCATCGCATTGGCATCCCAGCTGGCTTGCTGAATGGGCATCGCTCCATAATAGGGATTGCTTCCGTAACCTGACATAAACGTGTTCTTTCTTCTGTCGTCTTAAATGAATAAAATTGAGTTTAAATGATCAACATTAAATGCATTATCAAAGCCCCGACCGCCGTAGTGGCAATAATCGATGCCCATTCGGTGAGACCTAAATGTATAGAATGATCCAAATGACGGCGTTCAAACTGACTTTCAGATGGCGTTAGCCAATCCGAGTTTGGCGACTCATGAAAACGTGGAGGTAAAGGCAGGGAATAACCTGCGGGTTTGCCTGTACTATATCCACCGCCTGCCACGTATGGCGAAGCTCCAGGCATAAAGCCGGTATAAGCCCCAACGGGTGGTAGTGGATAGTAAGTCATCATGCGTTGCATCCTTATGAGTGTCAATGGGTTGATTGGATGTAAGTTAAAATAGAGTCCTTTTAACGCTATAAGGATAAAAACAAAATAGCTTACTTTTTGTGCGTTTGGGCTTTTGTGGTATACTTATAGTGATAAATATGATTATCATGCCTATTATAGTTCTACTTATTTTATAAGGATGCGTCCCCATGACTTTTATTCGCTTGCAGGATTTAACCCCCAGTCAGTTAGAAGGCAAACGTGTTTTGGTGCGTGAAGATTTAAACGTCCCCATTAGTAACGGTAAAATTGATGATGACAGCCGTATTGTAGCAGCATTACCTACCTTAAACTACTTGATTCAAGCAGGAGCCAAAGTGATTGTGGTAAGCCATTTTGGACGTCCCCAACAGGGAGAAGACCCAACACCCTTTAGCCTAGCCCCCATTTCGCGGCATTTAGCCACCTTACTAAACGGCATCACCGTCCTTCAAGCCACAGACGTTGTCGGTGCGGACGCTCAAGCGAAGGTCGCCGCCTTAGAAAACGGACAAGTCTTGGTGCTTGAAAACGTGCGTTTTGAAGCAGGTGAAGAGCAGAACGATCCCACCTTTGCCAAAACCCTAGCCAGTTTGGCAGATGTTTATGTGAACGATGCCTTTGGTACGTCACATCGAGCCCATGCATCGACAGAAGGCGTGGCTCACATCGTGCCTTTAGCTGTAGCAGGCTTATTGATGAGTGCTGAAATTGAAGCCTTAGGCGGAATTTTAACGAATGCGAAAAAACCAGTGACGGCCATTGTAGGGGGTTCCAAAGTTTCGACCAAAATTGCCGTGTTGACGAACTTACTAGACAAAGTCGACAACATCATCATTGGTGGAGGCATGGCGTATACCTTCTTGCTGGCTGAAGGCTATAGCGTGGGAAAATCCCTTTGCGAACCCCGTTTCGTTGACACTGCTAAAGCCATCATCGCCAAGGCCAAAGTAAATGGTGTGAACCTTTACTTGTCTGAAGACATTGTGGTTGCGGATGATTTTAGTGCCACGGCAAACACAAAAATCGTCGATGCCACGGCGATTCCTGACGGGTGGGAAGGCATGGACATTGGGCCTAAAACTCGTGAAGCCTTTGCGGATGTTATTTTAAACAGTGCGTCTATTTTGTGGAATGGCCCTGTGGGTGTGTTTGAATTGGATGCTTTTGCTGAAGGCACCAAAGCCCTTGCCGTTGCGGTTTCTCAAGCCACTAAAAATGGTGCCAAAACCGTTTTGGGTGGAGGCGACACGGTTTCTGCGGTGGAAAAGTTCAAGTACCCTAAATCGGCATTTACCCATGTTTCTACAGGTGGTGGAGCCAGCTTAGAGTTTATTGAAGGTAAGGCTTTACCTGGTATCGAAGCCTTGAACGCTCGTACAGTGTCC
This sequence comes from Gammaproteobacteria bacterium, assembly GCA_040375445.1. Taxonomy (GTDB): domain Bacteria; phylum Cyanobacteriota; class Vampirovibrionia; order Vampirovibrionales; family JAJTHC01; genus JAJTHC01. The sequence continues at coordinate 37,830 of JBEISK010000015.1, read as the reverse complement.
GTCTAAGTTTTGGGGATGAGCCTATAAAACAAGTAAATCCCGTCCAAACGAAGGGGATGTTTGCTGCTTTTCTTTGTCATAATTGAAAAGAACGACGCACAGAAAAAAGGCTTAACCATGCAAAATAAGTCAACGATTCTTAGCACAAGCTTGCTCCTTTACTTGGGTGTCAGCTTACTTTTTTTGCCTTCTTTAAAAGCGGACGGACTTTTTTTGACGCCCAGCAATCAAATAGTTCAACACCCTTTTCCCCAAGAACGTACGCAAGCCACGCCTTCATTAAACAGCCGTCTGATTGCTATTGAAGCCCTCAAACAGGGACAAACTCGCCAAGCCTTTGTATTGCTGGAATCATGGGTGGAAGATCACCCCGAAGATTTAGAGGCCTTTTCTTACCTCGCTAAGGCCAGCTATACGCTGGGTGACTTTCCTGCCATGAGACGCTATTTAGCGACCCTAAAAACACTGGCTCCGCAAGATGTTGTGACACAGCAGGCATTGGCATGGTCAGGCCATCTACCTGAAGCGAAAGCACCGACGGTGGAAGACGAAAAAAATAAGATTTTATTAAACCTGGCTCGCTCAGTGGCTGAAGAAAAAGAAAGTCCTTCACCCTTTAGCCACACGCTGGTGACAAAAAAAGAAGCCCCTGAAGAAAGCGTGTTACAAAGCAACGCTTTTTCAAAAGAAAAAAAGGCCTCAGTGGAAGTAAACCCCATGCCTATGGTGAAAGAAGGGTGGGTGGATGAAAAAAGTATTCCCCCCGTCGATCAAAGCAACGCATCCAACAATCCCCCCAAGCCTTCAAATGCTCAAAAAGAAAACAGTGCGTCAACGCCGCCTTCTTCAAGCGTCGGTGCAGCGGCTTCCGTACAAGCCCCCGCGAGTACAACGCCTTTGACGCAAGAACAGATTGCACAAAACTTTCAAATGCTTCAGCAATTGATGATGATGCAAATGATGAGCAATTCGCAAAACGGTTTTAATTCAAACAACCCCATGGCCATGATGATGAACGGACAGGGCATGAACGGCATGCAGGGAATGAATGGGATGCAAGGCTTGAGCGGCTTAAATATGATGAATGGACAAGGCATGAACCCTGCCCTTAATCCGCAGATGATGAATCAAATGATGCAAAACTCCATGCTGAACAATATGAACGGTATGTTCAACACCAATACAGAGAATCAAAACAACAATAGTGGTTTTGGTTTTTAAGAACTCAAAACCTAAGCTTACGGCTTTTTCAGTTCGATGCTCCAGCTTTGTGCGATCGTTTTACGGGTGGCAATCAACGACTGGCGAACCTCATCGCTAATGGTGGAACGACTAGGCTTTTGCATAATGAGTTTGTCCACCAAACGCAAGTTCACACGGCTCACTTGAGGCAGTAAATCATGTTCGACAATGGTTTCCATTAACGCATTTGAGTTGTAATCGTATTGGCGACGCAGATTCGCCGTCAATATTTCGCCGCCTGTGGTGCGAATGGGGTGACCACCTTCCGCAAAATAAAGCTTAAACACATCCTTTAAATCCGCCATTTCAGATTGCAAGGTCTGATGAGCCTTCTGCAAACGCAAGTAACGCTCCAACAAATAATCAATGTTGGTCAACTGGCTATACTTCCACGCATGCTTTTGTAAGTAAAGCTTACGCAATTGTGGGTACAATTGAGCCAATTGCATCGCATCATCTAAGGCACGATGTTCCACATGGGGTTCATAACCAAACTTACGAGCCAATGAACTCAAGCCGTGAGACGTTTCTTCAGGGAATAGCGAATAATACAGTTCCTGCGAGCAAATGCGAGGGTTCAAAAACCGCTTGCCCAAGTGCTTTTTGTACGCTTCTGTAATAAAACTATAGTCAAATACCACATTATGAGCCACATACGGTAAATCGCCCACAAATTCGGCAAACGCCGTAATCGCTTCTTCCACAGAAGGAGCGTCTTCAACCATTTCATCTGAAATATGATGAATTTTAAAGCTCGAATGACGAATCGGCACAGAAGGCTTAATGAGCATTGAAAACGTGGCGGTAATTTCGCCATTTTCTAGACGAACGGCACCTATTTCAAGCAAGGATTCGGTTTTATGATCGAGACCCGTGGTTTCGGTGTCTAAAACAATGACAGCGCCTTCGTGCATAATGGCTTTGGGCGTAAAAGGACGAGACCCTTCCGCCGCTAAATCCACCTGCTGAGACAGCGGGATCCATGAGCGATCCTTCACTTCAGGCACATCTGGATTTTCGTTTTCATCTTCTTCTTGCTCTTCAAGTTCGATGATCTCGTCTTTATTCACAATTTCAGACATGGTTAATACCTTATAGGCTTCAAAAACAGCTTAATCTACAGGATCTTCAATTAAAACAGGGAGCGTCAAAGCGGTAAAGCAGGCTCGTTTATAGGCCAAAAAGGCGTCTTGAACGGCTTGAATAGACTCTTTCACGAGCCATTTTTCCCCATTACTTAGGCGAATCAAGGTATCTGGACGTGCTTCAATCATCAGGATGTGATCGGGGTTTATCCAGCAGGGTTGACCGTCTAGCAAGGTAAGGGGAATCATGTGAACCTAAGCTATTTTAGGACGATTCTTATAATTCCGTTATAAGTAAGCGTCTTCTAGTAAATATGAAGCCAAAACAAAACACATCCTTATTGTAGTTTGTTTTGGCTTCTTCGTTTAGTTTAACACAAAAGAGTCTACATACTTAAAGAAGGTAGACTCTTTCATACATTTAAATAATTCAAAGTCTATTCGTGCAACTACCCTTGGCGTTGCTTGTGTTTAGGGTTTTCACAAATAACAGCGACCCGTCCACGACGGCGGATAACTTTGCACTTGTCACAGATTTTTTTAACAGAACTGCGTACTTTCATGTTTGAATCCTTTTGGCTTGAGGGGGTAATACGAAATAAAGAAGGGTAAGCTATTTCATGCGATAGGTAATGCGTCCACGGGTAAGATCATAAGGGGAAAGTTCCACTTTGACTTTGTCACCGGGTAAAATGCGGATGAAGTTTTTGCGAATACGTCCAGAAATGTGTGCCAACATTTCGATTTCATTTTCCAACTTAACACGAAACATGGCATTGGGAAGGGCTTCTAAAATGGTGCCTTCCATTTCCAAAACGTCTTTCGACATAAAAATTTAAACCTTTCGCTAATCATAAACGCATAGCCTTACAAAGACTAGAGTCACTTTAACACAAAGATATTTTCATTCCAAGCCCTAATTTTAGAAAGGTTTACTAACTCTAAGAAAGTCCTGTTCCCTCTCCTTGAGGAGAGGGCTAGGGAGAGGGGGGGATGTCTAAAACGTAGTGCTGGCATCTACTCCCCACCCCAACATGGTCGAAAAAGTAAACTTTTTCTCTTGGGAAAGAAAACCGTTGGTTTCCTCTCCCAACCTCTCCTTCCTAAAGGTGAAGATTCACTTCGTGAATGAGAAAGTTGTTTTCCTCCCCTTAAAGGGGAGGGAGTAAGACGCTTTTTCAACTTCCTTGAAACTTCTATATCGGACGCACCTGTGCGGTGCTAGCATCTTGCGTTTGAAGTTGCAACAAGGTGCCTTTAGGCAACTCGATGCCTTTACCTGGTCTCCACAAGGCATACCCGATACCAGCCGCTGCACCAATACCAGTTCCTAAAGCAGCCCCTGAACCAGCCGCACCGAAAATAGCCCCTGTCGCCGTGCCTGTTAATGCCCCAACGCCTGCCCCAGCCGCAGCGATACCTACGCCTCTAGCGGCGTCCACCGCATAGTTATTGGGCCGAATCATAGATCCACCGTGCTTGGTCACGACAATGGCATCCATGGCAACACGCTCGCCATTGGGTTTGACGATCGTGTAAAAACGTAAATCCACTTGACCATGAATGCCTGCACGCTTGGCGGAAGATACATCCACAATCGATCCTAAGACTTCAGATCCTGCGGGGGCAATAATCGAAGATCCGGACATCACAGGCGATTCAAGCGTTGCGGAAATCGTGTCACCTTGCTTAGCGTCTTTAGAACTCACACGATCGTTCAAGCGAATCGTCAAGTACTGCTTACCAGCTACAGCGGAAACCCCTGTACGGTAGCTGGCTGAAGTCGTTGTGGGGGTGCTGCTAGACTCGGTGGTGGTGGGTTGCCACGGTTGCACAGAACTACTACCGTTATTGGCAGTGTTTAAGGGACGCAACTGCACCAAGCCGTCCGCTTGGGCATAAAAAGGCAGAACGCTCAAATTTATGAGGCAAACCACTAAGGCAAAAGTCATCCATTGAGATAAACGCATAATCAAGACTCCTACATAATATATAGATAAAACCAAGATGACTGTATTATACCTGTTATTTTAAAAACAGAAAAGTGTTTTTGTGAAAATCTCTAAAAAAACTCCATTTAAAGAGGGTTTTAAGAATGTCTTACCTGTGTTTTTAAAGATAATTGTTACTTTTTTGTTACATTTACCTTAGTGTGCTTGACACACTACCCCAAAGTGTTTAATATACACATATGGTTAATGTCAATTCGACACTAACCCCACTAAAGAAATTAACAAACCCTTGCCTGGAGCAAACCCCATGACCTTCGCCGTTAAACAAGCTAATCCCAACATCGGACCTTTTCCAATGCCTCAGTTTTCTAATAACAAGGTGAGTGCAAAAGCTCGTGTGGGTGCTAATCCCGTTGAATTTGGTGGATCGGTTAGCACCACGGCACCCGTAGTCAACAGTATGTTCTTAAAGAACCTTTCCCCTACAGTGGGAACGACTCAAAACCGTTTAAACATTATCGCTTAATGCTTTGATTCCCTTTTGTTTTTTGCTTTCCCTTACTGATGAGATGAGAAATATTTATCCCCCCCCAAAAAAAGCCCTCTTGAGCATTTAAAGATATTTAGAAAAGTAGAAAGACACTATGTGTTTGCGATGAGAAGCCCTCGTCGCTTTTTTTTGTCTTCTTTTTGTATTATGCTAAAAGTTCCCTCTCCTAATTTTAGGAGAGGGAAGAGAACGTCTTTAGACGTTCAAGGGTGAGGTTAAACCTTAGACTCCGCTTGTGGGTTTAACCGCCCCCTAACCCCCTCCTAAAATTAGGAGGGGGGACAGGAAAAACATTCAAAAAAAGGCAAACACCACATGCTAGACGTTCTCATCATCGGTGCAGGGGCTTCAGGATGCTTCACCGCACTACGACTCAAAGAAGAAGACCCCAGCCTGAAAGTCGCCATCCTCGAACGGCAAAACCACGCCCTGCAAAAGGTCAAGGTTTCGGGTGGTGGACGCTGCAACGTCACCCACGATTCTGATGATGTCGCCTACCTGCTCAAGCACTACCCACGCCAGCATAAGCAAGTCAAAGGGCAACTCAAAGCCTTTAGCCCCAACGATATGCGACAATGGCTCAAGCACCACTTTGTGGAAACGGTTGCCGAAGCCGACGGTCGGGTCTTCCCCAAAAGCAACGACTCGCAAGAAATCATCGAGGTGTTTTTGAGTGAGCTGAAACGCTATAACGTTCCCATTCACTACAATGAATCCGCTGTTTCGGCTGAACGAAACGCTGGTGAAGCGGGTGAAGATGCCTTTGAAATCGTCACGCAAACAGGCAACGTCTTTCACGCCAAACGCTTGGTTTTGGCGACAGGCTCGCAAGAGCAAGGCTACAGACTCGCCGAATCGCTAGGCTTGCCGTTGACGCCCTTGGTGCCGTCCCTATATACCTTTTGCGTGAAAGACGACCGCCTGCACGCCTGTGCTGGCGTGAGCCTAGACGCCGTTGAACTCACCTTGAAGATTCCCCACGTTGATAAGCCCTTTAAGCAAAACGGCGCCTTTTTATTGACGCATTGGGGCGTGAGTGGGCCTGCGGTGTTGAAGCTTTCTGCACGATCCGCTGTGGAATTGTATGCGTCCAAGTATAAGGCGACGCTCTTTGTCGATGCCCTACCTACGCAGACGCAAGAGGCGACACGCCTTGCCCTGCTGGGCGTTCAGGCGGAAAATCACAAGCGAGATGTCAAGAATATCAAGCCCCATGAAGCCCTGCCGTGGCGATATTGGGAATTGATTTTAGAGCAGTTGAACATTCCGCTCGACAAAAAGTGGTGTGATGTGTCTAAAAAGGAGCTAAACCAGCTCGTGGAAGGGATTCATCACTTGGCTTTGGCGGTGGACGGCAAGGGCGTGTTCAAGGAAGAGTTCGTGACTGCTGGCGGTGTCGCCACGGATGCCTTAGATTTACAAACCCTAGAAGCCAAGCACCACGCCCATTTGTACGTGGTAGGTGAATTGCTGAATGTGGATGGCATGACAGGGGGCTTTAATTTCCAGCACTGTTGGGCATCGGCGAATGCGGTGGCGATGGCGATTAGCTCATCGTTTTAGTGGAAGCTTTCTGGTGTCATAGAGGGTCTGTGATTGTGCAATCTTGTGCTAAAATCAGTAGGTCGGCAGATGAAATAGAGGAGAAAAAGGTCTAATGTGGTCATCAATTACTCAAGAATTTATAGTTGATATTGTTAAACCTTGGGATGAATTAAATCTAGCACTATCTAAACCTTCAGCATTGGGTAGTATTAATTCACTTCAGAGCAAAGCAAATAATTTATCCGTAGCTTTAACACATTTTGGAGAAAAGTTTCCTCAAAAAATACAGAGTTCTCAAATTCTCCGAGATATGGCGAATACATTTAAACATACAACTCTTAAAGATAACACTAAGCAAACCAGGCTCATGAGCTTTTCATTAATTGAATGTAGAGTTGTGAATGATCAAGAAGATTTTAGATTTTTAAGGAATCAAATAGATATACAAAGAGACGGACAAACTTGGGATTTCATGGAAGAGTCTCTTAAAGAAATATTTTTTTGGATAAATAGTGGCGATTTAGATGCTTTCAATACTGAAGCACTGTTGATATTTAATAATTCAGAGACACCATGGGAAAGAACTATCCGTCTTTATATAGATAATAACACTCCCCAATTAATTAGTAGTGGTTTCAGAATAGTAAAAGACAATGGCTCTGGAGAACTAGAAGTTTATAATGCTAAAGAAGTATCGTTAGAGTACTACCAAAAACAGGCTACATAGAAACTTTAAATCGACGCAGTAAAATGTTTGGCGTATAATAAGGGATGCTCCACGACCCCCAAGCTAAAGCCGAAAGGTGACGCCATGCCTGCTCTGCACGATGCCCCCCCCACCCAGCGATACATCTGCCTTGAAGACGTGCAAACGCACAACCTCAAGGGCTTTTCGCTGAACATCCCCAAGCACCAACTCGTCGTGTTTACAGGCATTTCAGGCAGCGGTAAAAGTAGCCTCGTCTTTGACACGCTCTACAGCGAAGCCCAGCGTCGCTACATGAACACCCTAAGCGATTACGCCCAGCAGTTCATGGGCAAGCAAGAAAAAGCGCCCGTTCGCAAGTTGACAGGGCTTTCGCCTGCCATTGCCATTGAACAAAAAACGACGCTCTACTCGCCACGTTCGACCGTCGGCACGGTCACCAACATCATGGATTACCTGCGTGTGTTATTTGCCAAAGCAGGGCGTGCGTACTGCCCCCAATGTGGGGCAAACGTGCAACCGCAACGGCTTCCGCAAATGTTGGAACGCATCAAAAAACTGCCCGAAGCCACACGCATTCAGATTCTAAGTCCACTGATTCGTGGGCGAAAAGGCGATTACGGTGCCTTGTTTGAACAATTGCGAAAAGAAGGCTTTGCCCGTGCCTATGTCGACGGTAAAATGCTGGATTTAGACGAATTGCCCGACGATTTCAAGCTCGAACGCTATAAGGTGCATCACATTGATGCCGTGGTGGATCGCATCGTCATGCGTCACAATAAGGATGCCACCTTGCATCGTTTGGAACAGGCGTTGTCTAAAGCTGTGCAACGCTCAAATGGCTATATGCGTTTATTGAGCCAAGAACCGCATCACGACACGGAAAAAGAAACGTTGATGTCCACCTTTATGGCGTGTCATGCCTGTGATTTAGACTTTGGCGAAATGGCACCAAGGTTATTTAGCTTTAACTCGCCGTATGGGGCGTGCGTGACCTGTAAAGGCACGGGGCATCAGTTGCACATCGACGAAAAAACGCTTATTAAGGATGGCTCCTTGAGTCTGAAAGACGGTGCCATGCCAGCGTTGGCGTATCTGTTGTGGGGCAAGCATAAGCGTGTGTTGAGCGCGTTTGAGAAGTATCTGCACTTGCCTGTGTCGAAGCCGTGGAAGTCTTGGAAAAAAGAGGAGAAGCATCTCTTCTTTTACGGACGTGAAAAATCGGTTCACAAACTCGCTCCTGTCACGGAAATCGATTATGAAGACAGTCCTGAAGATTGGGAAAGCTTCTTTGAAAACTTTGAAGGCATTTTGCCGTTATTGCGTTTGAAGGCGAATACAGGCGGTTTGACCAGTCAAGCCTATTTCCGCCAATTCACCTTGCAGGACGATTGCCCCGATTGCGACGGGCATCGGCTCAAGCCGTTTTCGCTGAATGTGCGATTGGGTGATACGCTCACATGGAAAGACTTGAGTGCCATGAGCTTGAGCGATGCCTATGATGCTCTGGTCAATCTCAGCCACGAACTTACGCCGACCGAAGCCTTGATCGCCCAAGTGCCGATGAAAGAGGTGTTGGCTCGTTTGCAGTTTTTGAAGAATGTGGGCGTGACCTATTTGACGCTAGGTCGTCAAGCATCGACACTTTCGGGAGGCGAAGCTCAACGCATCCGCTTGGCTAGCCAACTCGGGAGCGGCCTTTCAGGCGTGATGTATGTGCTGGATGAACCGTCTATTGGCTTGCATGCTCATAACAATCAACAGCTGATTAACACGCTGAAAGAACTACGAGACAAGGGAAATACCGTGCTTGTCGTGGAACATGACGAAGAGCTGATTCGCCAAGCCGATTATGCCGTGGACATTGGGCCGAATGCGGGCATCCACGGAGGCGAACTCGTTTTTTCGGGATTGCCCAGCGAACTCGAAGAACAGGCAGATTCGATTACAGGCGATTATTTAGCAGGACGTCGGCGTATTGCGATGAATCACACCAAGAAGCTCCCTAAAGCCGAAAAAACCTTGCAACTCAAGGGATGCACCCATCACAACTTGCAGAATCTGAATATTACGCTTCCCCTTGGCAAAATGGTGACGGTCACAGGCATGAGCGGATCGGGCAAAAGCACGCTGTTGTTTGATTGCTTGTTACCTTATGTGGAGCAGTACATTCAAGCGGTGAGCGGCGCTTACGGTCGCAAAAAGGATATTCCGCTGAATGATTTGAAGCTCACGATGCCCAAGGGCGTCAAGGCGATTGAAGGCATCGAGCAGATTGACAAGCTCGTGGTGGTGGATCAATCGCCGATTGGTCGCACCAGCCGTAGCAATCCAGCGACGTATACAGGCATTTTTGATGCCATTCGCAATTTATATGCCAACACGCTTGAAGCCAAGGCTCAAGGCTTAACAGCCTCTCACTTTAGTTTTAACGTCAAGGCAGGTCGTTGTGAAGACTGTAAAGGGGCTGGCAAAACCACGCTTTCTGTTGGGATGTTGCCTGATGCTGAAATGCTGTGTCAAACTTGCGACGGCAAGCGTTTTAAGCCCGAAATCTTGCGGGTGCGTTACAAGGGCAAGAACATTTACGAGTTGCTGGAAACGTCGATTGAAGACGGCATCACGATATTTGAGAGCCATCCGACGTTGGGGCAACATTTGCAGTTGTTGTGCGATGTGGGCTTGGGCTATCTCGCTTTGGGGCAGGGGGCTCCGTTGCTTTCGGGGGGGGAAGCTCAGCGTTTGAAGTTGGCAACCGATCTCATGCGGAAGCCTTCGGGGCATACGCTCTATATTTTTGATGAACCTTCGATTGGCTTGCATTGGCATGATTTACACCTGTTCATTGATGTGGTGAAACGCTTGGTGGAAAAGGGGCATACGGTGTTGACGATTGAGCATCAACTAGATTATATCGCGGCGAGTGATTGGGTGATTGATTTAGGCCCTGAAGGGGGCGACAATGGCGGACGCTTGCTCGCTCAAGGGACGCCGATGCAGGTGGCATCGGTGGGGGAAAGTTTGACAGGGCATTACTTGCACGAGCATTTGCAACGGACGGTATAGAAGGCTCTGAACACATGTATAGCTGAATTTAGAGTTTTTTGTACAGTAGACTCCTGTACAAAAAACTCTAAATTCAGCTATATTTCAAATAGTAATGGGTATCATCGCCTAAATAGAGCCTTCACAAACTTCTGACCTTCCAAAAACTCCAGAAACGACGGAAAGCGGCACAACTCGTCAAAACCATAAATCAATGCATCGGCGTCTTCAAAATAGGTGTCAATCCATTGATGCGCCGCTTTTCGCCAAGCATCAAACGCCTCACGATCCACCACGGCATACATGGTTTCCGTGCTTTGCCAGTCGCCAATCAATTTAGCAGGGGCTTTTTGCTTGGTCGCAAAGACGGCATCTCCTTGTGTGGACAATGCCTGAAATGTAGTATTGAAAGCGGTTTCATCTACTAGTGGCTTGAGTTGGGCGTGGATGTCTAGGCTCATTTCAGCACCTCAACAGGTAGGCTATCAAACCAATGACGCAATAAGTCATGCCCAAACGCACCGCTTTTTTCGGGGTGAAACTGAAACGCCGAGATATTCTCGTGTTTGACGGCTCCACAAAAGCGAGTGCCTTGGTAATCGCTGGCATACAGCACGACGTTCGCATCCGCAGGATCCGCAAAATAGGAGTTCACATAGTAAACAAAGCCTTCAGGGGCATTTTCCTGCTGGGCGTGAATGTAATTCCAGCCGATTTGAGGCACTTTTGAGCCTTCAAAATCCGTAGGGAAATGGCGAACGGTTCCCTTCAAAAAGCCTAAGCCTGCTACATCGGGGCTTTCTTCGCTGGATTCAAACAAGACTTGCAAGCCCACGCAAACGCCCAAAAACGGCACTTTTTCGTCTAGTACCACTCGTTTGAGAGGCTCCAAAAAGCCACGGGCTTCTAAGCCTTGCATAATGGCCCCAAAGGCTCCTACGCCAGGTAAAATCACAGGATGTTGGCCAGTCGGAAATGTGCCGTCGATATTGCCTTTGAGCAGGGTGTAGGGGATCTCGCAGCGTTCTAAAGCCCGCAGTAAACTACCCACATTCCCACCGCCGTAGTGGAGGACTTCAACTAGCATTTCGGCGCCTCAAGGGTGCCTTTGGTACTCATCATTTCACCATCAGGTAAGGGCGTCAAGGCTTGGTTTAAGGCACGAGCAAAGGCCTTAAAAATGGCTTCGACCACATGATGATCGTTGTCCCGATACGGCACATTGACGTGCATCGTCAAGGCCAAACCGTCGACAACCCCCTTGAAAAACTCCCGAAACAAGCGAGGATCCACCGTGCCGACGAAAGCACTTTCAAAAGGCGGCACATTCCACACAATATTCCCACGACCGCACACATCTAAGGCGACATCCGCCAGTGTGCCGTCCATCGCAAAGCGAAAACAGCCCGCTCGCTCAATGCCTTTGAAGCTTCCACCCAAGGCTTTGACGACCGCCTGCCCAAAGACAATCCCCACATCCTCAATCAAGTGATGCGGATCCACGTCGACATCGCCTGTGGCGTCGACTTGCAGGGTGAAGCGTCCGTGCGTGGCAAGGGTGTTGAGCATATGGTTCAAAAACGGCGATTGCGTATTGAGACGGTTTTCTTCAGTCGGCGACTTGTCCAAAAAAAGCGTGAGCTTGATTTTCGTTTCTTTGGTGACACGTTCAATCGTGGCGGTGCGAGCTAGCATGCGAAAAACTCCTTTAAATCAGTGGGCGATTCTATAATAGCATCCGCACCCGCTTCACGCAATTGATCCGCCGTAAAGGTGGTGCAAACGCCCAAGGCATGGAATCCTGCGGCTTTGGCGGCTTTCATATCATCCACACTATTGCCGATGTACCAGGCGTTTTCTAGCATGTGCGTGCGTTTGATGTGCGTTAAATAATCGCCTTCGGGCTTACGAGCCAAGTTTTCCACGGCATCGCTACAATACACGCCTTCAAACAAGGGATTCATCTCGTCGCTCCACACGCCGTCATACTCACTTTGTTCACGACCTGTGAAAATAAAGAGGCGATACCGCTCGGCAATCGACTTTAAATCGTCCTTATTCAGCAACCATTTTTCAGCTTCTTTGGCGAGATTGTGATAAATCACCGATCCTTGCGTTTGAATGGTGTCACGATCCAAGTCCACGTTACGACGACGCAAGAGTTCTTGAATGGCATCCCAATCATCGTTATAGCCACCTTCGGCACGCAGTAAGTTCAATTCCTTGATGCCCAAAGGCACTTCGCTATTTTTGTTGACCATGTACGCCACGACTTTGTCAAAGCTTTGGCTGGTGTCGACAAGGGTATCGTCCAAATCAAAGACCAAGGCGGATACCTTGTTAAAGACGTTCAGCACATCCAAAAACTGGAGGTTTTCGCCTTCACTGCCTGTAGACACTCGCACCCAGCCGTTGAGTAAGGCTTGTTGCGACTGATTCCGCACCAAAATCCCCAAGTTGGACGCAAACTGTGTAAAGTTGCCTGCTTGACCACCCATGTTCATTAAAAAGAAGTTCGTTGGCCCTGAACGTAAGACATAGCCCCGTTCTTCCAAACGTTGCATGAGTTCTTGTTTGCGAAAAAGCGTGTCTTCCGTAGCACGGCGGACGGTGTGAGCGTCTTCCAGCAATTTGTGAGCCATCGCCACCGCTTGAGCATTGACGCTATAGGGCGAACGCACTCGCTTGATGTAGCCCAAGATCGTGGGATGCCCAACGATGTAGCCCAATCGCAGACCAGCCAATCCCCATGCTTTTGAAAAGGTTTGCGTCACCAGTACGTTTGGCGTGTGAATGGCGTCCTGCAAGGCGGATTCGGCATCGGGGCGATAGAAGGCGTAGGCTTCATCCATGACAAAGACCGTTTGCGGATGTACCTTCGCCCAATCCAAGACGTTTTCCTTCGGCAAGACGGCACCAGTCGGGTTGTCAGGCGTGGCGAAAACGGCGAGCGTATAAGGCTTTTGATTGAGGTAATGCGTTAATTCTTCAATGGGGTACTGCAAATCAGGCGTGAGGTAGACAATATCCGTCTGGGCTTCGGCGAGTTTGAGGTTATGTTGAATCATGTAAAAGCTGGGCTTGGTGATGAGTGCCGTTCCCACTTTGGGTTCAATAAAGGTACGAGGAATGACATCGAGGGCTTCGTCGCTACCGTTGGTGAGCATGACGCAATCCGCAGGCACGCCCAAAAAATAGGATAAATCGTTGATGAAGGCTTGGTATTCGGGGTAGCAGTTGTAGGTGGTGACGTCGTAGCCGGCTGGCACGATGTGGGGGAAGCCGATGGTGTTTTCGTTGAAGTCGAGGCGTGTTTTCTCACGTCTGCCTTCAAGGGGCGGAGCGTAGGACGAAATGCCTGCCACCACAGGGCGAGGCGACGGAAAAATTAAGGCTTCATTTTTAGTTTGTAGAGACATAGTGGGCTTCCATGAGCTTAAGGATGATGGGCTTTTCACATCATAACATAATCACGCTAGGAAACGCTAGAAAAGTCGAAAAAGAAAGCACTTGTGCTACAATTTCAACTATAGAAAGCGCTGCAAATATAAAGCATTAAGGTATCACCCATGAACACACCCACCCACTGGATGCAAACGCCCGTCGTGCAAGACGCCCTTGCCAAAGACGACGCCATTTTAGGACTCTACCAACTCACGATTCCCACTGAAAAAAGTGGGAACGCTTGGCAATACGCCAGCAAAATCGCCAATGGGCAGAGCATCGGCACGCAAAACCCCGATGAAATCGAACGCCTCTCCCCGTATTGTGCCACTCCCTTGTGGGTCAGCGATCCCCTTCAAGGGCAGAGTCCCAAAGAAACACGCTTTCATGTGATTTTAAGCTTCCCGAAAAGCATTCTAATGTGGGACTTAGGCATGCTTCAAACCGTCTGTTTCGGTAAAGTGTCTATGATGCCTAACCTTCGCTGGTTGGATGTCGCCGTGCCTGCTTCAGTCGCCACGCATTTTCAAGGCCCTGCTCATGGTCAAGAGGGTATTCGCAAGCGATGTGGCGTGCCTGAAGGTCAAGCCCTTTTAATGAGTATTTTCAAGCCTTGCGTGGGGGTTCCGCCTGAAGGCTTGGCGAGTCTACTACGTGAGCAGGCTCAAGCGGGGACGCATTTGGTGAAAGATGACGAAGTGCTGGCGGATGCCGACCTAAGCACCGCCTTAAAGCGTGTGAGCCTGTGCATCGAAGCCCTCAATCAAGCGGAAAAAGACTTTGGACATCGTCCGTTGTATGCCGTGAATCTAAACGCCCCCGCCCATGAATTGCTCGACCGTGCCGATGCCTTGTTAGATGCTGGGGTGGAATGCTTTTTATTCAACTATCTCGCCTATGGCTTGCCGTTACTGAATAGTTTACGTCAGCGTGTGAAGGGACGCGCCTTTTTAATGGGGCATCCAGCGTTGGGGGGGGCGTTTTATCAGAACCCTTCAACAGGCATGAGTCCTGCCTTGGTATTTGGCACGCTGCCTCGTTTAGCAGGAGCCGATGCCGTTTTATTTCCCAGTCCATACGGCACCGTTGCTTTAGACAAAGCCGATGCATTGGCTGTTCAAACCGCTCTCAACACACCCTATTTAGGCGTAAAACCAGCTTTTGGGGTACCTTCCGCAGGTATTCAAGCGTCGATGGTGCCTCAAATCCTATGCGATTTCGGCACTAATGTCATCATCAATGCAGGTACAGGCATCCATGAATTGGAAGGCGGGGCGGTGGCTGGTGTGAAAGCCTTCCAAACCGCCATGCACGCCGAGGTTTTGGCATGATACCTTTAAGCGTTATAGAGAAGCAAGTCGGTAAACAATGGGTGATTTTTTCCGATTTTGACGGCACTATTACCGATCGTGATGCCATTGTGATGACCCTTGAACGTTTTGCTCCTCCTGAATGGAGGGACATTGCCCGACGCATCCTCAAAGAGCGGACGCTCCCTGTGCAAGAAGGCATTCAACAGTTGTACACCTTAATGCCTTCGGCGTTAAAAGAAGATATTATTCGTTTTGTAATCGAGGAAGTCGCTTTAAGAGAGGGCTTTGCCGACTTTATGGCATGGCGAAAACAAGCCGATATTCCCTTTTGGGTGGTTTCAGGTGGTTTAGATGCCTTCATCACCCCCGTGATGGTTCCTTTTGAAGGGGATTATACCCTATTTGCCAACACCGCTCACTTTGAAGAAGCGTCCATTGTCGTGGGCATGCCCTATGCCCCTAAAGATTGTGCGGTTTGTGGCACCTGTGCCTGTTGCAAGGTAGAGATTCTCAATCAGTGGGATGCGAGCCAAACCTTTAAAATTGCGATTGGCGATAGTGTCACCGATTTTGGCATGGCTCGGATGGCAGATTGGGTCTTTGCTCGGGATGCCTTGGCGGAAGAACTCGATCGAGAAGGTCGTGCGTTTACACCATTTGAAACCTTTCACGATATTCAAGAGTCCCTAAACAAGTTGAGGCAATAGATCCTTTTCTAACCAAAGACACTTATACCAATTATAGCTAAGTATAAAATGATTAATGGGTCTCACGATGCCAGCGTGCCAAACGAGTCGTTAAACTATTGAGCAAGTCTTTCACATCATCTAAGGTACTAAACTGCCCTAAACTAATGCGTAAGGTCGACAAGGCCAAGGCTTCATCCCCACATTGTGCCAAAACCACATGACTAGGCGTAATTTTATCCGCATGGCAGGCGGAACCGCTTGAAACGCAGATCTTGTGCATGTCCAGTTGCATCACCATTTTATCACCGCTCACCCCTTCAACCGAAACGTTCACAATCCCTGGGACTCGCTTGTCTTCTTCTAAAGGCGTGTTTAAATGAACTTTCCCTTTACTTAGCCCATGGGCATTGAGATTTTGAATCCCCTGAATTAAAAAAGCGGTTAAGTCTTTTAAGTGAGCTTGACGTTCTACTTCATGCGTTTTTAAAAGTTCTACCGCCTTGCCAAAGCCGACAATCGCAGGCGTATTAAGCGTCCCCCCTCGAAAGCCGTTTTCTTGCCCCCCGCCGATAATCACAGGGTGAGGCTTGGGGGCAGTGGATCGCATAAAGAAAAGCCCCACCCCTTGTGGACCGTATATCTTGTGAGCCGTGGCGGTAAGGTAATCAACATCAGGCAACGTCTGTGTTAAATCAAGGGAAACTTTTCCTAAGCTTTGAACCGCATCTGTATGAAAAAAGGCTTGATAGGTATGCGTGAGTTTAGACAAGGCTTGAATATCATTCAATGCGCCTGTTTCGTTATTGGCATGCATAATGGACACCAAAGCTGTAGGGTGCGTTTTTAAGGCGTCTTCCAAAGCATCTGGCGAAATAACCCCCTGCTTATTGGGAGCCACCTCCCTTAAAGGGATGCCTTCATAGCGTGCCATGTATCTTGCGGCTTCAAGCACCGCACTATGTTCAACAGAAGAAACAATTATTCCACGACGGTCGCCTTGGGCTTTTAAGGCGCGCATAACACCCATAATACCTAGATTATTGCTTTCGGTGCCACCACTGGTGAAAATAAGTTCTGCGGGACTCACCTTTAAATAAGTGGCGATTTGCGTTCGTGCCACTTCCACAGCTTTTTTAGCGTCTTGCCCTACTTGATGCTGACTATGGGCATTGCCAAACTGCCCCCCCAAGAAAGGGAGCATGGCTTCTAACACTTCTGGATGCACAGGGGTGGTAGCCGCATAATCAAAGTAGTGGGAATAGAATATTTCCATGCCCACTACTTTAGCAGATTTTTATTTAATTGCAAAGTGATGCTTATTTAATCTTGTAATTTTCAAGTCCGAAATTTAGCTTAGTACGAACGATGTTGTCCATATCAAAGCCTTCGCCTAAAATACCCGTGGGCAAAATGCCGTCTGAAAAGACGCCTTTGTCCGTGCTGTTAATCCAGGTGTCTAGGTAATTGACTCCGCCCCCAGCTTGTTGACGAGTCACATCTAAATTATATTCGCCAAAATTGGCATTCTTCACACTTAAGATTGTTCCGTTCCAATTGACACTAGACCCATCAGGCAAGGTCATCAGCTTACCTTGTTCCAAGGCTTGACCGTTAAGGGTCGGTGTTCCGTAAGCATTAAACACTACGTTAGAACTACCTAAAGCAAGATCGATTTGATTAGTCACTTCAATAGCCCAGTTGTCATATTTTTTATGTTCAGCGGAAAGGGCAATGTTTTTGTCTTTTAACAAGTTATAAGTACCTGGACCAGTGACGATAAAATGATTATTAGCACTTTCGGCATCAAGCACATGAGGATCGCCCCAGTACCCTGAACGTTGTCCAGTGGCGACGGTGCCTCTATAGTTAATGGTTTGGAATATGTCGTTCATCGAAGGATCAAGGAAAGGGTTTGTTGATTTTGGGTTACTAAAGTCACCACCACCCCAAATGGGTAATGTGAAAGCATCACTAGCAGGCGTTGTAACATACGGTGTGGTTGTTACTGAGGGTATACCCGTATTAACAGATTCTATATTTAAGACAAGATCTTCCCAAACAGGCAATTCACTATTATCTGTACTCTCTTGTGAGAAAGATGGTGTAGAAGCGGTTATGCTAGGGTTTGGTGCGAACGATGTTGAAAAGGTATTGGTTTGAGCAAAGAAAGCAAATAACATTTTCCAGTGTTGCGTTGCATTAATTGGGGGGGTTGCAGAACTAGGGCTACTTTCCCCATTGGTATTGCTTGCACCCCCCCCCTCGTAAGGATTTTGCAAGTTAGCATCGGATGTATTATAAGCATCTTGATCTTGCCCATAATGATACCGTTCAAAATTAAATGGTGAAAAGATTGTTGAATTATTCATACTTTTAGTCTTTCTATATTTCCCTAGTTAAGTGTTCGTACAAAAATCATCTAGTCTAATAAACAAATCAAATTAACGGAACTGCTGTTTTTGTTACATGTTGTTACAATAGGTTTAAAAATAAAACCTCTAGGATTTTCTAAGGTTTCTGGTCTTTTTCCCAAACGAATCAAACTCGATGCCCCTTCATTTTTACCCAAAACTTCTCAATCGGGTTTGAATCCAGACGAGAGGGAAGCAACGGATAAAAATCATAGGGCGCCTTTCAAATAAAGCCCTATTTATCGGTAAAAGCATGCGTTTTTTTAAGCTCTAAGAGATATACCATATAGAACATTATTAACTAATCACAGTTATTACCCAGAAATGCCAATAGCATCGAACCATGTAAGCGCTTGACGGATGAGATTCAAATAGATGAGCCCGTTTCAGAAAAGACCTAAGGGTTTATGATAAAAGCAAAGAATTGTTCGGAACTTAAACTTCAACGTGTTCTTCGGCAACACTAGCTTCACTAAAGCCTAAGCTAATACGACGCTCTTCGGGTTGAAACTTCACAATAAAAGTATTCAGTAATACGCCGACTTCGACGTTTTTGCCTTCGGTCTCTTCATAGTTCTGAAGTTCACGAGCGGGTAACAAGGCTTCTACCCCAGGATGGATTTCAACAAAGGCTCCAAACTGCTTTAGACGCATAATTTTACCTTCAACTTGCTGACCTTCTTTCATAAGTTCAGCTACTTCTTCCCAAGGATCTTTCATCAAACTTTTTGCAGAAAGGCTGACGCGTTGACGATCTTCATCGACACCGATGACTTCTACCTTGACGGTTTCGCCAATAGCCAGCAAATCAGAAGGGTGCTCTACCCAGCGCCAAGACATTTGAGACAAAGGTAAAAGACCATCCACACCGCCTAAATCCACAAAGGCACCAAAGCTGGTCAAACGAACCACTTTACCTTCAAGCACTTCGCCTGTTTTAAGGTTGGAAAAGAGTTCTTTACGTTCTTCTTGTTGTTGTTCGGCCAAGACTTTACGGTGTGACAAAATAATATTATTACGAAGGGCATCTACAGAAAGAAGCTTAAAAGGCATACTCTGCCCAATAAGTGATTCTAAATTATTACGACTTCTCATGTGGCTAGAAGGCACAAAACCACGCAAACCACCTTCGAGTTCGATTAGCAAACCACCCTTGACCACAGAAGAAACGGTACCATCAATCAATTCATCGGTATCAAGCTTTGCAGCAAGTTGCTTCCAAGCATACGCTTGTTGAACACGACGTAAGGAAAGGGTCAATTGACTTTCATCATCTTCTTCACGCAAAATGTAAAAATCGTAATCTTTACCTACTTCAAGCTCATCGCTAAAAGCTGTGGCTCGCTCAGTGAGCTCTTTAACAGGCAACAAGGCATTGGTTTTCGCCCCTACATCAACATAAGCATAGTTAGAGTCCCACGACACCACCGTCCCTGAAACAATTTCACCACGCCCAAAGGCGTAATTGTATTTACCTTCCAACAAGGCTTCAAACGCACGTTTGGAGTCTTCTGAAACGGTTAAGGTTAAATGATGGGGGAAAGAAGGCATGGACTTTTATGGCTCCCGACTCAATTCTACTAAGACATTTTATAAATATAGTGTGTTCACAACTTAATCATTGTATCATAAAATTACTTATAAAACGAATGTTTTTATTATTATAATAGTCATTATAGCGTGACTCACGTATTTTTGTCACACTTTTTTATTTTTAAGTTTGAAATTCATTTAAATAGGGGGTGACAAAGGGGCTTTTAGAGAACAAACACTTTTAGGTTCTGTTTCCAAAAGCCCACATCAGTCACTTAGAGGCTTGCTTAGAATAATTGAACGCTATTATTCTAAGCAAGCCCGTAAGCGACCTTTATGAGCATCTAAGTGGTGTTGGGCTTCTTTAGGGTTGGCGGCTAGATTTAACGCTAGTAAAACAGCGAGCTTCACTTGCCCATTACAACGATCTAAGGCGTGTTGAGCCGCTTCTTTTTCGACTTTGGCAATCTGCATAACCAAGCTAACCGCACGAATTTTAAGCTTTTCGTTACTGGCTTTTAAGTCGACCATTAAGTTGCCATAGGTTTTACCGAGCTTTACCATACTGGCGGTGGTCAACATATTTAAGACCATCTTTTGAGCCGATCCTGCTTTTAAGCGACTAGATCCGCTTAAGACTTCAGGCCCTACTTCCGTGACAATCGTAAAATCAGCAATCTCATTGGCTTGGGCATGAGGATTACACGTCAAACTAACCGTAGTCACCCCTTCTTCTTTGGCGTGACGCAAGGCTTCTACCACATAAGCAGGATTGCCACTGGCTGAAATACCAACCAAGACGTCTCCACGGCTGACCCCATACTGGCGCACATTTCTAATCCCCAATTCTCCATCATCTTCCGCCCCTTCAATCGGGTGACGTAAGGCGGTTTCTCCCCCTGCGATGATGGCTTGCACGAGGCTAGGCGACGTGCTAAAGGTGGCGGGGCATTCGGCAGCATCGAGTACACCTAAGCGTCCGCTGGTGCCTGCACCAATGTAATAGAGCGAATGGTCGTTTGCAAGGGCGTGGTGAATAGCATCCACCACCTCGGCGATTTGAGGCAAGGCTTTTTTCACCGCCGACGCCACTTTTTGGTCTTCTTGGTTAATACATTCAAGCATCACAAGTGTAGAAAGCTGATCTAAATCGGCTGTTCTGGGGTTCTGTGATTCAGTGATTGGAAGGCTAGACATCATCTAAAGTCCTTATTGTTTTCTTGAAGCACAACCAACGCCCTTTTTTAGGACGTATAGTCATGCTTCATCTACTAAAAATTGTTTTAGTAGGAATACACCTTATAGAGTACCACAAGATTGTATAATCGGCGTATAATGGAACATAGATTTAATAATAGATATACTGTCGTTCAATACGCTGGTTGATTACAAAGATGTTAGAAGGATAAACTCAAGTGAAACTCAAGTTAACTCTCGTGAAATATATCGTCGCTTTGTACATGAGCTTAAGTTTCACATGGCTTATGTTAACAAATGTATCAAGTGCGATTGACTTGGGTGAAGCTCTCAAGCCCTTTCCTTACGGAGAGACGAAAAATTTGCCTTTGGTGATTGAAATGGCGGACGCAAACAAGACGCAAAGCACAACGTTTACTTACCCAATGGCGATCTTGCCTCAGTCGTTTTCGTCAAGCACCGTAATCGCTTCCGCTTCAGGGGTGCCGAATGCTCCCACAGCAATGGCATTTCCCCAAGTCAAAAAAGAACCCTTTTTCTTTTTAAACGCCCTAAAAAAGGTTTTCACGCATAACTCTAAGCCTTCCCTGCCGACTCACTTGAAAAATGAAGGGTCGCATACACCTGCCAAAAATACTAAAACGACGTCCACAAAGCTAGTGGCGATGGCGTCCCCTGTGGCGATGGCATCCGTTAATAGCCTAGTCCCTAGTCAAGTGATCTTGCCGAATATCTGGAAAGACGGGAAACGTCCGAGTCCTAGCGTACGTGAGCAAATGGTGATGCGTCTGATTCAAGCCACCAATCCGACATGGGACGTCCCTTCGGCTCACATTTTGGCAAGACTCATCATCGACAGTGGAGATGCCAACCGTATTGACTATCGTATTTTGGCGAGCCTAATTGCCACAGAATCGTCGTTTAAAGTCAATGCCATTTCGAGTACAGGGGCAAAAGGCTTGGGACAACTCAAAGACGCTACAGCTCAATGGCTTGGGGTTCAAGATGCCTTTAACCCTATCGACAACCTCAACGGCACGGCGAAATACTTGTCGTACTTGGCGGATCAATTTCCCAACGACCCTGCTCGTGCGGTGGCAAGCTACTTTGTGGGTCAGGGTAACGTCAAGCGTGACGGCTTAAACGACAGTGCCTTGCAATACATTATAAAGGTGCAGCGCCACTTGGATTTATTGCTTTCATGGGGAGCGAATTAGATAGAATTGTTAGAGGTATATTGATTAGGGGTATATCGACTCGTTACATTAAGCTAGTTTAATGTTCGCCTGATGACGCTTTTCGAAGGCGGTATCGAGTTTATCGCTCACATGTTCAGGCATCACCAAACGATTATGCGCCGTGGCGTATAAGTCAGGCGTGCCGTGAAAATCAGTCCCCCCTGTTACCAGCAAATCATGCTCTTCCGCCAAACTGCAAAAGTATTCAATAACGGGCGGAATATGACTTTTGTGGAAAGCTTCAAGCCCCATAAGTCCATAAGCAATAAGTTCTGGTATTAGCTTTTCAATCCCTTCCGTTAACCCAGGATGAGCCACCACAGGGATGCCACCGCTTTCGTAAATCGCTTCTACCGCTTCATGTGGGGCAACCGTTTGACGTTTGACGTAAGTCAGCGAATTGGATTTCAGATACTTATTAAAGGCTTCAGACATGGTGCGAACGGCTTTTTTTTCTAGCAGAATCTTCGCCACATGCGGACGCCCAATCGCCCCTTCAGGATGAGATAAGCCAAACACATCATCAGGAGAGATCTTGATATTTGTTTTATTAGCAATTTTTTCCACCATAGCCTGAATCTGCACTCGTCTACGAGCTTGGTGATCGCTCATAACCTCTTGTATATAGCTATTGGCATCATCAATAAAATAGCCCAACACATGGAGGTCTTCTTCGCCCCAATGGGTGTTGATTTCGATACTACGAATTAGGGTCAAGCCCAATTCTTGGGCTTTTGGAACCAAACGTGTATAACCCGCAGTCGTGTCATGATCCGTGACGGCGACGACTTTTACGCCTTGGTCGGCAACAACAGTGAGAAGCTCTTCAGGCTGAGAGGACCCGTCCGAAAAGACGGTGTGCATATGGTAATCGGCTTTAGCATTTGGCATTGCATTCGCTATTCCTTTGTTTATTTTAGTGAACAAGCCTTCTTATCTTAACGTAATTCCTACGTAATGAAAACCTATTTTTAAGACAATGTTTAAACAGCCCGATTGTTACAATTAATCAATAAGGTCACAAATCCATACATAGTAGTATTTTAAGCATTTCGTAAAGTGATTAGCTTATCTTAAAATATTAAAATAATGTAAATATCGTTACAATGTAAATGGCTTTTAATTTCTATGTGTTATAATGAATTAAAATAGAAAATTTTTTACTTTTATTTCAGCGTCCTTTACTTTATTTTACGATTAATTACCTTGTCCACAAGGGGTTTGACGCTTAAGCGACCTTCAAGTTATGATTCTGCTCTGTTTGGCAGATCTGCTATATAAAACTTGGGTATTTTAGTGGGTCTATTATCCCTAACCTTTGAACTTTGAAGTTATCTGATATACTGAATTAATAAATCTACTTTGTGAGGATTCTAAAATAAAACACTGATTGATATTTATGATGTTATAACCACCCCCTGCTTGAAGATGGGCGTTTATCCCTACTATTTAAATGTTGTTTCTTTTAAATTTCCGTGCCAACAGGTGGGCAAAGAGTATAGAGGCTTATGTTGTAAGAATGTACGAAAATAATTGTTCCAAATGTGGAATTACCTTTGAAACCAAGAACCCCAAACGTATTATTTGCCCCGATTGTCTGTACAAGACTCGCTCTGCAGAAGAAGGTCCTCAAGCTCCACAAGGAGGCTTCCGCGAAGACGGGGACTTTGCTCCTGCTGCTGACGATCAACGTGGCGGTTATGCTCCACGGCAGGGCAATTACCAAAATCGTGGAAGCTACCCGCAACAAGGTGGCTATCAAGGGGGCGGTGGTGGCTATCAAAACCGTCCGCAACAAGGCGGCTATCAAGGTGGTGGCGGAGGCTATCAAAATCGTCCTCAACAAGGCGGATACCAAGGGGGCGGTGGTGGCTATCAAAACCGTCCGCAACAAGGCGGATACCAAGGTGGCGGAGGCTATCAAAACCGTCCGCAACAAGGCGGATACCAAGGGGGTGGCGGAGGCTATCAAAACCGTCCACAACAAGGCGGATACCAAGGCGGTGGAGGCTATCAAAACCGTCCACAACAAGGCGGATACCAAGGTGGCGGTGGAGGCTATCAAAACCGTCCGCAAGGTGGTGGTTATGGTCGTCCACAAGGTGGTGGATACGGCAACCGTCCTCAGGGTGGGGGCTTCAATCGTGGCGGGGGTGGCGGGCGTCCTCCTGCTCGTCGTATGTTTGTAGAACCAGAACTTTTGGCAGAAATTGAAAAGCGTTATAGAGCCTGTTTGCCATTACCTAACCCGGATTTTCATACCGTTGTGGGTGAAGAGCTCAATATGGATCCCATGAAAGTGTTTTTTGGCGTCAATCTCATTCGTCAAAAAATGAATTTGCCGAAGGTGGATTTACCCAAGCATCCTTTAGCGGTGTCTTCAGATCAATTGCAAGCCATTCAAATGCTTTATGAACCTTACTTGCCGACCCCCCCCATTGGGATTCACAAAATCGTCGCCAAGCAGTTACGTATTGATGAATGGCGTGTTCACGTGGCGATTAAGCTCATTCGTAAATCTCGCAATTTACCACAGTGGAATGAAGGGCGTCCCGATTTACCTGAAGCGATGAAAGTCGAAATTGAAGCAGCGCGTCAACGTATGTTGGCGGATGAAGACTTGGTCAAGGCTGCTAAAGAAGCCAATGATGTAGCGGCAGCAGAAGCTCAAACTAAGGAAGAGGCTAAATCACAAGCCGCAGTGACTGTGGAAGCAGGCGCTGATGCTCCTAAACCTGTTATTTTAACAGCACCTTCTTCTGAAGTAACGCTTGAAGTCACGGAACTGGTGGATGAGGGAACTCCTAAAAAGCGGGGGCGTCCTAAAAAAGTGACGGTAGAAGAAGTGGCGAGCGTCGAACCTACAATTTTGGATGCGTCTGAAGTCTAGTGCAATTTGTCGTTTATGATCGTCTCTTTCTATGTTAGAATTAAACAAGCGGTTCAAAATACATTTGAACCGTAACATGATCGACTTATAAAGGATATTTCCGCTAATGACACTGGAGCTTCAAAATCCACCGCCTGTGGCGTTGCAAAATGAACCCCCTACTTCCAATTGGTTGGTGGGCTTTTTCAAAGGTGTGCAACAAACATGGCCTAAAATCACGTGGCCAACAGCCCGCCAGTTAACGATACAAGTCCTCATTACGGTTGGAGTCACGGTGTTTGCGACTACCTTAGTGTGGGGCTTGGACAATGTCTACCGTATTTTGATTCAAACCTTTGTTTTACCTCATGCGTAAAGCGTCCTTGAATCAGATTTAAAATGTTAAGGTTTGAATCCTAATCATCTTGTGTTAAGATTGTTTGTGTTAAACTTAAAAACGTTATGTATCCACTCATGAAGGGTTACACTTCAAAAAATAACCCTGATTGGCAAAGAAGGCTTAAAGAAACTTATGATGACCCAAAAATCTACCGAAGAATCTCTATTTCCTGTTGAACACATTGAAGAAGTGGAAGATCTCGCTGTATTTGAAACAGGTGAAGAAGATTCACTCGATTTCAGCATGGAAGACGATAGCGCTGTGGCTGTGGCTGAAAAAACGTATCAAGCCGAAGACTTGCCTCAAGGCACGAAAGTCCTTGAAGAAGGCAGTCAAAGCAAACGTAAGCGTTGGTTCATCATTCACACGTATAGTGGGCATGAAAATAAGGTTAAAATCAACCTAGAACGCCGTATTGAATCCATGGGGATGCAAAATAAAATTTTTCGTGTGGAAGTGCCTCAAAAGCCTGTCACTAAAATTAAAGACGGTAAACGCATCGAAAAAGATGAGCATCTGTTTCCTTCTTACGTCTTGATTGAAATGATTATGGATGATGATTCGTGGTACTGTGTGCGTTACACACCAGGCGTTACCAAGTTTGTGGGTGGAGAAAAGAAACCCATTCCCGCTCGAGATTCTGAAATCAAAAAAATCTTGGGTCGTGGTCAAAGTGCCAAGAAGAAAGTGGAAGTGGATCTTAAAGTGGGTGACAGTATTCAAGTCATTTCTGGACCATTCTCTGACTTTGAAGGGACGGTTACAGAAGTTCAAGTTGAGAAAGAACGCTTAAAAGCCACGATTTCTATTTTTGGACGTGAAACGCCAGTTGAACTCGTCTTTAGTCAAGTTCAAAAACGTATATAAGGCTACCTTATGACACGATTGTCGCCACTTGCCTTAGTTATACTAGATGGCTGGGGGCTTTCTTCTAGTAATGCTCATAATGCAATTGCCCTGGCGGATACCCCAAATTGGGACAAAGTTCTGCAAGACTTTCCTTCTACGACGCTTATTGCTCATGGTGAAGCAGTGGGAATGCCTGAGGGTGTCGTTGGCAATAGTGAAGTCGGGCATTTGACGCTGGGTACAGGGAAAGCCATGCCTCACCCCCGAGTCCAGATCGATGAGCAGATTGAATCAGGGACTTTGGCTGAATATCCTGCATGGTTGAATGCGTTGGCTCATGTTAAAAAACACCAGAGTACCTTGCATTTTATTAGTCTTTTAAGTACGGGTGGGGTGCATAGTCATTTGTCCCACCTCGCCGAATTCTTGGGTATGGCGAAGGATGCTGGCCTAACGGACAACGTTAAAGTGCACGGCATAAGCGATGGGCGAGATATGCCTCCTTATACCGCTTCAGCTTTAGTGGAAGATGTAGAAGGTGCCTTGTACGATTTAGATTTTCCACAAATGGCGACCTTAAGCGGACGATATTATGCGATGGATCGGGATAATCGCTGGAACCGAACAGAACTTGCTTTTAATACCATTGTTCACGCCAAAGGCAAACGTCAATTTTTAGCTACCCAAGCGGTTAAATTTGCCCTTGTTGAAGATATGAGCGATGAGTTCATTATGCCTTCAGTCACCGACTTAACTTATGAAGGGATCGAATCAGGGGATGCCGTCCTCTTTCTGAACTTTAGGCCTGATCGCATGACGCAACTGATGTCCGCTTTTGCGGATGCTCAATTTTCAGACTTTGACAGGGGTTCTCTTCCTAATCAGCTGTATTTAGCAAGTGTTGTGGACTATGGTAATTTCCCTAATGTGGATGTCTTCATTCCCAAAACAAATACTTCAGATACATTGGCTCATTCGATTGCTAAAGCTGGCTTGAAGCAATTTCATGTGGCAGAAACAGAGAAGTATCCCCATGTGACGTATTTCTTTAATGGTGGGCAAGACGTCCCTTTAGCAGGAGAAGACCGCCGTCTTATTCCCAGCCGTCGTGATGTGGAAACGTATGATAAAGCACCTGCGATGAGCGTGTATGAAGTCACAAAAGCCTTGATTCAAGCTTTTCAAGCCAATCAATATAGCTTTTTTGTTGCCAATTTGGCCAATGTAGACATGGTGGCACATACAGGGCATGAAGCAGCGACCATTAAGGCGGTGGAACATGTGGATAAAGCCTTGGGTTTGATTGTAGAAGCGGCGAAATTATGTGGGATTTCGCTACTCATTACGTCGGATCACGGCAATGGTGAATCCATGAAAACCAGCGACGACTTGCCCAATACGGCTCACACGTCAAACTCCGTACCCTTACTTTTTATCGCAAATGGTAACTTAAATACAAGCTCGATTAATCTTCAAGACGCCAAAACCTTAGCGGATGTTCGCTTTTTGGTGGAAAGCGTGTTGGGTCTTAACAGCCTCGTTTAATTTTGTGTTAACACAGGCTCTACAAAAGTAATTTAGAGAATAACTGAAATAGAAGGCTGATTGAAAGCACGTTCAAGTTCAGCTTTGTCTGCACAGGTTGCGGTTTGAATGCCTACGCCTTCCAAACGCAAACGGTTGACGGCACCTTGCAATTCATCTAAATCACTGCGAAAAAACTGACGCATCATTTTTTTAATAGCATTCAAACCCGCTTCTTCACGATTCATTTCACTGACGTAAGAATACTTTTTACCTTCTTTTAAGCGACGAGCAATGCCTTTTTCTACCAATCGATCCACGACTGTTTTAACTGTGGTATAAGCCCATTCACGATCATCTTGGTTGATGTGTTCTTGAATATTTGACACATAAACAGGCGTTTCAATACTAGATTCTAAAAACCATAACGCATTTAAAATAATATTTTCTAAATCACCTTGTTTAAGTTCCATACTACGGCGTTCTGTAGAAGGTTTTTGCATCGTGCTGGGCATTTTAAGGGTACTCCAAATTATTTTTGTTCAAACATTGTGTTGAGCAGACATGAGAGGCAGACATACTTGATTGTGCCGAAACATTGTATTTTTAAAAAGTGTACGCCCATTATACGACAAGTGTCCCTCAAATACAAGTCTTCTGTAACAAATATGATTATAGTTAAATTCTAGGTCGAACGATAAGCACCTAATTTGCTTGATGTTTAAATTTATTTCAGATAGAATCGAGTCAAGCATTGGTGTTTTCTCCATTTCGCATCTTTTTTTTGGTTTGGGGTTTTATGCGATTACGTCAGATTCTGTAGTTTTTGCTTGTCCAAGTTTTGTGTCTTACTAATTTTTCAGGAGTCCTGTCTTGTCGAAATCCTTTGATTCGCAACAAATCCAACAAGCACTCGCTTTCGCGAAAACGCCTTTTACAGCCAAACATTGGCAGAGCTTACTGCTTGATTGGGGGGGCGTGGGTAAATTTAACATCTTTAACGCCAAAAGCCTTCTGTTTTTGGCGACTTCAGGGATGCTCGTGCGTTTTTTAGGCATTGGTGGCACACGATGCTTGGTAGATTGGAACGATAAATCGAAAGATCCTGAAACAGTTCGGCGTCAAACGGCGGAACGCGTCTTTATTGAAGTTGGCGGTACTTTTATAGCAGCGTATGTTCTGCTTCAAACCATGATGGATGTAAGCGGCAAAGGTATGGTCTTGGCGAGTCAACTCTTGAACAAGCACCATGGTTTAAGTCCCAGTGTTTTGCTTGAAAAAGCCCATGCCTTAAAAGCAGTGGGTAAAATGAGCGATGAGCAAATTCACAAAATGACCCAAGGCATTATGGAGCTCACAGAGCGTGAAAATCCTTATTCTTTTGGTTTTAATGCCCCAGAATTAAATGTTTTAGAGAAGTGGAAGGCCTCTGACTTTGCCCGTAAAATGGAAGAAAAAGGCTTGGGTGATTTTTACAAATCCCACAAAAACGCGGACGGCTTTGTAACCTTTGAAGGCTTACTCAATGAAAAAAATTATGTCGACAATTATTTTGCTCGTGTGAATTCCGCAGGGCTTATAACCACGGTTAGTTCCATCTTATTCAGTGCGTGGTTGAGTGGAGGCCCCGTTCAACGTGCCAATGACTTGGTGTTTCGCCCTTGGTACTTGGAACGACGAAAACGGAAAAGACATGAAGCCGAACTGAAAGGAAAGCGCTTTGAGCCCAACTTGCATCGACGTCAAATCCTCTCTCGTGGCGGGATGAAAGATAACGATCCTTTTACCACTGTTCCGCCGAGCGTCCCTCACTCCATTAGCCCCATGCCTCAACGGGCAGCGTTGTGGCATGGGAAGGGGGTCTAAATGATGAGTTCTTTCCCAACAGAGTCTATTTTTAAAGGGCAGTTCCGCTCGCCAGACGATCATAAAGCTTGGCTTGCCGCTGCTTTGGAGCGTAAGGGCATGCTTGCTCCAAAGGCAACAACTCCTTTAAGCAAGCGCATTACCCAAGTCCCACAAGCCCTTTCAATTGCGGCAGGCGATACCTTTCAAGCCGTAGCAGGCTTGGGCAAAATTTCTAAATCGTCTGAACTACGCCATGCCTTAGGGGCTGTGGCTCATAACATCCTAGTAACGCTTACCCAAGATACAGGTTCCCTTAAGAAAAATGCGGCTTTAATCGCCACTTTAATTCATGTGTTGATGCGGGTAAAAGAAGCCTATGACAGCTCCAATGCAGACACAAAAGACCTCAAAGAAAAGGAATACAATCAAGAACAATCCGCCATGACCTATTTTAGAGAAATTATTGGATTTTTGACGGGTTTTGTCTTGCTCAAACGCTTGCAAGGTATTTTTGAAAAGAAAATTACGAATGACCACCAATATAAAGAACAAAAATTTGGCGGAGCCAGCATCACCCAAAACATCAAAAATGCGGTGGGTTTACTGAACGGAAAGGTTCAACCTAAGGAGATTAAGCGTATTCCCAATGCCTTAGTCACAGAAACCGCCTTTCATCGTATGCACGCCAATCCGATTGATTTACGCTTAGCACAAATCGGATCGGCTCTTAATGACGAAACGCTTGAAACCGATTCGTTGATTTCAGGTAAGTTTTGGAAGCGTGCAACGAACATGCTTTGGGGCAAGGAGGCTGAAACGCTGGTGCGTGAAGCCCTTGGGAAGAAGGCGAATCCAGAAGCGATGGCGGAGCTGACTCAACGCTTGTTGAAATACGAAAAAGACGGGCTAAAACTCGTGAAACAGCAAGTGCCTGTTTACCTGGGGCTTGTTCCAAGTATCTTGATTGCAGGCTTTGGCATTGAATATGCGTCCTTGCACTATGGGGCTTTGGTGAAGAAATATATGCTTGGCATGATGCGATTCTTGCATGTGATTCCAAGAGAAAAGTCTCCAAAAACCGAAACGTCTTCTGAAAAATAACCCGTAAACGTTTACGCCTAGAAAGAATCAAAGCGAGTTCGATGTCAACTAAACGGCGATACCTCTATAAAAGGCTCTACGAAAGTGACTTCTTTCTGTTTACAGTGTGGTTTCGCCAAGCTTCAATAGATACTCAAACTCTTCGGCTCGCACGGGCGCCACGCTCAAACGCATCTGCTTCAATAACGCCATATCTGCCAAAGCAGGCGTTGCTTTAATTTCGGCCAAAGTCACAAAACGCTTAAAGGGCTTAATCGGCACAACATCCACCACCACCCACTTGCCCGTGTCATCGGTCGGGTCAGGGTACTGTTCCGTAACGACTTGACAAAGGCCCACGATTTCTTTACCTTCATTACTATGGTAAAAGAGACAAATATCTCCTGTTTTCATGGCTTTTAAGTTGTTTCTCGCCTGAAAGTTACGAATGCCATCCCAGTGATCTTTTTTAAGACGCACGAGGTCATCCCATGAAAACTTAAAGGGTTCTGATTTAATGAGCCAATATTGTGTCATGTTATTTCCTTTTTATTTATTCGTTTAAGCGTGTAAGATGCCGTCAACCGTGGCATGAGCCAACCGCCAAAGATGTTCTTCATCCAACAAGCCCACATAATCTTCTGGATGAATAAAATAACCATATTCCACCAAAACCGAAACGCATCGAGGCAAGCGAGTCATGGCGTAATTACTAAAATAACGACCATCGTTCGCTTGTACGGTGGCAAGGCTCTTAAGCAAAGCATCCCCAACGGCGTGAGACCATGGCGTGTAGGTATGAACCGAAACGCCTTTCCTCACAGTGGGATCTTCCCCATCAGGCAAGGCATTGGCATGAAGGCTGACGCATAAATCGGCGTGGCAATCATCCGCTTTATGTTGACGTTCAAGGAGGCTAAGCGTCACATCCTCATCTCGTGTGAAAAAAACCTGTTCCACGCCGGCTTCCTGCAACAAAAGCTTGACTCGTTTGGCGAGTTCAAGCGTCCATGCTTTTTCGAGCGTATTGTTTAAGGCTCGTGTACCGTCTTCTTGACCACCATGCCCTGGATCTAGAAGAATTCGCCATGTTTTTTTGTCCGCAGGCAATTTAAGAAGGCTGAGTTCTAAGCCTTTTTCTTTCCAGTGACTTTCCACGCCTTTAAAAGGGGCCCAATTTAAGGGTAAGCTTAAGGAAAGCCCTTCACGCTGAGACTTGAAAGTCCAACGTAACGCAGAACCGTGATAACGCTGATGATTTAAGCCCGCTTCAATCGGGGACATCGAAACAGTTAAACCGTCTAAGTCAGGAAGCAAAATGACCCCGCAAGGATGGGTCAACTGAAAGGTCGTGGTAATACTGTCTTGCGTTTCTTCAAGAGAAAGGGCATCTAAAACGGCAGGCATGCCTTTACCTGCTTGCACCTGAGGCTTACCCCCTTTGAGCAGATAAAGGGATGCATCATTCTGCTGAATTAAGAAGGCATCAAGATCCAACAAAGCCACCACAGGCAGGAAAGAATGTAGGGGGGGTAAAAGGGTCAAACGCTTTGAGTTTTGTGCGTTGCCTGCATAAAAGGACTGGCAACTGGCAGTAAGTTCCACCGTGCGTTGAAATTGCCACAGGCTGATGCTCTGCCCCAGATTCACCATACCCACCTGACCAGCGTCATCCAGTACCTTGTATTGTAAACGCAATAGGTGACTATCAGGCAAATGATCTAATAAGGGACTCGTTAATGACACAACGCCATGAAAAATTTTAATGCTTTTGTCGATAGGTGGGTGGGTTTCATTATAATGCAGTTCCCCAAAAATAGAGACTTGCTTGCCGTGGGTCAGGCTTTTGGGGTTGAGTAGGGAGGCATCGTCGCACCGCAAGGGGACTTCATCAATGATTTCGCCTGCTTCGTTGGTGAGATTGAGCCACACTTGCTGAATGTGAGTCATGGCACGAAGTTCTACGGGGAAGGATTGCCCAAGTAAGTAACGAGGGGCTGGCGACGGCTTTGGCAAAACAGCAAAAAGAGGCACTTTCGCATCTTCTGAAAAACGCCACGAAATTTGACGAATCACCTTACGGATCAAGCATTCGCCCGTATTGGTCACAAGCTCTAGGATGTTTTCGCCTTCATTTAAAGGCACGATTTGGGCAAAGGCGTTTTCTTCATCGTGAAGGTGAAGGGACACGTCGTTCCCGTTGAGGGTTAAGGCTTCAACGGCCTTACTAGTAGAGCCCAGCACAAAGGTCGACGCTTCATAGATGACGGTACTCTCCTGAGGGTAAGTCCAGACAAGTGCTTCAGTCGTATTTTGATTAAACAGGGGGCAACGAGGCATAGGTAAGATCCTTCACAACAATAGAGTTTATTATAATCCAAACTAAACGTCTTAAGCAAAGTATTCAAAATGGATGTTGAGTTCAACTAAATATAAAGAAAGACGTCTTTTTCGACACACGAAACCCCTATTTTCGACACACAGAATAGGCATTTCTGACACACGAAACCCTCTTTTTTGACCCACAAAACTCGATTTCTGACACACGAAAGTCTGTTTTTTGTCCACAAAAGTCCGATTTCTGTCCATGAAAGTCGTCCATTTGAACGCTTCTATCGAACACTATAGAAGGTTTTCAAAGAGCCACTCTGTTTCAGTATGACGCCTTTTCAAGCCGTCGACTAGTGCGTAAAACCCACGTTTTGCATCGGTCACGATGTGGCTGATTTACCGCGTGGAAACGGAATTGCGAAATCAAGGCTTAGACTACAGCGTCCATCTTGAAAAACGTTTGGCGTAAAGGTTGATGTGAAAAGCCTGTGAAAAATCGAAAATGCGCAGCGAGGGATTCGAACCCCCGACCTCATGGTTCGTAGCCATGCACTCTATCCAACTGAGCTAGCCGCGCAAAGGGTTTCTATAAAGCTCAATATAAAACGAACATATCCCAAACGCAAGCCTTTTCACAAAATCGATTTTACTGCTATAATAAGGGAGATGTTTGAATTATTGAATAAGGATACCCTTCCATGACCACCGAAGAAAAAATTGTTACCACGCCTAAATCTAGCGAAACCGTTGAAGTCGTTGCTGAAACGCCCGCCGAAGAGCCTTTTGACCCTCGCCCCAAAAACGTTGATGCCCTTATGC
Organism: Gammaproteobacteria bacterium; assembly: GCA_040375445.1. Classification (GTDB taxonomy): domain Bacteria; phylum Cyanobacteriota; class Vampirovibrionia; order Vampirovibrionales; family JAJTHC01; genus JAJTHC01. Next base: position 4,160 of record JBEISK010000015.1, on the reverse strand, counting down.
AAAGCACCGCTCGCTTTAGCCGTAAAGGGTGGGATGTCTTCTTGAATCTGAAAGAAGACCTTGAAAAAATCACCTATAAACGCATTGAGCTTCGCATGGTCGCTCGTTCTGAAGCAGGGGCGAAAACCTTTGCCAAAGCCCTTGAAGCGATTTCTGTGCCTGCGGTGAAAGTCAACGGCGTAAACATTAGCACAATCACCACGTTTGCGAAATTGCAAGACGTCATCAAACACCCTGATTTGTTGAGCGTTGATTTAACGCTATTGGACTAAGCCGTGAGCCTACCTCGACTCAACAGCGAAGACTGGGACAAATTGACCTGGCAAATCTGTGAACTGCTTTATGTAAAAGCCGTGCAAGACGGCTTGGATGAAGTGGATTCTTCAGGCTTTGCGACGCAGGATTTTAAGCCCCACTTGCACAAGCGAGACGTGGATCGCTTTAAGAAACGCTTGCATGAATTGGTGATGTTGGAATTGCTTCAAGCCAAAGAAGACAATCACGGGCAGAAACGCTATATTTTCGACCTCTACCAGCTCAACCGCTATCAAGACCGTGAGGATGTCGTGCCTGTTTTTGAACGGCTCAACGGCTTGCATGACGATGAGGCGGATGAAGGCGACCCGTATTCGTGGGAGTAAATCCCTTTGGCGTTTTGAAGCTTGAACGTTTCGGCTGTTTCTACCCGATTTCTACAAGGTCAAATGAGCCTTGTACTGGGAAGAGGGATTTAAAGCGGATCCCTTGAGTTCTATAGCGTCTTGATTTAAGACGATACCTTGAGACGCTTGACGAAACACATGCTCGTCGCACCAACGCAATTTTCCCCCCATCCAAGTCGCCAAAAGCTTCATCGTCGGCTGATGCCACAACAGCAGATCAGCGACATAACCTTCTTTCAAACTGCCTCGATGATCATCCACACCCAAAAGATGAGCAGGGTTCTGCGTCGCCATTTGAAACGCTTCTTCAAGACTACAAATTTCCCAGTTCACTAGATTGCGAATCATATCAGGTAATAACTGGGTAGACCCCGCTAAGTTGCCTTCCGTATTGATGGCACGCCCTTCACGGTTCTGCACAATGGTGCCGGCAAAGCGAGCTTTTTCACCTTGTTTTAAGCCCGCTAGACTCATGGCGTCGGACACCAAAACAAGTTTTTCAATGCCCTTCATTTTAAAGGTAAGTTCCAAAACTTCGGGATGCACATGGTAACCATCCGCAATAATCGACGCCCACAAGCCCTTTTCCAGCAAGGCATGAAGGCTTGTACCCGCGTGACGGTGCGTATAAGATTCTAAAGCGTTATACAGATGCGTCACACCCTTTAATCCACGATTTTTGGCGGCTCTCAAATGCCCACGTTCGACTTTGCTATGCCCTGCAAAGGTCAAGATTCCCTTTTCCCGAAGGAGATCCAGCAGTTCAAAATTTTCATCGATTTCAGGGGCATAGGTCACCATTTTCACATGGGGGGAAAGGAGTAATTTTAACGAATCCAGATCAAGCGGCAAGATATGTTCCTTAGGATGAGTCCCTCGTTTTTCAGGATTCAAAAAAGGGCCTTCCAAGTGAATCCCCAGCACTTTAGCCCCACTGGAACGGGTGTTAAAGTGAATCAATTCTTCAATGGCGTTGGTGGCACTCACCATATCCATTAACGGTGCCGTCACCAAAGTAGGTAAAATACCAGTCACGCCGTATTGAGGCAAGGTATCCAGCACTTTTTGCATGTCAGGAATGTTGCCAGCGGAAAAATCGACACCGAAGGCTCCGTTGAGCTGTAAATCAATCAAGGCGGGGGTAATGAGGTAATCTTCACCCAATTGCATCGTGTGAACGTCTTCACTTCGCACAAAGTGATTAGCCGGCAGATCCGCCCCTAGTGATTTAATCACCCCATTTTGCATTTGAAGCGTGGTATTTTTTAAAATACCTTTAGGCGTTAAAACATTGGCTTGACATAAGGCGATAATATCATGAGAGTTTGAGGAGCTAGGCAGAGACGACGAAGGCTGTTTGGGCATCATTTCAGTCTTTCTTGAGATAGATTTCTCTTGTTTGAATGAACTTTAACCTGTATTATAGTGCATATCGTGTATTTTGGTGAAGACTTCAATCAAACAACGTAGTTTTATTTGTCCAATACGCTCTATTAACAAACACTAGAAGGAAAGAAATCCGTGAAAATCAAACCGTATAGGCTTCAACTCAGTGCATTGCTCTTAATAACATTTTTAAGCGTGGGTGGATTAAACCTTGTGGCGGACGCTTACAAGGCAGGTGCTCAAATAGAAACATCCAAAGGCGATATTGTTTTTGCCTTTTACGAAAAAGAAGCCCCCAAAACCACCGCGCATATACAGGGTTTAATTCAATCGGGTTTTTACAACGAACGAGGGATGCGGTGGCATCGGGTGGTGCCTGAATTTGTGATTCAAACGGGTGACCCCACCAACACGGGCACGGGGGGTTCAAAAGAACACATCGATTTAGAAGTGCAAAACACGCTTTCGCATTGTGATGCAGGGATTGTGGCGATGGCTCGAAGTAAAGAGCTCAATAGTGCGTCTAGCCAATTTTACATTACCTTAGACGCCCAACGGGCGTTGGATGCAAAATACGCTATTTTTGGACATGTTCTTAAAGGCATGTCTATTTTACCTCGCATTACGCCACAAGATGCGGTGTATCGCATTGTGCTGGTGGATGTTGAAGGCGTCGTGCCTGAAGCGAATGCCCCTGTTCAGGAACATCCGATTTGGGGGATTTTTCAGCCAAAGAAGAAAAAAGCCTACGCCCTTCCTTAAGGGGACTGTAAAGACGCTTGCATTTTGCGTATGTTTAGCGTTTAATACTAATGATTAAGGAGTAGCTGTGGACAGTTAGCTCAGTTGGTAGAGCACCACATTGACATTGTGGTGGTCGCTGGTTCGAATCCAGTACTGTCCACCATTTACCCTTTAAGAACCAGTCATAGTAAGTATTTTCAGGATTTACGATCAAGAAACGCCGTGTGTGCGGGTCTAAGGCGGATGAGGATCCATGCTAGCCAAACAAGAGGCGTTCGACTTCGGCTTTGGCGGAAGCAAAGGCGTGGCTGGCTTCGCTTTCAAGTTACTTGGATTCGCTACGCGCGCGGAAATACAGCGTCAAGCCGCTTGAGCGATCTTCCCTGCGTCACTTGTTACTTGAATCCGTCTAGTTAAACGATTCACTATCGTATCGACAACGAATGAGTCTTTGTGTGACGGTATTTTGTATGAAACCCACCCCAATTGTTACAAAATATTAAGATAAAACAATTATTGCAGAGAAGCGATCTTTATTATCTTAGTGAAAACAGATCTGTGACATAGATCATCATTAAAACTTATATGAATAAGAGAACTAAGGGGAATAACAGATAATGCAAATAACCAATAATGGCGGACAACCAGGTCAGCCGACACTTAAATCAATCGCTTATGGATTAATGAATGATGCTGTAAATAATTTTTTACCTTATATGAATTCAAACAATTCAAATGCCTATATTCCTTATCAATCGAACGATTCAACGTACGACTATGATTCAAATACAGCAAGTACTCAGTCTAGTTATTTGAATTTATTAGCTGGCATGATACGAAGCTACTCCAATAAGCCACACAGGAATGGGGCTTATACGTCAAACAATACCAATTACTGGGGTGCTATGGGTGGTTATGCTGGCTCTTACACGTCGCAACCGTATTCATTTTTAGGTAATAATACCAGTACAGCTTATACTGGTAATGTGGACTCTACAAACGCTAACGCCACAGACAATCTTCTTACAATGGGGACACCCGCCGCAATTTCGGATCAAGTAAAAAAGAATAACTTGCTCCTATTATTAGTATTAGGAAGTTATTTTTCAAATAAGCCACAACCGTCGCCACCAAATGTGGTGAAACCTGAGCTTTCCGTTTATGAGCAACCCGCTCCACCAACACCAAATGTGGTGAAACCTGAGCTTTCCGTTTATGAGCAACCCGCTCCACCAACACCAAATGTGGTGAAACCTGAGCTTCCCGTTTATGAGCAACCCGCTCCACCAACACCAAATGTGGTGAAACCTGAGCTTCCCGTTCATGAGCAACCCGCTCCACCAACACCAAATGTGGTGAAACCTGAGC
>JBEISK010000018.1:0-45554 GCA_040375445.1 Gammaproteobacteria bacterium | reverse complement strand
TTCTCCCCCGCCGTAGCTGGCATTGGCGTTTAAGGTGCTATTGCTTCCAAAGCTTACTCCATTTGAAGATCCATTGGCCGTATTGCCTGTAAACGTCACATTCTGCGTATTGGCAATCAAAGTCGCTGTTGCACTGTTATTGAGATAAATCGCACCACCACTGCCTGAAGTCGCCGTGTTACCGCTGAAGGTCGCACCATCCAACACATTGAAGCTGGAGTTGTTCACATTCACCGCTCCGCCATTGACCGCAGCCGTGTTGCTGGTGAAACCGCCAAAACCGCCGATCACGGTGTGAGAATTGTCTTCCGTGGTGATGGCTCCGCCTGAGCCTGTGCTAGAGCTGTTCGAGCCAAACGTCCCATTACCCGTGATGCTAAAGGTCGAGCTAATCACGTTGGCCACAGCCCCACCATTTAAAGACGCCGTGTTATTGTTAAAAGTACCATCGCCTGTAATCACGACGGTCCCTGGATCGTTGAAAATCGCCCCGCCACTGCCAGTGCTTGAACTGTTGCCAGTGAAGGTGGTATTGCCGGTTAAGTTCAAAATGGAGTTTAAGTTGTTGATGGCTCCCCCATTAGCGACGGCGGTGTTGGTGTTAAAGGCTGAAACGCCTGCTAGCGTGAGGGTGCCTCCTGAAACATTGCTAATCGCACCACCGGCCGAACTCGCACTATTGCTGGTGAAAGTCGTCGTGCCTGTGACAACGGAGGTGCCTGCATTGGCTAAGGCGCCTCCGTTGGTGGCGGAGTTACTGGTGAAGGTTCCGCCTGCTCCAAACGTTAAATTACCACTATTGAGATAGGCTCCTCCACCCGTGGTGGCCGAGTTGGTGGTGAAGGTGGCACCGCCGCTGAGTGTGGTGGTGCCGGCATTGACGTAAAGGCCTCCACCCGTGGTAGCTGTGTTGGTGGTGAAGGTAGAGGTACCAGCTACCGAAGTATTTCGATCCGTCCACAGTCCACCCCCATTCGAGCCTGTCGCGGTGTTGGAGGTGAATGTAATGTTATTGTTGAAGTTAATGGTGCCGACACCACTTTGATACTGCAACGCCGCCCCAGTGCCAGCGACCGTGTTATTGCTAAACGTCGTGGCGCCATTGAGGTTAATCGTGCCTGTGTTGTAAGTGTTTCGTACCGTATGGTTCGTGAACAAGGTGTCCCCATTAAAGGTGCTCGTGCCGAGGTTATAGAGCGACCCCCCTGTGGTGGCCGTGTTGTTGTCAAACGTCGCTGAATTGGCAAATGTTAAGGACCCTGCGGTGTCATTATAGACGGCTCCACCACTGACCGCACTGTTGGTGGTGAAGGTGGTGGTTCCGTTGAGAGTAGACGTTCCCCCATTCCACAAAGCTCCGCCATCATAGCCGGCACTGTTATTGGTGAAGGTGGCGCCGTTGTTAAGAGTGATCGTACTGTCATGGTTGTAAATCCCCCCGCCATACTCTGCCGTGTTGCTGGTGAAGGTGGCACCGCCGTCAAGGGTCGTCGTGCCAAACTCGTTATAAATCCCCCCTCCATACTCTGCCGTGTTGGTGGTGAAGGTGGCGCCGCCGCTGAGGGTCGTCGTGCCATAGTTGAGAATCCCTCCACCGCTGTAGGCACTGTTGCTGGTGAAGGTGGCGCCGGCGTCAAGGGTCGTCGTGCCATTGTTGAAAATCCCCCCGCCATCATAGCCGGCACTGTTATTGGTGAAGGTGGCGCCGTTGTTAAGAGTGATCGTACTGTCATGGTTGTAAATCCCCCCGCCATACTCTGCCGTGTTGCTGGTGAAGGTGGCGCCGCCGCTGAGGGTCGTCGTGCCATAGTTGAAAATCCCCCCACCTCCATACTCTGCCGTGTTGGTGGTGAAAGTGGCCAAGCCGTTGATCGTCGTCGTGCCTTCGTTAAAAATCCCCCCGCCATCTTGGCTGGCGGTGTTAGCGTTAAAATTGGCTCCGTTTGCTAAGGTGGCGGTATTCCCTGATGTATTGTAGATGCCCGCTCCTGTGGTGGCACTATTTCGTAAGTATTGGGGTAAGCCTGAATCAACACGTAAATTTTGAACTTTTGTGACTGCTGGAAACGTCAAGCCTCCTCCAGATGATGTAATGTTAAAGCCGTTGCCTGTAAACACATAGGCATTGGAAGGGATGGTCAAGGGGCTAGAAAGAGAGAAATCCCCCGTAATGTTAATCTCCAAATCGGCACTTTGGCCCATGGCAGCCGTTAGTTCAGCTTCGTTAGAAACATTGATCACAGCCAGTGCCTGTGGGCTATGTAGCCCACAAAGCAATCCGACTAAAAGGAGTAGAACGCGACCTTTCATCATGTGTTTCTCTCAACTCGATTTGTTTTTAATTCGTCATCATTACCTATTATTCGTCATTCCACCCCAAAACTTGATGCTCTATTTAGATGAGATTTATTAAATCGAAGCTACGGAAAGAGCCTTTCTCTAGGCTAGGTCTTCTTTTCCAACAGCGAACAGCCCCTAGGTTTTCTCGAGAATCCACACACTAGAATCGCCACAATCTAACACACGATACAAACTTGCCCAGTGATGAGTGATGACTTTTTCTAACACCACTTTTTCAGCATCGGTATTACCATGTTCCACAATCACCAATGCCCCGACTTGAAACGCCGACTGCGTCAAAATATCCACCATAAGGTCTTCTAATTTCTCGTAGCCATAAGGGGGATCTAAAAACACCCAATCTAAAGACGCCACAAGCTCATCAGACTGCGTCTTCCACCACGCTTCAAACGGTTTATTTTCTACAAGATACACATCTTGTGTAAGCTTTAAGGTGTCGGCATTATCTTGAATAATACGCCCATGCACAGGATTCTTTTCAGTAGCATACACCTTGACTGCTCCACGGCTCAGGGCTTCAAAACCAATGGCTCCAGAACCTGCAAAGGCATCCACACCAATCGAATCTAGCCAATACGAGGCTAAAACGTCAAATACACGCTGACGCACTCGAGCGGTGGTGGGTCTGACGGCTTGACCCTTTGGCGTTTGAAGAATCCGACCTTTAAATTGCCCTGCCAGTATCTTAATCATGCGTCAGGTGCTTCTAAGTAAGGGCTTTTCCACAAAGGCGTTTCAAAAATAGAAGCGGGCGCTTGAAAGGCGTCTTTCACAAAACGAGGCAACTGTTGATAAAAATTCTGTAAAGCGACATGATAAATTGAAAAGCGAGCGAAGCCCAAGCAGACTTCCGCCAACCATAAACCCACTAAAGAAGGCAATACCCACCACCAAGGGAAAACAAGGGTAAACAAGTCTTTGACATTATAATGCCATAGAAGCCATACACTCAGGCTCCACCACAGCAGGTGAAGGAACAATTTCAAGCCATACAACGGCCATGCCAAAAGTGTCTGTGTGCTTAAGCGTTGGCATCGATTAAACAAGATCGGTTGAGCCTTCATAGGTTCACTGACGACGGCACACACGCCAAAGGTGGAACCTAAACTTTGCCAAACAGCATTCACTAAAGATGCCATAAACAACAGTCCTAAGGTCAGCATCCAAAAAATACCGACAATATAAACCACGGGCCACTTCATAAACGGGGCTTCTAAAAAGGTGTTCAAAAACAGGAGTTGCAACCATAAGCTAAGTGCTATAGCCAGTCCCAGAAGCACAGGAACGGTACCAATACGCAAGAAACGATACAGCACCCAACGCCCTAAGGCATAAAGGCTATAAGGTTCAGCAGGGTGATAGTCCACATGCAGAGGATGGGGACGAGGAAATTGCTTAGCCCAGTGAGAGATATACGCCACATCCAGCCGTAAACGTAAAAGCAGTAAGCCTCCTCCACCGAGCAGGGTGAAGATCAGCATTTTAAGAATAAAGTGTAGCGGAATGGTGATGCCTTTGCCTTGTGTGAGGGCTTCAGCTTGAAAAATGAGGGCAGGTATGAATTGTTTCGCTCCCAATAAGACGACAGGGTAAAAAATGAGAAACCCTAAGAGCAACCAGCCTGACATCGGAGGCAAGAGGGACGGAGGCATCCAACTGTTTTGTTGACTTTTCTGGGACATGAGGAGCGTATCTTCTTTAATTCTTTACGTTTTACTTTAATATAGAAGCAACAAACTAAAAACACAACGTTACAATAGCCATCAAAAAGCATTGACAAGCTAGTATGCTTTGATTAAGCTAGTAAAGCTAATAGTAAATGGCGTATTGTTCCCCTTCCTTTTTTAAGCGGTTGCCGTGTAAAACTCTAAAATGGAAAATTACACAGAAGCTTGAAAAACGGAAAGAGTTGCAAAAGCAATGCATCTTAACTATAGCGTGCTGACGTATTGTCCCTAATATTAAAATTCTTTTGAGGAGGTTTCCTCTGTGCCTACAATTGCACAATTGGTTCGTAGCGAACGTAAATCCATTATTAAAAAGACCAAATCCCCTGCTTTAGTGGCTTGCCCACAGCGTCGTGGGGTTTGTACTCGTGTGTATACTACAACACCTAAAAAGCCGAACTCCGCCTTGCGTAAGGTGGCTCGTGTTCGTTTGACTAGCGGCTTTGAAGTCACGTCTTACATTCCGGGTGTGGGTCATAACTTGCAAGAACACTCTGTGGTCTTGATTCGTGGCGGTCGTGTTAAAGATCTCCCCGGTGTACGTTACCACATTATTCGTGGAACACTCGATTGCGAAGGCGTTAAAAACCGTAAACAATCCCGTTCTAAGTATGGTGTAAAGAAAAGTGGAGAAGTCGGCAAAAAGAAAAAGTAAGTCCCTTGTGACTTAAGTCACACGCTGTGACGCCTTCTTTGAGTCGTTTCGATTCTTTTTCTTTTTATCCCTTAATTTTTAGGAGTTTTATAAAAAATGCCTCGTCGTTATAGCCCCGAAAAACGGGTTCCTTTACCTGATTCTGTTTATAACAATGTTCGTGTGGCTAAGTTTATTAACCGCTTGATGCAAAAAGGCAAAAAAAGTACCGCTGAAGGTATTTTTTATGATGCCATTGAAATTTTAGACAACAAAGATTCCGAACAAAGTGGTGTGGAATTGTTCTTTACCGCTTTAGACAAAGCCCGTCCCTTGGTTCGTGTTAAATCACGCCGTGTGGGTGGTTCGACTTACCAAGTTCCTATGGAAGTCGATGATGCCATGGGTGAAGCCATTGCTAGTCGCTGGATCATCGGATTCTCTCGTAAGCGTGGTGGACGTTCCATGAGTGAGCGTTTGGCTGCTGAACTATGGGAAATTTCTTCAGGTGGTGGTGCCACCATGAAGAAGCGTGATGAAACCCATCGTATGGCTGAAGCCAACAAAGCGTTTGCTCACTATCGCTACTAAAAAATACTTACTTCTAAAGAAAGAGATCTTTGTCTACGACGGAGATCTCTTTCTTAATAAAAAATGGATAGGCTTGAAAAACATTGACGTTTACGTTAGACTTCATATATTATGATATAAGGAGCTTACTTTATGGAAAGCACACAAAATGCTATTGTTCATGTGACGCCTTTGGCATTGCAAAAAATGAAGCAGTTATTGGTAGAACAAGGGCTTTCTGCGATTCGCTTAAGCGTCCTTGGCGGAGGCTGTGCAGGCTTACAATACGACATGCACCCCACGAACGATCGTTTAGAAGGCGATTTCGTTCAAAGCATACAAGATGTGGTTTTATATATTCACCCCGTTGCGGTGGCGTATTTAAAAGGCACCACTGTCGATTATTCAGAAGCAATGGTGGACGGCGGTTTTAAGTTCATCAACCCCAATGCCAGCAACACCTGCGGATGCGGAACATCGTTTGGCATTTAATGTATCATGAATCAGTTATAAAGGAAAAGAAATATGGCCAGTTTAGTCGATTTAGTGAAGATTCAAGAAGTTTTAGATACGTTGCGTCCTTATTTGCAAGCCGATGGTGGCGATGTCGAACTAGTAGATGTTACTGATGAAGGTGTGGTGCAAGTTCGCTTACAAGGGGCCTGTGGCACGTGTCCTTCTTCAACGTACACCCTTAAAATGGGGATTGAAGAGCAGTTAAAGGCTCATGTTCCTGGTGTAACAGAAGTGATTTCAGTAGCTTAAGCATTAATGGGTATAAACATAACCCAAACAAAAACACCGCCGAAAACGACGGTGTTTTGTTTAGCAAAAGGAAGTGATTACTTCTTTTTTGCCAATACTTTTTTTGCTGTTTTAGCAGTGTTGCCAGCAACTAAATCTTTGAATTTTTTACCAGCGGTGAAAGCAGGTACTTTTTTCGCAGCAATTTTGATTTCAGCACCTGTTTGAGGGTTACGACCAGTGCGTTCTGCACGAGAGCGAGGTTCAAATGTACCGAATCCAACTAAAGTTACTTTGTTGTCTTGAGCAACAGAAGATTCAATCGATTCCAAGATAGCAGCCAAAATTTCAGAAACTTGCTTTTGAGAAGCGTTCGTTTTTTTGGACACGGATTGTACGAGTTCTTCTTTGTTTACCATGGTAAATCTCCTAAATAATCACGAAAAGGGTTACATATTAATGTGGTTTCCCACAAAAAGATAAGAAGACCCCTGAACAGTTGAGTATTTAGGGGCTGTAGCCTATTATACACATGTTTCCCTTTTTTTGGCACGCTTTTTCTTAATTTTCTTCATTTTTCTTGTTTTTTTCCACCCAATTGAGGATATTTCGCTGTTTTTGACGTGCAATCGCTAGACTACCTGTAGGCACGGTGCTTGTAATAGTGCTACTTGCTGCCACTGCCGATCCTGCTTCTACCGTCACTGGGGCAATTAAAACACTATTGGCTCCCACCGTGGCATGGTTTCCAATAATGGTTTGCGACTTTTCACCAGTATAAGGATTAAAGTTTGCGGTAATCGTTCCTGCACCGATATTAACGTCGGAACCGACAGACGCATCCCCCACATATGACAAGTGAGAGACAAAGCTATTTTCTCCGATACTCGAATTTTTAGTTTCCACAAAATTACCAATCTTCACATTTCGAGCAATCACCGAACCTGGACGCAAATGTGCAAAAGGCCCAATAAAACAATGTTCACCCACCACAGCATCTTCCAAAAAACTATGACGCACTTCAGTGCCTTCCCCAATTACGGTGTGACCCATTAATGTGCTAAAGGGCAAAATCTTAGCCCCTGCCTTAATAACCACACCGCTAGCGATGAAGCAGTAAGGAAAAATCTCAACGCCTTCTTCAATTTCAACCCCTTCTTCCACAACCGCTCCTTTATGAATGGTGGCATGTGGATAAATAGACATGAGTACATCACAGAGTTTCATCATTTAAGGTGTCTCCTTCTGAATTTAGTACGGCTTTTCTAACTATTATCTTTTCCTTGATGTTACAAATACCTCGTTTGTCGGCATTTGCGACAAAGTCGATGAGATGTTGTACAACAGGACTCTTTAAGGTGTTTGATTCTTCCGCTTTTTGAAGCCGTTCTTTCAAAAAGCCTTTTTCGTAAAACAAGTGCTTATAAGCTCGTTTAATGGCGGTGCGTGTTTCGGCATCAAAACCTGCACGACGCAAGCCTACGATGTTAATCCCGTTGATTTGAGCATCTTCTGCCCCAAAAATAAGCGAATAGGGTGGAATGTTCTTACGAATACCAGAACAGCCACCAATCATGGCATAGCTACCGATATGAACGCCTTGATGGCACGCCACAAGCCCACCGATGACGATGTGATCATCTAGGACGACATGGCCCGCAATTTGTACGGCATTCGCCACCGTATTATGATGGCCTATGGTGCTATTATGCCCCAAATGGGCATAGGCCATAATGTAATTGTGATGCCCCACTACAGTTGAAAGCCCTTCGCCAGTGGCGCGATGCAGACTACAAAACTCACGAAAAATGTTGTAGTCGCCAATGTGCAAATAGGTGGTTTCGCCTTTGTATTTGGCGTCTTGCGGGTCGCCACCTAGCACGACGTTGCTATGAACGACATTGCCTTTGCCCAAGGTGGTATGGCTCACTAAACTGGCGTGATGATGCAGGATGCACCCTTCGCCCACTTCACAATAAGGACCAATAAAGCAGTAGGCACCGATTTCCGCGGTGGGGTGAACACTTGCGGTGGCGTCAATAAAGGCGGTGGGGTGAATCAAGGCAGTCGTCGGGAAAGGGGAAGTCATGGGGATCTCCTTTTTGTTGGGGGACTATTTTTTAGTATACATCAAAAAGAAAGACGTCAAAAAATGTAACTGTTTGGTTAAAAAACTTGACTTCACTGCTTGAAGCGATAAAGTGGAAACATGAAATAAACGTCCCGCCCAAGCGAAATGTCGTTTTCTTTCGTTTCTTTAATTTGTGTTTTGAATCGCGTATTCTTTATTTATGCAGGAGGTTTTTTATGAAACTTATGGCTTCTTCTGTCGCACCCCCCACCCGCGCATCGCTTCCAACCCGGCCGTCCCCCCCCCCCAACACGCCCGAACCGGTAAATTGTATTTTACTGAATTGCCCCTTCAACAATTGATTGAAATGAAATCACTGGATATTCTATCTATAGTTTCAAGAAGATGGATAAAAGATTTTGGGAAAACCCTTCGAAGGGTTTTAAATCAAAAGGATTTACCACAAGAACAGTCCTGTCGTGAAATTTATAGAACTCTAAATACATTGGTTGATAGATGTAATGCGCACGAGGATCGCCACCTTTTTTTAGCATCGGACCTCTTGGTTCTAAAATGGGGGAAGGAGCTCTTCACTCTTCCACTTGAGGCTGAATCTATAAAAAGGGTTTTAACTTGGCAAGATAAAATAAGCCAGCTTACACCATAGAAACCAAAGCTACGAAAGCCTTCTAACCAATCTCAACCGCGTCAAGCACCTGCGTGGAAATAGGGTCTTCATACGTGGCACCCACCCATAATTCCAGTAACGCTTGCCCTGCTTCAATGGCGTCCCCTTCCCCGTGAAGCAACACCACCCCCACGCCGTAATCGAGGGCATCGGTTTTCACCGTACGCCCACCACCTAGGGCCTTGACGACTTTCGCGATGCCCATGGCGTCAATCGATTCGATCACGCCTGATTTTGGACTCGGCACGCTGATTTTTCGCAAGGGTTGAACCAGTAAACTCGTATCGCTCAAACTCGCCACATCGCCTCCTTGAGCCTCTACCCATGCTTCAAACCGTGCAAAAGCGGATCCGTCTTGCAATAGACTTTTGACATAAACGGTGGCGGCTTCAAGGGATTCATATCGTTTCGCCGCCAACAACGCCATCGCCGTGAGTTTGACGGCTAAGGCTTCTAAATCGAGGCTGGCGCCTGTTGCCTTGCCTTGCAAGACTTCAATGGCTTCAATCACTTCTACCGTATGCCCAATGGCTTTGCCTAAGGGGGCATTCATCGGGGAAATCGTGGTTTCAACGGCTTTACCAAAACGTATGCCGATTTTTCGACACAGGCTTGCCAAGTCTTCGGCGGCTTGAGCATCTTTCATAAAGGCCCCCTTGCCCGCCTTAATATCTAGCACAATAATATCGGCACCTGCCGCGATTTTTTTAGACATCACTGAAGCCGCAATGAGAGACAGATTGTCCACAGTGGCAGTCACATCTCTTAAGGCGTAAAAAACGCCGTCGGCAGGGGTGAGCTGGGGTGTTTGAGACGACAACGCCAGCCCGATGCGTTGAATCTGTGCCACAAACGCCGTTTCGCTCAATTCCACCTGAAAATTCGGGATGGCTTCAAGCTTGTCGATGGTTCCCCCTGTAAAGCCCAAACCCCTGCCAGACAATTTAGCCACTTTCAAGCCTGCCGCTGCCATTAAAGGCGCCACAATTAAGGTGGTTTTATCCCCCACACCGCCTGTAGAATGCTTGTCCACCGTGATGCCTTCAATACCCATGCCATGCAAGTCGAGCACGTCTCCACTTTCCACAAAGGCTTGGGTGAGGTAGAAGGTTTCATCATCGTTTAAGCCGTTGAGGCAGACCGCCATCAACCACGCCGAAAGCTGATAGTCTTTCATCGTGCCGTTCATCACGGCATGAACCAGTTCGTTAATTTCATTTTGGCTGTGGGCTTGCCCTTGCTTTTTCTGCTCGATCCAAACGGTGGGGTTTGTGGAAGTCATGGTAGGAAGTCTCCTTGAGTGAGTCTCCCCATTATACGAAAAACATAACAAGCACTCAAGGCTCCTGTATTTATGCTATGATACAATGGTTTACCACGTTGACTAGGGAGCCCTTTGTCTTATGTCCACCTCACCCAAACCCTTTACAGGCACTGAAATTCGTGAAGCTTTTTTGAGCTTCTTTGAAGAAAAATGCGGACATAAACGCAAAGCGTCCGCCAGCCTCATTCCCATTAATAATCCCACGGTTTTATTAACCCCTGCAGGCATGCTCCCCTTTGTGCCGATCTTCTTAGGCATTGAACCACGCCCCAATCCCCCAAGACTTACCACGGCTCAAAAATGTGCGAGGGTCTCTGGCAAAGACAGCGATCTTGAAAATATCGGACGCACCCCCCGTCACCACACCTTCTTTGAAATGATGGGCAATTTCAGCTTCGGCGACTACTTCCGTGAAGACGTCATTCCGTGGAGCTGGGAGTTCTGCACCGAAGTCTTGGGGCTGGATCCTGAACGCTTGTGGGTGTCTGTTTATGAAGAAGACGAAGAAAGCTACCGCATTTGGCATGAAGTCGTCGGCGTGCCAGCGTCTCGCTTATTTAAATGTGGTAAAAAAGACAACTTTTGGGGACCTCCGGGGGCATCAGGCCCTTGCGGACCTTGTACGGAAATCCACTATGATCTCACGCAAAACCCTGACGATGATTTAGACACTCGTTTGATTGAAATCTGGAACTTGGTGCTGATGGAGCTATTTCAAGACATCGACGGCACCATTACGCCACTGGAACATAAGAATGTGGACACGGGTGCAGGGCTAGAACGGTTGGCTATGGTCGTGCAAGGGGTCGACAATACCTTTGAAACGGACTTGTTTCAAAATATTGTGCAAGCGGTGACGGCTCACACGGGCGTGGCTTATAAGCAGTCTGAAGAAACGGATGTGGCGCTTAAAATCGTGGCGGATCACCTGCGTTTGCTTGCGTTCACGATGGCAGATGGCGTTGTGCCTTCCAATGAAGGGCGTGGCTATATCATTCGCATGGTGCTGCGTCGAGCGGTGCGTTTTGGCAAGCGATTCTTGGGTATGGAAGCCCCCTTCTTATACGCCATTTTACCGATTATTAAGGCGGAATATGGACATCAATACCCTGAACTCATCGCACGCTTTGCGTACACGCAAAATACGCTGGAACGTGAAGAAGCCCGCTTCCTCGAAACGCTCGACAAAGGCAGTAAACGCTTGGAAGATTTGCTGGATAATTTAGACGGCTCCGTCTTAGATGGTGAAGAAGCCTTTAAGCTCTACGATACCTATGGATTTCCTGTCGAACTCACCAAAGACATCGTCAAAGAACGTGGCTTAAGCTTGGATGAAGCAGGCTTTCATCAGGCGATGAAAACGGCGAAAGACTTGGCTCGTTCTGCTCGTAAAAGCGTCGGCGTGGTGGATGATCAACTCTTTACCGAACTCTACCAAGAAATCGGAGCCACTGAATTCGTAGGCTACGAACGCTTGAGTGAAGTCGTCACGGTAAAAGCACTCATCCTAAATGGCGAACGGGTTTCCACCGTCACTGGAACCAATACCGCCTTTCAATGCGTCTTAGACAAAACGCCCTTCTATGGCGAAAGCGGTGGGCAAGTCGGCGATCAAGGGCAACTCCAGCTTGAAGCGGGGCAAAAAGCCTTGACCGTGCTGGTTAAAGATGTCCAAAAAGTCGGCGATTTATTTGTGCATGATTGTGTTTACGATCAAGGCGACGGCATCAGCGAAGGCGACGTGTTGACGGCGGAAGTCGACGATGTGCATCGGGCAAAAGTGACCTTGCATCATAGTGCCACGCACCTGTTACACGCCGCCTTAAAAAGAGTGCTGGGCGATGAAGTCGCTCAAGCAGGGAGCTATGTTTCGGCGGAATCGGCTCGCTTTGACTTTAGTTTCAATCGGGGCGTGAGCTTGGATGAATTGAATCAAATCGAAGGCTTGGTGAATCAGTGGATTCAAGCAGGCGAAAATACAGGCGTGGTGGAAGCGAACATCGAAGAAGCGAAAGCCTCAGGGGCGGTGATGATGTTTGGCGAAAAATACGGCGACACCGTGCGTGTCGTGGCGATCGGCTCGCATTCAAAAGAACTCTGTGGGGGCACGCATGTTCCTAACACGGCAAGCATTGGCGTGGTGAAAATTAACCAAGAATCAGCCTTAGCCGCTGGGGTTCGTCGTGTGGAGTTTGTCGCTGGCTACGAAGCGTATCGACAATTTCGGCAAGCCGACAATCAAGTCAAGCAATTAGCGACGCATCTAAAAGCCCCAAGCCATGAGGTCTTTGCTCGCTTGCAAAAGTTGCAAGATGATGTGAGACGTCTGGAAAAAACGATTACATTCTTAGAAGAAAAAGCCTTAATGGGTCAAGTGGGAGACTTGGTCGACGCCTTTAACGCCTCGGCAGACGCCGTGCCACTGGTGAAGCATTTGATTCCAAAAGCCAGCCCCGATGCCTTAAAAGCACTCGGTGAAGCAGTGATGAATCAAGCGAAACAGAAAGGCGTTCTCATTCTGGCGTCTGTTTCTAGCGAAGGGTCTGCTCTTATTCTGGCGTGGGTGGCGGATGCTGTAGTGAAGTCGCAGGGCGTCAAGGCGGGCGACATCGTGAAGCAGTTGGCTCAAGCCTGTGGCGGTGGTGGCGGTGGCAAACCCACTTTTGCCCAAGCAGGGGGCAAAAATGGCGAAGCATTAGCCGAAGCACTCAATGCCTTTACCCTTTCCTAAGCCAAACATAAAAACGCCTCCTAAATGAAGGAGGCGTCCTGTTCAAGCAAAGAAAAACTTAACCTTGTAAGTTGAGTTTATTTGCACCTGCCGCCATTTTTGGCGTTAAGTTATTTGCTTGTTGAGCTTGAGCTTTAATTTGACTTTGAGCTTTTGCTTTCGCAAGCTGACCTGCTCTTTGAGCCTGTTGGGCTTGAGCAGCTTTCATTTTAGCTTGAGCCATCATTGAAGCAGTATTACCGACATTGTTCATAAAGGGATCCTCCACATTAACACAAATAAAATACCTTATAAACCTTTAAAGATAAGGTTTTGAGGCATTTACAAGGACGATTGTAGCACTTTTACTACTACAAGGCAAGCATTTGTTACGAGAATGATATATTCTTTTTAAAGACAATCAATTCTTCGCAATTTCAGTGTGTTTTGGAGAAACAATGCTCTAGCGAGTTTCAGTCACCACCAACAAGTGGTAGCCAAATTGCGTTTTAATCGGTTCACTAATTTCGCCCACAGGTTGCGTAAACGCGGCTTGATCAAATTCAGGCACCATGCGTCCACGACCGAAAAAGCCGAGGTCTCCGCCATTGCGACCCGAAGGACATTTAGAAACGGTTCTAGCCACTTCTGCAAACTCTTTACCAGCGACAATTTCTTCACGCAAGTTAGCAGCTTGCTCTTCAGAATCCACCAATAAGTGACTTGCACGAACTTCATTTACCATGAGGGTCTCTCCTTAATTAAAATAAACTGTACCAAAATAACCCAATCAATACTAACACAAATATCGTAAAATCAAGCCGTTTCTAGTAAGCCCAATTATCCTAAGCTACTACTTGTCAAGCGGTCATAAATCTCTCTAGCCACTCCCACAAGCCCCTGACTTTCTGCCTCTATATCAGAATCGCCTAAGAGTCCTAAAGAATCGAGACAAAGATTTACCCATTGTGTGACAAATTTATCAAAAACTAAGTCTGGCTCTTCATGAAGTGCTTTTAGAATAAGCTCTTCCATTTCACTTCTTATCTCGTCGGATCTCCAATCCATATTTACAATGCACCCAAACACACATTGTGTAGAGGGTTTTTTTCCTTCTCGTTGCAAATGAAAAATGTCTTTTGTCGTGGGGTATTTGAAGTTCAACGAAGGCGACTGTACTGAAAAACAAAACGAAGGCGTCTGTAAAACAGACCTTGGATCAGATTTTGAAATCAACATTAAGCCAGTTCCTTTCTTGCCATTAAGCGTCTAAGGCTTCTTTCACCAATGCATTCACGGTTTCGGGATTTGCACGCCCTTGCGTGGCTTTCATGGTTTGGCCCACAAAAAAGCCAAACAACTTGTCTTTTCCGCTCTTGTACGCGGCCACATTGTCAGGGTTTTGAGCCACAATGCCTGCAATAATAGCTTTTAGCTCATCCACATTATCGAGCTGCTTAAGCCCTAGCGATTCAATCAAGGCAGAAGGTAATCCCCCTTTTTCGAGCATCACGGGTAAAAGCTTTTTGGCGATCGCTGAACTCACGTCTTTTTGAGCCGTAAGATTGGCGAGTTCGGCGAGGGCTTCAGGCGTCAAAGCGGTTTCATCGATCGCTTTTTTCTCATTTTTCAGAATCCCTGTAATATCGCCTTGCAAGTAGTTCGACAAGATTTTATACTCACTACTAAAGGCTGTTGCACTCAAGAAGTAATCACCCAATTCTTTAAATTCAGTTAACACACTGGCATCATACTCAGAAAGCCCAAAGTCTTTCACCAAGCGAGCTTCACGCTCATGCGGCAGTTCGGGTTGAGTCGCACGAATCGCCTCAATCCAACTTTCTTCAATATGCACGGGGGCAATATCAGGATCGGGGAAGTAGCGGTAATCGTGTGCTTCTTCTTTAGAACGCATGGAAACCGTTTCGCCTTTGGCTTCGTTCCACAAGCGGGATTCTTGAATGACTTTGCCTCCACTTTCGACAATGGCGATTTGGCGTTTGACTTCTGATTCAATGGCGCGTTCAATGGAACGGAAGCTGTTCATGTTCTTGATTTCGGCTTTGGTGCCGTATTCGGCTTGCCCCCACGGACGCACACTCACGTTGGCGTCGCATCGCATGGAACCTTCTTCCAAGTTGCCGTCGCAAACGCCTAAGTACCGCACGATATTGCGAATCGTCATCATATATTCTTTGGCTTCTTCTTTAGAGCGCATGTCAGGTTCAGAAACAATTTCAACCAAAGGAGAACCTGCACGGTTAAAGTCCACCAAAGAATGGGTGGATCCATCCAAGCCAGCAGATCCCACATGAACGAGCTTGCCTGCGTCTTCTTCTAGGTGAGCGCGCAGAATACGGACTTTTCTTCCATTAGAAAGCGTGATTTCTCCCACCCCACAAATCGGGAAGTCGAATTGTGAAATTTGGTAGGCTTTTGGTAAATCAGGGTAAAAGTACTGCTTACGGTCAAACTTGGTGTAGCGAGCAATTTCGCATCCCAATCCCAAGCCTACACGAATTGCCGATTCAACCGCTTGGGCGTTTAAAACAGGTAAAGCTCCTGGTAAGGCATGGCAAACCACCGCCGTATTTTGGTTGGGTTCAGAGCCAAACTTATTGGCAGCGGTACTAAAAAGCTTCGATGCCGTATTCAACTGAACATGAACTTCTAGCCCTAAAACAACTTCATATTTGGATTCAACGGCAACCGTATTCATGTGAACGTCCTTTTCATAAAACAGTGTGAACAACTGTTGATAGCATACCATAAAACATAAACGCCCGATACAAAATCGAGCGTTTAAGGTTTCTATACAATAGATGTTAACGTTTTATTTATTGCCTGCTAAGTAATCCGTAATCAATTTAAGTAGAGCGGCAATATCAATACCCCCTGGGTTAGGCGTGGGCGTTGGTGTTTTTGGATTTCCTACTTTAGGATCCACTGAACCCCAGAATCCGCCATTAACACGATTATTTGCAGTGGTCACTTCAGTGACATTTTCTTCAAAGCCAGTAACCGTATCAAGCCCAACGTTTTTAGCCACTTGGTTTTGATTCAACCAAGCTTGAGCAATACCGTTTTGCTTCTGAGAATCGGCTATCAAGCGTTTGAATCCTTCGGTAGCTTCATCTTTTTTCAAGCTGCCATCAGCCGTATTGGTACCGTTGGCATCCAACAACAACAAGGCGGCGGCTTGTTCACGAGCAGACAACAAGCCATCGGCTCCTGCAATACTTTCCCAAATCGCAAGACCATCTTTTTTGTTGAAGTCGATGTTTAAACCTGCAAGTCCTGTAAAGCCTCCGGCTTTCATGACTTGTTCACGAGTAAGTCCTTTGGCTCCAGCAGTAAGTCCTGCGGTTGTTTGAAAATCTTTGGTGAACTTTTGAAGTCCAGCCAAATCTCCAAAATTGTTTTGCTGTTTCGGATCACCCACATAAATGGATGATAAAGCCGCTGGCGTAGTCCCTGTAACATTAATAGGCATAGGTTTTCTCCCCTAATTTAACTCTTCTAAAACATATGTTTCTCCCCAGAAACATGCTTTAATAAAGTAGGGGATTGGTGCAGAATTGCCATGTTGAAACATATTGTTACAAAATGAAGACGCAGAGAAAGTTCAAATGGCTAGGAACCTGATTTTTGCGTATCCCAAAACTGAACAGGGCGAGCAGATTTTTCAAGTAAAGCCCCTTCTGCCATAACAATTACGCCGTTAATGACGGTGAAATTCACCCAACCCTTGACGGTTTTATTGTCGTAAGGACTCCAACCGACTTTGGATTCAATCCACGCATCGGTGATCGTATGTTCGGCGTTTAGATCGACAATGGTAAAATCGGCATCATAGCCTAAGGCAATGCGTCCCTTGCCTTTAATGTTGAAAATGCGAGCCGCCCCCGCACTGGTGAGATCCACCAAACGAGCCAAGCTCAAACGTCCGTCATTGTAATGGTTCAACATCAACGGTACCAAGGTTTGAACGCCTGTCAATCCTGCGGGGCTTTGCGGATAAGGCAATGCTTTTTCTTCACGGGTATGCGGGGCATGATCGCTGCCAATCACGTCCACCACACCACGATTCACACCCCACCACAAGCCTTCACGATCCGTCTTACTACGAATCGGTGGATTCATCTGTACCAAGCTTCCCCAACGCTCATAATCTTCGTCGCTCAGCGTCAAATGCTGAGGCGTCACTTCCACGGTGCAAACATCTTTTTGCGTGGCTAAATAAGGCATTTCATCCGCCGAAGTAATGTGCAAGACGTGAATAGGCCGTTTGGTTTCTCGAGCCAAGCGTGTGATGCGTTTGGTTGCCAACAACGCCGATTCACTGTCCCGCCACTGCGGATGCAAGCGTGGGTGCAAGTCCGCTTGAGCGTTCAGCCACGCCTTACGCTCTTCTAGGCGAAAATCGTCTTCGGCGTGAATCGCCATGCGACGCTTGCCGTGGCTCAAGACTCGGCGGATGGTGTCGTCATCTCTCACCAGCAAATCGCCTGTAGACGCCCCCATAAAAAGCTTGACGCCACAGACGCCTTGCATCTGCTCAAGGGTGGGCAGGTTTTCGACGTTGTCCGCCGCAGAACCCACATAGAAGGCGTAGTTGCACCACGCGGTGGCTTTGGCACGATCCAACTTGTATTGCATGGCTTCTGTGGTGGTGGTGCTGGGCTTGGTATTGGGCATTTCAAAAACGGTCGTGACCCCGCCAGCGACGGCGCCTCGTGTGCCTGATTCGAGGTTTTCTTTGTGATCTAAGCCGGGTTCTCTGAAATGCACTTGGCTGTCGATAACACCAGGTAAGGTCGTTAAGCCTTTGCCAGCGATGCGTTTAGTAGCCGTCCAGTTTTTAAGGGACGCTTCAATAGCGACAATTTTACCGTCTAACACCCCCACATCGACTTGTTCGAGTCCGTTGGGGGTGAAGACGTGACTGTCTTCAATAATGAGATCCAGTGCTTGGGCGTTCAGGGCGTGTGGATTCGTAAACATGGGGAGCGTCCTTCTTAGGGTTTCAGAATTACTTTTTTCTATAAGATTTTCAAAGTTAAATAGTGGTTCTGTCCCCCCTCCTAATTTTAGGAGGGCAAACAACCTTTCTCATTCACGAAGTGAATCTTATCCTTTAGGAAGGAGAGGTTGGGAGAGGAAACCAACGGTTTTCTTTCCCAAGAGAAGCTTTAGCTTCGACAGGTTAGGGGGCGGTTAAACTCACAAACGAAGTCTAGGGTTTAACCTCACCCTCGAACGTCTAACGACGTTCTCTTCCCTCTCCTAAAATTAGGAGAGGGGACAGGGAGATTATTTCAAAAACTATCTCTACCCTAATTTTACCTTCAAAACGTAATCTAGCCAAGACAATAAAGGAAGTAGTTTATACGGTTTCGGCAAAAAGGATTGCGCTCCATGAATCAACGCATTTTCCACATCGTCGTGATTACACGTCGCCAAAAACACCGTATGCGGAGCCACTTCCTTCAAACGACGTAAGGCTTCCCAAGGGCTGAGTTCCCCCTCTTTCGATGCCTTGCTCGACGCATCCATGTAAGGATCCACCACCATCGCCGCAGGCATACGCTGTTTAATCGCCAGCAAGGCATCCGCCACACTCGGCATCACATCGACATCAATGCCGTTCATGCTAATGGTTTGCTCCAGCAAAAAAGCAAGAGCGGCATCAGGTTCAATCACAATGACATAAGGAGCCGCTTTGCCTTGCGTGGCATACGACGCCCCTGCCCCTTCTTCAGGGGTTGAAAATAAAAATCGATCGCTTAAGGTGGCACTTTCATGCGACGGAATTTGAGCTAAAGCTTTTAATGCCAACTGCAAGCCTTTGGAAATAACAGGCGTTAAATGATGAAAGGGCGTAACATTCGTGTACAAGACCCCTGCCCCCACGCGTAAAGAAGGAATACGGGTAAACAAAGAGTCCTGCTTCCAAATAAAGAAGCCTCGGGCTAAATCATCAGGCGAGAGGAAATGCCCACAGCTGGCATCGAGCCGTTTCATCACAATCGGCAGAATCCGCTCCAAACGCTCAGGGGTCGACAAGACGACAAAGGTATTTTCTTCAACATGAAAGACCCAATCAGGCACATGAAGCATTTGGGCGAGAACGGCGGCACAATGTTGCACGACCTTCATTTTCGCTTCCTGCCCATAAAGCAAGCCGTAGGTATTGAGCGAATCCAAGTAAAAGACTGCTACCGCCCAATGTTGTTGGCTAATGTGGTTAGGCGATTCTTCATGCAAGGTGTGAGCCGCTTCATTTTCCGCCAGTTCTTCGTAAGAACGCTGCACTTGCACGCCCAAGCCTTGCCGAATGCGACGGCTAAACATACGGTCTAACAATTCGCCATTGGGCTGACGGGTCAACGGCGATTGATATTGATCCAAGTGGCGACGAATATGCGACAAGACCCGAATACACAGCTCTTCGCTGGACATACCCGTGTCCAAGAGTTCATCCGCCCCTTGCACCAGCGATTGAATCCGCTCTTCTTCTACTTCCCCGTGGCTTAGGTTCAAAATAACCGTACGAAAGCCTTCATTGACAGACCATTGACGAATGTGCCGAGTCATTTCTAAAGGAGACAAAACCTCTTCCATCTCTGGATTAAACAACGGACTCATGCGTTCGACAAAGTCTTCATCCGTGCTTTGGGACACCGCTTCAAGCAAGTGGTACCCAGGTGCATCGATTAAAACGGCATCAGGCAGGGTTTGAAAATACAGCGAACGCAAGGCTTCCATTGAAGCAGGATGTAGCAAACGCACGGCAATCACGTCGTCCCCTTGAATGCCAGTAGTAAAGGTGTGCAAATAACGGTGATAGCTTCCCCATTGGGCGTGGGCTTCATCGTCATTGGCATGTTCTTCTAGCACTTCAAAACTAGCCGCCGAAGGTAAGGCATCGTCATGTACTTCATGGAAGGTAAAAGGCGTTAATACCAACAATTCTTGAAGTTTTTGAAAGTGCTGAATCGTGGTCACAGAGGGTTTTTCCTATTAAGTAGAATGAGGGATACAGATATTTTTTGATACGAGCAGGTGTGGCATCTCGTGTGCGTTAGAAGTCGTCGTCGTCAGCAGCTTCACCACTTAGTAAAATGCTCTTGCGGTACTGATTTTGCATTTCAAGGGTATTAAACGGCACGGTAAACCAAAAGCGAGACCCTTTACCCACTTCACTTTCCACGCCGATTTGTCCGCCCATGCGTTGCACAATCGTTTTGGTGATATACAAGCCTAAACCAGAGCCTTCCACCTGTTGCGTCATGTGATTCGCTGTACGGTAAAACTTGCTAAAGAGCTTGGTGAGCTGTTCTTCATTGATGCCGTCGCCTTCATCTGCTACCACAATCTTGACAAAACGTTTAGGGTCTTCACTAAAAGGTTCGGCGGAAACGGTAATCGTCTTAATTTCGGGGGAATACTTCACAGCATTGTCCATTAAATTAAGCAGGACTTGTTCTAGGCTATCGGGTTCTGCCCACAGGCTTTCGGTCGTGTCAATGTCTTTAAAAACAAAGCGTTTTTCGACATTCACGCCTTTACCTTGCAAGGCTCCGTTGACTTTAGAAACCAAATCGCTCAACAAAACGGGACGAGCCTGCGGTTTTTTCTGCTCCTGCCCGAGCTTGGAAATAATCAAGATATTTTCCACCATGCGAGACAATCTATCCGACTGGTCACGAATGATTTTGATGAAGCGGGTTTGTTGTTCGGGGGCGATTTTGGCACCGTAATGAAGCATCGTATCCGCAAAACCACGGATGCTGGTAAGTGGTGTGCGGAATTCGTGCGACATAATCGACACGAAATCGTGGTGGGCTTGGGTGAGTGCCACATCTTCTTGAAAAAGGCTAATCACGCCTAGCACGTAGGGTTTACCGTCTAGCGTTAGGGCTTCTAGGGATATTTTATAACGTTCGTTTTTGAGGGATCGGCACGTCACCGCAAGGGGTAGATTTTCTTGCAAAAGGCTTGCCCATTGGCGTTTCTTTTTGCCGCCTGAATTGTCGAGCGTGAAGATTTTGTCCAACGAAACGTGTTCTGTATTGGGGATGCTTTCTTCTTCACCTGTGGCGAAAGGGAGCAAGGCATCGTTGACAAAAACAGGCGACGTGACATCCGCAAACGTGCTAATAAAAACAGGAAAGGGCAAGGCATTAAATACGGGGCGTGCTTGTTCTAGGCTTATGGCTTTTTCAGGCATGGGGATTTCCTGCTTTTTTCTCAACATATCACAATATCTGTTTAGTGTGTTTAGTCTAGCACATCCATAAAACAGATGCTTCTAATATGACGCATTTATACATCGGGTGAGAGGAATCTTTTTATTTTCTTAATAATTTAGCAAAGCCTCAACAAAGAAGATGACTTTCTGACCCACAAAAGTCGACTTTTCGACCCACGAAAGTCTGTTTTTTGTCCATGAAAGTCTGTTTTCTGTCCATGAAAGTCTGTTTTTTGTCCACGAAAGTCTGTTTTCTGTCCATGAAAGTCTGTTTTTTGTCCACGAAAGTCTGTTTTTTGTCCACGAAAGTCTGTTTTTTGTCCACGAAAGTCGAGATACACCCCATTCATTCAGGATGACGACTATATTTTCAAAGAGCCACTCTCTTTCAGTATGACATCATTTAAGTCAACTAACCAGTGAATAAAACGCACTATTTTTTGGAAAAAGGATTTACTCTTCTAAGTAATAGCGAACCGTCGTTACGACCTTACCCTTACGCAAGGTCAGCAAGGTTTTAATCAACAACGCACTTTGGTTGTGCAAGACATTGTGCCAAAACTTTTTCGTCACAAACTCGGGAATAATAATCGTCACCAAATTATGTTCGTAACGCTTTTCCACTTCGTCAATGTAGTCCAACAAAGGTCCTGTAATCGAACGATAAGGCGAAGGCAGAATCGTGAGCGGTACACCGCAACCCCACGCCTGCCACTGATCCTGCAAATTCTGAGTCCCCACATCATTCAACGTGACATGCACGGCTTCCACATGAGCCGACAAAGTTCTTGCATATTCTAAGGCAGGAATCGTCCCACGATGCAGACTCGACACCAACACCAATACCGTATGCTCGATCGGACGAGGCTCATAAGTGCCTTCTTTAATCGGCAACGCCAATTGACGAGCCACACTTAAGTAATGTTGCTTAATGGAGGTGAATCCCCAAACAATCAAGGGAATCCCCACACAAACGATCCAGGCTCCTTCCACAAACTTTTCAACGGTTAGGATGATCGTCGCAGCAAAGGTGACGACGGCTCCAAAGGCGTTGACGAAAAGGCTATTTTGCCAGTGCTTGTGCTTGTTTTTGAGGTGATGGAGGCACATACCTGTTTGAGCCAGCGTAAAGGACAAGAAGACCCCTACGGCATACATGGGGATCAATCCGTGGGTGTCGGCTTTATAAAGCCAGACCAAAACCGCCGAAACAAAGCCTAAAAAGACAATACCATTGCTGAACACGAGTCGATCACCCATGTTCATAAATTGACGAGGCAAGTAACCGTCATTGGCGAGCAATGAGCCTAAGCGAGGAAATCCCGCAAAGCTGGTATTGGCAGCAAACACCAAAATAATGGCGGTGAAAATCTGCAAACTATTATAAAGCAGGCTACCGTCTCCGAAAACGGCACGCCCGACTTGAGACACCGTCGTTTCATGATCAGTCGGCAATAAGCCAAAGACAAACGCCAATGCCGTTAAACCTAAGAAAATCGTTGCCAACACGACGCCCATTAAGACCATCGTTTTATTGGCATTTTCAGGAGCAGGTTCCTTAAAGGCTTTTACGCCATTGGAAATACATTCAATCCCTGTTAACGCCGAACAGCCGTGACTAAACGCCTTAATCAATATCAACAATAAACTGGTATTCCACAACGAAGCCCACACATCAGGCGTGACGCCAATGGCGTGGTTCAAGCCGTGCGAAAAATCAAGGGGGATTTGCCCTGTAAACGCCATGTATCCGCCTTTGGCAATCAAAGCGAACATCACACCGATGAAAATATAGGCAGGCACACTAAACACCAAGCCAGTATCTCGCACACCACGCAGGTTGATGAGCGTAATCAATCCCAAAAAGGCTAGAGCGGTCGGCACTTTCATGCTTAGGGGAATCCAGTGGGCGGATGTTAAGGCATCCACCGCAGCAGAGGTCGACACCGCAGCCGTCAAGACGTAATCAATCAATAAGGCTGCTCCAGCGACATGGCTTGCGGTTAAGCCCAAGTGTTCACGTGCGACTTGGTAGGAGCCTCCGCCATTGTCGTAGGCTTTAATGACTTGTCGATAAGAAACGACAATAATCGCCAGAATAAGGGTAATGAACAAGGCCACAGGGATCGACAAAAAGCTCACGAGCAAAGGATACGTCCGCAACATTTCCACATTCAGGGACATCAAAATCTCTTGCGTGCCGTATGCCGTAGAAGAGAGGGCGTCGCTAGCGAAGATAGAAAGGGCAATGGGAATCGCCATGCGTTCGTGCTTTTCTCGTGCTGATGCCAGAGGTTCACCAATCATAATTCGTTTAAAGTTAGACCACAACATAGGAAAGCATCCTTTGAAGCAAAATAAAAAGACTTTATAAAAAAATATCACTTTATAATGAACCCATGTTACCATTAAAAGTATAAAAGTGAATCCTCTGAAAGGAATTTTCAAATGTCTCCTCAAGAACCTCGTGCAGGTAGTGTAGTGGTTGCGGAAACCCCATGGTTGGCTCGTATGACCGACAAAGCCCGTCTTGAAGCCGAAGGTACGATTAAAACCTTTGATCTAAAGTTCCCTTGCCCTATGGATCAACAATGCTTGAGCCGTATTGGTTTAGATGCCAAAACCTTTCAAACCCTTGCGGTACAAAATCGCAATGATGAAACGCTGATTCCTGCCTTGCGTGAAGCTGGGGCAAAATTGGGTTAGCTTTAGAGTTCTTCGTCATAAGGGCTATGGATAATTGTCAACGGGGCATCCAAACGAATACGGATGAGTTGCCCTGGTCTAAGGCTTTGATGTTCCCCCATGGCACGAGGCCCTTCAGGCATCACGCGGTTAATCATACCGATGCCCATGATTTCATAACGTACCAAACGACCGTTCATCGGTTGGGTGACTTTGCCTCCTATTGAGCCTGTATCTTCCATGCTGGTAAACAAGGTCGCTTCTAGGGGCATTTCTTGACCTTCCAGTGTCTCAAGGGCGTGAGCCTTTATTTTCATAATAGCGTCTCGTCCCTGCATGGGGGCCAGCACGTCTTCAATGTGTCCATACACACGAGTCCCCTTGGGTAAAACCTTCTGATTGTTCACCCAAACATCGTGGATGATGCGCATGCTGAAACTGTCGTTAGGCTGATTATACTGGGTATTGAGCATGGCTTCTAAACTACTTATAAAAGTGGTACCCGCCGCAAGAGTGTATTGGCTGGTTTTCGCATTAATCACTTTAACTGTCGCGGGGGGAGCAGACTTGCGTTTGTCCTTATCATCATCGGCGTTGGCATTTAGTGGGTTACCCAGCATACCATACAATAGACCAAGTATAAGAAGACTGGAGGATTTCAACACGTTCATAACATGACCTTTTTCCCTAAAATCGACCCGCTTTCAAACACCGTAAACCCCCTTCATCTAAATAGAGGAGCCTTGTCGAGAAACGCCACACACCCACCGAAACATCCACAAGAGAGAGTCCCTGTTTTGTGGAGAAACGCCTTATGTTAAACCCGACGACCTACACGAATTCCTATTCTAGTCCCTATCCTGTCCTTTCAAACCTCAATCCCAAAGCCAAAGCCAAAAACTTGAGCTTGCCTCAAATAAGCTTGGATGAAGAGCGTCAACCGTCTAAGCAAAACACGACCGTCGAAGACGAGCAGGAAGGCGCCTTACCACGATTCAATTCAAACGACGCCGTTGCGCGTTCTTTTGTGAACCCTAGCTTGCAAGATGCCCTAGGCTTGGACGATTTAGAAACGCCTTTTCAAACCAAAAATACTTCCAACACTTTCAATACCAGCGTTTCCACAGAACGCTTACCCGATGAAGTGATGCTTGACACAGTACGTAAGCGTCAAGCCAACTTGGCGATTAGTACGCAAGACGTCTATAACGATTTTAAAAAAACGGCTCAATTGCTGGGGGTAGACGGTTCTTTTGACGACTTATTACAGAGCCATTTTACGCTCGTGAACCAAGAAGCCACACAAGCCGTCCCTGATGAGAAGTGGATTAAAACTGTCTTGACTCGCCTTGCCAAGTATTTGGACAATAAAGTTTCTAGCACACTGGATGAAAAATCGAATGTGGTGGGCGAATGGTTAGACGCCCTTTTCACCCAACCCATTCAATGGGTGCCTATGGATTTAGGCGCTACCACCCAAGCATCTAAGGTCATTTCCGTCAACCCCAGCAGTCTACAAGAAGACGTCCCTGCTAGAGTGACGCTACATATGAACCGTGTCAATCACTTGGTGATGAAAGACGGCTTAGAACGCGTTTATACGGCCCTTCAATCCAAGCAGTGGGATGTTGCGGAAAACGTCATTGCCGATGTGTTTAAAAATGTTACGTCTGATGCCATGACCTTAAGCCAACGTCAACAATGGCAAGGCTTACAGTTTAAGCTCTGGCAAAAACAAGGCAAGTACGAAAGCATTTTAAGTGAAGCGTTACAAGTTCCCACAAATGAAAAGCGCCCTGAACTCATTCGTGTAACAGCGGAAGCCTACGCTCAAACAGGTGATTACAAGGAAGCCATTCGCACCTTGCACCCGCTGCTTGCTATGCCGACAGACACCGAAAAATTGGATGCGAAAACCGCTTTAAAATCATGGGAGCGTTTGTCGTCATGGGCAAAGGAACTTCAAAACCATGCCTTAGAACATAAAATGTTGGAAGGCTACTATAAAGCCTCAAAAGCAGGGGTGGAGCCTCGTGATATTGCTTTAGACACAATTAAGCGATTGCAGATCTTAGAACAGCTTCGGGGCAAGGATGCCCATGCCTTAAAGCTGGCTCAAGAGCGAGTTAACCTCGCCAAAGCCCAACGCAATAGGGTTGGGTACACATCGGCGTTACAAGATGTGGCGTCGTTGTACTTGAATCAAGGCAAAAGCGAGAAGGCTCAGAAGGTACTGGCTTTATTGTGATATAGTATTTTAAATACTCTTGCTGTCCCCTCTCCTAATTTTAGGAGAGGGAAGAGAACGTCTAAAGACGTTCGAGGGTGAGGTTAAACCCTAGACGCTATTTGTGAGTTTAACCGCCCCCTAACCCCCTCCTAAAATTAGGAGGGGGGACAAAACCGCTGTTTAACTTTGTAAAACACTATAGAAGGCTTGAAAATAAACACCTTTTCGTTTATACTTGTTAAAGTAAAGCTAAAAGGAAATCATATGGGCTTAACCACTGTTTCTATTACACTTAAGAATCCACGCTTGGCAGACTTACACCCTCTTGAAGTCGAAATGCTTGTGGATACAGGGGCTTTACACCTGTGCATTCCTGAACATGTGGCTCTTCAATTAAAGCTAGAACCTGTCGATCAGAAAGAGGTTACACTTGCCGACGGATCCAAAAGGCTTGTGCCTTATGTCGGACCGATTCAAGTACAGTTTCAAAACCGTATGGGGTTTGTGGGTGCTTTGGTTTTAGGAGATCAAGCCTTACTCGGTGCCATTCCTATGGAAGATATGGATTTGGTTGTAATCCCTAGCACTCGTCAATTGGTGGTGAATCCAGCCAGCCCAAACGTCGCCATGAGCATCGCCAAATAATAGAATAGCGAAGACTCTGCGAAAGCTTTTTGTCGTATGGAGATTGCCACGCTCCGCTCGCAATGACGGTTTGTTTTTTGAGTTTCGCAGAGCTTTCTATAGCATTTAAGCGATTTTCGCTAAAAGAGAAACTGTAAATCGCTTTGAACCGACGAAAAAGGGGATGAGTCCACCAAAGGCGATTCTTGTAAAGCAATCTCAGGAGCAATCCAGCCCAAATGAGCCAGTAAGTGCCATGCAAACGAATCTCGTGCAGCGGAATCTCCTGCCAAGCTTTTAATCACAAGCGTTTCACGAGTTTCTAAATGCCACAAAACCACCAAGCCTTCCGCCCCACCTTTGGAAATAATCGGCACAGGCATTTGCCCTAAAATCGTGTCAAATCGATGCGACCCTGCCACCAAATGCGGATGGGTCTTCATCCATTTTAGCATCATATCCCCCAAAGTTCCTTGAGCAAAACTGTGCATAAAGCACAAAGCCTCTTCAAGTGACAAGTATGGTGTGGGCAATTGGCATCCATCCGTTCCCCATATATGCGTGGCATGAACGGGAGTATGCAAGTGCATAAAGCTCAATACCTCTTGAAACAACGGATGTTCTGGTAAATGATAGTTCCGCATAGGTAAGTTCAAACGCTTAGACAAAGCAAGCATCATGGCATGTTGCCCTGAACAGTTGTGATGTAAAACGCTCACGTCTTCTTCAATAGCTTGCAAAGCCCCATACAAAGGGGGATGCACCCCACACACCAAGCACACCGACGCTTCTTCACTTGAAATACTGGCATCATTCAACCACCACTTGACCCACTGCTGATGAACCGCCTCACCCGAATGCGATGAAGAGGCAATCACCCACGCTTCTGTAGGAATTTCCAACAAATGTTCAGGGGCGGCTTGGGCAAGGGTGTGAAATAAGGCGGTGCTTTGCACAGGCTTAAACACCGACCGCAAGTAAGTGGAAATTGTGGGGAAGTCATTAGTTCCCACAATGTTGCCGTGCAAGTCAATTTTGCACCATTCAATGGGCTTTTGGGCTTCAACACGTCGTTGTCTGGTTTTTAAAATGCCTGAAAACATGTGCGCTTTTCCGTTAATCAAAGGAACTTTAATCTACAGTAGCACAAAACTAGATTGACGGTGTTTTATGTAATTGAAATCATCCCATGGATGTGCTATAAAAAGCATACAACAATTTCTCTCTCATTAACCTTTAAGGATTTACTCATGGCTTCTTTCAATTCCACCCCGTCCGCATTCCCTCGTCAAGCGGTTGTCGCTTCGGCGACTTTGCCTCCACAAGCCCCTGCCCCTAGCTTCTTCGGGGGGAATACGGCAGATGCTAACCCTTCCGCCCCTGTTGTGGATCCTGCACCACCAGCGGATACCTTTACTGCAACGGCTCCTGCTGAAACGCCTCAAACCAGCACCGCCCTTGCTCCGAATACGGCAACGGCTCCTGAGCCAACGGACATCAAAAAAGCAGAAGCCGCTAAAAAAGAAAATGGCTTCGTGAAATTTGCAAAATCACCTTGGGGCATCGGCACAGGAGTCCTTTTAGCTGGAAGTGCTGTTACTGCGTTGGTTTTGAACATGAGACAAGGTGGCAGTCCCCTTGGAAAACTTGAAAAAGTCGTGAAAGATCTAGGCATAGACGATTTAGCTCCTGAACATAAAAATAACTTACTTCAAAAATTTGGAGAACATTTGCAGGGTTTAACCGCAAATACCACCGAACATACGCCCGAAATATGGGGAAAATTGTCGTCTGCGATTGTAGACGTTCACGACAAGCATGGCAGCAATCCAAGAGCACAGACCCACTTGTTAAGGGGCTTGGGTGATTCTACCCCTGATGCTCTTTTACAATTGAGTGCACCCGCTCGAAAAGCCATTTTTGAAACGTCCACCGCTTATATAGACGGCATTACAAAGGTAAACCTTGCACCTGAAGAAGCTACTTTTCACGCTCCGCTTGTTGGAAAAGCCGCCGAATGGCTCTTGCATCCGCATGGTGAAGGGTTGGGGATTCAAAATGCAGATGACTTAGTCGAAACGTCTGGTGCTTTAGCTATCGCACTTTATAAGCTTCGTCCTGAAGGTGAGCGTTTGTCTGATATTCATAAAGCCGTTTTAGGGTTTTCTGCATCAGATGAGCATCTTTCACAATTAAACGCCAGCTTAAACCCATTGAAAGATGATGTAGGTGTCGCATTAACGGATATTAAAGATATTCGCACAGCAGGTCATGCACTGTTTAATGCTCGTCTAAAAGGGCCAAAAGAGACGGAAGAAGTCTTAGACCATGTGAATGCAGGTGGCATTCTCGACCCAGGGTATGGCAAGCTTTCAGAGCCTGGTGCCTTTGAAAAGTTTAAAGCACACCTCTTGCCTAACGTTGAAGTTGATAATCCTACTACCGACAAACGACCTGCTTGGTATCAATGGTCAGGCGATATCAATGACTCATTTTTCTGGAAAATCTGTAAAGAAGCTATTGGCAGATTCAAGGACAGTGGAGCCCCTTAGGCTTCTTCTGAATCACACAGAATTAATCCCCCTCCCCTTCATTTCACTATGGAGGGGGCTTTTCTACAAATAAGACGCCGTCACACTCGCCGTCGCCTTCAAAAAGCCCGCTAAATCCCCTTCATAGACCACTTGACCGCCTAGCTCGTCCGCTTCAGGACCCATGTCCACCACCCAATCCGATGCTTCTGCGATAAACTGCGTATTATGCTCAATCACAATCACGGTATGCCCCACATTCACGAGGCGTTGCAAGGCGTTCACCAAAACAGGCACATCGCTCATATGCAAGCCACGAGTCGGCTCATCAAACAAAAAGAGCGAAGGCTTTGAAACCGCTTTATCATCCATAGGGAGATACGGAGCCAGCTTCAAACGCTGGGCTTCGCCTCCTGAAAGCGTCGCCGTGGCCTGCCCCATGGGCAAGTAGCCCAAGCCCAAATCCACCAAGCACTGCAAGCGTTTACGCACTTTTGGCGCCGTCTTGAAGAATTGCATCGCTTCATCCACGCTCATGCACAGCACATCATAGACCGTGCGACCAAATAAATCCACCGAAAGCACGCTGTCTTGAAAGCGTTTGCCGTTGCAATCGGCACAAGGCATCGTCATATTTGCCATAAACTGCATGTCTACCGTGACTTCGCCTAAGCCTTCGCAGGTTTCACAGCGTCCCCCCTTGCTATTGAAGGAAAAATGCCCTGACGTTAAGCCCAAGGCTTTCGCTTTCACCGATTCGCTAAAGAGCTTGCGGATTTCATCATAGGCTTTGACGACTGTTGCGGGGTTCGAGCGTGACGATCGTGACGGTGTGGATTGATCCACCCACACCACACCGCCTCTAAAGTGTTCTAGCCCGTCAATGCCGCCGCACGGCAAAACATCAAAAGACGGTAGTTCCCCTTGCGAGTTTAACACATGACCATACAACGTTTGCACAATTAAGCTAGACTTGCCAGCCCCACTGACACCCGTGACGCAAGTCAACTGCCCCACAGGGAATCGAGCCGTGACATTTTTGAGATTGTAGCCTGTTGCGTCGTAAATGATCAAATAATGCTTGGCGGCTTCAAGGGGAGCCGTTTTATAGCGTTTGGATGCCAACAAATTTTGAGCCGTCTTCGTTTTACTTTTTAGAAGCGACGCATAGCTCCCTTGAAAAAGGATGCTTCCGCCGTGCTTACCGCTCCCCACGCCCATGTCGATAATGGCATCCGCTTGCTTCATGACTTCGGGGTCATGTTCCACCAAGACCACGGTATTACCCAAGTCCTTGAGCTGTTTTAAGACATCCATGAGCCGTTCGGTGTCTCGTGGATGCAAACCCACGGTGGGCTCATCCAAGACATAAAGCGTTTCGGTGAGTTCACTGCCAATCGAAGAAATCAACTGCACCCGATGTGCTTCCCCTGAAGACAGGCTTCTTAACGGACGCAACAAAGGCAAGTAGCCTAAGCCGACGGCATCCAACCACTGGAGCCGTTGCAGGAGCGAATCCCACGCATCCACCGCCAAACGAGGCAAGCTGGCTGGCACAGGATTATCCGACTCTTTAAAGCGTTTAAGGAGGTCTTGAACAGGCGTCTGCAACCAGCGTTCATAGCTCATGCCTTGCATTTGCGTGCTTCGAGCCAGTGGATTGAGGCGACTTCCCCCACACGCCGTGCATTCAAAATAACCCCGATACTTGGCGAGATGCATGCGGACGTGCATTTTATAACGCTTGGTTTCCAAGTACGCAAAAAACGGACGAATTCCCACAAAGGCACCGAAACCGTCCCATATGTGGCGTTGATCTTCAGGGCTTAGGGCGTCATACGGCACATTGAGTGGAATACCGTGACGCTTGGCTTCTTGTTCCAAACTCAACTGCAATTCAAGGTAAGAAGGCGTTTGAATGGCATGAATCGCCCCGCCTTTCAAGCTTTCCTTCTTATTGGGGATGATGCGTGCTTCATCCAAGCCCATGACCCGCCCGTAGCCCTCGCAAGTCGAGCACGCCCCTTGAGGGTGCATGTAATGAAAGTGATGCGGACTTAAAGGCGGAATGCTCTGCCCGCAGTCGAAGCATCCGTTACTGGTGAGCAAGGTTTTGGTGGTGATGGTGTCGCCTGTTTTGAGATGAGCCACCCAAGCGATGCCCTTATCACTGCCTAAAAGTTCGAGGCTCTGATTGACTCGGTTGATGACATCGTTAAAGCGATTGAGCAAGGCATCGTCGAGGTCGCCCTTGAACTTAAAGCGATCCAACAAAAAGCAGAGCTGTTGCTTTTCATGCACATAATCGTTTTTCCATGTAGGCATAGATTCGCTCAGCATCACGGGCTTGAGATCCACATCTAGGATGCGATCATAGCCCAAGCCAAATAACACCGAATACAAGGTTTTCATCAGTTTCTTGGGGACTTGCAGGCTCAAGTAGACGGCGGTATCGGGAGGTAAATCGGCAAACAGATAGGTGGGAAGATCTTCCGCAAGGTTCTGCACCAAGCGATGCGATCCGCAACGAGAGCAAGTCTTTTCGCCCAAGTAGTAAAACAATTGCGACAAGTAATCAATGGCATCGATGCTCACGCCGACGGTGGCTCGTGCATTGGTGATCGGGTTATGTTGCGACAACCCCACGGCAGGGGGAATGTTATGGACTTCTTCCACCCGAGCCTTTTGGAATTGTTCCATAAATTGCCGAGCGTAAGACGACAGCGATTCCATGAAGCGACGCTTGCCTTCGGCGTAAAGTGTGTCAAAGGCGAGCGACGATTTTCCGCAG
This sequence comes from Gammaproteobacteria bacterium, assembly GCA_040375445.1. Taxonomy (GTDB): domain Bacteria; phylum Cyanobacteriota; class Vampirovibrionia; order Vampirovibrionales; family JAJTHC01; genus JAJTHC01. The sequence continues at coordinate 13,610 of JBEISK010000018.1, read as the reverse complement.
CCTGAAGGCCCTGTAATGACGGTGAGCTGGTTGAGGGGAATATCGACATCGAGATGCTTAAGATTATGCTCGTACGCCCCACGAATGCGGATGCTTTCTTCGTTCAAGCCCTGCGTTGCTTGCGTTGCCAAAGATTCAGAAGAAGCGGTTTCCACAGACACAGATTTACCCTTTGTATGGTTTAGGTGTGGTTTAGCGACCATTACATTGTTTGCGAAATCTAAGCCTAGTCTTCAAAGCGTTTGATAATCAAGCAACTGTTGTGACCCCCAAAGCCAAAGGAGTTGGACATGGCATAATCGAAGTTTTCGACCTTGCGAGCGGTGTGAGGCACATAGTCTAAGTCACAGCCTTCATCGGGGTTATCCAAGTTAATGGTGGGCGGAACGGTTTGATGCAAAAGAGCTTCAATACAAATAATCGCTTCAATGGCTCCTGTCGCACCCAACATGTGACCGTGCATACTTTTGGTAGACGACACCAACAAGCCGTTATGGGCGTATTCGCCAAAGACACGCTTAATGGCGATGGTTTCTGCTAAATCACCTAAAGGGGTTGAGGTTCCATGAGCGTTAATGTAATCAATATCTTCAGGTTCGAGATCTGCTGAACGCAAGGCAGCCGTCATCGCACGAGAGGCGCCCAAGCCTTCTTTGTGAGGCATCACAATGTCAAAGGCATCCGAAGAGCGACCATAGCCCACGATTTCCGCATAGATTTTCGCCCCACGGGCTTTGGCGATTTCATAATCTTCTAAAATCAACACACCCGCCCCTTCTGAAATCACAAAGCCGTCACGGTCTTTGTCAAAGGGTCGGCTGGCACGTTCAGGGTCGTCATTACGACCTGTTAAGGCTTTCATGTTGTTAAAACCAGCCACAGCGACTGCCGTTAGGGGAGCTTCTGCTCCACCAGCGACAACGGCATCACATTCGCCTGTTTGAATCATTTTAACGGCTTGCCCAATGCAATCGGTTCCTGTCGCACAAGCCGTTACCAAAGCGAAGTTAGGGCCTGTAATGCCGAGTTCAATGGAAATGCGTCCGCATGCCATGTCAGGAATCATCATGGGAACCAAGAAAGGTGAGGCTTTGCCGTAACCCTTTTCCATACTGGCAATCACGGTGTCTTCCATGGTAATTAAACCACCAGAACCTGTACCGACGACCACGCCCATACGATGCTTTTCCACATGCCCTTCAATACCCGAATCTTCATAAGCTTGAATCGCAGCGACTAAGCCCAATTGCGAGAAACGATCCATGCGACGGGCTTTTTTCTTGTCCATATGGTCTTCAGGATTAAAGCCCACAATTTCCCCAGCGACTTTACAGGTGCGTCTCTCTTCGGGGATGACTTCAATGAAGCGAATACCACTACGGCCTGCTTCTAAGTTTTCCCATAATTCAGCATTATTTTTGCCCATAGGCGAAACACTGCCCATTCCAGTTACAACGACACGTTTTTGACTCATCATCAGGGGGATCCACATAGTTTAATTTTGACGTATAGTGTTTTAACTAATTAACCATACTTGTCTCTTCGTTGTCGCTACGATTCTCGATGTGTTTATGTACGTTTGTGTACACTTCACACATGAGCGAGTCTAGGCTCCTAGAATAGCCTAAGTCTGCTTAATTATTTAAAACACTATAAAATAGGGGGGATGAAGGTCTTCCTAAAGAAGACCTTCCATAAAACAGAGACGGAACCTATTGGTTACGCTCGACATAGTTGACGGCATCCTGAATCGTGGCGATTTTTTCAGCATCTTCATCAGGGATTTCGCATCCGAACTCTTCTTCCAACGCCATGACGAGTTCAACGGTATCCAAGGAATCCGCACCCAAGTCTTGCTGAAAGTTTGCTTCAGGCTTCACTTGATCTTCTTCGACATTCAACTGTTCGATGACGACTTTCTTCACACGATCTAATACGCTAGACATAGTTTTCATTCTCCAATTTAAATATAGGGCCATTTGCCCACTTCCTATAATGACGTATCAAGCTTAAAATACAAGCCCACCGTCCACACCAATGACTTGCCCTGTAATATAGTGCCCTTTGGTGGCTAAAAATAGCACCGTATTGGCTATATCTTCAGGACTGCCAAACCGTTTTAAGGGAATTGCATTGAGCAATTGATCCTTGTGAGGCAAATCGCCTGTCATATCCGTTTCAATAAAACCGGGGGCAATGGCGTTACAGGTCACGCCTCTGGCACCGAGTTCTTTGGCAACCGTTTTGGTCAAGCCAATAATACCCGCTTTAGCCGCAGCGTAATTGACTTGCCCTGCATTACCGTAAACGCCGACCACACTTGAAATGTTGATAATCACGCCTTTGCGTTGCTTCATCATGACTTTACCTGCGGCACGAGTGGTATGAAAAACGCCCGTGAGATTCGTTTGAATCACGGCATCCCAGTCTTCGTCTTTCATGCGGATCATCAGCGTGTCTCGTGTGATGCCTGCATTGTTGACCAGCACATCCACCGAACCGAAATCAGAAGCGACGGTGTCAATCAAGGCTTGACAGGCTTTGGCATCGCCCGCATCGGACTGATAGGCCTTGAGCGTCTGCCCTGTTTCTGCTGTAAGGCTTGCGACCAATTCATCGGCTTTCGCACTGCTTGAATGGTAAGTAAAGGCGACATCAAAACCAGCACGAGCAAGCGTTTCAACGCAAGCTTTACCAATGCCTCGTGAGCCTCCTGTAACAATAGCAACTTGTTTTTGTGCGTTCATGTAAGATCCTTCTCTAATTAAAGGGTTTAAGATAACACAGGGCTACCTTGAAAAACACCTGAGACTTCAGCGAGTGAAGCCGTATCATACACATTGTAAATCTGAACATCAGGATAGGTCTTTTTAATTAAACCTGTCAAGACTTTACCAGGTCCAAACTCAATCACAGTATCCACGCCAAGGGTTTCAACCAGTGTTTTCATCGTGCTTGTCCATTGCACGCTGGATGGCATTTGTAAGATAGACGCTGTTTTTAAGTCTTTAGCAGAGGTCTTGGCCTGAGCGTCCACATTGCTAATCACAGGGATTTGAGCATCTTGAAAGGGAGCCTCTTCAAGCAAACTAGCAAAGGCTTGAGCAGGCACATCCATTAAAGGCGAATGAAAGGCTCCACCAACAGGCAAGGGGATCACTCGCTTCGCGCCTGCATCTTTAAGGGCGGGGCTGGCCAATTCAATGCCTTTGACCGTGCCTGAAATCACGATTTGCGAAGGACTATTGTCATTGGCAATAACGGCGATTTCATAGTTTAAATCTAAACTTGTTAAAGTCTGCTTGACAAGATCCGCCGACAAACCCAAAACCGCCGCCATCGTGCCTTTAGGAGCCGTTTCCATCAAACTGGCTCGTTTTTCAACAATCGGCACAACCGCATCAACGCTTAAAGCACCTGAAGCGACCAGTGCTGAAAACTCACCCAAACTATGTCCAGCCACCGCCACAGGCGTGACTTGAACTTGGGCTTGAAAGGCTTCATACGCCGCTAAAGACACCGCTAAAATCGACGGTTGTGTATAAATCGTTCGGTTGAGTTCTTCACTCGATCCTTTAAAGGTAATTTCTAGCAAAGATTGCCCCGCTTCATTAGGCGTCACTAACGCATCAATCTGATCAAATAAGGCTTTTAGACTAACACTAGATTCATAAAAATCTTGCCCCATGCCAACCACTTGAGAGCCTTGCCCTGGGAATAAAAACGCCACTTTTTTTGAATTGTTCAACGTCATTAGGCACGTCCTCCTTCTTGAGCAGGTTGGATGTAGGCAATTTTTTCAAAGCTGGGGCCTGACCATATAAAGTAGCTCGATGCCCATGCCAAACCACCGCCAAAACCACAGGTCATTACTCGACTACCGTTTTGAATCTGACCGTTACGCACGGCTTCATCCAACGCCAAAGGAACCGAAGCGGCAGACGTATTGCCGTATTTGTCAAGGTTGATGATCATTTTTTCACGAGGGATCCCCAAGCGTTCGTTCATGGCATCCATAATGCGGATATTGGCTTGATGAAGTACCAAAACATCAATATCTTCAATCGTATCGCCTGCATTTTCAAGGGTTTGACGAATCGAAGAAGGCACAACACCTACCGCAAACTTAAAGACTTCCCGACCGTTCATTTGAACGTAAGGATTGCGAGGCGTGGGTTGTGGCAGAATCGGACAGTTCACCAAGTTATAATCGGCATGCAATTCATCTGCCTTACTACCGTCTAAGTTACCATCATTAGCTAAAAAGCCGTCAAAATCTTCACTCGCTTCTAACACGACCGCTCCAGCCGCATCACCAAATAAGACGCAGGTATTACGATCGCTCCAGTCCATGACACGAGAATGGGCATCGGCTCCAATCACCAAGGCTTTTTTTGCCATGCCTGAACGCAGAAATTGCTCTGCTGTAATTAAGGCCGCTACAAAACCTGTACAGGCTAACGCCAAATCAAAACCAAAGGACTTGGTCGAACCGATCGCCGTTTGAATGCGAGACGCCATCGCAGGGTAACGCTCATCAGGCGTGGTGGTGGCGACAATAATCAGGTCAATCCCCGCCCCGTCGATGCCTGCCATGGCTAAGGCTTGCTTAGACGCTTCAATACCCAAATCCGTCAGCAGTTCATCCCCACTCAACACATGGCGCGTACGGATGCCCGTGCGTGTTTGAATCCACTCATCCGTGGTTTCCACCATTTTCGCCATGTCGTCATTGCTCAACACGGTAGGAGGCACTGAAGACCCCACGCCGATAATTTTGACGCCATACTGCTTCGCTGCTTGTTTAAGATTGCTTACCACGTTTTTTCCTCACTATACCGCACTAATTTCAGATGCTTCACTGGCTTTCATCAATGCAGAAGCTTCCAAATTCAAACGAGAGGCTTCCACCATTTTGCTCATCACATCGCCTTTGACTCCTGCCACTGCCAAGCGAATGGCATTTTCAATCGCTAAAGCAGAACTGCCCCCATGAGCAATAATACAAATACCGTTAATGCCTAAAAGCAAAGCCCCTCCCACATATTCATGGTGAATATGCTTACGAGCCTTTTCTAAAATGGGTTTAACCAACAACGCCACGAGTTTCGTCCAAATGTTTCTCGTGAGTTCTTGCTTGATTAAACGACCAAATAAGGTCGCCATGCCTTCTGCCGATTTCAAGGCAACATTGCCTGAAAAGCCGTCACATACAATCACATCAAACTCACTAATGAAAAAGTCACGTCCTTCGGCGTTACCTGCAAAGCTCAAGTCAGTTGCCGATTTCAACAAAGCAAAGGCTTCTTTTGAAAAGGCGTTACCCTTACCTTCTTCAGAACCAATATTCAACAAACCCACTTTAGGACGCTCAATCCCATAAACGCCTTGCACATAAGCACGCCCCAAGCGAGCAAATTGCACCAACAACTCAGGCGTACAATCGGCATTCGCCCCACCATCAATCATTAAGGTTGGCGTGCGTTGAGACGGCAACGCCACCCCAATCGCAGGCCTGTCGACGCCTTTGATTCGCCCGATATTAAACAAGGTTGCTGCCAACGCCGCCCCTGTTGATCCCGCTGCGACCATGGCATCCGCATGACCTTCTTTGACTCGACGAGCCGTGACTGCAATAGAGGCATTCTTCTTTTTACGCAAGGCAACCGTCGGCACTTCATCCATGCCGATTTCATCGAGTGCTTCAACGATGCGTAAATCCAAGCCACGGGTGTCATACTTGTCCAACTCGGCTTGAATCACCGAAGGATTACCCACTAATTCAACGGCAACACCATAGACTTTCGCCCCTTGAATGGCACCTTTGACTGTTTCAACGGGGGCGTAATCACCGCCCATTGCATCTAATGCAATTACGATTGGCTTATTTGCCATGAACGACTCCCTCAATTAGGAAAAACCAACGTCTTTTAACTATGCTTAAGGCAAGCAAACGTCTCGGAAGAGGCCAAGCAATTACTCGCTAGCGTCTTCTTCTTTTTTCACATCAACATCAGTCGCATCTGATTCAACAACAGTTGCGTTAGCATCAACGGCTTTTGTTTCAACATCTACAACGACATCAGTCACGCCGTGTGCGTGACCATGTGTGCAATTTTCGTCATGCACATGTTCTTCAAAGGTTTCAATACCATTTTGAACTTGAGACTGCACTTGATCGAATCCACTTTTCTTAGCAAAACGAGGGGATACGATGCGTCCGTTATAAAAGCCACAGATGGTACAAACGGCATGCGTTAATTTTGGGCTTCCGCAATTGGTGCAGAAGGTGACCGCTGTTGGCAGCGCTTTCCAGTTGGCGCGACGGGCGCGTTTGTCGGCTTTACCACGGCGTTGCTTAGGTACTGGCATGTTTGAAATCCTTTATAGTTGCTACTTTTTCCGCCTATAAGACGTTGATACCTATAGATTTTCCATTAAACATACTTGAATTGCAAGTTTCTTTTTCATAACGTAACAAAATGAAAACGTCCTTTAGATTGTTTGAGGGAAATCTTCACGCAAAGGCTTGACTCCCTCGTCTGTTCATCGTACATTGAAAGGTGTGAGGCTAATCTAAATGCGTGTTCTATTGTCGTTTTAGATTAACTGTATAAAACCTTAAAGGGTTTTCCATATTTTTATGATGGGGTATCGCCAAGCGGTAAGGCATCTGGTTTTGGTCCAGACATCCGGAGGTTCGAATCCTTCTACCCCAGTTTAAACCCTCTTTCCAAATGGCAAGAGGGTTTTGTTTTATAGAAAGCTATGCGAAACTCTAGTCAATATAAGTATAGTGTTCGATAGACACAAAGGTCACCAAAGCACTGAGCATAAACAAAAAAGGTAACATAATCGGCGGACGGTACAAAACGGTGTCAAAAAAGCCATGCCCCATAAACGCCAACAACCCTACCGCAAGACTCAAAACGCTCAATTTTGGAGCCAACGCCTTCCTCTCATCAAATAGATGTTGCACCATTTGTTGAAACACGCTCCCCACGATGCCCAAAAAGACGCCAAACCCTAAGATCCCTTGCTCAACGAGGATTTCTAACGGCACCGAATACGCCCCTAAGGCGTTGAAACCAGGGGTCATGTAATAGCCATAGACTTTTTTAAAGACGGTGTTAGAAGGCCCAATCCCAAACAGCCAATTGTCGCAAAACATACGCCATGCACTGATATACACGTTCAAACGGTACGAAATAGAAGAATCCCCTCGAAAGGCGAAAATGCTGGTGACGCGGTGCATGAGCTTTTCACTGCTGAATAAAACCCCTGCAACAGCCCCAATTGCCAAAACCGCTGAAGCCATCCACGCCGAAGCGAGCCATTTCACTTCTTTTAAGGTGGTGTCGGTTTTCAGCAATGGAAAACTCAACATAAAAAGAGCCAGCATCGACACAAAAACCCCGAGATACGCCCCACGACAACCCGTCATCACCACGCCATACAAGACCAACGCAGTCAAGGCTAAAATTACCAAAAGCCACGGAAAGACAAAGCGAAAGGGTTTGGTGGCGACTTGTAAAAGCGTCCACAAGCCCGCTCCGCTACTGGCCACAAAAAAAGCCGCTAGCAAGTTGGGATTGTAAGGCTTGAGCGTACCGTAGACACGGTTCAACTTGAGTTCTTCGGGGGTATTGGCATCCGTCCAGCCAGCGAGTTCGCCAGCGTAGCCATGCACTTGCAACCAGCCAATCACGGCTTGAACACCACCCAAAACCAAGAGCAAAGGGAATCCCCAACGCAGGAGGGAGGGGGTATGATGCCATGTGGATCGAAACGACACGTACGCCACGAGGAAAATGGACTGCTTAATGAAGCCAATAAAGGCTTGCGGTTGAAGGCTTGAAAAACAGGCAGAAACGGCGTACGTGAGGAAAAATAGAATAATTAAGGCATCCAGCAGATGTGGATGTTTGACCCATGCGTTACGACCGCTCACGACGCTAGCAACCAAGATGAATCCGCCCAAAGCAAGCACTGCTGCCCCCAAGATGCCTGTGCCTAAAAACGTGACCCCGATTAAAATCCCGAGTATCGCCATAGCTGGCAAGATGCCTAGCCACAAAGAGTTGTGATTCGTGTCGGCATTCTGCACGTTTCGAGCCAATGCTTGAATACAGAAACGTCCCAAAACTGACGTTCCCCACGCCAAAACAAGCCACCGATGCAAGGTCACTTGCCCATGCACGCCCGCTTGAAACACTTTAGATTCCCCTAGAAAAGGAGGAAAGGAGACCTCAGTCGCAGACATTAATCTTCACCAATCGCTTCTGCAACAGGGCGAACATCCACAATCCCACCATGCACAAAGTACTTAAAGCCTTCTAAGTCCACAGGCACACCGACTTTAATTTTCACGCCTTCAGCGACATAGCCTTCTTTGGTGATCGTGGCGTGATCTCGCAAGGTCACCCAGTAGCTTTGCACGTTTTTCTCTGTAGTGTCCGTCACGGCGGTGGGCTTGCCGTTAACGGCGAGCATCACTTGTACGGGGGCTTTTTGGACATCCAATATTTTTACTTCACCACGAGGCTGGTTACGAATAGTAATGTTCGTCATCTCGCCTGCTTTAAGCAATTGGGCATCTTCACTACGAAGGGTGAACATAATGCGAATATCGATATCCGTTTCGCCTTGCACCATGGCTTTTGAGGTGGCATGCAAATTGCTTTGCACCAAGAACACGCCCAAGGCTCCGATGGCAAGAAGCAAGACGAGTCCTGCATCCAAGACGTTAAACTTTCCGAACAAGCGACCGTTTGTATCGAGTAGGGGCATAGGGTTTTCCTTATAGAGTTTCAGTTGTAATAGACTGTAGTAAAGAGTCATCCAAGTGTTGCAGGCTTTTGAGCAGTTCGCCTTGAGAGGTCACGGCGGATCCAAAAATACGCACCACCAAGCTAGCGGCCAAATTACCCAGAATCGCCGCTTCCAACGCCGTTGCTCCACTGGCGTATGCCACCAACCACGTCGCCACAACGGTATCGCCTGCCCCTGTGACATCAAACACCTCTTGCTTATTGAAGGCAGGAATAAAGGACACGCAGCCGTTTTCAGCGTCAAATAACGCCATGCCGTCTTGCCCAAGGGTAATGAGGACATGCTGGGCTTGAGCCTTTTCAAGCAAAAGCTTACCTGCTTTGATAATGGCGTCTTTGGAATCTAGGGCAAAGCCCACATTTTTTTCGGCTTCTGGCTGATTCGGCGTAAGGATGCTGGCGCCTATAAACTGGCTTAAATCACCTTGACTGTCCACCGCCACAGGGAGCTTCAATGCCTTCGCTTTTGCGAGTACATATTCCACCAAAGTAGGATTGACCACCCCTAAGTCGTAATCCGACAATAAAATGCCGTTGACTTGAGGCAATAACACCTCTAATTGGTTTTTGAGTTGTTGATTCAAGTCAGCAGACAACGGTTCACGAGATTCTCGGTCTAAACGCAACATTTGTTGCGTCACCGAAAAGTTCACCATGCCCGACAACCTCGTTTTTGTCGTGGTGGGACGGCTGGCATCGGTGACCATGCCTTCGGTGTGAATGCCTGCTTTTTGCATCACCGCTTCGAGTTGGGGGGCATAATAATCGTCTCCCCAAACGCCTAGGGCGTGGGTGGTTGCTCCGTAAGCGGCAACATTATGCACGGCGTTGGCTCCGCCACCCATGACGATATCGGTTTTATGGTGACGCAAAATAATCACAGGGGCTTCACGGCTAAGCCTGTCCACATGCCCATAGACCATTTCATCAATGACCATATCGCCCAATACGGCATGCGTCTTAGATGAAATTTTCTGAATGATCTTAGAAAGACCTTCTTTTGAAACAGGCATTGAATGTATTCACCCAATTTAAATCAGTACAGTACAAGTACCCTAATCTTCATACAAACATGAGAAAAAAACAATGCCTAAACAAGGCTTGGATTCAATTGCTCATATCCCACTACCAATCGTCCTTTGAGGGTGAAATCACAGGTACGGGTAAAGCCCAGCTTCTGAGCAATAACTGCTGATTTAGCATTGTCGTCATAGTGAGCCATGACAATTTTAGGCAAACGAAGTTCTTCAAAGCCGTATTGTAAAACCGCACGAGACCCTTCCGTGGCGTAACCCTTACTCCAAAAATCAGGATGAATGGCAAAACGCAGTTCGTATTCACGCGCTTCACGTTCAGGATTCCAAATACGGTATTGCAAGCCTATACGACCCAAAAAACGACCACTTTCTTTTTCGCTGGCATACAATTGAGAAATCCCCAAACGGCTGTATTCTTCAATGTATTCGTTGAGTTCTTCAAGCACACGCAGATCATCACTAAAGCCTGTAAAGGTACTGACCGCTACATCGGGGTGCTGGTGTAGGGATTTCAAGGCGTCGAAATCGCCTTCATTAAAGGCTCTATACGCCAAGCGTTCAGAACTAAGGAGGGGTTTGGTTTGGATATCAAGACGAGTCATGGGAGAGGATCCTTTTTATAAATGTGTTTGCCTAAATTAAAGCACCTTGTCGTTATTTTTTCCACTCTTTCTAAGAATACGTTACAATCGTTACGATGGATTCTCCCCTTTTTCAGGAGGAGCTTTTATTTATGACTTGTTTCTTTTGTAAAATGCCGTTAAACTAATAACATATATATAAACGTGGGGATCTTCTGCCTACAAATCTGCCTCGTCGATTGTTTGTGAAGGAATAAACTATTATGATGTTTGAACGCTTTACTGAAAAAGCCATTAAAGTCATTATGTTGGCACAAGAAGAAGCTCGTCGCTTGGGGCATAACTTCGTAGGAACGGAGCAAATTTTATTAGGACTCGTCGGCGAAGGCACAGGCATTGCCGCCAAAACCCTTAAAGGCATGGGCATCAATCTTAAAGAAGCCCGAGCCGAAGTTGAAAAAATCATCGGTCGTGGGAGCGGTTTTGTCGCCGTTGAAATCCCCTTCACCCCTCGTGCCAAGCGTGTTTTGGAACTTTCTTGGGATGAAGCTCGTCAACTAGGGCATAATTATATTGGAACAGAACATCTCTTGTTGGGCTTGATTCGTGAAGGCGAAGGCGTCGCAGCCAAAGTGCTTGAAAGCTTAGGCGTGGATTTGACCAAGTTGCGTGGCAACTTGATTCGTATGTTAGGTGAAACCCGTGGCAGTGCCTCTTCAGGCAGTGGCGGTGGTTCAGGATCATCCTCAAGTTCGGGCGGTTCCAGCGGAGGCAAAACCAAAACGCCTACCCTAGACGAATTCTCGCAAAACTTGACGCTTGCCGCCGAAGAATTGCGTTTGGATCCTGTCATCGGGCGTGAAGTTGAAATCGAACGCATGGTGCAAATCTTGGGGCGTCGTACCAAAAACAACCCTGTGCTTATTGGTGAACCTGGTGTGGGTAAAACCGCCTTAGCCGAAGGGCTGGCTCAACGCATCGTCAATAGCGACGTGCCTGAAATGTTGAGAGACAAAAAAATTATTCAGTTGGATATGGGCTTATTAGTCGCGGGTACCAAGTATCGTGGCGAATTTGAAGAACGTCTCAAAAAAGTTATGGATGAAATCCGTCAAGCCAACAACATTATTTTGGTGATTGATGAAATGCACACCCTGATTGGTGCAGGCGCTGCGGAAGGGGCGATTGATGCCGCTAACATCCTCAAGCCGTCCTTGAGTCGTGGCGAATTGCAGGTCATTGGAGCCACCACGATTTCAGAATATCGCAAGCACATTGAAAAAGATGCTGCGTTAGAACGTCGTTTTCAGCCTGTTTTTGTGGATCAACCTACGCTTTCTGAAGCCGTTGAAATCATTCGTGGTTTGCGTGAAAAGTATGAAGATCATCACAAGCTCACCATTAGCGACGAAGCCATCGATGCGTCAGTTACCCTGTCGGATCGCTACATTTCGGATCGCTTTTTACCAGACAAAGCCATCGATCTCATTGATGAAGCCGCCTCTCGTGTGCGTTTGAATAACAGTGCCTTGCCTGAAGAAGGCAAAAAGTTGGAGCGTGAAATTAAAGCCTTGGTGCGTCAAAAAGAAGAAGCCATTCGGGCTCAAGAGTTTGACAAAGCCACTGAATTGCGTGACAAAGAAGCCGAAATGCGTGAAGGCTTGCGTGAAATCGCCGATGCCCACAAAAAGACGCTGGACCCCAAAAATATCACCGTTACCGTTGAAGATATTGCCAGTGTCGTTTCACAATGGACGGGCATTCCTGTTTCCAAATTAACGGAAAGCGAAAGCGACAAGTTAATGAAAATGGAAGACACCTTGCATGAACAAGTCATTGGGCAGCATGAAGCGGTGGTTGCCATTTCTAAAGCCATTCGTCGTGCGAGAGTGGGCTTAAAAAGCCCTGATCGTCCGATCGGTTCCTTCATTTTCTGCGGACCTACAGGGGTGGGTAAAACGGAACTAGCTAAAACCTTGGCTCAATACTTCTTCGGATCCGTTGAAAACATGATTCGCTTGGATATGTCCGAATTCATGGAACGCCATACGGTTTCCAAATTGATCGGATCCCCCCCTGGTTATGTGGGCTACAACGAAGGCGGTCAGTTGACGGAAGCTATTCGTCGCAAGCCTTACAGCGTATTGCTTTTTGACGAAGTCGAAAAAGCTCACCCTGATGTCTTTAACATCTTGTTGCAGATTTTGGATGACGGTCGTTTGTCCGATTCTAAAGGGCGTGTGGTTGACTTTAAAAACACGATCGTGATTTTAACGTCGAATGTGGGAGCATCTGGTATTGAAAATCCGTCAAGCATTGGCTTTGGTGGCAGTGCAAAAGAAGAAGCGGCTGCTCGTTACGCCAAAATTAAGGATCGTGTGAAAGATGCGATGAAGCAGGTGTTTCGCCCTGAATTTATTAACCGTTTGGATGACACCATTATCTTTGAACCGCTCAAGAAAGAAGAAATTCGCTTGATTGTGGATATTATGATGAAGGACTTGCTCAAACGTCTCAACGACCGCATGCTCAAGCTTGAACTCACGGCGGAAGTCAAAGACTTCTTAGCCGAAGAAGGCTACGACCCTACTTATGGGGCGAGACCGTTGCGTCGAGTCTTACAGCGTCGTTTGGAAGATCCCTTAAGTGAAGCCTTGTTGATGAGTGAGTATAAGGAAGGCAACGTCATCGAAGCCTCCTTGAAAATCACGGAAGAGGTTAAGGATGGCGAGGATGGTGAAGAGATTGTCACCAAGAAGAAGGAAGTCGTCTTTAAAGTCACAGGCGATTTACCGCTGGATTCCTTTGAGATTCGGGTGCAATCCAAAGCCAAAGGGCAAATGCCTAAACTGACAGGCGATGCACCAACTGGTGGTCGCAAAGGTGGCGGTGGTGGAAAAGCCAAAGAACTCGAAGCTTAGTGTCTAAAGTATCAAAAAAGCTCCTTAATCTTATAAAAGATTAAGGGGCTTTAATCGTGATTTATGGATGAGAGTGTTGATTTTAAGACTCGTTGCACAAGCAGACGTCCAAGCACTAAATCCGAGCGGGTGAGCGCACTGCGAATCCCCGAGCGATTTTGCGGACGTCGTGCAACGAGAATGATGCGACGAGGTGGGTCAAAAGGGGGTGGATTTTCAAGGAGGGGGAAATGAGGGAGG
>JBEISK010000038.1:0-15760 GCA_040375445.1 Gammaproteobacteria bacterium | reverse complement strand
TTTAGAGTCTAAAGCAAAGCTAACTGGAACGGCTGGGGCAGATGGCAAAATAAGTCTCCGCACAAACGCATCAACCGATCCGTTACAATTTTCTGTTACAAATCAAACCTTGCAACAAGCTGAAGATGCTTTTAAAGCATGTAATTATCGTTTAAATGAAAAAAATTTTAAATTTCAACTTGTTAAAGTTGTAGAACCAATATTGAAAGTCTAAGCCCTAGACCGCATGGTGTGGTGGGGGCGTGACCCACGCCCCCCCGCGATGCCCCCCAGTCCCCCCCCTCCCTTTTTACTCCCCCCCTTACTCCTAAAAACGAAAGGAACTCGATATGCCAATAGAATGTCATGCCGCATATGGAACCCATAATGGATTCCAAGCCGTCCCCCCCCCTAGAGCTAATGGTAATGGTAATGGTGTCATTGAAGTAAAAATGACAAGAGCTCAGAATGGAAAATTTACCCTTACAGATACAAGCAAACTAGCGCCTCTAACATTTTCTAATCTAAACGAAACAACTGTTGGTAATGAATTTCAAAGATTAAAAAAGCAGTATAAAGCACAGGGTTATAAAATAACGACCTTCTGTAAACCATAACCCCCAAAAAATGCCCTAGTATAGCGTCTTCATTGCGGTAATCACGGGGTGGTACGCCGATTTCGCGAGCGAACCGTCGGCGTCTACCAGCAACATCGGCGGGGCCACCCACCACTTAAACACGCTGGCCTGCATGCGCCTAAAAAACTTGCCTACCCACGCCGCCTTCTGCGTGGGTTCAAGTTTTCCGTGCGTGCGCTCCCAGCTCCACACCATGCGTTTGAGTTCAGACGCCCCCATGCCGTGCGCTTCAATCCGCCAAATCAGCTCGTCAATCACTTCATAAGGCATCAAGGCTTCTTCAGCGGTGAGCAGTTGGCCTGTTTGCGGATTCACCGCCAAATCCGCCCCCGAAGGCCGTTCCACCACCGCCTGAGGGATGACCCCCTTCACCGCATGATGCTGATTCATCCACCGAGCCAAAGCACGGACTTTCGTCTTAGAGACATCCCCCAACGGTGCCAACGCCCCCGACATATCCCCATTGACGGTGGCATAGCCCATGTAAAACTCACTTTTGTCGCTGGTGGCAATGGGCAGGGCGTGGTAATCATTGCCAATTAAACGCAGGAGCGTCGCACGGCTCATGGCTTGCACGTTGTCTTGGGCGAAACTTTCGCTAGACGGCTTGCCCCACAACGATTCTAGCGTTTGGCGCTCCGCTTCAATGCCTCCCAAAAACGCCGATTGCATCGCCGAAATAGGGATTTCCACCCAGCCGATGCCAAGATTTTGGGCGAGTTGTAGGGCATCGCTTTTATTGTCAGCAGGCGTCAATTCAGAAGGAAAGCTAAAGGCGAGAACGTTTTCAGCCCCCAAGGCATCCGCCACTAACACGGCATTGACGGCGGAATCGAGTCCGCCAGAAAGGCCCAACACCGCGCGCGTGAATCCGCACTTTTGAAAATAATCGCGAATCCCACAGGTCAGGGCGGCATAGGTTCGAGGCAAATCGCTTTCGTCATACGGGTCAAAGACGTCGTTTGGTGAACTGCGTTGCGATTGTTCGACATTCGGCACCCACGTTTCATGGTGATGAAACGCCGTTTCACTCACGTGATGCAGGCTCAACTGCGTTTCAAATAGCTTGGAACGACTGAGCATTTCACCGTCCGCCCCCACCAATCGGGAGCCTCCGTCGAAGATGAGTTCATCGACCGCGCCGACCTGGTTGACGTAGAGAATGGGGGTGCGGTACTGCGTGGCAATCGAACGCAAGAGCGCCTGCCTGCGGTATTCCTTACCCGCCCGAGACGGTGAAGACGACAGATTCACCAGCAAATCAGGTTGCCCTTTCATCAAAGCATCGACGACATTTTGCTGGTACCACGGGTGTTGATTCGGTTCTTTTGCCCAGAGATCTTCACACACCGTCACGGCGAACTTGCGTCCGTGAATGGTGATGTTGCCGTAGGCGTCGAGGGGGTCGAGGGGGGGGGCTCCCTCACCCCAGCGCTGGACGCCGGGGGTTTCGCTGGCTTCAAACACCCGAGAATCTTCAAATTCATGGTAATTGGGCAACAGGTTTTTGCGCACCACGCCTTGAATAACACCGTCGCCTAAAATGGCCACGCTATTGTAATACGGCTTGCCCCACGCACTGCCCCAGCCTTCGGCGAGATCGTAACGACGCTCAGCAAAACCCACCAAAACCCGTGTATGGCCTGATTCCAATGCCAGTCGAGCCAGTGCGGATTCATTGTCTTTCACGAGTTTGGGAAAGCGCAAGAGCATGTCTCGC
Organism: Gammaproteobacteria bacterium; assembly: GCA_040375445.1. Classification (GTDB taxonomy): domain Bacteria; phylum Cyanobacteriota; class Vampirovibrionia; order Vampirovibrionales; family JAJTHC01; genus JAJTHC01. The sequence goes on along the minus strand of JBEISK010000038.1, from coordinate 13,423 downwards.
AAAGGGTAGCCCAAGAGCGTTTGTTCAGGCAAGACGAGGACATCCACCCCGAGCGCTTCGGCGAATTGCATGGCAAGGCGAACCAGCGTTTCATTGCCAGCCACATCGCCCGCAATGGGATTCCACTGTAAAGTCGCCAGCAAGCCCTTGCCTTGCCACGCGTGTTTAAGGGTGTTGAGCGTGTCTTGATTAAGGGCGTCAAGCGCCGACCAATTTCGGGCGTGGGCGAGTTGCGACCACGTTTGGCATCGTTGTTGAAGGGGGGTAAGAGCTAAGGCATCCATACCTGTATTGTAGCATAAGTCAATCAAACATAGAATCAGAATCGTCAGGGATTGCCGCTCGTATATCATCTATGACATCCAACACCTTGCTAAATTGTGCGAGTCTAAGATCCGAGGACGTTCTAAACGTGTCATTAAAATGTAATTTCTCTAGTGAGCGCAATGTAGGTGAGTCAAGTTGGAACAACTGTTTTTTGAGATTCGTTTTTACTTCAGCGATTACAGCTAAGAGTTGCCTGTATGAAGGTTCTTTCTTTGTATTGTAGGGGGGGGTTATCTCACGTTGAAATTTGGTTAACGCCAGGATTCTTCTTTTTTTCTCTTCAGCCGACAAGTCCGCAGGCAGCTGACTTTTTAGAAACGCATGTTGGCTTGACTGGTCTTTCCCCATAAATTCAGGATTCTTTAAGATACCCCCATAGAAGTCTAGCCTCTTTAAAGTAGCTAAAACCTCCGCTCCTGACTTAGCTAAATCGTCAGCTTCCGACTCAGTTAAGACACTAATACCATTCACGGGGGGCTTGTACTTCAATAAATAGTCATTTAAAGTCAGTAGTGCTTTTTTTACTTCAAGTAAAGAAAACCCCGAGCGCTGGTGGGGGGAGTGATTCGCTATCCTTTTGTTGTTGGGGGGGGTTAGGGCGGGTTGGGGCGTCGTGGGGGGGGTGAAAGAGGGAGAGAGTCGCATGAAAAGCACCTTTTTCATTGAGAGTAATAAGCACGTAAAACAAAGAATAAACCAAAACACGGTTCAAGCTTGATGCTATACCAAAATACTTACCCTGTCAACGGGTATTTTTTAGCCCCCCTTTATTAAATAGTCGTCGTATTCTTTTTATGTTTGCGATATAGTAGTGAAAATTAAGTCCACAATATAGAAAGTTCACATTTTGACCACAATAGATCCCCCTTCCACCGATATTTTACAAATTTACCGAGAAATGCTCGCCTTCCCCTTGGATCCCTTTCAAGAAGAAGCCATTGAAATCATCCACAACGGCGATTCGGTTGTCGTCTGTGCGCCGACAGGGGCTGGTAAAACGGTTATTGCCGAATTTGCCACGCTTAAAGCCCTCAACGACGGCAAAAAGCTTTTTTATACCACGCCACTTAAAGCTCTATCGAACCAAAAATACCACGATTTAAAAGAACGCTTCGGCGAACAAAACGTGGGCTTGCTCACAGGCGACACGTCCATCAACCGTGAAGGGCAGATTATCGTGATGACCACCGAAGTCTTCCGAAACATGCTTTACGGTTTGAATGAAGACAGCACATTGGTGGACAATTTAGGCTATGTGGTGCTGGATGAATGCCACTTTATGAACGATGCCGATCGTGGTACCGTGTGGGAAGAGTCGATTATTCACTGCCCCCATCACGTGAAAATGATTGCGTTGTCGGCGACCGTTTCCAACGCTGAAGAACTCACCGCTTGGATGGATAAAATCCACCCGAACGTGCGTTTGGTGTATAGCACGTTTAGACCTGTGCCGTTGCACTTTCACTACTTTACAGGGCGAGATGTCGTGCCGTTATTTGAACAAGGCGAAGGAGGCAAAAAACGCCTCAATCACCGCCTCAAAGGCGAGCAAGTCATCCGAGGCGGTGCCGCTCGTGGCAAGGCGTTTACGCCGTTGTCCTTAATTGACGACATGGTTGAAAAAGACATGCTGCCCGCGATTTTCTTCACCTTTAGCCGCCGAGGCTGCGACACAGGCATGAAGGAACTCGCCAATGTGCCGCTCAACAGTCCTGAACAACGCAAGCAAGTCAAGGCGTTTATCCAGTTTTTTAAGGACAACAGCACCCTTGAAATTACCCCCGAATTTCAAACAGGTCTCGCCAATGGCGTGGCGTGTCACCATGCAGGCTTATTACCAGCGACTAAAATGTTGGTGGAACAATTGTTTCAAAAGAACTTGCTCAAAGCCGTTTTTGCGACTGAAACCTTAGCCGCTGGCATCAACATGCCTGCTCGATCGACCGTGATTACGGCGATTTCCAAACGCACGAACGAGGGGCATCGCTTGTTGAACCCCAACGAGTTCTTGCAGATGAGCGGACGTGCGGGGCGTCGGGGCATGGATACCGTGGGTCACGTTATTGCGGTGCGTACGCCGTTTAACACGGCAACAGAAGTCGGCAAGCTTGCTTCGTCGGATGCCGATGCCTTGAACAGTCAGTTTACGCCGACCTATAGTATGGTCTTGAACTTGCTTCAAAAGCACTCCTTGATTGTGGCGGAAACCATCGTCAACCGTAGCTTTGGGGCGTTTACTATGGACAGACGAGCGAATCCCCTTTCTGATGAGCTGGGCGAACGCAAGGAAATGCTCGATTTGGCGCATAATTTCCCCTGTGATTTTGGCTTGGATCTCAAAGCCTTCCTCGCTCAACTTGAACTGCGTGAGACGATTTCTCGCTTAAATAAGCAGAAATCCACCATGAAAAAGCAGATTAAGAAGTTTGGGCCACAACCTGAACTCTTGGCGGAACTCAAGCGTTTGGAAGATGAGCTATTTGCAGTGATTAACCAAGTCGAAGAAGCCCCGTGTAGCACTTGTAACGCCTTTAAATCGCACCGTCGTGCGAGTGAGAAGGTGGACAAAATCGAACGGCAAGTCAACCGCCTGACCGATCAAGTGCAAGCGGAACGGGACGTGTACTGGCAAAGCTTCTTGAAGTTGTACAATCTCTTGCTTGAAGCAGGGTACTTGCAAAAAACGGTGACGCCTGAAGGCATCGAAGAAAATAAGCCCACGAGTTTGGGCTTGTTGACGGCGAACATTCGCACCGAAAACGAGTTGTTTGTCGCCGAAGCCTTGCGTGAAGAAGTTTTCGACGATTTAGAGTTCCACGAATTGGCGGCGATAGCCTCAGCCATTGTGAATGATTCGACTCGTGAAAATGTGCAGACTTTTGTGCGAAGCTCAAAAGCGGTTGGCTCTTGTGTGCGGAAGCTCCAGCGTATTGCGGACAAAGTCGTGCGTTTGCAACACCATTATAAGGTGGAAGTGCCGTTGAACATCAACCCTGTCGCCAGTGGATTGGTGGAATTGTGGGCGAAAGGCGCCGATTGGAAGTCGGTGATGGAAGCCACGACCATGGATCAAGGGGATTTGGTGCGAAACTTGCGTCGTACGGCGGATATTCTGCGTCAGTTTGCCAAGACCCCAGGCATGCCTCCGAGTTTGTCGAATGTGGCGATGCAAGCCTTGATTGCCATTCATCGTGAGCCGATTAAGGAAGTGGAATTGCCCACCGAATAGGTTAACTCGTATGGATGAAACGTTTTACTGTGCCTTTTGTTTTCAAGCGAATAGCATTTTTGTCGACCCCAGTGGAGGCAGCACGCAGTCGTATGTGGAAGACTGCCAAGTCTGTTGCCAGCCCAACGTGTTGTTTATCGCGTGGGATGATGATGCTCAGTGCTTTCTCGTCGATTCACAACCTGAATCTTAAATTCGTATGGATTTATCCCGAGCGAGTAAAGCACTCTGAGCCAGCGTGTCGTTCAAGGTGTTGATCCCTGCAGAACGAGGGGGATTCGTTACAGCTAAGGCATCCGCTAGCGATGCTTGAGCCTCGTAAATCACGGAGGGTGCCACCGCTAGGGGATGCACCCCCTGCTTAAAGCCAAGGGCAAGGGCATGCGCCAAGGCTTCCCCCACAAGGCACCCATACTGCACAATACGGCACGCCCCTTGTGACAAAGGACTAAAGCCCGAAGAGCGCCCCACAAACGCCAAATTGTGGATTCGCTTGGGGAAATGAGGCTTCAAGCCCACATTAAACACAGGCTTGGGCAACGGATGCAAGTCAGGGTAGGCCTTCCACGGATGCACCCCTCGAAAATCCAGCCAATAGCTAAAGGTTCCCACACTTTCAGACTCGTCCACACCGCCTAAAAACAGGTCACGCCCACTAAGGTTTTCAATCGCTTCCAACAGAAAGCTTTGGCGGATGTAGAGTTCTTCAGGGGGGACTAATTGCAGGTCATTTACTTGCGTGATTTCCTTGAGAAAGTCCACAAAGGCGAGCATTTCAGCCAGCATCAGATCCGTAGGGGCAAGCCCTTCTTCAGACGCCTTGACCTGTTCCGCCAAAGGCATACGAGTGATTAAGCCGTTAAAGCCCAGCGTGCCGTCGTTGAGGCGAGCGATATTAAAGCCATCCACCCAAAACGGGGCGGATTCGTAAGCGATAGAGGGGCGAGCATCGCCGTATCGCCAATGATGATAGGCGACACCAATGACGTTGTTTAGAATATCGAGATAATCGGACGCTTCGGGGGCGTAAGTGGGACGATCAATCAGGGCATGACGCTCGACTTCAGTTAGCCAAGGCATGTGCGTGGCCAGTAAATCAGGCATATCCGCACGGTGACGCAAGCCTTCTTCCGCCGTTTGTAAAATACGGTAATCCAAGCCTGCCACTCGAAACACAGGACTCACGCCTAGGGCATTGACGGCATCGCCTTCGCCAAAAACGCCACCCAGACCGAGCATAGACGGCACGCCTGCTTGACGAGCTAGGGTCGCATCGGGGGTGGCATCGATGTAAAAATCAGCGGTGTAGATCGTCTTGGTGTGGGCGTCTTGAAGGTTTTTAATATTTACTCCCTCCCCTTTAAGGGGAGGGCTGGGGTGGGGAGTAGATGTAAGGCTAGGCTCTGAAAATCCCCCCCTCTCCCTAACTCTCTCCTCAAGGAGAGGGGACAGGGTTCCTACCCCACTCACGACGCTCACGTTTGCGTCGGCCAATCGCTTTTTAAGCACCGCATCCGCCGTTTCGGCGTGTAAGGCGACACGCTTTAAGCCTACTTCGTTCAAAATCACTTGCATCATCGGCGGAATGAATTCGGGGGTGAGATCCATGTAGCTCAAGCCCCCACGGGTCGACAATCCGCCAAGCAGGCTGGTACTGCGTCGTAAGATGGTCACCTTCACGCCATGCCAGCCCAATACGCAAGCAGTCACGCAGGCTTCGAGTTCATCTCCGACAATAATGACGCTGGCGTTCATGGCTTTCCTTTCTCTAATGACGGTGTCTTGTCCCCTCTCCTAATTTTAGGAGAGGGAAAGAACGTCTGAAAGACGTTCAAGGGTGAGGTTAAACCCTAGACTGCGTTTGTGAGTTTAAACGCCCCCTAACCCCCTCCTAAAATCAGGAGGGGGGACAGAAGGAAGCCCTAGCACAAAAGATGAGCCTTTAGGTGTTTATGCTTTTGACAACTGTTTTTATAGTTTAACATATCTTAGGACGAAAAATGAGTAACACGAGTTCGGCTATCAATTTTGCAAACCAAGCAGCGTCTCAACAAGAGCTGTACGGCCAATATGCCAATGCGCAACGCCAAGCCTTAATGCCACTTCCACAAATTGCTGTAAACCCTTATGCGGCCAACCCTGCGGTGTTGAATTCGTATATGCAACCCTTTCAAACGCCTTCGTGGCAACAGCCTGTGACCCCAGCACCGCTCCCACCAGCCCCAAGTGGATCCGACACTCAACGGACAGGTAAGGCCTCTAAGTCCGATTTGGATGCAGAAAATACTCAGCTACAAGCGTATTTCATTGCAGAAGCCCAAAAACTAGGACTCGATGACACCATTCAAGCTGGACTTAAATATTATTTGAATAAGGGGTTTGAAGTTTCTAATATAGACGCCGGCAAGGCAGAAAACATTACTGAATTTACACCCCAAAACGCTGAAAACCTCAACCGTATGTTAAGGTTAGGCTTGGCGGAACTGCAAAGTTCACAGAGTGAAAATGAACGTAAAACCAAACTCCAGATTTTAGGCACATCGGGCGAAATGGCAGACTATGACGCCACAACGCAAAGCTATGTGACCTATTCGGCTGAAAAACAAAGCAGTGCCGACCCTAAAGACCCCAAAAAAGCTAAAGAACAAGGCAATAGTTTTGATCGCTACACCGTCACGCAAAATGTCATGCGCTTTGACGGACAGGGGCGTCCGCAAGTGCAACAGCGTATCGTCCAAGCGAGTGAAGTCGATGCCCTTTCCACCCACTTCGACTTGGTGAATACCTCGACGACCAGCAGTAAACTCTCTGGTGATTCAGTCGTCTTAAAGCGTTTGAACTCAACGTTGACGTCAAGCAATTTTAAGGCAGCCTTCGAGAAGGCGGCCAAACAAGCAGACTTTGGCAACCCTGATGCGGCGAAAATCACCCAAGCGCTTCAGCCCCTTCAAGACATGATTAGTAAAAGCTACGGCTTAGAAGGGGTCAAATTAGCGATTCAACCACAAGGCCCCGATGCCAATTCGACGATGGCACTGTACGATCCCGACAATAAAACGGTGAAAATCTTCTTAGCGGCGATTCGTGGCAAGTTGATTGAAGGCACTCAAGCGGGCTTTAGTGGCGAAAAGTTAAACCAATATGTCTTGGCTTATTTGTCGAAAACACTCGTGCATGAAAATGCCCACGCGAGACAGTACGAAGCGATGAAAGATCCTGCTAAGTTTGGCGCAGTGACAGAAGCCGATAAAAAAACCCTTGAAAGTTTTAAGCTTAACAAGCAAGTGTATAACGTACCAAAAATCAATACCCTATTGAAAGGAGAGTTAAACGACTATCAAAATCAACCTGTTGAAAAGGGTGTCGTTGCCTTTGAAGACATGGCAGCAGACGTCTTATTGAAGCAGAATGGATTCGTAAGCGAATAATGTAACGAATTCGTAAAGAAGCTAGCACAGAATAAACAGGTTTAGATTTAATGCTAGTATAGGTTTTTTGTTTAATGTAGAGTATTTACAAGATAATGTTTTGTGAACAATGGTTTATTTAGAAAGAATGTAAACTCATAAGGAAGAAAATAATGATCTCTCAAATTAGTAACTACGCTTACCCACGTGAAGCAAGCTACAACACTAACGCTTCAGCACCTACAACAGGTATGGAAGCACAAGACCCAAACGCTTTAGCACCTGCTGGTGCTGATAGCTTTAACTCCTCGGCATCCAACTTGGCACCGACGACGGCTCCTGCTGAAGAGCCACAGAAGAAAGGCCCTAACTACTTGGCTTGGGGTGCTTTAGCTACGCTTGCGATACCAGCGGTAATACTTGGAGGTAAGAGTGCGGGCTGGTGGTTAAAAGAAGCCGTCGAAGAAAGTGGTAAAGCTGCTGATGATCTTGCAAAATCGATAGACGGTATTGTGGGCAAATTTAAAGGTTTTTCAAAACAAGAACTTGACGGTTTAAGTCCCGAGCAGTTAAAGCAGATCCATGGTGCTGATGACGAAACGGCTGCGAAGAAACTGTTGGCTGAACTTAAAGCCGCTGCTCCATCGACACCGCCAGCGCCAAAGCCTACGGTACCCGTAAACCCAGCCGTTGCTAGGGGCTTGGAAGGGATTGACCTCGAAAAGAGTAGTGCTGTAGACATAAACCGTGCTTTAGCTGACAACGCCCAAACCGTAAAACGTGAAGCAGAAGATGCACAACGAGCATTAGAGATAACATTCGAAGAAAATAAAGACCAGATTAAACAGCAAGCTCGTGGGTTTGAGGTCTCCAAGCATTCTACTATTGGATATGGTAAGACATTACATCGTAACAGTCAAATTGAAACAGAGAGTAAAACTCTTATAGACGGACTCGCCAGAACAGCTAAAAATGGTGATGCTATTGACAAGGCTAAGGCTACTTACCAATTGAACAATGGTTTTTATAAATTGGTTGGCTTTAATGACGCACATCAACCTATCTATAAGTTTGAAGCTAAGCCTCTCTATAGCGAAGCTGAAGAGCAAGTCCTCGGCTTGCACTATGCTGGTAGAACAGATGTCGCTGAAGAAGTCGCTAGGGCTAATAACTTAGAATATACAGCCGATGGAACGACTTTAAAAGGTGGAACAAAGTCAATCGAACTGACAAAGAATAGTATCGATGACTATGTAGCACTCGTTAATGGTGGCAAAGCGGTTGCTTTGAATGAACATGGTCAAGTGATGACTAAAGAGCAAGTGGCAGGTTACATTGCTGAATGTGCAAAAGAAGCACCGAACAAAACGCCTGACCTTGAAATGATTGGTTTGTACTTTAAAGACGGTACTACTGAGATAAAACCTCGGATTATTGTTAACACAGGTGCTGATCAAGTCCCAAAACCGAGGTTTAGTTTATTGGGTTAATCACCTTTTTCAACTTAAACGATTAAAAAACAGCCTTGTGGTGTAATCCACAAGGCTGTTTTGCATAAGCTTTCAAATCCCCTAAACGCTGGCTTCTTCTTTTTCAGGCAGGACGAACTGCATGTAAAGATCGCCCAACTGCTGGCTATCAGGCTCGCTGGGTGAAGACGTCAACAAGCATTGCGCCGCATTGTTCTTCGGAAAGGCGATGACTTCTCGAATGCTATTCGCGTTCGTGAGCATCTGCACGATGCGGTCCATGCCAAAGGCTAGCCCACCGTGAGGGGGCGCCCCAAAATCAAGCGCTTCCAACAAAAAGCCGAATTGGGCGTGAGCGTCTTCTTGGCTAAAGCCAATCATGCCGAGCAATTTCGCTTGCAACTCGCTTTGGTGAATCCGAATGGAGCCTCCGCCGATTTCTGCGCCGTTATAAGCCAAGTCGTAGCCCAAGCTACGGACGCTGGCAGGATTAGAATCCAAGAGATGCACATCATCGGGGTGTGGTGACGTAAAGGGATGGTGAGCAGGCGACAACGCCCCTGTGGCTTCATCCACCTCAAACATGGGGAAATCCACGACCCACGTAATCTGGTGATTGTTGGCATCAATCAAGTTGTGACGCTTGGCAAAGTGGAGTCGAAAACGCCCCAAGACTTCACACGCCTTGTTGAAGTTATTGTCCGCCATAAAGAAGATGGCATCGCCTGTTTGTGCCTGTGTTTGTTCCAAAACGGCTTGCGTTTCCGCTTCGTTGAAGAACTTGAGAATCGGAGACTTCAAGCCTTCGTCTTCACTCAATAAAATATACGCCAAGCCTTTCGCCCCATATTGACGCGCCTGCTTTTGCAGATCGTCCAATTCTTTACGGCTGTAGCTGGCGGCGTCTGGCACTCGCAAGGCTAGCACGATGCCTTTATTGGCGGCTTCTTTGAAGACGGCAAAATCCGTGTCTTTAAAGACGTCCGTCAAGTTCGTAAACTTGAGATCAAACCGCAAGTCGGGCTTGTCGCTACCGTAGGTTTCCATGGCGTCCCGCCACGTCAAGCGTGGAAACGGCGTCGGTAAGGACACATTCGCCTGCTTGAACATGTGATGAATCAAGCCTTCCATGGTCGCCATCACATCTTCTTGGGTGACGAAACTCATTTCCATGTCGATCTGCGTGAATTCGGGCTGACGATCTGCACGCAGGTCTTCATCACGGAAGCAACGGGCGAGCTGATAGTAACGCTCCATGCCTGACATCATCAAAATCTGCTTAAAGAGCTGGGGCGACTGCGGTAACGCATACACATGAGCCGGATTCACACGGCTTGGCACAAGGTAATCTCTCGCCCCTTCAGGCGTGGATTTAATCAAAATAGGCGTTTCAATTTCCAAAAAGCCTTCGCCGTTGAGATACTCACGCATGGCTTGCACCAAACGATGACGCAATTCAATGTTGGCAAACATTTCAGGGCGTCGCAAGTCCAAGTAACGATGCTTCAATCGCAGGGCTTCATCCACGTGGTCGGCTTCATCGAGCGGAAAAGGCAGGGTCTTCGCACGGCTTAAGACGCTGACGCTTTCAGGATACATCTCGATCGTGCCTGTAGGCAATTTGGCGTTAATAGTTTCTTCAGGACGCAGGCTCACCACGCCTGTCACACTAATGACGGATTCGCTTTTGAGCGTGCCTAAGACGGCGTGAACGGCTTGGTTATGCTGAGGATCCGCCACGAGCTGAAACAACCCTGTGCGATCACGCAATTCGATGAAGGTGATGCCGCCGAGGTCACGGCTGACGGAAACCCATCCGTTGAGGGTGATGCGTTGACCCACGTCGCTAGGGCGGACGTCGCCTGCCCAATGGCTTCGTTTTTGGGCGGATTTAAACAATTCAAGCGTGTTTGTGGCGTTCATTAAGGCTACCTTTTTCCAATGCTAAACATATTTTTTCTATTGTACCGCAAACCTAAAGAGGGGTCTAGAGAAAATAGACTTTTGCAGCACTTTAATATAGACGTTATGGCGTTTTCAAAGAAGCTAACGCAGCTAAAGCGCGTTTACGCCCGAGCTGATGTTCCACCTGCGGCAATGGATAGCTTTGCCCCAAGACCACACCATAGGACTTCAATTCATGCTTGCCCAATTCCCACGGGGCGTGTAAATGTGCGGTAGGCAGCTTCGCCAATTCAGGCACCCACTTTCGGATATAATCCCCTTCACAATCAAACTTTTGCGATTGCATGATCGGGTTAAAGACCCTAAAATACGGTGACGCATCTGCCCCACAACCGCTAATCCACTGCCAGCCCATGGCGTTGCTGGCGACATCCGCATCAATCAAGGTATCCCAAAACCACGCTTCGCCTGCCTGCCACGGTTGTAGAAAATGCTTCACCAGTAAACTGCCCACCACCATGCGAACACGGTTGTGCATCCAGCCACGACTCCACAATTCTCGCATCCCAGCATCCACTAAGGGGTAGCCTGTTTGTCCTCGTTGCCAGGCCGTCAACAAAGCATCGTTGGCTTGCCAAGGAAAGGCTTCAAACGACGCTTTTAATGGTTTTGACGGCATTTGTGGATGAAAATATAAAAGATGATGAGCAAACTCTCGCCAACCCAGTTCCGAAAGAAATGTATCAATCGACGTATTTGCAGACGCTCCCAAAGCCGATTGTTTCAACGCGAATGCTTGCTTAAACACATCGGTGACACTCATCACGCCAAAATGCAGATAAGGCGACAGACGAGAGGTGCCTTCCACCGCAGGGAGGTTACGCTCATCCGTATAGTTGGAAATCGCTTGATGCAAGAAGCGATCGAGCAAGATTTGACCGCCAGCTTCACTTAAATCCCATTCCGCTTGCATGGTAGTGTGCCATGCGATTTTAGGCATCAGTTCAAGCGTTTCAATCGATGTCGCTGGTAACGGCGTTTTAGGGGCTGGCATACGCTTAGGCACTTCTAATAACGGACGCAAGTTTTCTTGAAAACCTTTGACTTGTGCCTTCCAATAGGGGGTAAACACGAGGTAAGGCGTCCCGTCCGCTTTAGTGCCAGCACTGGCGGCTTGCAATAAACTGGCGTTATAACACTTCAATTCAACGCCACGCTGAGCCAACGCTTCTTTGAGCTTAGCTTCTAAGAGGCGTTCACCTTCTTCCCACCGCTTTTCCGTATAAACGGCCGTTGCCCCAGTCGCTTCCACTAAGCGGAGCAAGCTAGCGAGCAGGTCATCCGTTTTTTCAACATAAAGCGATTGATTTTCAAAGGTGCTTTCAATTTGTTTGGACAAACTATTGAGGGCGTGATGCAACGCCCATCGACTAGCCCCCCCTCGTGGGCGTGCGTAGGTTGGGGCATTACTATACAAGTAAACCGCTTGGACGGCGTCTGCTTGTTCGCAGGCGAAATAAAGCGGTGGATTGTCCTTCAGCCTTAGATTTTGACGGAACCAAAGCAGTGCGATAGTCATTTCACAAGTTTAAGAGAGATTTTCAAAAAAAGCAATGGTGCTTTTGTCCCCCCTCCTAATTTTAGGAGGGCAAATAACCTTCTTATTCACGAAGTGAATCTTCACCTTTAGGAAGGAGAGGTTGGGAGAGGAAACCAACGGTTTTCTTTCCCAAGAGAAGCTTTAGCTTCGACAGGCTAGGGGGCGGTTAAACCCACAAACGGAGTCTAAGGTTTAACCTCACCCTCGAACGTCTAGCGACGTTCTCTTCCCTCTCCTAAAATTAGGAGAGGGGATAAGGAAGATTCTTTAAAACACTATAACGAAAAAAGGGCAGGTTCCGAAAAACCTGCCCTGAATACTTTAAAATAAACGTGATTACTTACGGATTTTCAAGCTGTCGATCAACGTTTTGTACTGCTCTGCGGTATGTTCTGCAGCAAAGTACTTCAATAAACGACGACGCTTACCAACCAGCATTAACAACCCACGACGGGTGGCAAAATCTTTGTGGTTTTCTTTCAAGTGAGCCGTCAAGTTACGGATGCGTTCGCTCAACACAGCGATCTGTACTTGGGTGGCTCCCGTGTTTTTTTCGTCTTGACCAAATTCGATGGTCAATTCTTTTTTACGTTCTAGGGTAATGGACATGGATTTTTCCTTTTTTCTGTGGATTCCCCCACAAGACACGCTCAAAACCGAATGTTGACTAGCACAACCGTTAGGGATTCAACGCTTCAAGGGGGCAACGTTCCAATGGAATCAGAAGCTAGTTCACTTACTATGCCTGAAACAAAGTCAAAATGCAAGAACTTCTCCCGTATTTAAAGGAATCTTCAAAAAACATCCCCTCTTGTGAAGGGGATGTTTAAAAGTCGTTTAAGGAATCGCCTTAGTTGACAGGGTCTAATCCCAATACATCGAGGGCAGCGTTCACATCATCTAAGGTTGCTGGAGTCGTCGTGTTATTAGCGACAGTGGCAACAGGAGCAGTTGTATTTGTTGCAACCGTTACGGTATTGTTAATCACTGTATTATTATCAACGACTGTAGCCGTTGTCTCTTCCTCTGTTGGCGTTACGATGGCTGTCGTTGTGTCAACGACTGTAGCCGTTATCTCTTCCACTGTTGGCGTTACGATGGCTGTCGTTGTGTCAACGACTGGATCAGGTGTCTCTTCCACTGTTGGCGTTACGATGGCTGTCGTTGTGTCAACGACTGGATCAGGTGTCTCTTCCACTGTTGGCGTTACAGTTGCTGTCGTTGTGTCAACGCCTGGATCAGGTGTCTCTTCCACTGTTGGCGTTACGATGGCTGTCGTTGTGTCAACGACTGGATCAGGTGTCGTCACCGCTGGCGCTAAAGTTGCTTGAGCTGTGGCAATCAGTTTTTCAAGAAGAGCCTTGTCAGCAGCGGCTTTGGTTTCAGCGTCTGTTTTGGCTTTAAGGGCATCCGCTTCAGCGATTTTGGCATCAGCAACCGCTTTTTCAAGGGTTAGCTTGTCTGCAGCGGCTTTGGTTTCAGCGTC
>JBEISK010000046.1:0-13308 GCA_040375445.1 Gammaproteobacteria bacterium | reverse complement strand
TTTACAGCGATGGCGTTGTACTTTGTTGATAAACCCTGCCTTACTGGAGGCTCCTTTGCACCGTGGACATTCCATAATAGTCACTCCTTCTTACAAGAATAACTATTATTTTAACATATATAATTAAAAATTAACACTCTCCAAGGGGTAAGGCTCTAGCCATTTAAGCCGTTTCGATTTAGAATAGAGGAACGTATTCCTTAAACCATTGAAATGAAACCATGCAAGCAAAAAAGAAAAAGGGTAAACGTTTAGAGCTTTACCTTGTGGACGGAGATTCCACAGGAGCCATTGAAGTTGATATTGTGAATTCAAACTTTAAGCTCGTTTCCTTACCCAACGAAAAGATCAAAGATTATCATAAAGACGATGTGGGGCGTGGTTTTTATCTCTTAGTCCAGCAAAACTCTAACGTGGATAAACCCTTTAGCGTTTATGTGGGTGAAAGTAAAAATGTACTAACCCGCACGGTACAACACCAAGCGGACACAAATAAAGAGTTTGAACGCATTATTTTAGCCTATACCAGTGATGATGCACTGAATACAAACTTAACTCAATATATTGAAGAAAAATTGATTAAATTTTGTGATGAGCATCCCTTAGTGAACTGTACGAATAAAAATAAGGGGCAAGCCAGTAAACTCAAGCGTAAAGATGAAGATACCTGTGAAGAGTTGTTAGAACAATTTGCGTTGGTGCTTTCTGCTTTAGGGTATTACTTCATTCAAGATTGGGAGCTAGAACCCCATGAACTCAAGGCTCGTTATGCGTCGATGCCTGTTGTAACGGATCCAGCAATTGCAGAAGCTCCCCTCGTGGAAGCAAAATCTTACACAAAAAGCACTGATGATCCTTTTGATGCTTTCCCTATTTTCCAAGGTTTCCAATCGAACAGAAGAAAAACAGAAAACGATAACTATATCGCTTATTTGAAAGTGCTAGGGAAGAAAAATTTTATTCTTCAAGCAGGTAGTTATGTAAGAAATTATCCAGATACCCCAGAGGAAATAAGAGATATAACTTCACCTACAGAGAATCCCGACTGGCTTCGCTTAAATGAAAACTTTCCCTGTAGTTCACTTTCTTATGCTGTGCGTATTGTCTTTAGATACAGTGATCCTCCTTATCTTTATTGGCAAACGGCAAACGGGGAAACGCTCGAAGCGGTGAATGCTCGCTTGGGTGATCCCTTAGGACGCAACAAAGCCTAAACCCCTACCCAAGCTCCCCCCAGTGATGCCCAACAGCTAGATCCACCACCAACGGCACTCGCAAGGGTTGCTCGCACTCCATCGCCCAACGTATCGCCGTTTGCGTCGCTTCCACCTCGTTCGGGGGGGCTTCTAGCACCAGTTCATCATGCACCTGCAACAACACACGGCTTTGCAAACCGTCGGCTTTCAGGCGTTTGTTCAGGCGTAACATCGCTATTTTCAGCAGTTCCGCCGCCGCCCCCTGCACAGGCGTGTTGAAACTCGCACGTTCGGCGAACTCTCGAATGCTTTTGTTGCCACTGTTGAGGTCTCGGCTTAAATCCCGCTTTCGGCCAAACATCGTGGTGCCAAAGCCCGTTTCGTGAGCCGTTTCAATGGTATCCGCAATCCACCGCTTCACATCAGGGTAAGTCCTAAAATAGCGGTTGATGAAGTCTTGAGCTTCGGCGTAAGGCACGCCAATTTGTTGAGACAAGCCATGCGCCGTTTGACCATACACAATGCCAAAATTCACCGATTTCGCCGCATAACGCTGTTCTTTCGTAACCGCTTCAATCGGCACGCCAAAGACGAGGCTGGCGGTCGCCGTGTGAATATCCGCCCCACTTTGAAAGGCATCGATCATGTTTTTATCTTGACACAAGTGGGCCAAAATACGCAGTTCGATCTGTGAATAGTCGGCGGAAATCAGTTGCCAGCCCTCTTCCGCCACAAAGGCTTCACGGATGCGTTGCCCCCACGTCGACCGCACTGGGATGTTCTGCAAGTTCGGATCGCTCGACGATAAACGCCCTGTCGCCGTAATAATCTGATTAAAACTCGTGTGGAGCCGTCCTGTTTGGGGCTTGACGAGTTGGGGCAGGGTATCCACATAGGTGGACTTGAGCTTGAATAGCTGCCGATAATCCAGCAGAATCTGAATAATGGGATGCTCCCCAATCAAGGATTCCAGCACCTTGCTGTCGGTGGAATAGCTTTTGGTGGCGGTTTTTCGCTTCGGCTGAATGCCCAGCTTGTCAAAGAGCAATTCACCCACCTGCTTCGGCGAATTAAGGTTGACCAGTGTTTCGCTATAGGTTTGGGCTTGCTTGTCAAGCGTTTCGACTTGGGCATCCAACTCTTGAGCCAGTGCTTGCAAGGGAGCTTTTTCTAGGCGAATGCCGTTGTATTCGAGTTCCGCCAAAACCCATGTGAGAGGGTTTTCAATCTCGTAAAACAAGCTGGCTAAATCAGGCTGTGCGGCTAAACGCTGACTAAACAAAACCGCCAAACACCAAGTGGCATAGGTATCCGACGCCCCATAGGGAGCCGCCTTGTCGATCGGCACATCCGCAAAGGTGATTTGCTTTTTGCCTTTTTTGCCGATGAGTTCATCGATCGGGGTCATGGCAAAATTGAGTTCACGCTCGCCCAAACCCTTGAGTCCGTGCTTGTTTTCAGGGGCGAGTACATAGCTCATAATCATGGTATCCAACACAGGCGAAGCCAGTTCGATGCCCCAGTGACGTGTGCAATTGCGTTCATATTTGAGGTTGTGAATGAGCTTGAGAATGGAGGCGTCTTCCAAAAAGGCTTTAAGCAAGGGAAATGCCTCGCCATAAGGAATTTGGCGTTGAGCGTCGGCATCACTGAGCAAGTCTGCCACATGAGCCAAGGGGACATACACATTCTGCAAGTGGATGTCTCCGTTCGGCGTGACGGCATCGTAAGTGGTGGGGGCATCTTTCAAATGCAAGACGTTTTTTGCCGTAAAGCTTGATTTCGCAAGTCCTTTGCCCCAGCTCAAGCCAAACCCGACCAGTTCAACCTCATGCACATTTAAGCCCGTGGTTTCGACATCAAAGGCACAAATGCCGTAATCGTCCTTGATTTCTGTAAAAATGGCGTTAAGACGTGCCAAATCTTGTACGACTTCATAGCTAAACGGTGGAAATGTGATTTTCGGCAAGTCGATTGCTTCAGATGCTTGATCGGTTTTGGCTTCTTCGACGACCTCTTCCACAAGGGATCCCTCTGTTTTTAGGCTAAGCAGTTTCGTCCACTTGGGTAAATTGCGTTGAAAGGTTCTGAAATTATAGGCGTCGAAATAGGCACCCAAAACTTCGGCGGTGGCGTCACTACTGCCTAGGTGGGCATGGTCTAAATCAGGCATCACCTCTAAATCACGCACGATAATCGCCAATTTTTTCGACAGAAAGGCCATTTCTTTGCCGTCTTCCAACTTGCGTTTGACGCCTGCAGGCGTGATTTCATCCAAGTGGGCATAGATGTTTTCAAGGCTCTGATAGGCATCTAGTAGCTTGGCGGCGGTTTTGTCGCCAATGCCTTTAACACCAGGAATGTTGTCGCTCGCGTCGCCTTTAAGTCCTTTGAAATCGGCGACTTGTTCAGGCGTAACGCCCCATTTGTTAATAACCCCGTCCCAATCGTAGACGGTTAAACCGTCTTGCGTATTGCGAGCAGGAATGAGAATGTTGATGCGGTTGTCTCGATCAATCATTTGAAAACTGTCTTGATCGCCTGTCAACACATCCACATGCCAATCGGGGTAGCTGTCGATAATTTTTTTAGAAAGCGTGCCAATCACATCGTCCGCTTCAACGCCAGCGATGCGAAACACAGGCAAGCCCAAGGCGTCGATGCCTTCATAAAGCACGTCCATTTGTTGACGCATGTCTTCAGGCATACTGCTACGGTTGGCTTTATAATCGGGGTACCATTCGGTGCGAAAGCTTTCACGAGCCACATCAAAGGCGAAGACGAGTGCATCTGGCTGGCGTTGGTTGAGCAGTTGAAAAATGGCGTTGAAAAAGCCATAAACCGCCCACGTGGGGATGTCATCACTATTTCGCATTTGAGTGCGTTCCAAGGCGAAATACATGCGATACGCCAATGCGTGACCGTCCACCAACACGACGGTTTTTGGTTTAACGAGTGTATTGTTGGTCATATTCTTTGCCCTCATTAACGATCGTATTACATCGTCTTAGTTTAGTACAAACATAAAAACTAAAGGCGTGTTCTTAACACTGAATAGAGGCCTTAAAAAAACGCCCTGCTTCCATGCCTTTCAACGCCTCTTCCACATTCGCTAAAGCAAAGTTGGCACTAATCAACGGACGAGGATCCACCTGCCCACTGGCGAGCAAGTCAAACGCCTGCTTCACATCCGCTGGCGTATGGTGAAAGAGGCTATACAGCGTGATTTCATCATAATGCACACGCTTGGTGTCAAGGGCGATCGTGCTTCCGCCTGCACACCCTGCAAACCAATGCACTTTCCCGCCACGTCGGCACAATTGCACCGCTTTTTCCCATGTTTCAGGCAAGCCGACCGCTTCAATGACGGCATCCCACCCACGCCCTTGTGGGCTATGGTCTTGCACCAAAGCGTGAGCATTTAAGCCTTCGGCGATGGAAATCGTTTGAACCGCCCGCCCAAAGGAGCGTGCCATATCAAGCTTCATCGGCGTGCGAGCCACTGCGGTGACGTTTGCTCCCAAAAGCGTTGCCACTTTTACGATCAATTGCCCAATCGGGCCTAAGCCTAACACCAGAATGTTGTCTCCTGCTTGAATACCAATGCCATGCACGGCTCGGATCGCCACCGCCAGTGGTTCCGTAAAAGCAGCGATCTCAAAGGGTAAGTCATCAGGCAGGCGATGCGTATTATGACGAGCAATTTTTTCAGGGATGAGGATATATTCCGCATACGCCCCGTTCAACAGTTTTAAGTTTTCGCACAAATTGTATTGTGCTTTGTCGCAATAAAAGCAGTCGTAACAGGGGGCCGAATTCGCTGAAACCACTCTATCACCAAGCGTCCATTCTGTGACACCTTCACCCAAGCTCACGACTGTACCAGCAAACTCATGCCCAAAGGGACTCGGCAAAGCCCCCAACAAAACAGGATGCCCACGCTTATAGCATTTTAGATCCGTTCCGCACGTTAAGGCATGATGCACCTTCACCAGTAGTTCACCTGCTTGAGGCGTGGGAACCTCCACCGTTTCATAGCGAATATCTAAAGGGGCATGAAAGATCACGGCGTGCATGGTTTCGGGAATGTGTATCATAGAGTTAAAACCCCTCTCCCTAGCCCCCTCCCCAAGGGGCGAGGGGACAAAAGGCAATGCTTAAACGGTGGCTCCGCCGTCGATGGTGATAATCTCACCCTGCATATAGGTATTGCGATCCGACGCCAAGAAAACGGCGAACTCGGCTAAATCTTCAGGATTGCCCAATCGCCCTTTTGGCACCCAGTCCGTATAAATGCCTAGCAATTTTTCAGGCAAAGAATGCCCTAAATCCGTGTTAAACATCCCGGCGGCGATCGCATTGACGGTAATGCCAAAACCCACCGCTTCACGAGCCAAGCCTTTGGTAAAGCCAATGACAGCCGCTTTAGACGTTGAATAATGCACGGAAGTGGGCATGCAGCGTTGAGCCGCAATTGACGTAATGTTGACGATGCTACCCTTGCGTTGCTTCATCATTTGTTTTAATACAGGTTTGGTCATGTAATACAAGCCATTGACGTTGGTGTCAATAATACTATGCCAAGACGCTTCGGTGGTGGTGACGAAATTGTCCGCCTTGTTAATGGCGGCGTTATTGATGAGAATATCAATCCCACCCCATTCGGCGGTGAGTTCTTTCACCATATCTTTAATGCCATCCCGATCTGTCACCGAAACCTTAAAGGCTTTTCCTTTGGTGCCATGGGCTTCAATCAAGCGTAGCGTGTCTTGAGCAGCTTCGTCATTGCTATTGTAATTGAACGCAACTAACGCCCCTTCACGAGCAAACACATCACAAAGGGCTTTGCCAATCCCGCGAGAACCGCCTGTAATAATGGCACGTTTGCCTTTAAGTAAGCCTGCTGAAGGGAATTGAGACGAGGGGGAATCCGATGCGTTCATCATATAAAGAATACCTTTTTAACTAAACACGCAAGGTGAGCTTAATCAGTTGAGACCTACAACGTTTAAGTCTCATTTCTATTATAGTCATCTTTTTAATTTCCTGTACCGTGCCTATACTTTGTCGCTACGATTATTTTGTTCTGTTATGTAGTTCTGTCTACACGCCCTCACAAAATAATCTAGGCTCCTCGTCTAGCCTACTGTAAAGAAAAATCTAAAGACGACTATACGGTTTATCAAACCACAAAAAAAAGTAGAATGCAAATCAACCATTTTTCAAATGCCTTCTTTCAAAGGATGCCAAAATAGGAGAAGTCCTTTACACTATGTTAATAATGATAGTCATTGAAAGTTCTCCTATGTCGACATTTCTTGAAAAGCTCGATCGCCTCAATATCGGACGCCTAAGACTAGGCACCGAAGCCACGTTGGGCATCCTTGAACTGCTGGGGCATCCGCAGGAATTGATACCGACCATTCATGTGGCAGGCACCAACGGCAAGGGAAGCGTCACACATATGACGGTGGCTGGCTTATTGAGTCAAGGTCTCAACGTGGGGAGCATTCATAGCCCGCATTTAATGCACCCTCGTGAACGTATTTGCCTTAACAATACGCCTTTGTCTGAAGAGGCCTTTGAAGCTTATGGCAATCAATTATGGAAGCGACTGGAGCAGTTAATCGGTGACTTTAAAGAAGAGCATCCCGAATGGCCGACTTATTTTGAGTTTATGGTGATTCTAGCCTTTCATGTGTTTAAGCACGAACAGGTCGATGTGACTGTGCTAGAAACCGGCTTGGGCGGAAGGCTCGATGCAACGAATGTGGTGTCGAATCCTATTTTAACCGTGATTACCAGCATCGCTTATGACCATATGGACAGGCTTGGCGATACGCTTGAAGAAATCGCGACTGAAAAAGCAGGCATTTTAAGAGCAGGTGTACCGCTGGTTTTAGGGCCTCACTTGCCTGATGAAGCCCGCAACGTGATTTACCAGATCGCCAAAGCCAATCATGTGGAACCCATTGTTGAAACCACACACGACAGCTTGGTAGTAGAAGATGCCTTGACGAAAAACGGCACGCAACGCATCCGCAATATGGTGAGCCGTGAACGTTTGGAATTGGGACTGTTGGGGCATTTTCAGCTGAAGAATCTTGCCACCGTCTTGGGGATTTTGAGCGTGCTTCAGCGTGAAGGCCTCGTCAGTGATGCCAAGGCTTTTTGCGATGCCTTAAAGTATTGCCATTGGCAGGGGCGTTTTGACTTCAATGCGAAAGCCTCACTATTATTAGACGGGGCGCATAATGAGGACGGCTTGCAGGCCTTAAGCATCGGGCTGGATGAAAGCTTCCCTCACCACGGGCTTTACTGGATGCTTTCCCTGCGGAATAACCGTCCCATTCTCGCCCTAGAAAAGCTCCTTCGCAAAAATGCTCACCGTACCTATGGTGTTTTACTCACTTGCCCAACGTCTCAAGAGGCGAGCCTATTTCATTCGCCCCAAGTCTTACGGCAAGCCTTACGAGATGCCTTGCCTGAACTACAGACTCGTCCCATGTGGTCAGCGAGTGATCCGCAAACGGCGAGGTGGATGCTAGAGCGTTTGATGAAGTCTCACGCCAGCACGAACGGTTACGCTCAGCCCTTGAGTGTGGTGGCTGGCTCCTTGTATCAATTAGGGGATGTTTATCCGTTGATATAGAAAGCTCTATATCAACGAGTTTAAATAAGACTCCGCCTCAAACAGATGCAAGGCGTCGACGGATTCGCCAGCTGTGACATAAATCGTCGGAATCTGCGTATGGTGAGCAATCGAAAGCAATGCTCCTCCTTTGGCAGAGGCATCCAGCTTCGTGCAGATCAAGCCATCCACTTGCACGGCTTCGTCGAACTGTTTCACTTGGGGCAAGGCATTTCGTCCTGTGGTGCCGTCAATAACCAAAAGGCTTTTTAAGCTATAACGTAAATCCGCATGAGCGTCTAAGGCTTTAAGCAGGCTCCGCTTGACTTTCGCCAGCTCTTCCATGAGCGGGGCATCCACATGCAAACGCCCTGAGGTATCCACCAAAATAAGCGTTTTGCTTTTGTCTGAACCCCTTTGCTTCAAGGCTTCTTCGATCCCTTGAAAGGCGATCGCTGAAGGAGAACTTCCCTTGCTGTCTTCTTGGGTAAAATAAGGCACGCCTACACGATTACACCACGAAACGAGTTGAGCATCCGCCGCGGCTCGAAAGGTATCGGTGCCGATGACAAAAACGTGATGCTCCCGAAAGGCGTGGGCGAGTTTTGCCAGCGTCGTGGTTTTGCCCGACCCATTGACCCCACACAGCATAAGTACCAGCACATCTTGAGACTTTAAAAGTGTTTCAGGATAAAAGCCTTTCGCTGTTTCGAGCAAAGGCGCTAAGGTTTCCATAATCACAGACTGCCACACTTGTGGATCCGTATTCTTGAGTAAAAGGCTTTGAGTTCTTAACGCTTCTAGCACCACTTGGATGCTTGCTCCGTCTACATCCGCACGAAAAAAGGCCTCTTCAAGCGATTCTAGGCGGTCTTCAAAATACGCTTGCCCCGTGTCTGTGGCGTCACTTTGACGAAACGACTCAAACAAGGCATTCGTTTTAGCCAATAATTTGCCCCACATGACTACGCTTCGATTTCCGTGATGCGGACTTCTTCTTCAACGGGGGATGTTTCTGCTTCTACTTCTGCTTCTTCAACCGATTCAGCAGATGGATTCTTTAAATCTTGCACGATTTTACCCAAGACACCGTTGATGAACTTATAGCTTTCAGGCAACGAATAAGCTTTCGCCAATTCCACCGCTTCATTGACGGAAACGCCGTAATCTAAGCCATCTTCATACAAGATTTCAGCCAACGCCAATTTCAGAATCAAGCGATCCATTTTAATGAGGCGGTCCGTCTTCCAATCGGCGGTGTATGCTTCGAGCTTTTCGGTTAGGGCATCGTTATGTTCACACACGCATGCGATCATGTGCGTGGCATAGTCTTCTACATGTTGATCTTCCAAATGCACCAACATTTGAGGAACCGCCAACACATTCCACACCCATTCACAGGCAAGCAAGCATTTGTCTAGGCTATGCAAGGTGTCTTGCGTGCTAGGCAACGGCACGGCTACTTGTGGGGCATCGAAAGACGAGTTTAGGTTAGTGGGATGCTCAAATTCAGCGGTCATAATTTGCTCGCTCACTGATTTAAATAAATCGGCGGCGGCTTCAATATCATCTTGAGCATGAAGCACAAGCGTTTGAGCCGAAGATCGAATTAAACTGGTGAGGCTTTTGTCTTCAGCCACTTTAGCAGGCAGGCTTCCACGACTGGCTTCAAGTTGGTACAACGCCAACAACGCAAATTTCCGAGCCACACGTCGGCCTTGTAATAAATTAGGGGAAGAAGTGGTCATGGGGACTCCAGTTTTAATTCTCAATGAACAGGTGTAATTTAAAAGGACTGTTAACTTATGTGGATTCGATTCATGTATTCATCTTAGGGTGTAGACATTTAGAAGCTAGTTCTACATTATTTAATCGACTAAACTGATAGTAACTAGATTAAAAGATCTTTGCCACACTTTTTAACAGAATTCATAAATAGCATAGCAAGAACATCATTGTCTAACAAGTTTTATTTCTAAGGATTTCATTGTCCGCTTTAGGGCGACTGAAACGATACGCCACCAATTTCAAAAAGGGAACCGTCATGCCTAAGCCTACGACTCTTAAAGCTTGGATGCAACCTTTCGCTGAGTTATTTGGGATACGACGCCCTGTAGTTCAAGAAACAAATGACGCTTCAGAAATAGATGTGGTGGTGGTTGCCAATCGAGATGTATACCATCTTTGCAAAAACATCTTACTCCTAAAAGAGGGACAACATGTCGGCCCTAAAACATTAGACACCCTAGAAAAAATTGGGATTTCTGTTTTAGAATGTTGCTCTGTTAAACGTGAAAATGGGACGCTTGAACCGTTAGAGCTGTCTATTCTTCGTTACATTTTAAAAAAAACGGCGTCTCAAAAAGCCACACGATTCCAACTAAATACTGTTTTAAGCCTTCAAGAACGCAGGGTGGAATCCTCTCTAGAAGCGTGGCAACGTCATTTTAAAGTCTTGATTGTGGCACATAATAAACGAGACCAAGAACGTTTGAGATCTTACCTTGAATCCCAAGGGGTTTTGGCTCAGCATATTCATCCTGTTTTGCAAGCGTCTATGTTTGAGTATTTGTACGAAAAATATAAGCCCACTTGTTTGATTGTGGACTTACGCACGCATCAAAACTTCTTAAAGCAAGCCATCGATGTGCTTCAACGACCCCTGCACTGCCATTTTGCGTGCCTAGAAAATACGATATTACTGACTAGTCCGCCAGTGGCATTCCACTTTGACCCTGAGCTTTTGCAACTTGAAACCGTTTGGCAGATACCTCACCCCTTGATGCGTCAAGACTTAGACCGTGTCTTGCATCCGTTGTTTAACCGTTTGCGTCGCTTGTATTTTGAAGCTCCCATTCCAACGGGGACTCTTTACGATAGCGAAATGAAATAGCCATCATATATATAGCGGGAACTATAGTTTTTGATACCATTTCTTAGATGGAATAGCGTATAGGTGGATTCTAGGAGCCTAGACTCGCAGATGGGTGAAGTGGAGAGAGACGTACATAAGCACATCGAGAATCGTAGCGACAACGAAGACGCCAGACGCTATTTAAACTAAGAATTGGGATGAGCTTCTTTTTGCAAATCTTTTAAAGTATCTCGAACCTTTTGCATGCAATGTATGCAAGCACGCATAAGCAATTCCCCCAAAGAAGCCTGTTGCCCAGACTTGCAAAAATAAGGTGATGGGAAGTATTCGAAAAAACCTCACCCACAATTGAAAAGTAGGCGTTACTGTGAACAGGGGAGTTGTGTTCATATTTTAGAAGCCTCATTATTGTACAAGTTATAGTGTATCTTATTTTTTGCTTTTCGAGCCTGTTTAATAAAAACTTGAATATCTTCTACATAGAACCCACTGTTAAGAGGAAATTTCTATAAATGTAAAGCAATTATATCAATATATGTCACACTAGAAATAGCCTAAAGTATAGGTGTGTTCTGACGATAAGAACTGTGTATCCATTTCTAATTAAGTTAAAAGCAGAATTGAGTGTGACAAAATGCCTTCAACACCATTTTCAACAGGCTCTCAAACAGGTTTCAGCCCCACACCCCCACCGAATAAGCAACGGATTCTAAAAGGAGTTCGGGATATTCCCGCCCTACCACAAGTGGTGACTCAACTAGTGCAATTGCTGAATAAATCGAGTTCCAGCAGTTCGCAAATTGCAGATCTCATTAGTTACGACCCTGGTTTGACCTCTCGCATTCTTCGCATGGTCAATTCCAGTGCTTACGGCATTCCTCGTCAAGTCACCAGCATTCAACATTCTATTGCCATGCTTGGTTATAACGCTGTTCGAGGCTTAGTGCTAGGGGCATCCATCTGTCAAATTTTCTCAACGCCTACTTCAGGTGCTAAAGGGAAGTCACTTTCTAAAAATAAACAAGGTCTTGACTTAGAAGGCTTTTGGCAACATGCGTTGATGACTGCCTTTTTTGCTAAACATTTAGCAGAACATTTCAAACTGCCTGAAGCAGACGACATCTTTAGTGCGGGCATGCTCCACAATATAGGTGTTTTGGTCTTGCATACGCAAGACGTGGTCAGCGATGCCGTAGTGCATAATGCTTTAGAAAAAAAGAAAGTGTGGCGATATGCCCCTCAAGCGTTGCCAATTGAGTATTCGGTGCTAGCCTTTACCCATCTAGATTTAGGGGCGGAACTGGCTCAACGCTGGGAGTTGCCAAAAGTCATGCAAGCGGTGATGAGCCGATATAACAGGCCTGTCCTCACTGGCGACGAGACGGATCCCGCGGTCTTTGCCGTAGCGTTGGCTCACTATTTATTAGCCCTCGTGATTCAAGTAGACTATGATTTTACACGTATTAATTGCGATCAATTACCTGACGCCTTATGCACCTTCTTTAGACTAGAAACCGATGAAGATGTTCAAGCCTTATGCGAACATATCGCACCACTACTTGGGGAAAGCGAAGAGATTATGCAGTCTTTAATTGGACTGTAAAAAAAGATAGTCTCTTTGAGATATAACGTATTGTTACAGAAGCTCACTTTTTCGCAAAGTGGGCTTGCTTTTATTGATCTTTCGATGTACATTTACAGGTGAAAATACTCTTATTTCTCTCTCTCTTAATTCGTCCCCTCAATGTTCTGTTGAGGGTTTTTTTTGCAGAATCTTCTATAAGGCAGGAGCCGATTGCAACAAACATTCTATATCATGCACCACATGGCAAGCGCCTCGCCAAGGGTTCTTGGCCAAATACTGTTGATGGTACTCTTCTGCTTTCCAAAAAGTCTCTGCAGGCAAAATCTCGCTTACAATCGCTTTAGTAAACAAGGCTTGTGCAACAGCTTTGCTTTTTTGAGCCGTTTCCGCCTGTGTGGATGTTGTGGTGTAAATCCCGCTCCGGTATTGCGTCCCCACATCAACGCCTTGACGGTTCAATTGAGTGGGATCATGCAAGTGCCAAAACAGCCAAAGCAACTGATTAAATGAAATAATTTCAGTGTCAAAAACAACTTCTACCGCTTCAACATGTTGAGTAAGTCCTGTACAAACCTCTTTGTAAACAGGGGCATTGGTCAAGCCATTCATATACCCCACAGATGTCGTCAAGACACCTGTGACGCTTGCAAAAATTGCTTCGACTCCCCAAAAGCATCCTGCAGCGAAATAGGCTTTTTCTTGTAGCATCGTCATTCTCCCTTTTATTACTACGTTAACTATAATGTTACATTAAGATGGCTGAATTGTCATACAAAAGTCATAAAAAAATAAGTTTTTTAAAATTAAGTGTTGACGTAGGAAATCGTTTGGGTGATGATAGCTTTGTTGAGAGGCAAACAAGCTTCAAAGCAAATGATTGGTTCCTTGACAACTCAATAGTGGAAGAATTTAAGACGAAAAGAATGGACATCTGCTTTTTAGCGAGAGTGGATGTCATACAATGTTTTTGAAGTCAATTTCGGATTTAACAAAGCTGTTCACGAAACGAACAGTTTTGCGG
>JBEISK010000021.1:0-33044 GCA_040375445.1 Gammaproteobacteria bacterium | reverse complement strand
GCCACCACCGCCGCCGCCGTATCCGCCGCCACCGGAGCGTCCACCGCCGCCGCCGTATCCGCCGCCACCGGAGCGTCCACCGCCGCCGCCGCCACGATAGCCACCGCCACCGCCGACTGGACGAGCTTCACGAGGACGTGCTTCGTTAACGCGTAAAACTTTACCGTTCATGTCAAATCCATCTAAACGTTCAATGGCAACTTTAGCTTCTTCGTCGTTGTCCATTTCAACGAACGCGAATCCACGAGAACGGCCCGTTTCACGATCCATCACGATGCGGCAAGATTGAACTTCACCAGCGTCTACAAATAACGCCAACAATTCATCATCGCTCGCAGAAAAAGGCACGTTGCCCACATATAATTTCATAATCAAAAGTTCCTAATCAAAATAAGTTCCGCCAACAGAGTAAAACATTTTTTTGCAACTGGCGAACTATCGCAAAAAAACGGGAAGTTTTTCAAAATCAAAACGTCAACTGAAAATCTGATTACTAACCAACCAAGTACCGAGAGATCTTCAGCAGAAACACTAAAATAGGAACTTTAATCGTTCTTCAAAAAAGGATGTTTTGGAAAAAATCTAAAAACCGGGAGATTCAGGGCATCGTCAAAAGAAACACGTCTGATTCATCCATACCATGTAACGACGAACTAAAAATGGTGGAGTCGGAGGGAATCGAACCCTCGTCCAAAACGATTGCCTCCAGGCGTCTACGCGTGTAGGTAACTTTAGAGTGTTTCGTTTCGTGGTAGCTGTGTACCCCAGTTCACCACGAACTTTAACCCGCTTTACGTCCGTGTTCGGACGCATTGACGCATACGCTGTACTGAAGAGCCAATGAGTCTTTCAGCATGGTCATGCGAATTAGCAAGCCCACCTTAGCAGCATGATAGCATGTGTGGGAACAAGCAATGTTTACTTAAAAGAATTAAGCAGCGATTGCACGTACTGGACGTGCAAAAGCAACAACATTGTTGCGAGCAGTTTGAGTTTCTGCATTTATTGTTTTGCTCAGGATTAACGAGGATTAAGCGTCCTCGACGCGCAACCCAGTCACAAGAATTCGTCCTGTCAAGTCCAGAACGACCCCATGTCTTTAAAAAACAGCGTCGTGCCAAAGGGATTTAAACCTTGTGAGCACTTACCTTTTTTGGTTGGTCATTACATGTATATGAAAATTTCAAAGAACCATCCTAGCTATTATGGAACAGTTTATCTAATAATGCAAGTCTTTATTTCTTAATTTTTTACAAAACTATAGAAGTTGAAGTAGGATGTCGGCAATAACCTTTGTCGCATTCGGTTTAGCCAGCGTTTCAAGCACTTGCTTCATTTGTAACAAACGGGTTTTATCACTTGTCAGGACTTGTAATATTTCTAAAACACGCTCCGCATTGAGTTCAGCATCCAGCAAAACGATGCCCGCCCCTTGGTCTTCCACAAAACGAGCATTGGCTTCTTGATGATTTTGAGCAGCATACGGATAAGGCACCAAAATCGCTGGCGTTTGGGATGCAAAAAGTTCCGAAAGCGTCATAGAACCCGCACGGCATAGGGCAACATCTGCCAAGGCCCAGAAGGCCGGCATATTTTCGAGAAACGGCAGGTACACATAATCCTGATTAAAGGGGGTTTCACTGCCGTATTCTTCAAGAAACGCCCCTTTAAGCCCAAGAAAATGTTTGCTTCCACATTGATGCACGATTTTATAGCCTGACGCAATCAACGCATCTAAGCCATTAAAGACCGCTTCATTTAAGCTCAATGCCCCTTGCGAACCGCCAAGCACGAGCAGGATTTTATCAGTTTCTTGCCACGTTTGAGGGAGTACATACGCCAATTGCGAAAGGGCTTCCGTCTTGCTGATCCTGCCGATGCTTTCATTGACGGGGTTACCCGTGTGTTGAAAGCGTTCAGATTTGACGTTGAGCTTGCTTTGAACGTCTGCAAAGGCACCTGTTACCATGCTTGCTTTGGGTGCCATCAAGCGGTTGACAAGTCCTGGTATGGCGTCGCTTTCATGCACCACAAAGGGGATTTTTAAGGCAAACGCCGCCAGTAAGACGGGTCCAGACACATAACCGCCTGTGCCGAGTACGACATTGGCTTTCACTGATTTTAGGTATCGAGCCGCTAACGCCGTGGCTTTAAGCATTTCAAATCCCCATTTCAGCAAGGCAATCGGGTTCTTAGTTCGAGGCATGCCGTGGCTAACCAGCGGAAAAAAGGGGATGCCTTTGGTGGGAACCTTATGCGATTCCAAGCTTTCTTCATTGCCGATATAGGTGATGTTTTGCAGGGGAAAGCCGAAATCACGCACGAGCGAATCGGCTACGGCAAGGGCAGGGTAGAGGTGTCCGCCTGTGCCACCGCCTGTGATTACGATGGAAGCGTCTTTAAATTGATTCATGGGCATCCTTGATTTTTAAAACTGCTTAATATAGAAAGATCTACAAAAGTGGTTTTACCCCCACTCCCTTAGGGAGAGGGTTGGGGTGAGGGATTCCCTGTCAGAGCTGAAGTCCCGCCTCCTAGCCTCCTCCCTAAGGGAGGAGGAACAAAGCAAAATCTACCTTCGCAAACTTATAGATATAAGTATACGTCCAGAACATAGATTCGGTCTACTCCTCCTTCAATTTATGTTATGATAAATTAAGAAAAAAGGGATTCGATTATGTGGCATATAAGTTTAGTATTTTTAACCATCTGTGGAGCGATACTTTCGGCATCCACCGTGCAAGCTCAAGCCAGTGAAACCTCTACGCCGTTTTTAATCGCCAAATCCAACTACGCTTGGCAATTCCCTGACGATCACGGTGAACACCCCGATTACGCCAGTGAATGGTGGTACACCACGGGGCATTTAAGCACACCATGGCAAGCGTTTCAAAAACCACAACAGTTTGGTTATGAAGCAACGCTCTTTCGTATTGCTCGCCCTGCTGGGGTGCAAAACTTGACGCTTAAAGCCAGTGAGTGGAAGCCTCAACAGCTTTACATGGTTCATGTGGCGTTGAGCGACATAACAGGTAAGCGGTTTTATTATAGCAGTGCCTATGAACGGCAAAATCCATTTCGCAATGTCGTGCAGGTGGAACCGTGGCGATTGATGGCGAAAAGCTTAACGCTAAAAGAACATCAAGGGTCGAATAATCGCTTGCCTATTTGGGATTTGAATGTCAACGACACCGACTTTTCGCTAGATTTACGCCTTGTTCCGCAAAAAGACAAGGTCTTTCACGGGACGAAAAACGGCTATTCTAAAAAGGGCAATTGTGGCAGTTGTGCTTCGATGTATTATAGTTTTACGGATCTATTTACCTCAGGCAAGGTGACGGTGAAGGATACCAAAAAACCTGAAAACCCTCGTACTTATAAAGTCATTGGCAAAAGCTGGTTTGATCACGAATTTGGCTCGTCTCAATTGACTAAAACCCAAGTGGGGTGGGATTGGTTTGCGATTCAGTTGGACAACCGCCAAGAATTGATGCTCTATTTTATGCGTGAAAAAAACGGCACGATTTCGCCTCAAAGTGGGGGGACTTGGGTGAATGAAGCGGGTAAAACCCAGCATTTAAAGGCTAAAGACCTGCAAATCAAGGTGTTAAGTCGGTGGAAAAGCTCGCATAGTGGAGTGACTTACCCGAGTGGGTGGGACGTTCAGATACCCTCTTTAGCCCTTAGGCTCAGCGTGAAGCCTACTTTGGCGGATCAAGAACTCTTCTTCCCCAAGCAAAAAGCGTTGGGCTATTGGGAAGGGGCGAGTCTCGTCAAAGGGACGTTTGGGAAGAACGACGTGCAGGGCAAAGCCTATGTAGAGCTCGCTGGGTATGCCGAAAAGCTTAGTTTTTGACACACGAAATTCAATTTTTGACACACGAAACCCTGTTTTCTGACACACGAAATACCGATTCTTGACACACGAAACCCTCATTTTCGACACACGAAATACCGATTCTTGACACACGAAACCCTCATTTTCGACACACGAAATACCGATTCTTGACACACGAAACCCTCATTTTCGACACATGAAAGTCCTGTTCCCTCTCCTTGAGGAGAGGGCTAGGGAGAGGGGGGGATTTCTAAAACCAAAAGTTGACATCTACTCCCCACCCCAACCCTCCCCTTAAAGGGGAGGGGGTAAGACAAAATAACCTTTCGCAAAGCCTTCTATGCTTTTTTCAAAGAGCCACTCTTTTTGAGTATGACATCTTTTTAAGGTGTTGCCTAGTGCTTTAAACACACGGTTTCAAATTCTGTAAACCTTGAAATAGCAATAGAAATAATGGATCCCTTTTTAAGGGGTCTAAAAACTAACCTAAAGGTGTATAGACTCTGTGGATTCTATGCTACACTTAGTTTAAACCCTGCTATAGAAGGCTCTGGAAAAGTACTGTTTCTTCTCCTTAAGGAGAGGGCTAGGGAAAGATTCTATTTCCATAACAACCCCTATGAGGTGATGCCATGAAAAGCCATTGTTCCCTAATTTCAATGTCCTTATGCCTCACCCTTTTGGTGAGCATTTTCACGCATCCCTTGCCAGCAGATGCCAAATTCGGCTTGCCCCAAGCGACAAAAACCGTTAAAGCCACCCCACAACAGACACCTGCTAAAGCTACGCCCCTGCTGTCGTCTATGGAAGAAGCGGTGGTGCTTTATAATGAAGGGGTTCGCCTTTTTCAAGCATCGCAAGACACCGCCACGCAAAGCATTGGTGAATCGTACCGTCTGCGTCAAGATGCCAAAAAGGCATTCAACAACGCCCTGAAGCTCAACCCTGAATTGGTAGAAGCCCACAGTAATTTAGGCTACATTGAACTGGCGGAAAATCATTATAAAAAAACGGTGCCTTATTTTGAAAAAGCTGTTGCCTTAAACGCCAAGCATGAAGCTTCTGTTGCGGGTTTGGCAATCGCCTTAAATGAATCGGGCAACCCCACTAAAGCCATTGAATTATTAACGTCTCTTACCAAGTGGTACCCTGAAAGCGAACGCCACTGGTTTAATTTAGGCACCCTTTTTCAACAAGAAAACCAAAATGAACAAGCCATTGATGCCTATAAAAGAGCCTTATTGGTGAATCCCAAGCATCCGCCGACCTTCTTTAATCTAGCGACCTTGTACCACGAAACCAAGCAACCCCAAATCGCCTGGACGTATTATGAGCGATGCATCCAAATGGATCCGGGTTCTGCCCTTGCCTTGCAATCGCAAAACCGCATTTTACAGCTTGAAAAAAGCTTCCCCGAACTCGTTGAAGCCAAGCCCCCTATAGAAAACAGGTAAGCCCCTTTTATCATGTCACAACGCACCCTTTCATTCCTGATGAACAAAATCACCCAAGCGGTTCATGTTTTGGCGTTGAAAGACAGACAAAAACTCTACCCTTTGTTGGGTCTAACGTGTTTAAGTTCACTTTATGAAGTGCTTTGCATGGTCGTGCAAAACAACCACATGGGTGCCACCACCATTGGCACAGACTTCACCTTTCAAATTGAACAAATGACGCTGGCGATTGCTGTCTTGTATACGCTATTTATTTTTATGCCTCCCTTGCGGTCATGGCTCAAGTGGACGCTCTATAGCTTTTTTCCGTTGAGTATTCTAGCAATTTCTACGTTGATGCTTTCACAACATCACGCCAGCTTGATTTGGTACGGCTTGCCTGTTTTGATGATGATTGGGCACCTTCCCTTGATTCAGTCCACAAAAAAGTGGTTATGGGGTATGCTTTTTGGTGTTGTGTTAATAAACTTGGCGGTTTTTTTACCTGAACCTGTGCATCACTTAAATGCCGCACTGCTCAAGCAACACGTTGAAATTAATTTTGGGGGAGCCGTGCTTAAAAGTTTGGCGTTTATTTACCTCGTGGTGTGCATTAAACGCTACGAAAACCATATACTCAACCTGAATTATGCCTTAAATGTAGAAAAAGACACCGCCAGTAAAGATGCCCTTACGGGGCTAATGAACCGTCGTACTTTGACCAGCGTGATGTTGCGTGAAATTTCTCGTAGTCGTCGTACGGGGGCGCCTCTTTCAGTGGCGATGCTAGACATTGACCACTTCAAGCAGATTAACGATGTTTACGGGCATAAAGCGGGCGATGACGTTTTGGTTGAACTTGCCAAAGTCTTACGACACAACCTAAGAGATGTAGATGTGGTGTCGCGTTACGGGGGGGAAGAATTCGCCTTAATTTTACCTGAAACCCGTTGCTTAGAAGCCTTATCTCTTTTAGATAGGTTGCGTCGCTTGGTGCAAGACCACATTTTTGTAGCATCAGGCAAGCCCTTACGAATGACCATTAGTTCAGGGGTGACGCAATTTGACCCACGTCGCCATGATGCCAGTACCTTGTTTGAAGAAGCGGATTTAGGCTTGTACGAATCCAAGCGAGGCGGGCGTAATCAAGTGCGTGCCTATGGCTTAGGGAAGATGAATCCTGTCATGCTAGAAGCCACGCCTTAGGCTTAAACTGGTTACTATAAAGCTTTCTTCCTCCCTCCCCTTAAAGGGGAGGGTTGGGGTGAGGAGTAGATGTAAAACACTGGTTTTAGACATCCCCCCCTCTCCCTAGCCCTCTCCTCAAGGAGAGGGAACAGAACCAAAAAGAAAAAGCTTGTCGATTATTCGCTTTTATGGCATCATAAAATAGAGATAAGTCTAAATAATTAGAATGGAGTTCCTTTTATGTCCGTCATGCACACCAATATCGCC
Organism: Gammaproteobacteria bacterium; assembly: GCA_040375445.1. GTDB lineage: Bacteria > Cyanobacteriota > Vampirovibrionia > Vampirovibrionales > JAJTHC01 > JAJTHC01. The sequence goes on along the minus strand of JBEISK010000021.1, from coordinate 26,318 downwards.
AGTGATTTAAATGAACAAGTCGACAACCGCTATGAACTCGTGCTTCAGATTGCGGATCTCGCCAAACGTTTGATGGACAGCCAACGTGAACGTCGCAAGGCGGATCCCTTTGGCACAGAACTCAACAGCTATGATGATGAAAAAGTGATTTATCAAGCCTTGATTATGAAGTCCAGCGAAATTGACTTGGGCGATGGACTCATCGGCTAGGTTAAACGGCTTACTCTAGCTCACCTAAGAAGTATTCGCCTGCAGATGGCGTCGAATCTTCGTCCCATAGTTCTTCAGGGTCTTCTTCAATCAGTGATTCCCACTGCTTCGTTAAATTACGAGACTTTCTTTTAGAGTTTTCGGCGCCTTCCCCTTTTTTGTGTCTAAGGGCGTATTCATCTTGAAAATAGGCGTGGTTCGTGCGTGATTTACCCATAGGGGTTTATCCTTCATTCAACGTTTCTCTATCTCTAACCGTTAAGGCAATGCTTTTTGATACAAAAAACAGACCTTCCCTATCTATGGATACTTTAGCAAATTTTCTCACCCTTGCCAAGCCTGTACCAAATCAAGCTACATTAAACTATGGATATCGCTTTCAGAATGAAAAAAACCTAAACTATTTCGTTGAAGTCAGGGGCTGCTGGTTTTTCAAAAAACATATAGAGAAGCATCGTTACTACACCAGCGAGTGTTCCGAAATCAAAAAATGGCAAAGATGAAGTACATAAACCTATGGCAGCAGGCACTGCAGAGGCCTTTAGTTGTGCCGACTTTTTTTCTCTTTCAAGTGCTTCACCCGAAGCTAAAGTTCGTTGCCCTGTTTTCACATCTAGACGATTTTTTGCCGCTTTACAAGGATTGTAAAACAAAGAGTCCCACAAGGGCTTTAAGGGTCCTAATATACCAAAAGCACCTGCCCAAAAGCTGGCTCCCATTTTCGCCTCATGGATTTCTTTCTTATCCGCCAAGCTCAACGTAGAAACGCATGCTTTATGTGGAGAAGTATTCGATGAAATTGTGGCGGTAGGATTAGAAACCCCTAAACGTTGAGGAAGGGATGTATACAAAAGCGACATCAATAAATCTCCAAACCAATAATAGAATATACAAGGGCAATAAACCCCATAAGCTTAAAGAAGTGCTAGCTACTCCTGCAACGAAAATCGCACCGTCGCCGTAAACATGCCATCCGAATAAGACAAATCTAAGGTCCCTTCCATAGCTTCGGTCAAGGCTTTTGCGATAAATAAACCCAAGCCACTGCCACGGCTACGACGCGTGAGGCCGTCATCCAAGCGATGAAACTTTTCGAAAAGTTGCATAAGTTGAGCTTCGGTAATTTCATCACTCGGGTTTGAAATATGTATATTCAATGCGTCACCAAGGGCTTCAAAGGAAACGTGAATCGCATCGTCTTCTTCACGACGATATTTCGCCGCATTTTCAAGCAGGTTCACCATCACCTGCTGCCAACGATCTTCATCGACCGAAAGCGTCCACTGTGAAAACGCATCGCCTTCAGGAAAGCTCACGCTTAAGGCGTCTTGCACGACTTCAGGGAGCAAAGGCATCAGGTGTTGCCAGAGGCTTTCAAGCGTCTGATCTTCACAATAGACTCGCAAACTATGATTTTCCAAATCAGGAATCACCAGCAAATCTTCCACCAAACGGTTCAATCGCTTACATTGTTGCTTAATGGTGAGCAAGGACTGTACTTGCTGTTCATCAGTCAAGGCATCGCGATGCTTGAGCAAACGGTTCGTGTAGCCTTGAATGTTCATGAGCGGCGTGCGAAGCTCATGGCTGACCGTGTCAATCAAGGTGGATTTCAACTCATCGAGTTTAGCGAGTTGCGTATTGGCTTCTCGAATCGTCGTGACCTGCTTTTCAAGCTGACGGCTCATGCGGTTCACTTCAGACGTTAAATAGCGGATTTCAAAGGGCGTCACCCAATTGATAATCAAGCGTATTTGGCGACCGTAATTGCCTTCACCCATGGCTTTAATACCTTTAATTAACTGGCGAAAGTTCCGCACAATGCCTAACACATAGCCCAAGCCGATGAGGATACTAATGAGCAAACTACCCCCAATAAGCCCAAAAATTTTAAGTCGGGCTTGCTTAAGAAAATGGCGGTTCTGATGCCAATCCGGCGACACGATCAACCACGCATTCAGGGGCTTTAGTTCGGCGAGAATATAATCTTTTCCCTCATGCCGAACACCCTTCCAGCTTAAGTCGTTTGCCACGGATGCATCCTTAGAAATATTTTTTTCGACCACTTGACTTGACTTGCTTAACGAATGAATACGTTCTGAAAAAAGGGCATCCAAAACCGCCTGTGGAGGATTATGGGCTTCAAAAAAGATGGCTCCTTCTTTGTTTTCCTTTAAATGCAAAACGGATGAACGATTTTCTGTAGGATATGGCAAGGCCAGCCACACCCCTGCTTTTTGCAAATGCAAAAGGTCGTCAAAAACGCTATGTAGGGTGTTCACCTTACGGACTTGAACCAAGCTAAAGCGACTGTTTAAAGGCAAACGGCTTTGCAACCACGTAGGTTCTATCCCTTGACTTTGCCAAGCAGGCAAGAGTTCGTATTGTTCTTTTCCAACAAGTTCACTGCCTAAAATACCACAAGCCCATTTATTGATACCCTTGCGTTGCCACTGATTAGGCGGAACTTTACTTGCCCATTGTAAAAGCTCATTGCTTTGGGCGTTGCATACGCCTACAAACACTAGGTCGTCTTCAAAATTCAAAAAATGAGCCAACTGCGTTTGATTTAAGCGTTTGGGATTCAAGCGTCTTTCTTGAAAAAGACGCAAAAGGGTTTGAGATTGCGTTTGCTGAAAGGCAAGTTCTTGCCAAGCACTTTTTAGGGTGGAACGCAAGACGTCTTCTTCGGTTGCGGCGATTTGCTTGCGTAAGGCACTGTCGTTAATATCGTACAGCCAAACACTTAAGCCCCCCAACGGAATGGTGACGATCAACAACACCAAAATGATAATCTGCTGATAAAAGCGAAAACCTGTCGTCTTACGACGTAAGCCCCATGGCTTTGATTTCAAAAAAGCAAGTACCATTTAGTCCTGACTTTCTTCGATGTTTAAGCGGTAGCCCACGTTGTTGACGGTTTGAATAAGCGTGGGTTGCTTGGCGTCCAGCTCGACTTTTTGACGCAAGCCCCCGACATGCACACGAACCGTGCGAACATCGTCGCTCGCGTCGTAGCCCCACACTTCCTGTAATAGCGTCGACAAAGAAACGGCTTCATTGGCGTGTTGCACTAAGCAGTACAGAATCTCAAATTCGGTGGGGGTCAAGCGAATCATCTGCCCATGGCAAAACACTTCAAGCGATTTGGGTAAAAGGCGTAAGTTTCCTATGGCGAGGCGTTCCACAGCATTAGTGTCGCTAGCATCCGCTGTTTTGGCTTGGGTTATGGGCGTCTTGCCTTGCAGATCAGCCAGCTTGCCTGAACGACGGAACAAGGCTCGCATACGAACCATAAGTTCTTGCAGTTCAAAGGGTTTGACCAAGTAATCGTCGGCTCCAGCGTGAAAGCCCTTGACCTTGTCTTCCAACTGGCTTTTGGCGGTGAGCAGAATAATCGGCAAGCTTTCCCGATGCGGGAGTTCTCGCACATGCTTGCATAAGGCGTATCCGTCGAGTTTGGGCATCATCACATCGACTAAGGCGATGTCTAGGGCGGTCGTGCCTTGCAGAAACTTGAGGGCATCCATGCCGTTTTTGGCGGTATGTACATCAAAGCCCATGAGTTCAAAGTCCATTTGCATGAGCGAAAGAATATCGGGATCATCATCCACAATCAATAATCGAACAGGGCTTGCCATAGGTCTTTCCTTTGCTTGTGCTTTGCCTTATGTTTATTATAAACTAGTGATAGAAATTATGAAAGACAAGGATTACCCATGCCTGAATCACGACTTCACGCCTTACGAGGGGCGACCACACTACCCGAAGACACCGCAGAAGCCATGTACATTGAAGTCAGTCGCTTGCTAGAAGCCATGGTGTCTCAAAACCACATCAAACCTAGCGACATCGTCAGCGTACTATTTAGCCTAACGCCTGACTTGCATAGTGCCAGCCCTGCGAAAGTGGCTCGCCGAGCCTTACCGTGGCAGGATGTTGCCCTTTTTTCCGGCCTAGAACCCGAGATTGAAGGCCAGCCCCCCAAGGCCGTGCGCGTGATGATTCACTTTTATAGCACCAAAACCCAAGCCCAACTCAAGCATGTGTACTTAAACGAAGCCCGCTATCTACGACCTGATCGCGTGGTGAATCCCTATTCGTATGCAGGCTCTGCGCTTGGGTTGATGCCTTAATACTTCGTCATCAAAGGACGTGGGGGGGTGAGCGTGAAGCTGTAGTAGTCGTCCGCAAAACGCTTCCACACATCCACACAATAGCCACTGCCCACGCCTTTTAACGGCAAGTTCTGCGGATGCCCCAGCCAAATCGTCGCCACAAAGTCACGGGTATAGCCTGAAAACCAAATGTCTCGAGTTTGATCGGTGGTGCCTGTTTTACCCGCCACATCACGATTTTTCAGTCGAGCCTTCTTCCCTGTCCCAAAATCAACCACCGATTTTAACGCCGAATTAATCATCGCTACAGGACGCTCGTCCAAGTGACGCTTGGGAGCCTCCACTTTTCGGAAGATCTCTTTGCCTGTAGGCTCTTGAATCCGCAAAATGGCTTGAGGCGTGCGATACATCCCCCCACGAGCAAAAGTGCTATAGGCGTTCGCCAACTCCAGCAACGAAACACCTGATGCCCCTAGCAAGCTGGCAAAATTGGGCGCAATATCCGATTGAATGCCAGCGAGGCGAGCCGTTTCAATAATGGCGTTCAAGCCCACCCGTTGCCCCACTTGAACGGTTGTGGTGTTTCGGCTTTGCGCCAAGGCTTGGCGAATTTTCATACGGCCTTTAAAAACGCCGTCGTAATTCTTGGGCTTCCAATAGCCATAGCCTGTATTAAACGAAATCGGCTTGTCGTAAATAGTGGAATCAGGCGTAATTTTGCCCAAACGAAAGCCTGTCAAATACACAAACGGCTTAAACGTCGACCCCGGTGAACGCCGAGCCATGGTCGCATTGTTAAACTGCGAGTGGTTAAAATCTTTTCCACCGACCATGCCGAGAATCTGATCTTCATCCACATTCAGCACAATCATCGCCCCTTCTTTGAGATTAGACGACGGCGGTGCCTTCTGAAACGCCACTTTCATCGACGCTTCAGCTGCCGACTGCACACGTTGATCCAACGTCGTGGTGACGATTAAGCCCCCTCGACGCACAACATCTTCGCCAAAGGCTTCAATCATTTCTTGACGCACATGGTTCACAAAAAACGGATGCCTGTACTGCGTTTTCACACGATCGTACCGCAACGGCTCTTCAAGGGCTTGGCTGTGCTGTTCAGCGGTGATGAAGCCGTGGTTTTCCATAGCATTTAGCACCAGTATCTGTCGATCCTTCGCTGCATTTGGAAACACATAGGGATTCAAGCCTTCAGGGGCTTTGAGCAAACCTGCCATCAACGCCGCTTGGGCTAAGCTCAACTCTTCGGCGGGCTTGTTGAAGTATCGCTTGGCGGCTTTTTCCGCTCCATAGGCTTGATTGCCCCAATACACGACGTTGAGGTAAAGCTCAAGGATTTTATCTTTGCTATACAGTTTTTCAATGCGAGTCGCCAGCAACGCTTCCGCCAGCTTTCGCCCCAAGGAACGTTCAGAAGAAAGGTACAAATTCTTAATCAACTGTTGCGTTAAGGTGGATCCCCCTTGCACTTCGCCCCCTTTGACGTTACTAATAATCGCTCGCACCGTGCCTTTGGTGTCGACGCCCTTGTGATGATAAAAGCGGTTGTCTTCAATCGCCATAATTGCACGAGGCAGATACGAAGAAATATGCGTGAGGCTTTTCACCGTGCGGTCTTCATCCCCACTGATATTGGCAATAAGCATACCATTACGATCCAAAATCTGCGTCGATTCCGACGGATGCCATTGATCCAACAAGCTCAAGTTCGGCAGCTTTTTCAGGCTGTTTGAAATCACAAAGCCCAAGTTTACGCTCACCAAAAACAGCACGACAATCATAATGCCCATACCGCCCACCATGACAAAAAGCCCCCAGCGGTTTTGCGTCACTTCCTGCTTCATCGGCACATCCACAGGCAGTTCCTGCATATAGGGCGAAGTGGTATTTGGCGGATGATTGGGATGATCTGCGTTCATCAAATTCACTATCCTAAGCTTATGTGTTCAGGGAGCTGGATGATTTCAAAAACAGGTTCGACGCTCAAGCATTGACCGCTTTCGGCTTCGATGGTGAATCGAACGGCGTTAATCTGAATCTGCGGACTTTTGGCGACTTCCATTTTCACCCAGCCGAGTTCAGTCATGCGTCGTTGAGCCGCCAGTGGTTCCATGCCAATCACGCTTTCATAGGTGCCGTTCATGCCAGCATCGGTGATAAAGCCTGTGCGGTCGTGCAGAATACGGGCATCGTTGGTTTGCACATGGGTATGCGTGCCAACCACGGCGGACGCTCCCAATTGCGACGCATAACGAGCCAAGGCGCCTTTTTCGGCGGTGGCTTCGGCGTGAATATCTAAAAACACAATGGGTGTGACGTTTAAGAGTTGAGGCAATTCTTCATCCAAAACTTCCCACGGCGAATTGTAATTTGCCATGTAGACCTGCCCCAAAACGTTGAGTATCCCCACCTTCACACCGTTGACATCCACAATGCGAGAGCCTCGCCCTGGGATGTGTTTACCTGGAATATTCGCTGGACGCACTAGGCGTTCCGCGTTGTTCATGTACTCAAAGGATTCCTTGCGGTCGAAGGTGTGGTTGCCCCCAGTCAGAGCGTGAAAGCCGTGACCGACCATGTCTTGGTAATGTTTTTCGGACGTGCCCGCCCCATGCGTGATGTTTTCGGCATTGGCAATCAGCATATCAGGCTTGCGTTTAAGGTGATGTTCCAAAAAATAGTAGACGCCTTCGCGTCCGGGTTTACCGACCAAGTCTCCGAAAAAGAGGATTTCAAAGGTAGACATCTACGACTCACTTTCTACTGTTAATGTCTTTGCATTGTCTCTTAAACAGGCGTTTACTTCAAGGGGGTGTCTCGCCACTTTTCAAGAGCGGAGCCTTTGTGTTAGACTAAGCGTCATACCCCTTTAAAAGTAACAGCTCTCCTGCTTTAAGTTTGTAACAGTTTTGTTGTTTTTTTACATTATCTGTAAAAAACAAGTATAATTTTGATATAACATTGAAATAAAGACTGTAAGAATATTTTATTCTTTATTTCAAAGATTGTTCTTTGAAAATCATTTGGACTTCCCAAGGGATGCAAGAGGCTTGAAGGCTCAACTATGTTTTGCCAACGACCGACAGCGTTCTTTGACTGCTTTGGAGTTTCTTGTTCATTCAATGAACCATAAAGTTAAAGTCCGTCAAGGGAGTAGAGGTGTTTGGTACTCACCAGTAGATACAAAACAATGTTATACTCGTCTAACAATACAAATGGTGCAGTCATGTCACAAGCCAGTTAATTTAATTGATTGATTGGCAAGGTGACAACATTTTTATTGTCATCTTGGTTAATATTTTAATCAAGAAAGGATTTACATTTTCATGAATGTAGAGATAGGCGAACATCTATTCCGTTTAGTCTTATACCATCCTTGGAAAATGTGCCTATTCGCACTTGGGATATTAGTATTTATTGGTGCCGTGTTGTTTATGTTTAATTCATTTATTCTTACACCACTTATTGATAAATACAATGTCATTAAAGTAGCTAGTATCGTAGAACTTTCAAGTAGCAGTAGAGAAAAAACAGAAACATCTTTAAAACCTTATTATTTTTTTGTAATGACTTGTGAGACAATATGGCAATTGTATTTAAAAACCTTCAAGACTTATTTTCACGAATTGAGAAAAATAAAAAAGTATATCAAGTTCGTTCTGCCATTATTAAGCAACGAAAAAGACCAAACACTGAAAAACAGCGTGTTGTTTCTGTCGCAAACAACATTTTAAAATACGATCAAACTTATTTGAAAAACATATTAGTGGCTATGCCCTATCCGCAATATGCGATGGCAAAAAAGGGAAGTTCTAACTTAAACAACGCTGTTTTTCATGGTAAATCTAAGGCTTTTCTGGTTTTAGATATAGAAAAATTCTTTCCTTCTACATCAGAACTCACGATTCGTCGTTTTTTCAAGAATCACTCTCTCTTTAAAAATAAGCTTTCTGATAAAGAAATCGATTTGTTGATAGATCTTACTTGTAGGGAGGGTCATTTATTAACTGGCTCTCCCAGTAGTCCTGCGTTATCTTTTTGGGCTAACTATAAAATGTTCAAAGAGTTATCAGAACTTGCAAAGAGTGAAAACCTACTATTTACTGTTTATGTAGATGACTTAACTTTTAGTGGCGATAAAATACCTAATGGCTTCAAATGGAAAGTCCATAATATCTTGAAAAGACATAACTATAATTGTAATTTAAACAAGACAGAACAAAGTACTCAAATAAAAGGTATCAATATTACAGGGGTTTACATTAAACAACGACGATATTTAGAACTCAATAATTTTTACAGTAGGGGGAAGTTAGATAACCCAAACACAAAGCCTTATATTGAACGTATAAGACGTTTAAATGTTAAATAAAGCCTTACGATGCAAACAGACTTACTATAATCGTGAGGTTTCGGCAGAACCTGCTCCGTGAAATTGCATAAGTGTGTCTAACCTGCTATACTCAAGGGTATGCAAACACTCATCCAACACTTTGAAAAACATTGGGCGAAAGCCCTCGTCTACCTGTCGATACTCGGCTTGCTTCTGCACGGCGTTTTCATCTTCGCCTCCCCCACCCACGCCCAAATCCCCCTCATCGCCCTGCTTTGGGTCGGCGCCGTACCGCTGACGATAGAAGCCCTCATCAAGATCTTCCAGAAAGACTTCGGTGCCGATCTGCTCGCCGTTCTCGCCATGCTCACTAGCCTTGTCATGCAAGAATACTTGGCAGGCGGACTCATCGTGCTGATGCTCGCAGGTGGGCAAAGCTTGGAACAATACGCCGTAAAAAAGGCATCATCCGTGCTAGAAGCCCTCGCCAAGCGGATGCCCAACACCGCCCACCGCCAAGACGATAACGCCATCGTCGAAGTCCCCTTAGATGAAATCAAGGTCGGGGATTTGCTGGTCATTTTCCCCCACGAAACCGCCCCCGTCGACGGCATCGTGCGTGAAGGCAACGGCACCATGGATGAATCCTACCTCACAGGCGAACCCTATCAGGTTTCCAAAGCCCCAGGGTCGTCAATTTTGTCGGGGGCGATTAACGGCAATGCCGTTTTGGTGATTGAAGCCGAAAAACCTGTCGCCGACTCTCGTTACGCCACGATTATGCAAGTCATGCAAGACGCTGAAGCCAAGCGTCCGAACCTTCGGCGTTTGGGCGATCAAATCGGTGCCGTTTTCACACCGATTGCCTTATTGATTGCGTTACTCGCATGGGGCTTAACAGGCGATGCGACACGCTTTTTGTCCGTTTTGATGATTGCCACGCCCTGCCCTTTGCTCATTGCGATACCCATTACCATTATTAGTGCTATTTCACTGGCTGCCAAGCACGGCATCATCATTCGAGACCCTGCCATTCTCGAGCGTTTGCCGACCTGTCGCACCGCCATTTTTGACAAAACAGGCACGCTCACGTACGGCAAACCGACTTTAACGGAAATTATCCCCACACCCCCCTTCACTCGCCGAGAACTCCTGCAAGCGGCTGGCAGTTTGGAGCGTTATTCCAAGCATCCGCTGGCGAATGCCTTAATTGAAGCCGCCACCGAAGAGCATTTGGTCTTGCCTCAAGCCAGTGAAGTGTCTGAAAAGCCGGGGCAAGGGCTTTATGGCGTGATTAACGGCAGGGGCTGGCATATCACGAGTCGGCAAAAAATTAGCCAAAACTGGTCGCAGTTGCTCCCCCAATTGCCTGAAATTACGGTGGGTTTAGAATGTATCCTGCTTTGTAATAACACGCTTGCAGGCGTGTTTCGCTTGCGAGACGAAGCCCGTTCAGAAGGCAAGTCGTTCATCGGGCATTTGGCACCAGCTCACCAGCTTAACAAGGTGATTTTGCTTTCAGGCGACAGAGCCTCTGAAGTGGCGTATTTAGCGGACGTTCTCGGCATTTCAGACACCTTTGCCGAACAGTCTCCTGAGCAGAAGGTGGAGATCGTGCGTCAAGAAACGGCGTTGGCTCCGACGCTGTTTATGGGCGACGGCATTAACGACGCGCCCGCCTTAGCAACAGCCACAGTGGGCTTGGCCTTTGGTCAGCAGAATAACGTGACCAGCGAAGCCGCAGGAGCGGTGATTTTAGAAAACACCTTGCACAAAGTGGATGAACTCTTGCATATTAGTTTGTCGCTACGAAGCATCGCCTTGCAAAGTGCGGTGGGTGGGATGATTTTAAGCATCGTGGGGATGGCACTCGCAGCGATGGGGTACATCAATCCTGTGCAGGGGGCGTTGGCTCAAGAAGCGATCGATATTTTAGCGATCGCCAATGCCTTGCGTTTGGCGTGGCAACCCAATATCGCCACGGACATGCACAGTCATTAGCAAATAAGGCTTAGCATTATGGAAAGTCTCCCTGTTTGTTTGACGCTTTTAGAAAGCGAACACTACCGTATAATCCAAACGACGACACCCCTCGATGTCGCCCTGCTCAACGATACCCAACGAGCCAAGCTCGCCCTTCTTCGATCCGAAACCGCACGGCATCACGCCTTGCTTGGCTTTCAATTGAAAAACATCTTGACTCAAGAAGGCAGAAACGTGAATCTTTCGCATAGCGCAAACGTAGCGGTGATGGCGGTGCATCGGGAGTCGTCACAGTGCATCGGCGTGGATATTGAAGCCGTGCATCGCAAAATAAACCCTAAGCTACGAGGCAAACTTACGCCGTCTTTAGAAGAAGCTCAACTTGTGGAAAAGCTTCCTTCCCTTGCCTTGTGGAGCCTTAAAGAAGCTTTGTGGAAGGCGTGGCAAAACAATTCGCAGGGACTCATCAAAGACGTCACGATTACGCATCTCGAAGGCGGTTCATCTGTTTTGTCCCCTCTCCTTGAGGAGAGGGCTAGGGAGAGGGGGGGATGCTTCAATCCCGTGTTAACATCTACTCCCCACCCCATCCCTCCCCTTAAAGGGGAGGGGGTAAAACTTCAAGGCAAGGCTCAAGCTCCTTGCGGACAAGTGCTTAGCTGGCATTTGTACGAACTCGACTCGCTTAAGTCCGAAGGCACGCCGTTTTATCTAGCCGTCGCTTTTACGCATCCTTAGTGGTTTTGACGGAACGAATCCACGCATGCAATAGATAGAGAATAGGGGTAATGCCGAGTGCCACGAGTAGTTTGACTTCATAATTAGAACGCCCGATTAAAAGTATCTCCTGCCAAGACAGCGTGCCTGCAAAGGCAATGCTGGTGACGATAAACGAATCAAAGCCTTGAGAAATAACGGTGGAGCCTGTCGCGCGTAAGCCGATAAAACGTTGCCCCGTCCATTTTTTAAAGAGCGAAAAGACCGCAATATCCAAGAATTGTGAAAACAAATACGCCGTCAACGAAGCGACAATCATGCCTGTGAAATTATTCGCCACCTGATGAAACGCATCCGCTGAAATCGGCGAATTGGAAACGATCGGCATGACTTCTAAAAAGCGAAAGACGCCGTAAAAGCCTAAGGCAATCGCAAAACCCAGCCAAGTGACTCGTTTGGCACCTGCGTTGCCGAAGAACTCATTGAGTAAATCGGTGAGCAGAAAAGTCATCGGGAAGGTAATAATCCCAGCGGAAATGAGGCGTTCGCCCAAAAACGGCAAATGTAAAGGAATTAAGACCGCCCCTGTGAGGTTCGCCACAATCAAGGACGTACAAAACACCACGGACATTAGTGTAAACAGCGTGCCTTGCGAATCTACGCCGTCAATATCGGGAAGAAAAAATCGTTTCACGGAATTTAATTGCTTCAAACCGTTTCTCATTATTTCAAAAATTATATAAGGTGTATAATAACACAAATAGGAGTTTAACGCATGGTAAAGTGTATTGGGATCACAGGTGGCATCGGTACAGGGAAAAGCACGTTGGGGAAGATTTTGCAAGGCTTGGGCTATCCTGTGATTGATGCGGATGACGTGGTGCATCAGGCGTTGGCGGGCAATACGGCGGTGCAAGAGGCTCTTCGCCAGCACTTTGGCGAGGCTGTGTTTGACGTCAAAACAGGCAAGCCCTCTCGACCTGCGTTGGCAAAGCGTATTTTTCAAAATGAAGCGGACAAGTTGTTTTTAGAAGAGCTTTTGCATCCCTTGGTGCGTGAAAAGATTAAACGTTTTTTTCAAAAACATGAAGGACAGTCTTTAGCGTTTGCACTCGTTCCACTCTTATTTGAAAGTGGATTAGAGGTATTTTACAATGAAGTGTGGTGTGTGGCGACTTCGCCTGATGTACAAGTCGCACGACTGAAAGCCAGTCGAGGCATGAGTGATGAGCAGATTCAGGCACGCTTGGCGAATCAGTGGAACTTAGATGAAAAAATCAAACGATCCGATCGGGTTTTGTGGAATGATGGATCGCTTGAAGACTTAGAAACACAAGTCCACGAGGTTTTAAGCTCCTAAGGCAGACATCTCATCGCACACGGTCCACAAGTCCTTAAATAAAGGAGACGACAAATAACGCTCCCCATTGGAACATTGAATGGTGACAATGAGCTTACCCTTGAATGCTTCACGCTTGGCGACTTGCATCGCTGCCCACACATTCGCCCCTGACGAAATACCTGAGAGCATACCTTCTTTCAACGCCAGCTCTTTCGCTACCGCAATAGCCGTTTCAGACGGCACAGCGATAATCTCGTCAATCACGCTACGGTCTAAAATACTCGGCACAAAGCCCGCCCCGATGCCTTGAATGAGATGCGAGCCGACCGCCTGCCCACTTAAGACGGCACTTTCCGCAGGTTCTACCGCAATAATTTTGATGTTTGGATTCTGTTCCTTCAAGAAACGCCCCACCCCTGTTACGGTGCCACCTGTGCCGACACCTGCAATAAAGACATCCACTTTGCCTTGGGTACTTGCCCAAATTTCAGGTGCCGTTGTTTTATAGTGGATTTCTGAGTTCGCGGGGTTGCCAAATTGATCCAACAAATAGGCGTCTGGGGTAATTTCCACGAGCGTTTTGGCATAGTCACACGCCCCCTTCATGCCTTGTGAAGCAGGCGTAAGCTGTATTTCAGCCCCATAGGCTTTTAGAATCACACGGCGTTCCATAGAACAGTTTTCAGGCATGACAATAATGAGCTTGTAGCCTTTTACGGCAGCGACCATGGCGAGTGCAATGCCACTATTGCCGCTGGTGGGTTCTACCAACACACTACGGCTGGGGTGGATGAGCCCTTTGACTTCGGCGTCTTCAATGAGGTAAAGCCCCACACGATCTTTGATGCTCCCTCCTGGGAGGCGAGCTTCTTGTTTGACGGCGATTTGAGCGTTAAGACCTTGGGTCAAAGATTTTAGTAAGACCAAGGGAGTGTCTTTAATGGTTTGGGTGATACAGTCAACCAGCATGAAGAATGTCCTCAGTTATTAAGCTTTTTTAGTATAGCAAAAAAGCACACCCTAACCAAGAGGCGTTTATTATTAAAAAAGAAAACCGCTGGTTTTCGTAAAACAGCCAGCGGCAAACCCAATTTGACCAGATAAAATTAAGACAAAGCATCAGACTCCTGCGTGTCGGAGCGAAAGGCTTTGTTAATCTACTTTAATAAAATAAAAACAATCGAACAAAGTGTTCAATTGTTACATCTTGATCTATATTGTTACCCTAATAGTCGACGGACGGCGTCTTGCAAGGTTGTGGTTTCTTTAGCAAAGCAAATTCGCACAAAGCCACTGCTTTCGCCCTGAACGAAGGTGCATCCCGGTACGAGCGAAATGCCTGCCGTGTTGATGAGCTTCATCGCCCAAACCAACTCATCTTCAACACCTAAGGTTTCTTTTAAATCGAGCCAAACATAATACGCCCCTTCAGGTAAATACCGCCGAGCCTTCTCTTCATTAATCCCTAACGCCAGCAAAACATCCAACGCCAAACGACGCTTTTCTGCATAGGTGGCTTGCACTTGTGCCTGTAACGCAGGCGTATAGGCATTCAAGGCTTCGGCTGCCACCAACTGAAAAAAGGTGTTTGTGCCTGCCGTGCTTAAATCGTGTAAGCCTCGCAAGGCGTGGGTGAGTTCAGAAGATCCCACTGCCCAACCGACTCGCCAGCCAGTTGCACTAATGAGCTTGGAGCAAGAACCTAGCGTTACTGTGCGTTCTGCCATCCCTGCGAGGCTTGCTAGGGGCGTGAAGGTGCGTCCTTCGTAAAGCAATTGATCGTAAACTTCGTCGCTCAAGCACCATAAGTTATTGTGAATCGCTGCATCCGCCAAGATTTGAAGCTCCGTCTTGCTCAAGACTCGCCCTGTGGGGTTATTGGGATTGTTTAAGACGATCACCTTTGTTTTTGGCGTGATGAGTGCCTTTAAGGCATCCGCTTCGATCTTGAAAAGAGGAGCCGTCAACGTATAAAAAACAGGGATGGCTCCCAAGCTTTTGACCAAATCGTGATACGGCTCGTAAAACGGCTCAAACACAATCACTTCATCGCCAGCGTTAATCAGGGCTTTCAACGCCAAATACAAGCCTTCGGTGGCGCCACACGTAATGGTGACTTGCGTTTCGGGTTCATAATCCAAGCCATAAAATCGCTGGTAATACGACGCCACGGCTTCACGGGTTTCTACAGCTCCCCATGTGTTGCGAAGCTGGTGAAGGTCTTTACCTTCGCTTAAAACCCGCTGATACGCCTCCAGCACCCACGACGGCGGATCGTAATCAGGCAAGCCTTCCGCCAAATTAAGGGCTTTTTTGGCAACGGCTAAACGAGACATCTCGCAGATGAGTGAATCCTGAACGCCTTGTGTGATAAGGGCTAAAGGGGGGTGCGACATTAGCTGGGGACTCCGTTAAAACGTTGTAAGTACAAGGCAAGCATGCATAGTAAGCCGTGAAATACCACAAAGGCTTGAACCACTTGGGTTTCATGCCAACCACACAATTCAAAATGGTGATGAAAGGGTGCCATTTTAAAGATGCGTTTTTGCCACAATTGAAAGCCCACAATTTGAATCACGACGCTAAGCGCTTCAAGGGTGAAGATGCCTGCGGTCAGAAGCAACCAGCCATCTTGATGCGTCATTAAGCCCACGCTGGCGATGAGTCCGCCGAGAGCGAGGCTCCCTGAATCGCCCATGAAGACACGGGCAGGAAACTTGTTGTAGACCAAAAAGGCAATCAAGCAGGGCAAAATCAAGATGCACAATAATAAGGTTGGAAAGAACTTTTCAGCATGAGGAAGTGTCAACAAGAGCAAGGAAAAGGCGTAGAACGTGAGTGCTGTGGTACTCCCAGCCAAGCTGTCGAGTCCATCGGTGAGGTTGACGGCATTCGACAAGGCAGTCACGGCAAACGTGGCATATAGGATGTATTGCCACGCATTTAAATGCACAATATGACTGGAAAAATGGACATCCGTATCCCCCAAAACAAAGACCATAATCAAGCCAAACATCACGCCGATGCCTGCTTGCACCACGAGCTTGGCTCTCGCTCCCAGGCCCTTGTTCTGCTTTTTGAGGACTTTAGCGAGATCGTCCCACATACCAAGTCCCATGAGTCCTAGGCTAATAATAAGTGGCGTATAAAAATACGGCGACGGCAAAATGTGTTCCGCATTTTTGATAAACTCCATCACCCCCGCCATAATCAACGAAACCACGACCCATAAGCCGATGAGGAAGATGCCTCCGCCTGTGGGGGTGCCTTTTTTTGACTGATGCGAGTCGGGGCCTTCTTCACGGATGAATTGCTGGACTCGTAGAGATTTGAGAAAATCGATGAAGAAGGGAAAGCCGATTAAGCCGACGCCGAAGGCGATAATCACAGCAGGAAGAATGAAAATCAGCTGTGTTTTGATGAGATGAGCCAAGTGGGCTTGATGAAGCAATTCTAAAAAGGTATTCATAGAGGCGTATTTTCTCGTTTAGCTAAGGATGCAGTATTTCTAAAGTTGGATTGTAAAAAGATTAAGTGGCTTTACTCCCTCCCCTTTAAGGGGAGGGTTGGGGTGGGGAGTAGATGTAAACACTGGTTTTTCAAAATCCCCCCCTCTCCCTAACCCTCTCCTCAAGGAGAGGGGACAGGGCATTAACATAGGATTCTAAAGGGGGAATCAAGCGTTCAAGGGCATGAAATCGACTGCCTTTTAGGAAAAAAGCAATACTTTCTTTGGTATCTAAGGCGTTTAAAACAGGCACTTGGGATGCTTGTAAGGCTTGTAAGAAGCCCTCGGTATCGCCATAAACAAAGGATGTATCAGGCAAAGCTAAGCCCTGCCATTCTTCACCAATAAAGACCACGGCTCCCACATCTTTATAAGCCTTCACGCTTTCAACAAGTTCCGCATGATAGGCAGAACAAGCATCTCCCAATTCTTTCATGCTCCCTAGAATCAGCACACGGGCTTGATGAGGATCCAACGTGCTTGCGAAAAAGGCATCCAAGCTAGCTTTCATGCTGGTGGGGTTAGCGTTATAGGCATCGTTGATGAGGGTGTTTCCATTGCCAAGTTCGACTCGTTCAAAGCGTCCGCTTTGAGAGACGAAAGACGCTAAGGCATCCGCCACCGTTTGGGTTGAAAGCCCCATTGCATTTGCGATTGTAATCACGCCCAAGAGGTTTGACACTTGATGCTCCCCTGGTAAAGGCGATTTAAAATTTACGCCTTCGACGGTGAATTGATAGGTGCCATCAGGCAAAGCGGTTTTATCTTGAGCATCCTGTAGACGATAACGAAGATGCGTCAAGTGCGTTAAAGGGATTTCAGCCAGCCGTGCTTCCAAATAGGGATCGTCTCCATTAGAAACAAGCGTCGATTTAACCCCTTCCACCAACTCACACTTGGCGATCGCCGTATTTTCCAACGTGCCGAGCAGTTCGATATGGGCGGGTCCGATATTGATGAGCAAGCCGAGATCAGGTTCCGCCATTTTTGTGAGTCGCCGGATCTGCCCCAAGCCTCGCATGCCCATTTCCACAATAGCGATTTCCGTGTCTTCTTCAATCGACAAAAGGGTTTGAGCCACGCCAATATCGTTATTATGATTGCCAAAGGTCGCTTGGGTATGGTGATGCTGGTTAAAGACATGAAACAAGTATTCTTTCATCGTGCTTTTGCCCGAACTACCTGTTAAGGCAATGATTTTGGCGAAGGAACGCTTGCGGTGAAAACGAGCTAAATCTTGTAAGGCATCCAGCGTGGCTTCCACCAAAAGGAGCGTCACATTCGCAAACGTCTCTTTCACCGTGGGGTGAGCGTCATAATAGCGAGCCTCACAAAAAGCAATCGAAACGCCTTTTTCGCCAAGCAGGGCGAGGAAGTCATGCCCGTCAAAGCGTTCACCTACCAAAGGCAAAAACACCTGTTGATCCGTCACATTACGAGAATCCGTGCTAATGGAAAAGCGTTCGCCCGACAAACGAGGCAGGTTAATCACACGAGCCTTTGTGGCTTCGACCAATTCAGCGAGGGTAAAGCGTGCCTTCATACAATGCGTTCCCCTTAAAATAGTTTTTGCTGAACAGGTTCAGCTTCAAACAGATCCCCCACGGCACAATCTAAAATATCGCAGAGCCTGTCCATGTTTTCATAGTTGGGTTGCGTGCGACCGCTTGCCCATGAGTAAATAGTTTGCTGAGGCAAACCCATTTCTTTGGCGAGTTTGTAGAGGCTCCATGCTTTGCGTTCTCGGGCAATTTCTTTGAGCTTAATTTTCATAGGTGGGGATCCTCCAAATGCTTCAAGTGTTTGTGTAGTCAACATACAGTATACGCCTTACACGCAAAAGCATCAAGTCTTTTTTGAGAAGTCCTGTCCCCTCTCCTTGAGGAGAGGGCTAGGGAGAGGGGGGGATCTTTAGAATCTAGCGTTACATCTACTCCCCACCCCAACCCTCCCCTTAAAGGGGAGGGGGCAAAACTATTCCCCCATTTAAATGAACTTGCGAGCCTTACCTAAACCAAAGAAACGATTTGCTCGCCCTACCCAAACCAGCACCCTGTAAGAAGTCTCTATAATTAAAAAGTACATTCTTAGCGAAATTCCTAAATTACAGAGGTAACATTATGTTCTTGAATCCACTGCTTTCTAAAAAAACAACCCAAACCCTCGGTATTGCCTTGGGCATTACCGCCATGCTCGTCGGTGGATTCGACCACGCTTGGGCGGAATCGACCTTGCCTGCTTCCGCACAATCAGGCGTAAAGCTTTATAATAAAGGACTTGTAGCACAATCTTTAAACGTCTTTAAAACCACTGTAAAACGATACCCCAGCAACGCTTTAGCCTACACATGGCTAGGCAAAGCTTACAAAAAACAAGGCGGAAAAGCCAATCAAGCTTTAGCAAGCCAAGCCTTTGAAACGGCGTTAGAGTTGGATCCCACGGAAACGAACGCTTTGAAAGAGTTAGCTGAACTCTATAGCTGGAACCCCCAGAAGCGTGCCGATGCTACAGGCTTGCTTCAGCACTATGTGAGCCTAAAACCTCAAGATCACAGTGCGAAAAAACAATTGGCGATGCTCTACATTTGGCAAGGGCAGTATGACAAAGCCACGCCTTATGTGCAGGATGTGCAAGGCTATTACCAAAACGATACCAACTTTTTGACCGCCTATGCTCAATACCTCACCTATGGCGGACGCCCTTCGGATGCCGTTGAACTCTACGAAGGGCCTTTAAAGGCTCATTCGGCGAATGCGTCGGTGAACTTACGTCAAGCTTATGTGGCGGCGTTGGTGAAAAGTGGACAAACCGCACAAGCTCGCACGATTTATCGTGAAATGTTGTCGGTTTCCAAGTCATCAGGACGGCTAGACGATGCGGTCTTAAGTGCTTTAGCAGGTATGGCGTTTGAACTCGGCGATTACGAAGAATCCCTTTCCATTGATGCCGACTTGTTACAATCAGGCAAAGTGAATGCCGTTGAAACCGCCTTGCGTATGGCTCGTTCTTACCAAAAGCTCGGGCATTATGAAAAAGCCCTCACCTTGTTTCAAGAATTGAATCAACAAGGACGACTAGACACGAATGAAAAAATTGAATACGCCGATGTGTTGACCGCTGCGATGAAAAACGGCACGAGTGGTGTGGATCCTTCGCATATAGAAGCGATTTATCGTGAAGCGTTAAAAAGCACGAACGACAAAGTGGGACTTTCCTTACGGTTGGCTCGCTTGTATGCCACGCAAGCGGATGAATCCGCCAATGCGGTGAACTACTTTATTTACGCCGCTGAACGTGATGCGTCTGGTGAAGCGAAGGTTGAACTCATCGACTTTTTGAAGTCCTTGTCGGAAAATCCTGCGGCAAATACGCAAGAAGCGTATTCTAAAGCCCTCAATAGTTTTCCTAACGATCCTGACCTAACAGGCGTTTATGCAGAGTTCTTGTCGTGGAATGAAGCGACTCGTCCACAAGCGTTAGAACATTTTTTGAAGTTGGCACAAAGCCAACCCAAAGCGTCTAAGGCGTATGCGGACAAAGTCGAACAGACTTTGGTTTGGCATCAAGCCAAGCGTCAATATCTCAGCTGGTACGAACAACTCGGTGAAGCCTACCCCACGATTCAAGCCCACAAGCTGGCGATGGCTCGTGCGTATTGGCAGGACAAATCCGCAACGCCTAACATCGAAAAAGCTTGCATGCTTTATAATGAGCTATTGCCTGTTTACGGCAAGGATCCTCAATTTATCAGTGAGTTTTCAGGCATGTTGAGCCAAAGCCCCGACAAAAAAATGAAGGCTCGTGGGTTAGCCTTGGTGGAAGGCTTATATACGCAAAACCCTGAAGATCTAGCCTTGACCTTGTCTTACGCCAAGCAATTAAGCTATTCAGGCAAGCCAAGCCAAGCCATTAAATTATTCGACAAAGTCTTGAGCCAGTCCCCCAAATCACGTGATGCCTTGGTGAGTAAAGCAAACGCCTACTTGTGGAATGGCGAAAACTTCCAAGCCATTAAGCTTTTGAATGAAGCACGTCAAGCTTACCCCAATGACATCGAGATTTTGAAGTCTTTGGCGGAAGCGTATAAAGCGATCGGTCGTTATGACAAGGCGTTAGATATTATCCAAGAAAGCAAGCAAATTCGTCCCATTACACCGTCTTCTTTAAGCTATGAAGCCCCTGTTAAAAAAAGTATGATTCAGCGTCAAGTCGAACCAAGTTCAACGACTTCACAAAAAGAAAGCTATGTGCCGACTTCTTTGAATTATAACAAGTCTAAGGCCAACGCTTTGAAACTCAATAGCCCTACAAAAACCGAGATGATCGAACCTGAATACACCGATGCTTACCCGCTCATCGTGTGGGAAGACGCCCCTAGTGAAGAGGCTCCTCGCAAGGTAACGCCTTCGGCAGAAAGCATGGACGCAACACTTGCTACCTTGCAACGTTTGCAACAACAATCTAATCAACAATTAGACAGATTGCACACCAAAGTCAACGTTTTAAGTGATTTAGCTCCAGGGCAATCCGAAGTGAACGGCGTCAAAGTTAACGTCCCCACTCAATCGGCATTTGCTGCAGGTTTTCGTGAATCTGTTACAGGTAACGAAGAAACCAAGCGTCCCGCCAGCAATTCTGTTTTAGGTGGAAACTATGGTAGCGAAGATGTCGAACTGGGGTTGGGTCAAACCATTATTTCGGACGAAGATCCTGCCGTGGGCAACCACGTCGGCGTTAGAGGCGACCTCTTCCAGCTCGACAAACTGGCAGGCTTGAATCGTGATATTAAAGATGAGATGCGTCCCACCTTTCGTACAGGTTTCTTGTACACCGCTCAAGACGGTGAAGACACCACCAACAAGTTACGCCATTGGGTTGTACCGAACCAAATTAGCTTTAACTTAACACCAAATGTGCGTATGCGTGCAGGTTATGCTATTCGTAACTTGATGATTCCTGCGATTGACACCTATAACTTAAGTCCTCGTAGCACCATGGCTCATCAATACAGCTTAGGAACGAGCTTTGGTATTACGGACAAATTAAGCTTTGACGGTGATGCATCACTTGAAAATTACACGCAAAGTAAAAGTGTGAACGTCAACTATCAAGCCCGTTTGCAGTACCAAGTCAATGACAGAATCAAATTTCAAATGGGTTCACGTCGTTCACCACTGGAAACCAGCTTCTTGTCTTACGCAGGTTTTAAGCCCATCAATGGTGCCTTGGCAGGGGAATTGATCGGTCAGGTGCGTGAAACATCGCTTTTTGCTGAAGCCAATTTGGTTCCTTGGAAGAATTGGGATCTGAACATGGCCTATGAATTTGCCGTAGTAGACGGTAGAAAAGTACAACGTAACACCAAGAATCAAGTTTATGCAAGCTTAGGATACAACTGGCAATATGCCAAGAATCATGCCGTTCGCTTGGCGTATGAATCGTTGTTCTTTGGGTATGCGAAGAATGCGACACTCGGTTATTATAACCAATTTACGACCTTACCTCAATTGGTTTCGGCTCAAGCCCCCTTGGTTGCATCGCCCGCAGGATACGTCTTGGGTGGTTACTACTCGCCTGATACGTTCTTCTTAAACGACATTCGTGCTGATTTTAGAGGCAACTTCTTCGACAAGTTTGTGGAATACAAGTTGGGTGGAAGCATCGGTGTGCAGAATCAGAATCCTGGTATTCCAGGGCAACCAAACGCAACAGGGGCTGCCTATTCAGGTAACGGTCAACTCACCTTCAACCTCAACGATGCCGTTTCTATTTACGGCGTAGTCGATTACTTAGACACGGGCGGGGTATTTTCTCGCTGGCGTTTAGGTGGTGGTTTGATTTACCGACCCGCCATTCGTGGCATGATGCCTGTCATCGGTGCCAAGGTCGACGACTAAAGAGTTCAAGGGAGGGTTTATACCCTCCCTTTTTGCTTTTATAGCTAAGCTTCTTAAAACTCTTCAAGTTTTTGTTTTAGACGGCTTAAACTTTGTTCAATCGCTTGCGATGTTTGAGAACTTTGCAAATACGCTTTTAGTTCTTTTATGTCTCCATAGAAAATATCGGATTCCGCAACGTTTAAGTTTTTGTCTTGTTGAGATAAGAGTAATAGTAATTTATTTTCTTCTGAACGGGATTTCTTGAGTAATAGTTTTGTCTCTTCGTCTATATGATATTGAATATTATCAGCGAGTTCTTGGATAGAAGTGATATTTTTTAAACCTTCAGAGACCTCCTTTAAAAAATTGGTAATTTTTTGTCTACTATTAACTTCTGGTTGTTTTAGTGCTTTTTCCAAATTAGGAATAGAGAAGTCTCCCATAATAAAAACTCCTTTTTAAACATAAAATGTATTATTTTGAGGCAAGGCATAAGGATTTTTAGAACCTCCATGCATGGGTAGACTTTCGTGTAATCCGTCTAATGCCCCTAATTCTAATTCCTTGTACTGTTTTAAAGACTTGGGTAAAATGAGTTCGGGGATTTCAGTTACCCCTGTTTCTCTTAAACGAGCATTCCTATAGGCTTGAGTTAGGTATCCCATATAGTCGTCATATGCATCTTTAGGCAGGGTTTTTAAAGTGTGAGACAATGTATTCATTTTCTCACTGATTTCATTCGGAAGGTTGGCAGGAATTGATTTACCTTGTCGTAAATCATAAACCAAATGCTCTATTTCACCAAGCTTTTGAATCTCGGGACCTCTTATTTGTAATTCTATGTTAGCACCATTCCGAGTAGTCGCATTCATCTGTGTTGTGGTATATCCCGAATTTTTAACGGCTTTTGGATGAGAACCACTAATAACGTCTAAAGGCGTATCCACCAATCCATTTTTTTGTGCAATAGCATGGGCTTCTTGGATTTGAAGAACATGCTGATCTGTAAAATAAGGCAAGCCGTCTTTACCTTTATAATTATTGAGTTCAGAAAGCTTAATGTCTCCTTTTTTGATACCTTCAGTTAATTGACTTACGGCTGTATCGACTTCTTTGGCATTACCTGTAGGTAGAATGACTCTTCCACCGATAGCATCTCCTATCATTTTACGAGCTTGCATTGTATTGGGTAGAATAGGTGAGCCTTCAATGATAGGATTCCCTGTTTTCTGAACTTTAGTGACAACTTTATCTAAGGCTGAAGCTTCACCTTTGGGTCGAGTGAAAAGTGTCACCTCTTCACCAAATAGTCCTTTTAACTGCTGAGTAACATCCGCTTCTTGTTTTTGATTGATTCGTGCTAGGCGTGTCGTGGTTGGTGAAAGGGATTCTCTAAGTTCAGTAGATTGTGAAAGAACTTTACTAGGATCGGCAGATCCTAAAAATAAGGGTTTATTTGTAGAGGTTGTAAAGGTATCACTTATCAATCTCTCTCCAGGTTTTAGTAGATTGAATTCTACTATTTCGTTTATCCCTTTTGAGGAAGCGGGGGGGGGGCATGTTCAACGACAGTCGTTATTGTTTTTTGTATATTTTGAAAAAACGTCATATTTATAATGTCCTTCAGTCTCTGATTATGGTGTCCTTCAGTGTTTCGTCAATAGCATAAAAACTATTTTTATAACTTTTGTGCTAAACAATGTTTCCCAAATAAAAAGCCTGTAATGAAAGCTCATTACAGGGGGACATAGGCATGTAGAGGAGAGGGAGAGGTAAAATCTGAAACATGAGGAGAATGAGGTGAAGCGGGCGGGCTTCGTGGTGTGTAAAAGTGGGTATGCGGGTTCACCAGATTTTGAAATGAGGGTACAGAACCTTCGCTGTTGGAAGGTCTGTACATCAGTAAACAAAAATAGTTAGGTGGCGTGCCTTTGTGATTGTTTACATAAATCGGTTGTGGAATCTGAACTGAAAAAATAAGAAAAGGGGAACGATAGATTCGTAAATTAGGGTTAGGGAAGGAAGGAAGGAAAAGGAAATTTTTGTAGTGGGAGGGTTTTGAAGAGGTTCGGGGTTGTGAGTCTCTTCACTTTAATAAAGTCTTTAGAATGGAAAAAATTGTTAGTGTGTTACAAAGCTTAACAGATTATTAAGAACGTTCATTTTAAGCACTAGAAAAGCATTCAAATACTTGTCATACTGAAGAAGAGTAGCTCCTTAAAAAGGTAGAGTTTTTAAAGCAACGTGTGCCGTTTACGTCGACTTTCATGGCCAAAAAACAGACTTTCATGGCCAAAAAAACAGACTTTTGTGGACAAAAATCAGACTTTTGTGGACAAAAAACAGACTTTCATGGCCAAAAAACAGACTTTTGTGGACAAAAAACAGACTTTCATGGACAAAAATCAGACTTTCATGGACAAAAAACAGACTTTTGTGGGTCGAAAAGTCCGTCTCTCCCTCCAAAAAAGGAGGGCTTTTTAGTTTGATGTGACCTCTGTCGAAGAAGAAGCATCACACATTTTTAATACCTAAGGGGAATCCCCATGCCCTTTGATTTCAAACTATTTAGCTTGTTTTTAGGCACTTTAAGCCTCATTAGCCTACTGTTTCCAGTGGAAAGCGTGGCTCAGCTAAAACAAGCTCAAACTGAATGGTGGCAAGGGTCTTCAGCTTATGCGATGCTTCCTCCAACGCCAAAAGCGTCGCCAAAACAGCGTGTTTACTTGGAAAATGTGGCGTTTTCTGCGCCAAAACCTTATAGCACGGCGTATAATCTGGTCAATCTACCGACGGCTAAAACCCTTAATACAGCTGAAAAAACGGCTATTCTACCTGCGATCGGCGCCCCCAAAGCATGGATCAATCTCACCTCCAACGACAGGCTCGCCAAAGCCCTGATGATGATGGCAGAATCGCCAGAAGGTGCGGAATCACTAGGTTTATTACAGGCGAAACATGGTAAAGTGTTGTTTAAAAACTTGGCCGAACTGTCCCCACAA
The DNA here is from genome assembly GCA_040375445.1 of Gammaproteobacteria bacterium. Lineage (GTDB taxonomy): Bacteria > Cyanobacteriota > Vampirovibrionia > Vampirovibrionales > JAJTHC01 > JAJTHC01. The sequence goes on along the minus strand of JBEISK010000021.1, from coordinate 1,208 downwards.
TACCGAGATTTCGACGCCCTTGCGTGGCTCGACAAGCACGGCAACTGGATGCTTTTCATCAACGAAACGCACCAAAACGCACCAATACCAGCACTTTCCGCCCTGATTTCGCACGAAGCCATGCACAGCGATTCCCAAAACTCCAAGCAGGAAGAGGCTCAAGCGTGGATGCGTGAGGCTCGAACGTGGCTATTTTTCACGAAAAAATACCCTGAACTCACCGAAAAAACCCTAGAAAGCTACCCGCTGGTCTACCGATTGAACCATATTGCCCGCTCCCTAGAGCAAAATGACCTCTATCGCTTTGTGGTGGAACATCCAAGTTATGCGAAATTGCCCGAAACGTCACCCATGTTTAGCGGTGGAGCCACACCCGTGGTGAAGGCGAAAACGCCTGAAAACACTCAGCCTATCGCCTTTTTAGGGCTGGACGCTCAAGCCCTTCGTGAAGCATCGACGCCGCTGAAAGGCATTCGTTAGCAAAAAATAGTGGGTTTTATGCACTATGAAGGGACGAAAAACTTTGTCATACTAATACCAAACACGAATGGGGAAAGCCGTGTTGATATTCACCGTAGACAAAGGAAGGAAATCCTCTCATGGCATCATTTTTCGGACTTTTCAAACGTCGTAAAAAACAAGCCGACGAAAGCTTGAAGTACGTCAGCCTCAAAGACTCGCTTGGCAACCAGTACAGCGTGCGAAACACAGGCACCAGCATCGTGGATGAATCCGTGCTAACAGGCGAAACCCAAGCCCAGTTGAGCATCGCCCAAAAGGGACTCGGCACGCTATTGCAGGAAATGGCACTCACGCAAAGCCAACGCCAAGAAGGCGTCAGCAACCGCCAAAAGGAGCTTTACGACCCCCTCGCTGGCGACATCAACCGCTCCATTAACGACGCCAGCAGTCAGCTTCGCAGTCGAGAAGCCAAGCGTTTCGGCGGCGCCTTAAACAGCACCTTTAGTGCCACCGCCCTAGCCAGTCTGAACGAAACTCGCCTAAGAGCCTTAGAATCCGCGTATTCAGGGAGCTTCACCAACGCCCTAAAAGAACTCACGGATGCGGATCAGTCTCGTAGCGTGCGTTTTAGTGCCTTGGCTGGTTTTTTGGACGATTCCGAAAGTCGCAAGCAACGCTACACGCTGGCGGGATTTAACGCCATTCAGCAGTCGAAGTTTTCTCGGCAACAGGCGTTGCAGAACTTG
>JBEISK010000066.1:0-1912 GCA_040375445.1 Gammaproteobacteria bacterium | reverse complement strand
GAGGTGGGGATTCAGGGGGGATTTTCAAGGGGGGACGAAGGGGAGGAGAAACGCAATGCGTCCTTCCCCGTCCCCCCTTGAACGCATTTAGAGGTGTCGGAGAACCTTTGTGCGAGCAAAGGTCTCTGACGTCACCAGCTAAAAACGAAGCTAGAAAACCATTTCCAACGCATTTTAAGGAACTGTATTTATAAGATACCACAAAAAGGAAAACGTGAGGCTAGCGTATGGCGGATGATGCCTCCATAGTCGCTAATCCATGCTTGATGCGTAAAACCGTGAGCGTCCAGCTTGGTTTTTAGGCGATCGTGCATGCCTTGCCCAAACTCAAGCGCCAAAAACCCTTGCCAGCCGTCACCAAAACGCGCGTGGATGGCTTCAATCAAGCGAAAAATGAGTGCAAAGCCCTCATCTTCCGCAAAAAGCGTATGATGCCCTTCATGGTCTCGCACTTCAACCGCCATGCTTGAATACAAGTCCCTATCAATATAGGGCAAGTTCGCCACGATGCAATCAGGCGGCGCCAAATCAGGGGGGAATCCTGCGAGTAAGTCGCTTTCAAACAGGGTGATCGCAAGCCCGTGCGTGTCGGCGTTTTCTTGAGCCAGCCGTAACGCATGGACGCAAAGATCCCCCCCATAATAGTGAAGGCCCTTGTTGTGCGGATGCCCTTTAAGCAAGTGATGAATCCCCACGCTGATGCACCCTGTGCCGATGCCCACTTCCCATATCGTTCCTGCTCCCTCCCCTTTAAGGGGAGGGCTGGGGTGGGGAGTAGATGTCACGTCGCTGTTTGAAAATCCCCCCCTCTCCCTAACCCTCTCCTCAAGGAGAGGGGACAGGGCATTGACCACCGCTTCCACGAGCAATTCGGTTTCGGGGCGTGGAATCAAGCACGGCGGCCGCACCACGAGTGTCATGCCTAAGAAGGGGGCTTCTTCGAGCAGATATTGTATCGGCACACGAGCGTTGAGGCGTTGAGTCAGCAGGGGGTGCCACGCGTCCCACGCAGGGAGCAGGGCATCGTAGGCGGTTTGAGGGGTCATCACATAGGCGAAGGTTTCGTAAGGTGGGAGCTTGAAATAGGCGAGCCACCGCTTGAGTTCTTCCACGCCTTGTTCAGGGGGGGCGTCAAGGGGGGCGTAAAGACCCTGCCACCAGTGGAGGAAGCTCGGGGCGGTTTTAAGTGGAAGCAGGTCGTTTGGCATAGGTGTTGTTTCTTTGGGATTAGGGCATTTGCTTAGAAGAAGGGACACCATCGGCAATATTTTCAAGCACAGCATTCATGTTATGGTATATCTCTAAATTAGTAAATCTCAAAATGGTAAAACCTTGACTTAAAAACCACCTGTTTCGTTCAGCATCATAGACTTTTTCTTCTTCGCTCCAGTGGGTTTCGCCGTCGATTTCAATAATTAGTTTGAGTTCAGGGCAATAAAAATCAGCGATATAAGGATGAAACGGTCTTTGTCTGTAAAACTTTAAGCCTTGTAATTGTTTGTTTCGCAACTGATACCAAAGTAATATCTCGGCGTTTGTTTGTGCTTTTCTTAATTGTTTTGCAAAGCGTTGGGTATTAGTCATGGGTTTATTTTAATACAAGGAGGGCAAGACTGTAAACAGTGGCTTTGTCCCCCCTCCTAATTTTAGGAGGGGGTTAGGGGGCGGTTAAACCCCAGACTCCGTTTGTGAGTTTAAGCTCCCCTTCCTTTGTCTTGTCCCCCCTCCTAATTTTAGGAGGGGGTTAGGGGGCGGTTAAACCCTAGACTCCGTTTGTGAGTTTAAACTCCCCTTCCTTTGTCTTGTCCCCCCTCCTAATTTTAGGAGGGGGTTAGGGGGCGGTTAAACCCTAGACTCCGTTTGTGAGTTTAAACTCCCCTTCCTTTGTCTTGTCCCCCCTCCTAATTTTAGG
>JBEISK010000033.1:0-18781 GCA_040375445.1 Gammaproteobacteria bacterium | reverse complement strand
GGGGGCGGTTAAACCCTAGACTCCGTTGGTGAGTTTAAACTCCCCTTCCTTTGTCTGGTCCCCCCTCCTAATTTGAGGAGGGGGTTAGGGGGCGGTTAAACCCTAGACTCCGTTTGTGAGTTTAACCTCACCCTCGAACGTCTTTCAGACGTTCTCTTCCCTCTCCTAAAATTAGGAGAGGGGACAGGGGCAAGGGGGGCGTAAAGCCCCTGCCACCAGTGGAGGAAGCTCGGGGCGGTTTTAAGTTGTCGCAGGTCGTTTGGCATGGATGTTATTTTCTATTGTTCTAAATCCCTAAGTCTTTTTGCTTCACCTCTATATTCGTACATTTTTATATGGTTTTTCACCTGATCCGCACGCATAGATTTTGTATCATAAATATCCGCTATCACTTCATATACGTCTGGATTGTTCGATTCAAGCTCAATGGCTTTTTGAAAGTCTTCCTCTGCTTCCAAATGCCTTCCTAATTCTATTTTAGCAACTCCACGATTCACATAAGTCAGATAATCGTTAGAATTGTGTTTAATGACTTTGTCGAAATCTTCAATTGCTTCCGTATGTCTTCCCAATTCTCCTTTAGCAAGTCCACGATTTGCGTAAGTCTTATAATCGTTTGGATTAAGTTCAATAGCTGTGTCGTAGTAGTCAATCGCTCCCTGATAATCTTTATCACGTATTTTAGTGCCTGCTAGCATCAAAAATAAATCTATAAAACGTTCTTTGTTTTTGATTGTATTTGAAGATTGAGTAAACTGCTCATATTGTTTTTCGAGACGTTTTAGTTGACTTAAGAGATCCTCATAAGATTTGTTACGAGGTTTAAAAAAGTCGAGTAAGATTAAATGCGTTTTCGTGACAATGCGATCGCCTCTATCGCCCCATTGTCTGTCCCAGTCTTGAAGGCTACTTAAAATACGGCGAGTGTGTTTTCCTTTTTCAGAATCAATTTGTGTTCCTTTTGAATAAGCCTTTACAAGCGGTTTTATATAAGAGGTGCGAATTTTTTCAAAGACCTTGTACACCATGTAATATACAGGTTTGTCGACGTCTTTCATATAGTCGTCTAATTTGTATAAGCACAAACTCACTTCGACAATATCGGGTGTAATCAAGCTGGTGAAAAGGACTTTTTCGGCTTCTTTTTCTTTTTGGTACAAACGTTCGGCGTGGTGCAAAGTGGTCAGTATACGGTAACGGTATCGTTGAGTTTCGGGGGCATTCTGAATTAATTCAATATAACTTTTATTATCTTTTCCGTTTTCATCGACTAAATGGGGTGATACCTTCTTAAAATACTCAATGGCTTCAAACATTTCACTATGACTAAAGGCTTCCGTCAATACCTTCGCCATTTCCATACGAGCCGTTTTTTCTGAAGATTCCCGTTGCAAATTAAAGGCTAAAAACGCAACAAAAATGCTAATGTAGGAAAGTATAAACGTCAAGACATCTTTAGGTTCTATACCTGCAAAGATTGAATGGGTGACTGGATTGTCAAAAATAACCGTTGACGGCATCGATGAAGGTTCCTCGTTAAGGGGGGGGCTTGTGGCATTTAGTGTAGCACAAAGGCTTCATGTTTTATTCAGATTTTGCCTATTTGAAATTAAATCATGTTTCCTTTACACTAAAAAACAGATGAACACTAATGCAAGTATCGCAAGGAGCTTTGCCGAATGGATTTTTTATTTCAACCCATGATTGGAGCCTTGAGCTTTTTAAACGGATTTTTAGGGAGCTACGGCTGGGCGATTATCGTCTTTACCGTGCTCATGCGCTTGGTGTTGTGGCCCTTGAACTCCAAGCAAACGGAATCCATGAAGGCGATGCAAGCCATGCAGCCCAAGCTCAAAGAGATTCAAGACAAATATAAAGACGACCCTGCCGCCATGCAAAAAGAAGTCATGGCCTTTTACAGCACCAACAAGTTTAACCCGCTGGCGGGTTGCTTGCCCATGTTGTTGCAAATCCCCATTTTTATTGCGCTTTACGGGGCGTTGTCGTCTCCTGCGTTTATGCAATTGGCGGGTGCGGAACATTTCGGTTTCATCGAACATTTGCACCACACCTGGCGTTCCAATGGCGGCGATCCGCTAGATGGCACCCTTGCCGTGGATTCATCAAGCCGTCAATTTGAAGCAGGCAAAGAAATTGATGTGTATCTTAAAGGCGTGGCGGAACCTGAAACCTTCCCCGTCAATAGCCTAAGAATGAACGATCTAAAAAAGCTTTACACGGCAGAGCCTCAGCCTCCGATTGCGGGTAAGCCCTTGCGTTTCACCTTGCATCAGAGCGATTTAGGCTTTGACGACACCTATGTTCACAACATCGTGAAGATTACAGGATCCGTCATTAACCCTAGCTCTAAAGAAGTGGAAAATCTCAGTTTTGTTCCCGCGAAAGATGGCAAAGATTTCAGCACTGAAATCCCCACCAAGAAAACGGAAACGATCTATCACTTCGGCGTGTTGGGCTTGATTGTGATTTACGGCATCTTGAGTTGGGCGTATCAATGGTCGATGACCTTGATGTCAGGCACGCCAGCGCCTACGGAAGGGCCTCAAGCGTTGATGAACAAGTTTATGCCGATTCTCTTTTCCGTGTTGATGCTAATTATCCAAATCCCTGCTGGGGTGATGCTCTATTTGGTCACCACCATGGTGATGATGCTGGTGCAGAATCTGTACTTGTACAAGAAGGATCAAAACACGCCTTCCGCTGGCGATCCCAAATTACAAGTGGTGACGGTTAATAAGTAACCCTTAATCCATTCGATTTCAAAGCGACCGTTTCTTTTTTCAAGAGACGGTCGCTTTTTTGAAACGTCGTCAAAAAGAGCTTAATTTCCGACACACAAAAGTCGACTTTTCGACCCACGAAAGTCTGATTTATGGCCACGAAAGTCCGATTTCGACCCATGAAAGTCTGTTTTTTGTCCACGAAAGTCCGATTTCTGTCCATGAAAGTCGCTTTTTTGTCCACGAAAGTCCGATTTCTGTCCACGAAAGTCCGATTTCTGGCCATGAAAGTGTGGGAAAAATGAAACAAAGGGGGGTGTTTTATGCGTTTTTCAAGGAGCCACTCTTTTTCAGTATGACGGCTTTTCGATCGCTTTTCTAGTGCGTAAACCCCACTATTTTCATTTAACGCATCGACGTATGTTTCGTGTAAAATAAAAAGAAACACAGTTAAAGGATGATACCCCTATGCCTAAATCACAGAAACCCTTTCTCGGTATCGGTGCCGCCAACGCCGTGTCCTTATTTCGCAACGCCCTCTGCTTTGTCGTGGTGGGCTTGCTCTTTAGCACCCAAGCCAGTGACTACACGCTGGCCTTCATCCTCACCGTCGCCATTATTTGGATGGACGGGCTAGACGGCTTTCTCGCTCGCTCACTCGGCGAAAGCTCTCCTGTGGGAGCCGTCATCGACATTTTAAGCGATCGTGTGGTGGAGCAAATCTATTGGGTGAGCTTTGCCGTCTTGGGCTGGATCCCTCTCTGGATGCCCCTATTGGTGATTACCCGTGGCGTTTGGGTGGATGGACTCCGCAGTTTCGCCCTGCAAAAGGGATGCACCGCCTTTGGCGAAAGTTCCATGATGAAAAGCTGGTGGGGCGTTTTATTGACCAGCTCTCGCTTTAGTCGTTGGACGTATGCCCTCACCAAGGCTGTTGCCTTTGCCTTTATGATTTTGGCTCATCAACCGAAAGGCGTCGACAACTGGAGCCTTCAGTTTAGCTGGATTCCCCAAGTCGCCCAGTATTCAGCGTGGATTGCCGTCATCTTCTGCGTGATTCGAGGGGTGCCAGTTCTCATCGAAAGCCGTCGCTATTTTCAGCCTATCGTATCTGACGGATAAAAGCATCTATTGTCTCTTCGTTGTCGCTACGATTTTTTTGTTTAGTTATGTAGGTCGCACTACACGCCTGCACAAAAAAATCTAGGCTCCTAGAATAGCCTAATAGCTTCTTTTATCTACAAAAAAGAAAGATTAGACCCTCATGATTCCTCAATCTGAAGCACTTTCAGAAAAACCCGTTTCAGATCAAGGCACGGTGGATTTCTTCACCAACCCTAAGCAAATCGGCACGATCGGTTTGGCGTTAAGCTTTGCCGCCGCATGGTTTGGGGCGACCTCCACCAAGGCGATTATGGACGGCTACTGGAAAAACGGCATCAGTGCCTTGTGGATGATCGCCATTCCGTCGACGTTGACTATGTTGCTGGTGGCATTATTCGTGGGCAAACGGGTGCAAGCCTTGCCGTATATGAGCCAGCCCGAAGCCGTCGAACACGCCTTCGGCAAGCGTGGACGCTTCTTTTTGGCGTGGGTGATTATTATTGCCTCTACCACCACAGTGGCGTCTCAACTGGTCGCCAGCCGTCAATTGTTGAATGCGTTATTGGGCGAATGGGGCGAACCGCTTTTATTGTCGCTTTATGGTATAGTGATTTTATATAGTTTATTAGGTGGCTTTTTTGCCGTGGCGTTTACCGATACCTTGCAATGTATTTTGATGCTTTTTGCCCTCACGAGTCTGGCAGGCTTTGTGGCGTGGCAGGGTTGGCATCACGCCGATGCCTTCCAACACGCCTGGATGCATCCTCAAACGGGGGCGGATGCTTACTGGACGCTCTTGCCCGAACCTGCTTACGCCTTGGTTTTGACGGCCGTTTTCGCCCTAGCGTGGATGATTGCCCCTGAAATGTGGCAACGCATGAAAGCCTGTCGTTCGCCACAACAAGCCACAAAAGTAAGCTTTCTGTCGATGGCATTCATCATCGCCTTATGTGCCTGCGTCGCTTGGGTAGGCTTGTCGTCTCAAGGGGTCTTTCACGCCTTGGGCTTTACGCCTCCTGCTGGGCAAGCCAACGTCTTTTTATGGATGACCCAACAATTGCCGTCGACGGCATGGCAAGCCTTGATTATTGTAGGCTTTTTGTCGGCGGTGACCTCTACCATGGACAGCTCAATGAATGTGGCGTCTCAATCGATGGTGTACGATGTGGTGCAACGCTTTATCGCCCCTAGGGCGACATGGAAAGAATTGCGTTGGGTGAATTATGCGTTTTTGCCGATTCAAGCGGTAATTGCCGTCTTGATTGCCTTTCGATTCAATGATATTATCAAGGTCCTTTGGTTGTCGGCGGATATTTATGCGTCCACGATGCTGGTGCCTGTTTTGGCGATATTGTTTAGTAAGCATCCGCATAAGCAAGCAGGGCAATGGGCGATGCTCGTGGGATTCTTCTGTATTTTGCTCACCACGTTGAAACAATATACCGCTTTACCCTTAACTTTCTTGCCCGATTGGCCTTTTTCAACCTTGTACAGCATGGCGCTTGCAGGCGTGACGTATTTAGGCGTCAGTCGAATAGGCGTTTTAAAATCGTCTAACCCTTTGAAACAGGAGGGTTTGGCATGAATCTAGGCTCCTACTTCATTCAAGCCGTGCATCGTCTGCACTACACTCGACCCACGCCGTTATGGTGGTGGATGCTCATGATACTGCCCACAAACGCCTATCGCATGGGCGTTGCCTTGCGTCAATGGGCGTATCAAGTGCGTTTCAAGAAAAATGTGTACTTGCCCGTGCCTGTGATTAGCGTAGGCAATTTAACCACAGGCGGAACAGGTAAAACGCCTATGACGGTTGCGATTGCTCACTACCTGCACCATGAACTCAAGCTCAAGGTCGGTATTTTGAGCCGAGGCTACGGCGCGACTGAACCGCAAGCCTATGCCCGAGCCGAAAATCCGCAGTATGGCGACGAAGCCTTTATGATTCAAAACGCCTGCCCCTTTGCCACCGTGATTGTGGGGCGTAAGCGGTGTGAAAATGCCTTGCGTTTGATTAAAGAATCCCCGATTGACGTTTTGGTGCTGGATGACGGCTTTCAATATCTGCCCTTGGCACGAGATTTAAACGTCTTGCTCATTGATGAAACGGCTCGCTTGGGTAACGGACATATTCTGCCGTTAGGGCCTTTACGAGAGCCACTCGCCTCTTTACGCCGTGCGGACAGCCTCTTGATGACCCGTAGTTTGGATGCCTCTAGTCTTGATTACCTCAACGCCCTGATTCGCAAAAGCAAGGCACGCAAAACACAGGCGGACTTGGTGCCTCAACGGCTCACAGGCTTTACGTCTTTGTTGAAGCCTGAAAACACGCAAGCCCTTGAACAGTTGGCAGGCAAAAATAGTCTGCTCTTTACAGGCATTGGCAATCCGCAACAGTTTATCGACAGCGTCAAAGCCACCGAAGCCCACGTCTTAGATGCCCTGATTTTGGCGGATCACGAAGCCTTGGAAGGCTACGCCCTAGAGCAATTACAGAGCCTATGGCAAAAGCACGAAAAACCGCTGATTTTGTGTACGCATAAGGATGCCGTCAAGCTGAACATCCCTGCCTTAGGCGACTTGGCGGATTCTATTCACATTGTGGAATTTGAACTGCTCCTGCCTGAAGGCTTTAAGCAGTTGGTGAAACGCTTTGTGGGCTTGGGCGAACGGCAAGGGCCTGTGCAGTTTGAAGCCCCTGTGCAAACCGAAAAAGCGGTGATTACCGCACTAGGTGACTAGCCTTATGTGGAAGGTGTTTGCGTCCCTATTCAAGCATCAGCAAGCGATTCCGTGGGACTCGTTTAAGCGTGTTTTGGTGATTCGCCACCGTTTTATTGGGGACACCATACTACTTGAGCCGTTTTTGCGAGCCTTGCGTGAGGCGTTACCTCCCACCGTTGCCATTGATGTGCTGGTGAGCAAGGGTTCGGGCGAATTACTCGAAGGGCATCCTGCGGTGGATGAGCTGGTGTATTTTGAGTCCGCCAAGCAAGTCTTGCCACATCTGAAAGCCAAGCAGTATGAGGCGTGCTTTGTCTTGAAACGCTCGTGGTCTTCGGTCTTGCTGGCGTTGAAGGCTGGCATTCCGTGGCGGATTGGCTTTGACACGGAAGGGCGTGGCGGATTGTTGACGCATCCGATACCCTATCGTGAAGGCATCCACGAAGCGGACGCTTTTATGGATGCTCTATCTGTTTTCCCCCCCTCCCCTTTAAGGGGAGGGTTGGGGAGAGGGACTCACAATGCCCAGCCTACATCCTGTTTCCCTCATCCTAACCTTCTCCCTAAGGGAGAAGGGACAAATCCGAATAGAGTTGTTTTAGTAGGGGATTGGTCGTATTTGACGGAGCAGAATCCTCTCCCTACGCAATGGCAAGATCTCATCACCCAGTACAAAGCCGAAGGGCGTCGATGCATCCTGTGGCACGCCGTCGCTTCAAATGAGGCGAAAGCGTGGGAAACGGCTCACTGGCACGCCTTTTTTGACCTGCTTAAGGCTCATCAAAAGGACTTGCCTCCCCTTGCTTTTTTTAGCATCGGTAGTCCTAACGAAAAAGCCTATTATCAAGCCTTTGACGCTCATTTTTCGCCTGAAACGCCCTTGCATATCGCCTGCGGTGAACTCAGCTTGACGCAAGGCATGAGCCTGCTTCATCAGCTCGATGCCACGATCGGTATCGATTCAGGGCCGTTGCATATGGCAGGCACCGCTGGGCATCCGATACTGGCTCTCTTTGGACCGACGGATCCGCAACGTTGGAAGCCTCTGTCGAAATCCCCTGTGCATGTTTTGCAAGCGGGTTTGCCTTGCCAGCCGTGTCAGTTGAAGGTGGCGTGTGACTATGAAAAACGTTGTTTGACGCATCTTTCGCCAGAGCGGGTCTTTCACGCCTTTGCTCGTTTGCTCGATTGGGTGGATGCGAATCAAGGGGTGACGTATGTTTAGTTTAAACACAGAAAACCCCCTTTACGCTGATAGCCTTAAAAGCTTGGATGTCCTCGATTGGCAACGCCTCATGGATGAAATTGTCGCTAGATGCCCCAGCATTTACGGCGAAACCGCTTGGCACGCGCGCCCTTTTCTCGAAGACCTTTTCAGCATCCAGCGGCATCAAAGTGAAGTGGGATGCTTGGCAAATATCCTGCAACGCTTCGGCGAATCCACCCACCAAAACAAGGGTGCCTTTCGCTACGCCTTGCCTGCCCTAAACGCCATCGCCAAAGACGCCATACTCGGTCGGCTCGACTTTATCGACCTCCTTCACGGCTTGCATCACGGCAGGCATTCCATCAACCACGTGTTGAAATATCGACGAGACATTGCCCCCCACAACACCCCCTTCGCGTGGCTTGAAGACGTGCCTAGCCCTGTGGCGTGGTGGACGTACTTGGACGAAAAACTCACGCCTGAAGGCGAAATTCGTGACAGTGCGTCCCCTGAACTCGCCCAACTCAAAAAACGTGCCGCCGCTCAAGAAACGGAGATACAAAGCACGCTTAAGCAACTTCTAAGTAATTCCACCGTGCTAAAAGCCCTGCAAGAAGCCATCATCGTGCAACGCAACGGACGCTACGTCCTGCCTGTCAACGTTTTTTACAAAACCAGCGTCCCAGGGATTGTGCATGACGTGTCATCCAGTGGATCCACCGTGTTTATTGAGCCGAAACGAGTGGTGGAACTGTCGAACCGTCTGCAAGAAACGCATCAACAGATTCAGAAAGAAGAAGCCCGCATTTTAAAGGAAATGAGCGAAGCCCTCGCCCCTCATGCGGAAGCCTTGCTTGCCTTTTTTCAAGCCTTGGAAGATTTGGAGCGTCAATGGGCGGCGGCTCGATTGGCAAAAGACTTGGACGCCGTTTCGCTCAAGGTCTTGGATGCTCACGACCCCTGTCTTCTTTTGAAGAACTTGAAGCATCCGCTCTTGTGTTTGCAAGAAGGCAAGCACGCCATTATTGCCAATACCGTGACGCTGGGGGACTTTGAAGTCCCTCACCCTAGCCCTCTCCCTAAGGGAGAGGGGACAGAGCAGAATGACACGTCTGCCCGTTGTATGGTGATTACAGGCCCAAACACAGGCGGTAAAACCGTTCTGCTGAAAAGCGTGGGACTCGCCGTACTTATGGTGCAAGCAGGGATGCTCCCTGTCGTGGAAGACGGCTCTTCGATGAGCCTGTTCCCCCGTGTTTTGGCGGATATTGGCGATTCTCAAAGCTTGCAACATAATTTATCCACCTTTTCAGGGCAAATGAGCCGACTGGCTCGCTTTGCCGATGCCAGCATTCCCTTAAACAAAACCCTCATCCTGCTTGATGAAATCGCGGCAGGCACCGACCCCATTGAAGGCAGTGCTTTAGCTCAAGCCTTATTGAAACGCTTTTACGACAAGGGAGCCATGGTCATTGTCACCACGCACTTGGGCGTTCTCAAGCAAGAAGCCCACCGTCACGAAGGATACGTCAATGCGTCCGTTGCTTTTGATGTCGAGCGTTTGGCACCGACCTATCGCCTGTTGATTGGTGTGCCAGGGGCGTCCAATGCCCTAGCGATCGCCGAGCGTTTGGGCTTGGATCGTGCCGTGATTGAGGACGCTCACCAGCACATGGGGCAAGTGCAAAGCGATTCCGCCACCTTGTTGACGGCGTTAGAACAAGAACGCTTGGCCAGTGAAGAAACGAACGCCGAAATCCAGCGTTTAAAAGATGAGCTAGAAAAGCGTCATGCCGATTTCAAAGCCGAACAGCAAGCCTTTCGTGAAAAGAAAAAGCAGTTATTGAGCGATTACCAAGCTCAATTTAAAGCCCGTTTACGAGACTTTGAAGAGCAAGCCAAACGCATGAAAAAGGATCTCAAAAAAGCGGAAGAATCGCCGAAGTCTCTCGCCTTTGCTCAACAACGGATTTTGCGTTTAAAGCATAAGGTGGACGCTCACTTTCAAGCCGAACTCGCCCCCCTTGACGCCGAACTTCTCGCCCATGAGTCTGAAAAAATCGTGTATGCGTTTGAAGTCGGGCAGGATGTTAAGCATCCGAAATTAGCAGGCAAGTCTCAAATTGTGGCGATGTCGAGCGACGGGAAAAAAGTCACGCTTAAAAATGGTATGATTAGTTTGGTCGTCAAAACCAGTGAAGTGGAGCCTTTGGGCTTGAGTCCTGAAGCGGTGAAAGCGGTGAAAAAGGCGGAGCATCGTAAGTTATTGCACCGCATTCATCAGCAACATGCGGAACTCGGCAAGCCTCAATCGCAAGGCACGTTTGCACTGGAATGCAATGTGCGAGGCAAGCGAGCCATCGACGCCCTTGAAGCCGTGCAAGCCTTCTTAGACAATGCCCATCGGGTGGGGTTGAACACAGTGGGCATCGTTCACGGGCAAGGCACAGGGGCGTTGAAAAAAGCGGTCAGGGACTATCTCAAAACATGCCCTTTTGTCAAAGACTTTTACCCTGAACAGGCTCACTTGGGCGGCGACGGCAAGACCATCGTGGAGATGAAGGAATAGCGTTTTACCCCCTCTCCCTATGGGAGAGGGTTGGGGTGAGGGTTTTAGAATGTCCAATTATAGCTAGTGTTTCCCTCATCCTAGCGTAGCCCGCCATAGGCGAGGCGTGCGACCATAGGGAGAAGGAACAAAGCAAAATCCACTTTCGCAGAGCCTTCTATAGCCGATAATCTAATATCCTAGCTTACTTGGCACGAGTTCTTCGCTTGACGCATCACTAAAAAAGGCGTGATGAATGGCTTGTACGGCCTTGTCACTTTGTGAACTCGACACCAAGACCGAGATCTTAATTTCAGATGTCGCAATCATCCCGATGTTGACTTCGGCTTCCGCCAAAGCTTGAAACATCGAGGCCGCTACACCAGGACGATCAATCATGCCGACTCCCACAATGGAAACCTTGGCGACGTTATCATCTAGCAAGACTTCTCTTGCCCCTAAGTCGTGCAAAATTGGTTTTAACACGGCTTCGGCGTTCTGTAAATCCCACGTATTCACCGTAAAGGCAATATCGTTGGTCACGCCGTCTTGCCCAATGGACTGAATAATCATGTCCACACTAATACTTTTTTCAGCAAGCGTTTTAAAAAGGTGAGCAGCAATCCCCGGTTTGTCAGGCAAACCAATGACCGCCACACGGGCTTGATTCTTGTCGCAAGCAACGCCTGCGACTGCTCTTGTAGAGTCTTGAGACATCATGGCTTCATCCACAACAAGGGTTCCTTCATCGTTTAGGTTAAATGTACTTCGCACACGCACTTTCACACCCCAACGACGGGCGGCTTCCACCGAGCGTGGATGCAAGACTTTCGCACCCAAACGAGCCAGTTCCATCATTTCAATGTGAGCAATTTCATCTAGCTTAATCGCATTTGGCACAATGCGAGGGTCGGTCGAGTAAACGCCTGTGACATCCGTGTAAATGTCGCAAGCATCGGCTTTTAAGGCACCTGCAATGGCTACAGCAGAGGTATCCGATCCCCCTCGCCCGAGCGTGCAGATTTCGCCTTTGCTATTTTCGCCTTGAAAACCGGTGACGATCACAATCGTGCCTGCTTCCAGCAAGGTATTCAAATAATCGGTTTCAACATCCTTAATGCGAGCGGTATTGTAGACATCTTCGGTGCGGACGCCTGCTTGAAAGCCTGTCAGAGCAATGGCTTTATACCCCCTGCTTTGTAAGTGTAGGGCGAGCAAAGACGCCGACACCATTTCCCCTGTGGCAAGCAACATGTCATAGTCTCGCCCTTGGGGGGAGCTATTGAGTTCGTTGGCGAGCGCCACCAAGCCGTCGGTGGTTTTACCCATAGCCGAAACAATCGCCACGATCTGCGTGCCAGAATCATAAGCGGTGGTGATGATGTTCGCCACGCCTTTGATTTTGTCGGTGTCGGCGAGTGAGGAGCCTCCGAATTTTTGAACCAGCAAACGTGTCACGGTGTTGTTCCCTTTAAACAAGTCTAGGCTTTCTACTATAGTAGAAAGCCTAGACGCCCGTCAAGCCCCAGACGGCTAAAAGCTCCGATTTGCCTTCCTCATCTACCAGCCTACAGGTGTGGTTCTATTACTATTCCTACAGTTGTGACTTTTTCTTAATATTATAAGTTCATAGAAGGCTAAAATAAAGTTGCTTTCCTTTTTTTGTTGTTCACTTAATGATATAGTGTTCGTTTCTAGTAACTTAATAGCCTTATCTATCGAACTTTTAATGATTTTATCATCAAGGAACTCACGGTTATTATCTATAGAACTTAATAACTCTCTTAACGAATACAACCATTCTGATGTTATAGAGACTGGAACATCTGTAAAAAAAGTTTTAAATCTAGGATCACGTAATAACTGAACTTTAAATACCCTTAAACGACTTTGCTCTACAGTCTCCAAAGTCCCACTGCGCTGGGGTATGGGGGGATGGTAGGCGGGGGGCGATGGCCCTACGAAGCGACTATACATGAGCGATTCTTTTCGGGTTACAGGGGGCACGGTGACGAGGGGACTTCACGCATCGGGGGTTAGCGACGCAGGGTTATATTGTCTCTAATTTTAAAAAACTTTTCTATAATATCACCATGGCTGGTGGATGCTTGTCCAACTAAGTCCTTCTTTAAATTTTGAAGAGGTGCTAGCCATGAGGCAATCTTACTCATTTCAGCATTTAATAATTCACGTGTAGTTATTTCTTTTGAATTTATGTCAGTTTGATATTCCTTAAGTTTTTGTTCTAGAATTGGGTGGTAGATTTTATAAAAACCTTGTGGTTTAGATAATAACGTTGCTTCAAATTCTTCTAGCTTAGATATTATTAACGAGTTAAATTCTTGTTCGGGAATTTTTTTAAAAATTTCTAATTCAGAATAAAACGTTGAAAAGAAGTTAAAAAAAGCTTCATTTTCACTAGGATTGTTACTCCAGTTTGGGATTTTTTGCAACCAACTTTGTGCTTTGTCAAGTAATGCTAACAATTCCGTTTGATTTGTTGTTAGAGACTCATTCCCCACGCGTTGTTGTGGGGAAAGCTTGGGGTTAAAATTGGGATAAGAAGCGGATTGAAAACCAGTTGTTCTATACATTAACATTTTCCTTAGGTGACAATTGGGGATTAAATAATTGAGTCGAGCAACGCATGGGGGGGCTTAGGGACGCCGTTGTGCCAAAACCCTTTTTGCAAAGTTAAAAGCTCTTAACGGAAGACTTGGTTTATAATCTGTAATTGTAGTTAATAAGGTAGTAACTTCGTTCGTCAAATTTAGAAAGTCTCCTTTACGTTGCAATGCTAAAATATAGGAATCACTTCCAATTTGACTACATAATTCACGCCATTTTTGTTGGCACTGGGTATGTGTGTTTTGTAGTTCAGGTGAACTTGCTAAATCACGTGGTGTAATTGTTTTTAATTGAGCAATTAGAGTTTTTAATTGATTTAAAATAGCAGGGAGTTTTTTCTGGGCTTCCTGTCTAAGTTTATTTACATCCGGTGCTGTCAATTCCCTTATAGCAGTGGTACCATCATTTCCTACGCGTTGTTGTTGTGGGGTTGAACGTAAGGGTGTTGTAGAGAGAAGCATATTCTAGCGGCCTTTCTGTTTTTTCTAATGTACTGCACGTGTACTTCACGTGTACTTCACGTGTACTTCACGACGGGGACGTTCTAATCGTGATATGAACATAAATGTTGCTCAAGCCAAAAAGGTGCGTGCGGGGCTCAGTTGTTACAAAACGAAACAATTCCTACCCCAAACAACGGTACGCCCCTTGCGCGTGAAAGGTGCGACTGCGGGCCTTGAGTTCAGACAGCATCCGCCCTTCGGCGATGCTGGGCAAATCACCCCCCCTATCCAAATAAAAGCGATAATCGTCGTAATACTCACGTGTCGGGCGTGAGTCGATTTTCGTCAAGCCCCAAGGTATTCCCCAAACCCGAGGATAATTTAGACGCCGTATTGGCATTTATGTTAAAATCATGGGTATCATCTGTTAAAGGGATTCTCATGCCTGAACACGCCCAAATCACTCATCAAACCGTACCTGTCGTGACCTATTCGCCTCATGCCACCGAAGCCCAACAGCTCCCCATGCCCACATTGCCTGAGGGGGGAGCAATTATCCAAACACTGGGATGCGGACTCTGCGGAACGGATGCTGAAAAAATACACCAAGCCAAAGTCCCTGTAGGAAGCGTACTTGGGCATGAAGTCGTCGGACGCATCCACCAGCTAGACGCCCAATACAACGGCGATTTTGCCGTGGGGGATCGCCTCGCCATTGCCCACCATGTCCCCTGTGGCATCTGTCATTATTGCGTCAATGGTTCGCCTAGCATGTGTGCTGAGTTCAGAGCCAGTAACCTTTTTCCTGGTGGATTTGCCCCCTATTTTTCCGCTTCCGCACGGCACCTTGAACATACCGCCTTTAAAATTCCGGCTCACATTTCGGACCGTGAAGCGGCGTGCATGGAACCCTTAGCCTGCGTCCTAAGAGCCATTCGACGAACACCTCTGTCTTCACAAAACGGAAGTGTCGCCATCATTGGCTTAGGTTTTATCGGCTTATTGACGGCTCAAGCGTTAAGCAATCAAGGGCAAAAGGTACTTGGCATCGATTTAAATCCACAACGCTTGGGCTTGGCTCGCACCATGGAGTGGGTGGATCTAGCGGTGCATCCCACAGAACAAACGAGCGACTGGCAAGCGTGGCTTAAAGAACAAGCGACTCAAGCGGTGGATGCCGTCTTTTTAAGCGTGGTGAATCGCCACACCTTAGCTTTGGCGTTCCAACTGCTTCGCAATGGAGGCACCTTGACGCTTATGGCGGGCAATCCGCAAGGCGAGATTTTGGATCCCAAGGCCCTGTATTATAGAGAGATTAACATTGTTACCAGCTATTCACCTGCTTTAGAAGATTTAAGGCAGGCGAGTGAAGCTTTATTTAGTCGACAGATTGTGGTGAATCCGTTGATGACGCACCCCATGCCGATTGAAAACTTTAATGAAGGTTTAAGCTTGTACACCCAATCAGACGCGATCAAGGTATTTTATCAATTCCCCACGAATTAAGTTTTTTCTGTAGAAAGATCTTTGAAATTCTGTCCCCTCTCCTAATTTTAGGAGAGGGAAGAGAACGTCTTTAGACGTTCGAGGGTGAGGTTAAACTTTAGACTCCGTTTGTAAGTTTAACCGCCCCCTAACCCCCTCCTAAAATCAGGAGGGGGGACAAAGCAAAAAGACTTTCGCATCGCCTCCTCTAAAATTGTAACGGCTTGTAACGAATTAAAGCCTTTACGCAATTTTAAGGATTCGCAATTGTTTATTAAAGCGAGATAGAAAAGAGATTACATCACACACAGTAATCCAAGCCACGAAAAAACGGTAAAAACGGCTTATATCACCGAATTTACTCATACATTCAAAAACTTTAAAAACATATTGGCATAAATAGATAAGGGACAATAGAGAAAATGTTACTCGCAACAGTACAAGCACGTTATATGGCCGCAACCGCCAGAACCATCGATTTGGAATGGCAGCGTCAGCTTATTTCACAAGCACAAATGCAAATGTCTAACACGATTGGTGCTTTGTTCACCTTGACGGCTGACTTAGAACCAGAATCACCGACTTACCAGTCCTTGATGTCTCGTTTGAATGCAATCCAACAGATTGAAAAATCTTTGACACTTCAAGCACAACGTATTGAACAACAATACAAAGCACTTGAAAAAGAAAGAGATTCACTCAAATCACTCGCCGAAAAAGGTGCAGAACAATTCAAGTACTTAAGCTAAACTTAAACTAATTTTTAGATGGTGATACGGTCGTGACCATTGGGTCGAGGCCGTATTTTTCACTCAATTTCTTAATCCGTGAATTAGGTAAGGGGTGAGTCACTAAAAATTCGACTTCTTGACCTGAACCTGAAGCCCGAAGCACTTTGAACACTTCAATTGCGGCATTCTTATTATACTTGGCGTTAATAAGAAATTGTATACCAGAATCATCCGCTTGATATTCTTGTTTACGATCATACTTTAAACCCAGCAATTCTGTTCCCACTTGTGCTCCATAGCTTCCTACAGGATTGTGGATGACGGTAGAGAGAACCGCCCCAACCACATTTATACCTACACGCTTAGCAATACCTTTTGCTATATGGTGATTTGTGATATGACCAAGCTCGTGTGCTAATACAAAGGCACGGGCGTCGTCGTTTTTAAGCTTATTCCATAACGCAGAGGTAATAATCACCTTCGTACCATCCGTGTAAGCATTGACGACGTTGGTGTCTTGAATATCAGACGCATCCACCACGGCATCAGCAATATATAAATTATTGGCATCAATCAGTGTATGCAAAAGGCGGTGCATATCTTCCTTAGGCGTCAACACAACAAGAGATTTAATAACGCTTGGTTTGACAATCGTTTTGGTTTTCGTTGCTGCTAAAACCAAAGGCATCGCCAAGGCACTCACCATAGTGAGACTAAGCAAGCATAAGGTCGCTGTTTTGTGGAAATTCATAGAGAATCCTTTTAAATTACAGGGAAGAATTAATACTATTCTAGCAGATCTTCTTAGAAAAGCCTAATGCTTTACTTGTTTTGAAAGGTGTAAGGACTTGGGGTTAGGGCGTATTTTTCGACTAATTTTTCAACTCGAGCATTCGTTAAAGGGTGCGTCTGTAATAGTTCCACCCCTTCGGATTGTGAAATGAGCTGTAACGCATCCAAGACGGCAATGGCTCCATTTTTATCATACCCTGCTTGAATCATATATTGCATGCCTGAATCGTCCGCCTGATACTCTTGCTTTCGGTTGAATTTCAAGTTTACCAACTGTGCGGTATAGCCTGAACTGGCGCCTACCAAAACACCAGGCACACCTCCCAGCAAAAGTCCCCCACCAATCGCAAGCACGCTTGTGGCGATGCGTAAGCCTCTTACACGCCCTGAAGAACTACGTTTGTGGCGATTGGTGATATGCCCCAATTCATGCCCGATCAAAAAAGCACGAGCCTCATCGCTTTTCAGCATATACCACAACCTTGAATACACCACGATGCGGGTGCTGTCCGTAAAGGCATTGATTTCTTCTTCATTTTTGACGTAGGACGCTTCAATGACAGCGTCTTGCACACGCAAGTGATTGTCTTCAATGAGCTTGCGTAAGATGCGTTGCAATTCGGCGTTGTCTTCTTGCGTGGCTTTAGGGATGGAGGAATTGGTCGTTGCGTTATAGGTTTCGGTCCTTTTTTTGGCGTAAAGCAACGGGCTAAAACTGCTGGCGAAAAGCAGGGTGAAAGCAAGTACAAGCGACAAGGCGACGTTGGGTTTCATGAGTATTTCTCTATTTTTTGGGATATATCTTATTTTATCATACATCGCTTGTGTTAGAATGAATTTGTCTATAAAGTCCTGTTCCCTCTCCTTGAGGAGAGGGCTAGGGAGAGGGGGGATTTTGAAAACCCAGCGTGACATCTACTCCCCACCCCACCATGGTCGAAAAAGTCCTAGACTTTTTCTCTTGGGAAAGAAAACCGTTGGTTTCCTCTCCCAACCTCTCCTTCCCAAAGACGAAGATTCACTTCGTGAATAAGAAGGTTGTTTTCCTCCCCTTAAAGGGGAGGGAGTAAGAAGTTTCTATAATCTAAACATAAAGGACATCATCATGCCCGACAACACAGGACTCCTATGGAACGGTGAAACACTTGCCCTCGCCGATATTGACTTGCCCCCCCTTAAAGCAAACGAAGCCCGTATCCGCGTTAAAATGGCGGGCGTCTGCAATACCGATTTAGAAATCATCAAAGGCTACATGGGCTTTCAAGGCATCTTGGGACATGAGTTTGTCGGCGTGGTTGAAGAAGCCCCCGATGCACCCCACTGGCAAGGCAAGCGAGTCTGCGTGGATATTAACGCGGCTTGCGAGGAAGCTACCAATATGAAAACCTGTGCCACCTGTGGCAATCCGCACCACTGCCCTAATCGATCCGTCATCGGTATTGTCAATCATCACGGGGCCTTTGCCCATTATGTGACGGCGCCTATTCGCAATCTCTACGAAGTGCCTGATTCGGTGAGTGATGAAGCCGCTGTTTTTGTCGAACCGCTCGCCGCGGCCTTTGAAATTGTGGAGCAAGTCCATATCCAAAAAAGCGATAAAGTCGTCGTATTGGGCGACGGCAAATTGGGCTTATTGATCGCCATGGCACTGCGTTTACATAGCGAAAACGTCACACTGGTGGGTCGCCACCGCGAAAAGCTTGCCTGTGTCGAAGGCTTGGGCATTGACACCGTCTTAAGTGGCCAAGGCAGGCCCCTTCCACAAGGGGTGGATGTGGTGGTAGAAGCCACTGGCACGGCAGGCGGCATTGAAGAAGCCATTGCTCTATTGAAGCCTCGTGGCGTGCTGGTTTTAAAAAGCACCGTGGCGGATACGAAAGGCTTAAACCTCGCTCCTGTTGTGGTGAATGAACTCACGATTGTGGGGTCTCGATGTGGGCCGTTTGATGTGGCACTTGAAGCCCTCGCCAGTGGGAAGGTGCCTGTGCATCGTTTGATTCAGCGTCGTTTTGCGTTAGAAGAAGGCGTCCATGCCCTAGAAGTGGCGGCGCAAAAAGGCATGCTCAAGGTCTTGCTTGAAATATAGAAGGGTCTGGTAAACTTTAGCTCCGTTTAAGATTACTCGTTTGTCAGAGACCTTTGCTCCGCCAAAGGTCTCCAACACCTCTAAAGGCGGCTTAAGGGAGGGAGGGTCTTGGTCGCCCCCCTCCCTTAAGAATCCCACCCCTCTCGCTTTCCCTCCGTTCCTGCCGTGCGCAAAATGTCTCGGAAGCCTCGCATTTAGTGCGCCGTCGGCAAGTTTTTTAGAAACCAACTTGTTCACAATTTTAAAATGAAGTGTTGGTTTACAAACTCGTGGTTCGGGACGGGAGGGAGGG
>JBEISK010000017.1:0-45824 GCA_040375445.1 Gammaproteobacteria bacterium | reverse complement strand
TGGTGCTTGGGGGTCTTTGTGCCGCCAAAGACTCCCCAAACCCCCAAAGGCGGTTCAAGGAGGGGGAAGGGAGGACGTATTGCGTTTCTCCTCCCTCATTTCCCCCTCCTTGAAAATCCACCCCCTTTTGACCCACCTCGTCGCATCATTCTCGTTGCACGACGTCCGCAAAATCGCTCGGGGATTCGCAGTGCGCTCACCCGCTCGGATTTAGTGCTTGGACGCCTGCTTGTGCAACCATTTTAGCATCACACTTTTTATTAAAAAACACTATATACTAAAAATCCCCCGCATAATACGGAGGATTTAATGGCGGGCCAGACGAGGCTCGAACTCGCGACCTCCTGCGTGACAGGCAGGCACTCTAACCAACTGAGCTACTGGCCCTTAGCATGAAGCCAGTTTAAGGGCTTCAACACCTCTTATTTAATCGTGAACAGAACTTAAACGCAAGCTTTTTTTCAAATTTATCGAATTTAAACCTTTATGTAGTACAAAAAACCTTATAGATGCGTTATAATATACAAATACCTTCATAACCTAAAAAGGACATGTCATGATAATGACTTCTGAAAACCCGCAAAAACTCCGTCGCTACCAAGACGCTTATAACGCCCTCGATCGTAGTGAAACCGTCTTCATCACCGCACATGTCGGTCCTGATGGCGACACGCTGGGTTCCATGCTTGGTTTGAAACACAGCCTTGCCTACCTGTTCCCTAATATCAAACGAGTCGATTGCCTTATTGCGGGTCGCATGCCCGATGTCTTCCACTTCATGCCGGGGATTGATGAGGTTATCAGCATTGACAAAACCCCTGAAAAGGTATTAGATCGCTACGATTTAGCCATTTCTGTCGATTGTGGAGCCCTTTCACGATTAGGCCCCGCGGCTCGCTTATTTGAAACGGCAACCGATACACTTAACATTGATCATCATGTGTCTAACGATGCCTTTGCCCACATCAATATCATTGAAACCGACGCTGCCGCAAGTGGTCAAGTGATTGTGCGGATTTTAAATACATGGCAATGCCCTATTAGTCCAGAAGCAGCGACTTGCTTGTATGTTGCGTTACTGACCGATACGGGCGGGTTTCGTCATTCCAGCACGACGCCTGAAGCCTTTGAAGTGGCAGGGCAATTACAACGATCTGGAGCCGATGTCACCTACATCTACAATCAAATCTATGAAACACAGCCCTTTTGCCAAAGTCAGTTGACGGCTCATGCGGTTTTAAATGCTAAGCCTCACGCTGAAGGACGCATCATGTGGACGTCCCTAACGTTGAAAGAAATTGACCGCTATAACGCCTTAGATGAACATACCGAAGGCATTATCGACCAATTACGGTGCATTCAAGGCGTGCAAGTTTCCGCACTGGTGAAAGAAATGCCTTCAGGACGCACCAAAATAAGCCTGCGTTCTAACCGCAACGATATTGATGTGTCTGCCTTGTTGGGTGAATATTTTGGTGGGGGCGGTCATAAAAAAGCCGCTGGAGCTTCGGTTGAAACGGATTTAACCACCACAATTGAAACCCTACTTGGTGTGCTAGAAACAGCGGTTCAATAACACACACTAGGAGGGAGGAATACACATGTCACTTCCGCCTTTTTCACAATCACCGATTCAATCGTGGCAACAGTACCAGCCACTGCCCTCAGCAAATGGATTGTCACAACGTAAAGTTGAAAGCAAAATAGCACTAACCCCTGCTGAACTTCAAAATGCCGTGCCCACTTGGCAAGATCCGTTGGCGATTTCAATTTACTGTGAATGGATGGATGAAGTGCAGACGCGTCCACCCGATGCCTTTGAAAAAGCCGTGCTGGCTTGGCAAACCGCCAGTAACGGAGCGGTTCAATTCAAGCAACGGACTGCGTTGACAGACGATAGCGACGGCATCTTCATTTCATGGAGCGATGAAACCAATCCACAACGCCCTTATGAAGTGGGACGCACCGTCAATCAAACGCACCTGAAAGAAGGGCATCCCTATATTTATAGGAGCAAAATTGTTTTGCAACGACATCCACGCATCAATCAGCATTTGAATGTAGATGCTCAACAGTTGCAGTTGTATGCCACGTTCTTACATGAAATGGGTCATGCCTTGGGCTTAGAGCATACGCAGGATCCGCATAGTGTGATGTTTCATCGCAGCTTGCAGAATCACCAATTCACCACAGAAGACTTGGCACAATTGAAGAGACTGTATTAAAATAAAGCATTTACGAAACAGGTCTTTGATTTAACCAAATGAGCGAATCACGAGCTTTGAAAAGATCGAATCTGTTGATAGAAACTTTCCGCCTGCTGAGACCCTTCCAAGACGCAGACTTCGAAACATTTTTGCTGAATCCATAAGGGATCAGGATCTTGATGTAAGGCGTCTAAGGTTTCTTTGCTCAAGGCATCATTAATGCTAAAGCCCACAATAAAGCGACTGGAATCGGTGAAGCTTTCTTCATTTTCAAAGTAGGGTATGCTGGGTTTACGAAGGGCATCCCATACGGCGATGCCTTGTGTCTGCGGGATGTGGAGCAAATCTTGCACCACGTCATGCAAGGGTTGTAGCGTCACTTTTTGAAACCATTTACGAGGATCTTCTTCCTTAGGAATGTGATTCGTCCATCCCAAGGCCATGTACCCCAAGCTTCGCCAAGGATCGCCTGCTAAACGCTGCGGTAATTGCTTGACGAGACTCAATGAACGCCGGAACACGGCATCTGCCACCGTGGTATCATGGTCTTTAATCGCTAAACTAAAGACGGCTAAGGCACTGGTCAAGCTCGCTTTCCATCCCACTAAAGGACGTTTTTCACGCAGTTGCAGGTCATGATGCTGAAACACTTGCCATAATTCATTTTGAGCTTGTGTCAAATCGCCTTGGCTACTGCTCCACATCACACGGGCGGCTTTGGCATTCATGTAAGCCATTTCCACCGTATGATGGGGCTTAAAGGCCAACCATAAATCCTGCAAAGCGACCAATTCTTTAATGGCGGTGTCGTATTGCTTCAACATAAAAAAGCTTTGGCAATGGTGGGCTCGAACTTGGGCAAGCGTACTGGGCCAAAAGTTATGTTGAGGGTATTGTTTAGAAAGATCTAAAAGTATTTCTAAATACGGTAAGGTAGATTGCACATTGCGGTGATGAGGCCAAGTCGTCACCAGTTTTGTCAAAACTTCCGCCCACGCATTGAGGATCTTCGCATCCTGCTTGCTTTGCGAAAATAGCGTTTTAATCGGTGTGGCGTGTGAACCCGCCAGCGTCCAATTGTCGGCTTCGGCATAAGCGGTTGAAAGTGTCGCATGTAAGCCGCAAACGCCTCGAAGGACTTCGATACAGTTGGGAAACTTACTTTGCACCAATTTCAAATGACGCAAGAGGGCTTCAATTTCAGCGGTATTTTTGACTTTTTTTAGTCGCCATGCCCAATGGCATGCTCCCGCGGCATAAAGACGTTGAATGTCTTCAGATTCTGTAAAGGTGAGTGAAAGCGTGTTCAGTACGTTCCAATAACGTTCAGTATGTTCCAATAACTCTACTTTATTACGATTTTCAATACCCAATAGGGCGTATTCGCAAACAAATAAAGCATGTTCAGGAAGCAGGATGTCTTTAAACAGACTTAGATTTTCCGCCCATTCCAAACGCTTGGCGAAACTGCCGTAATCATGTAAGCGAATATCCAACTGCCCCAACTGATACAACAAAGTCGTGAGCTGTTGAAGAAAGTAAGGCGATGTGGGTTGCACATGACGGTTTTCCACGCCATCTAAAATCAGACGACGGGCTTCATGTTCGATGCACTGAAACACCAAATCGTGATGCAAAAATTGGGCTTGACGCATCCCCCACAAGCCATTTCGACAAGCCGCAGCAGCCACTTCCTTAAAGCCAAATATCATGGGGTAGTGGGCTTCAAAGGTGTGAATATCACTCAAAAGTTGAGGTAAAGCTTCAAGTTGTCCTTTTTGAGCATACACCCACGCCAAATTGACACCTGCCCATGCACATTGCTCGAAAAACTGAATGGGATGCCCCTTCGCATTCGCGGCCATTTCACAAAGTTGATCGTAGACCAACTGCACATCTTCAATCGATTCCTTGCCTGTATGCGTCCAAATCACATTCATACCCAGCTTGCCCAAGAGCATTAAGACTTCAGGGTGATCATAATGATTGCCCCGTGTCACAAAGCGATGAGCTAACTGCCACAAGCGTAAAGACGGTTGCAACTGCCCTTCATTACCGTAACTTTGAGCCATACTTATCGCACCGTTAATAAAGTGACGCACCATCACCGAATTTTCAACACTGCTGTCGACTAAATTGTACAAGTCCCGTTGCAGTTGCAAGGTCTTGGGCTTAGAAGGATGTTCACGACTGAGCCAAATCAGCAGTTCGGCTCCCTTGGCGTGATCTTCCAGCACCTCTTGGTTGCCTTTGGCGAGTTCTTCATCCACAAAGCAAATATCTTCGTACAATAAACGGGCATTACGCACATTTTGCTTATGAGCATAGATTTCCGTTAACATCAACGACACATGCGACCATTGTTCCAAATAAGGCACACGTTTTTCGCCTTGATAGCTATAGCCTGCCTTTTTTAGATAGCGGTGATTTTTATGAGCCGTGTCAATGTCTTGATCAATCAAGGCGTATTGGGCGTGCAAGTTCAAAGCTTCGGCAAGCGATTGATGAAAAGTAACATCTTCCAACATAAAGCCGTCAATATTGCCTGTAAAATGATCCAACTTTTCCCACCACTCACTTAAATTGGGAATGTTGCCAAAGGTCATCAGCACTTCCATGCTAATTTGCAGAACAAATAAGCGTTCACGATCCCGCATACAAAGCTTGTAAAGAGCTTCAAAGGTATCCATGACGGCATCGACTTGTTTTTCGTCGAGGTCTACGTTGCCTTTACCGTTCCAGTTCATGTCGCTATAATCTTGGGTATCTAGCCCTTGATAAATCAGCCATGTCGCCATTTGTCGTTCACTTAAGCGGCTTTCAAAAGGGAAGACCACTTCCATGCGTTTAAGCAAGGTGAGTTCCCGTTCTTTGAGAGGGGTTAAGACCTCGTTTTGCCATGTGCTAGAATCGACAAAAATCCAATCTTCAAAGGGATTTAAGGCTTTATGGGATGCTGACATCATCATGCGAACGACTCCTTTAGACCCTTGTCTACACATGCAACGGTGAGGGTTTCGTATGAGGTGTCGGAGTATTGAGAGGGCTTCTTGAACGTCGTACTCTATGAGGAGGGGTAATAAATATAACGAAGATGTATGACTATAGTAACCTGTAGACGTTCCAGTACGATAGTCCGTTTTAATTTAAAGGTTTAGCCCCGTTTTTTTTGTTGCCAAGGGAATTGAAACACCGCAGGCACGGCGTCACGATCCTTTGCCTTACCATGATTCCACTTTTTAAAGCTTTCCATTTCTTGTGGACTCATCGGGCTTACCGCCGAATTCAAGTAAGCATCTTCAAAAGCAATTTCGGTTTGACTGGTATTGGGATAGTACGAAATGCCAAAATTGGTGCGTCTAAAAACACTGTCATAACCTATCGTAAACTTCACATTGCGTGGCCCGAGCGTCAAATAAATCGTGTTACCCACTAACGAATCATTTCGAGCATTTGTGTTGCTTAAGTTAAAATCTTGACGAAAGCCTAGTAAGACGTGTGAACCTAGTCTGACCGCATTATTTAAACTCACCGTTTGATTACCTAAGAAGAAGCTGTCAAACACAAAAGGAGATTTTCCTGAAACAGCCCCTAGGTTATAAGACACCTGCGACATAAAAAAGTCACCCAAGAAAAAATTGGCGGTGGGGCCTCCTCTTAACACGCTGACGACATCGCCTGTGGTGTAATAGGCGTTAGAGGCTTGTAAGTTCGCCCCGAGTTCAATGTTTTTGCCGATTTTAAACAAAGGACGACTGTTGGCAAGAACCAGTTGCTGTCTAAATCTTCCTGCGGTGACAGGATTATTCGATGTTCTGATGACAAAGGGATTCGCGGAGTTAAAGGGGAACAGATCATCTTTAAAAACACCGCCACTATGCACGGCTTGTAAAACAAAGAGTTTACCTTTAAAGAAGTTTCGCTTATCTTCCAATTGAAGGCTATAGCTCGGGCGTTCTTGCGTAAAGAAACTGGAGCCTGAAAAGGCATTTTGACTACCAATCAATTTGGTGTTTCGCCCTTTAGGCGATAAATACACTTCGCCTTCTAAGACATTATAATCATTCTTAAAGTTACGAGCCGCCATTAAGTTTAAGCGTTTAGAACGATATGAACTCATGACCCCATATCCAAATTCAGGTTGGCGAATATCAATAGACGTCCCATTTCGGTTAATGGTTTGCCCGTAAGACACCATAGGCGAAAGCTTAAAGGCACCTGGCCCAACCTTGAAATCAAAACCAGGATTCACATAAAAACCGCCCAAGTCACGGTTAAAGCCAATTTCTGGGCCTAAGTAATCCAAGCGACTGTTTTTCTTGTCCACGCCTATGTCTAAGTTAGGCAGGGGAAGCGAGAATAGGTTTTTGAGTTTCACCCGAGGCGATTTGAAGTCCACCATATAGTATTCATTGGGATGTTCTGTAATGTCGACTTCTTTCACTTTGACGCTTAAAAATTGGACAATCGGCTTTTCTTCACGATTGAGTGCCACTTCAGACGTGTCAAAACCTTTACGAGTCAGTGCATTTAAAAACTGTTGGGCTTCTTCTAAGGGATTGCTTCTTAAGTTGTCCGCATCCACAAAGCGTTGTGTTCGCTTGGAGTTAAGAGTATAAGGATTATAACCCGCTTGAATAACGATACCATTAACAGGGTTGCCTCCCACAAAACGAGTGCCTGAACGACTGCGAGCTTGTTCAAAGGCTTGACGAGGCACCATTAACAAGGCGCCATCTTTCATGTGTGTCATATCGGGGCGTCCCAAAACAGTTTTGGCTCGTAAGCGAATAAAGCCCAAACTCACCGTGGAATCATTAAGTAAAGCCGTTTGACCGTCTAAGCGAACACGCATGTAGGCAGCTTCGGTTGTGCTACCGTCTTTGACCAATTTGATATTGCCTTCCGCAACCACAATGTCTAAATCAGGTTGATAGGTGACTTTATCGGCGTCGAGTACGGCGTTTTGGTCTTCCACCATCATATGCACGTTGCCAATCAGTACATAGGCTTTAAGTTTGTCGTCGTAAGTCAAGGTATCGCTTGTAATATCGAGTTGTTTTTGTTTGACTTCAGGCGTTTCAGCGGGTTTTTCCAGGGCTTGTACTTGAGGTAAGTTGTTCTTGTTCGAGCTTGTGGCAGGCTGGATGTCTTTGCCAGAAGGCAAGGCAGTGTCTTGCGTCTGTAAAGTCGGATGCAACGCCAAAGGCTTCGTCTTCTTATGAAACCACGCCGCTTGACTAGACGGCATAAGCAGAATCGAAACGCTTAGGGCGATTAGCCAAGTCATCGATGCTAGTGGTAAACGCAAAAAGAACATAGTCTCTCCACTTCTCTCATACAGTATTATTGTATTCTAACATGAAAAAAGAGAATGAAGCGACAGAAAAACCCTAGCGATTAAAAAGATTCTGCGTGGTGGTAACACCCATCGCTAAAAGCGATTCCACGCACGCCACCGCCGTTTCACAGATTTTCGGCAATTGTTCACGCTGTTGGGGTGTATAGGGTTTTAACACGAAGTCTTCAAGGGCAACGCCTTCGGGCTGAGGACCAATGCCCAACCGAAGACGGGCAAAATCCTGCTGATTTCGGAGGGATTGAATAATATGTTTCATGCCGTTTTGACCACCCGCACTGCCCTTGGGGCGCACCCTTAAACTGCCAAAGGCAAGGTTGATTTCATCCACCAGCACCAGTAAATGGCTCGTGGGTAAGTCGTAGACCTTCATTAATGGAGCCACCGCATTGCCTGAAAGATTCATGTATGTTAAAGGTTTTATCAATAAAATTTGTTCACCATTGAAGCGGCCCACACCCACTTGAGCCTGTAGTTTTTTGTGGACTTTGAATTTTACGCCCCATTCGTGAGCCAAGGCATCTAGGACTTGAAAGCCAATATTATGAGGCGTTTCTTCGTAATCCGCCCCAGGGTTGCCAAGTCCCACAATCAGTCGATCCACTTGGAAAGGCAGGACGCCTCCGAGTAAGGATGTTAAACTCACGATACCTCCTTCATCAACAAAGCCTCCTTACCAAAAGGAGGCTTTGTTTTAAACCTGTTGAGAAGACTACGCTTCTTCGCCTGCTTGAATTTCCACCACCAACTTGGCTTCAACAAAGCTTGAAAGACGGTAGCTTACATCGTAAGCACCCACACGGTTGAGGGGGCGTTCAATCGTTAAATGACGGCGATCTACTTCAATACCAGATTTTTCGCTCAAAATACGACCCAATTCTTTAGGCGTAATGGTGCCGAACAATTTGCCTTCTTCACCTACGGCGGCTTTAATCACCATAATACCAATCGCTTCAATTTTAGATGCCACGGCTTGATCTTCAGCAATACGTTTTTTGGCTTGACGTTCAATGGTTTCTAAGCGACTTTTCTGATGACGTAACGCCCCTTCAGAAGCAAATACCGCTAAATTGCGAGGAAACAACATATTGCGAGCATGACCGTCAGACACACGAACAACATCACCCTGTTCGCCTAAGTTTTCAACGGGTTTAAGTAAAATAACGTCCATGTGTATTGCTCCATTCTAAGCTGTAAATCTTTGTACGCGAATTGTTTGACGTAGATTTTAACATCAACAATACGATGATACTAGAAATAATAACACAAATAAACGTAAAGCAACCCCTACCCCTTTAGAGCGTTACAATTTTTCTATGAAATGCTTTGCACAAGTTTTTCGCAGATCCTTCTATAATGATTGAAGTAGTGCTTCCACCTCTACCTTATTTGAACAAGTCGGTTCTAAGCCCAAATACATGTTAAGGTATTTCTTCGCCTGCACCGCATCTTCCAAACGTTGGTACACCACCCCTAAATTATAATACGCTTGAGCAAACTCGCTCTTAAGGGCAATCGCTTTGGAATAAGCACCTACGGCATCCGTCAATTTGTTTTGACCTGCATACGTGTTGCCTAAATTGTAATAGATGCTCGCTTCTTCAGGAGCCAAACTAGAAGCCTTAAGTAAAATTGATTCGGCGGCTTCCCACTTACCGTGCTTCCGTAATTCACTCGCTTGATTCACCATGCTGACCACTTGCACAGACAAGGGCGTGATATTAACCGCAGCACCACTTAACTTACCTTCTTGAGAAGAACGGGGCATGGGACTCATCGCAAGCGAAGCGTCTTTGCCACTTAAAGTAATGGGGGCGTTGACTTGCATGGACTGTAACGCTTCAATACGTTCGCTAAGGCTTGAAATTTGGCGTTGTTGATCTTGAATCGTAGAAACGGCCTTTTGAAGTTCTTGATGAGCTTGAGTCAAACGAACATCGCTTGTAGCAGGCGAGCTGGAACTTTGTAAACGTTGTTTCAAGGCTTTGTTTTCATCTTGCAATTGGGCAAGCTGCGTTTGCAAGCTCAGCACCCCTTGTGGCACAAGGCTCATGCCTTTGTTCGCAGGCAAGGTATACGCTGAAGTTTTGACTTGAGGGGACGCTTGTAATTGGGTTTTGAGTTGCTGTACTTGCTGTGTCAATTGGATATTACTTTTAACGCTTTCTTCATAGCGTTGATGCAACTTAATCAATACCGTTTTCAACGTCGCCAAATCATAATCTGCAGAAAAACCTAAAGGCGCTTGTAAGCAGCCCAAGACGCCTAAAAGCAAGAAGGTCATTAAGAAAGGCTTGTAATGAAATGGCGTGTTGAACATGGAAGCATCCTATCTTTTATATTTAGGTTTATTGTACTAAAGCCCTCTATAGTTCTAGAGGGCTTTAGGTGAAAAATCAGTATAATAGGGGAGCTATGCTTATTTTTTTAAGGGTGAAGACGGAGGCACGAGCCCTCCCTTATTCATGGGATTTAGTGGCATACGCGAGTTGTTTGCTTGGGGGGATGGAGGAGGAGAGGGGGAACCCATATCCATTTGTAAGGCGGCTCCCGCAATTTCAGTGTCCCAAAAAAAGACGATCTTCAAAGGCCCTAGCGTTTCTTTTTCAATCAGCTTAGGACTTGCCACTTTGGCATTTTTCATGGCGTCTTTAATATCCGTAAAAGTCTCTAGCACGTTTGGGGTATAAAGTACTAGGGGAGTGGCTAAAGACTTTAAAAATACCAAAACCGCAGGGGGTGGACCTTGCTGTTGTTGGGGTTGCTGGGCTTGCATAGGGGGGGTACCTCCGATTAATAGAGAAGACAGTCTCTCCTTAACGACTTCGGCAAGACGCCAGAGCGTCTTCAAGGCACTCCCTTTTTTAATGGAGGCGTCAAAAAAGCCCCTATTTGGGCATGGCAAGATTGATACTTTGCAAAAACTTGGTGTCTTTACGCCAATTTTCCTTGACCTTCACATCCAACTTCAAAAAGACTTGCTCCCCTAAAAGGCGCTCCACCTTCGTACGAGCCTTTTCACCAATCAGGCGAATCATAGAACCTTCTTTGCCAATCAACATGCCTCGTTGTGATTTGCGGTTCACATATAAGGTCACATAAATATGGGGCATTTTTTCATGCGTTTCATCGAAGACATCCACGCCAATCGCTACCGAATGCGGGATTTCGTCCTCCGTGTTGAGCAAGACTTGCTCACGCACGAGTTCAGCGACCATTTCACGCATACGCTGATCCGTCAAAGTATCATCTTCATAATACTTCGGGCCGGCTGGCAAGGATTCAAACATCGCTTCGACCAAAACGGCTTTTTGCTTGCCTGTTTTCGCCGATGTATGCAAGCATCGCTTATAAATGCCTTTTGCCGTTAAAAAAAGTTGTTGATACGCTTTGGTGCGTTCTTCATACAAAGCAGGGTTGCCTGTGAGCCTGTCGACTTTATTTAGAATCAAGTAGACAGGGCGTTTGCTGCGAAGCGCTTGTTCGACGATCCACGCATCGCCTTTACCAGGGGCAGATGTAATATCCATGACACAAAACAAGACATCGGCTTCTTTTAAGGCGGCATAGCCTTCTTTGACTAAAAACGTGCCGAGTTCATCAATGGGTTTGGAAAATCCTGGCGTGTCCAAAATCACGAGCTGGGCGTCTGAACGAGTGATGACCCCACGAATACGATGGCGGGTGGTTTGCATGACAGGGGAGCAAATGGCGAGCTTTTCACCGATGAGCTGGTTCAGCAAGGTGGATTTGCCAACATTGGGGCGACCGAGCAAGGCGACAAACCCTGAGCGAAAGCCTTCAGGGGTTTCAAGCAAGGAAGGCGAGATAGATAGTTCATAATCACTGGCATCGTCGTCAAAGTCGGGAATATCAAAAACCACAGGGGCATCAAGCGTTTGGGAGATCATCATGCGTTAGCATACCTTATTTTTATTCACACACGGGACATTGAAAATCGTGTGCCTCTTTTATTACGATACTAGCAAAAGAATAGAATGCAAGTGCTTCAGAAAGATTTAGGATCAAATAAGCTTTAGACAATTTTAATAGACAGGTCTTTTTTATAGGATATGATAAACATAACATCCCTCTGATTCCTAAACATCCCATTGAAAGAGTTCCCTATGATTCATGCCACGGTGCTTGATCCTCTCAATTCCCCCGACGTCTTAGAAGACGTACAAGGTCGCAACGACCAACGCAATATCGCCCTAGAAGCCGCTGGCGTTAGTCATGTTGAAATGCCCCTGCACTTTCTCTTAGCGTCAGGACGCCTTCAAGCTATCGCCGCCCAAGTTTCTATGAGTGTAAGCCTTTTGCCTGAAGAAAAAGGCACGCATATGTCTCGCTTCATCGAACATGTCGCCGACTGGAGCAAGACGGCTCAACCCAT
Source organism: Gammaproteobacteria bacterium (assembly GCA_040375445.1). Lineage (GTDB taxonomy): Bacteria > Cyanobacteriota > Vampirovibrionia > Vampirovibrionales > JAJTHC01 > JAJTHC01. The sequence goes on along the minus strand of JBEISK010000017.1, from coordinate 33,862 downwards.
TACGATCGATTTACGTCCGTTTTTGGCGGAATTACGTGAACGCTTAAAAGCTGAATCCGCCACGGCTGAAATCCAATTCAAGCTCTTTTTAGATAAAAAAGCCCCTGTCACTGAAAACTCGGCACCTATGGGTTACGATTGCACCTTAAGCGGTGTCAACAATCAAGGAAAAATCGCCTTATTCGCCAAAGTCGATGTGCCGATTGCCACCTTATGCCCCTGCTCAAAAGCGATTAGCGATTTTGGCGCTCACAATCAACGAGCCATCGCCACCCTCGATGTCGCCCTAGACGACACCCAACTCGACGCCTTGAGCCTAGAAGCCCTCATCCAACACGCCGAAGAAAGTGCGTCTTGTGCGGTGTACCCCTTGCTCAAGCGTGCCGATGAAAAATGGGTCACCGAACGCCAGTACACCAACGCGAAATTTGTGGAAGATGTGGCTCGTGATTTAACGCTTGCCTTGCGTCAACAAGTAGGATGCAAAGGCTTTAGCGTCCGAGTCACGGCATTAGAATCCATTCATGCTCATAATGCGTGGGCGTCTCATCGAGAAAATATGCCAAAAAAGCCTAGCTTCTAAATCTAAAGCGTCCAAGCTTGCAAAAGGATAGATTATGCCAACGCCTGCCACCATTACCATTCAACGCCGTGCCGATTTTTCGTCGTCTCACTATTTTTGGGTGAACGAATGGAGCTATGACGAAAACGTCCGAGCCTTTGGAACAACAGCGAATCGCTTTGGGCATGGGCATAATTATGAATTAATTGTTTCGATTTCAGGCGAAGTCGACCCGAAAACAGGCATGGTGATGAATCTGAAAGAAGTGAAAAGCCTTATGGAAAGCACCGTGATTGCCCCCCTTGATTTCAGATGCCTAAACCGCCAAGTCCCCTTTTTTCAAGACAATCAACCCACCCTTGAAGCCTTAAGCGTCTATATTTACCGACGCTTGCAACGTGCTTTAGCAGAAACGGGTTTACAACTCGCTTGGATCGAAATTCGTGAAAGCCGTGAACTGGCGGTGCTTTATGACGGTTCACCTGTTAATGGCATCCACGAAGCGAAGGTCTTTTGGGACTCGATTGACGATGAAGCGGGCTATGCTCACGACGTGACAGGGACGAGTCGTCATGCTACTGTTTAAGCGACGCTACCACTTTGCGGCGGCTCATCGCTTGCATTCGCCTCTCTTGAGTGAAGATGAAAACAAGGCGGTTTTTCTACAATGCAATAACGCCAACGGGCATGGGCATAATTATGAGTTTGAACTGTATTTGGAAGGGGACATCAACCCTCAAACGCAGATGTTCATGGATCTCGTCGAACTCGACAAGCTGGTAGAAACGCATCTCTTAGATGAGGTGGATCACGTTTTTTTAGACAATGACACGATCTTATTTAAGGGTGTCATCACCACGGCGGAAAATATCGCCTTTGTCTTTTTTAAAACCTTGGATGTCGTTTTGCCTTCAGAGGTTAAACTAGTGGCTGTTCGAGTGTATGAAAGTCGCAACAATGCGGCGATCTATCAGCGACCTGATGTAACGCTTCCGCCATTGGTGTATAGTGTTCGTTAGATGCCATTGTTAGAGCGAGAACCATCATGGCATCTTTTGAGCTGTAGCTGGTTTTAGGCTTTTGTCGTCTATACTTACCATAAAAACACGGCTTAACCCTTCATGATTAGTAAACTCAAAGAATTTATGTTCAATACACCGCTCACCTATTCAGAGCTGCGGGCGGTCAAACATATTCAAGCCCTCAAGCATGTGGAAACGGAGCATACCGAACTTCGGGTTAAAGCCGCTCAACAAAAAGACAGTCAACCACAAGTAAGGGTTAGCGTCAGTCAGCTAAGTGAATGGCGAAAGGTTTCCCCGTTTTACTTTGCGGGTGTCGGGGCAGGGCTGGGCCTCGTCGTGGGATCCTTAAAAGCTTTGAAATATCCTATTACACGAGTTTGGAAAGATCCTCAATCAGGCAAAGAATACCACTTGGACGTTTTTGGCACTTGGCAAAAAAATCAAGCGTTACCTCGTGGGGGATACGATCTAAAAACCTTTGAAGCAGGTGATGTGGTGGAAAAACTAACAGTTAGACAACGGTATCATTCCCTTTGGGACGCCTTGAGCCTTTCCCCCAAAAAATATGCGGATGTCTTACGCCGAGTCTATCAAGAAAATCGTTTTATTGACACACATGTGCAAGTAGCCAAAGACGGTAGCCTTCAAGTTAACCGTAACCTCAAAAACAAACATGGCCTCTTCCCACAATTTGAAGCCCATCTCAACCCTAATGGCGAGCTGAAGGCCTTGACCCATACCTTTCAGCGTAAGGATGAAGAATATAAAGTCGATTTGATTCCCATTAAAGTTGAGGGTAAAAACGCCTTAGAAACAAATGGCAAAACGGGACATTATACCTTTGTCTTGAACAGTCATGCACGCGCCGAATCGATGTTGGTGCGAGATCCGAACACCAACACCCACTACCACGTGCTTAGCACGGTTGAAAATATCGGCCAGTTCAGCGGGAACCCTTCTTTTTCTTCTAAAGAAGCACCTATTCGTATTTTACGAGGTCAGGATTCTTCTTCGCTTAAACAGTTAGCATGGCAGGACTTAAGCCCCCATGAAAAAAAACTCTTAGAACATCCGCTTTTTTATCGTCAACTCATGCCTCATCAAGCCGACAAAGCTTTGATCGATATAGTGTCACACATTCCAGAACCGTTGCGGGGTAGTCCCTTTAAGCGGGGCAAACTAAAAGGACTCACCCTCCATAGGCCTTGGAAAGACTGGTTTGGTAAACCCTTTGTCTATGCAGGAATCTTTGCAGGCTTGGCGGTTTTGGTGCAGCAGTTTTTGCTTTCGTCGAAATCGCCGTTTAGTCGATGGCTGAATGAACACGTTCAAGTTCACAATAGTTCACAGCATCAACTTATCGGCAAAAACTTGCCTCAAAACGGACAAATTTTGTATGTGAAAGACACGGGCAATGAAAATGCGGATGCCAGTATCGGAAAAGCCTTGCGTGTTTTAAGTAATTTCGGTTTAATTAAGGCATCGGTGGTACATAATGATAAAAAGAAGCCTGAAAAACTTGAAAAACTCATCGAATCAAGCATTACCGCTCAAAGAACATAAACAAAACCATAATCAACAGCTCGGGCAATGGGGTGAAACGGTCGCACGCCATTTTTTAGAACGAAAGGGCTTTCGTATTTTGGATGCACGATTTCGCTTGCATCAACAGGGTGAAATAGATTTAATCGCTTATGACCAAGCCGACTTGGTGTTTATAGAAGTCAAAACACGTCATTTGAAGCATCGTCAATCGGCATATGAAACCTTAACGCCCCATAAGAAAAAAGCCTTTCTGGCAAGTATCGATGCCTTTTTGACAGAGCATGAAGAACCCTATCAAAACCTGCGGGTGGATTGGGTGATTGTGACCGCTCACCCTGCGGATTCATCCGATGGCGATTATGCCACGCTTGACCATGTACTAGGGGTTGACTTATATTAGTAGAGTCACATCTCTAATAAGGAACACGCTCATGGAAGCATGGTACGCCATATTCAAAGGAATGCTTCAAGGGGCCACCGAATTCATCCCTGTGAGCAGTTCAGCTCACTTGGTTTTATTTAGAACCGTCACCGAACTGCTCGGCTACCCGCCTCCCAACGCTTTTGTGGACGAATTCTTCGATATTACCTTACACCTCGGTACCTTACTTGCCGTTCTCATCTACTTCCGCCACGAAATCGGACGTTTCTTGCTTGCGGTTTTCCAACAAACCCCCATCGTTGTGGACGACAACGGTCAAACTTGGCAAACCTTCCCCCTTCTTTGGGGGGGCTTTCTCGCCTTTACCACGACTTCTGTTCTCGCACTGGTTGGCTTAAAAGGCAGTGAAATTCTATTCGCTAAACTTCAAGATGTGCCGTTGTTAAAGGGTGTGCCTGATGTCACCCAATTTTACATTCATCACCCCGAATACATCGCCCTAAACCTCTTTTTAACAGGATGCCTACTCGCCTTTGCGGAAATGCAATCCGCCAAACACGCCCGTTCATCGGAAGAGGCGTTACATTTGAAGCCCTTGCAAGTCCTTAGTATCGGCACGGCTCAATCGGTTGCCGCCATATTCAGAGGCATAAGCCGTTCAGGATCCACCATGGCAACCGCCTTACTGTGTGGATTGACTCGTACGCAAGCGGCTCGTTTTTCGTTTTGGCTCAGCATCCCGATTTTTGGCAGTGCCGCAGTGTATGAAAGCTATAAGCTGGCGAAGGTCGGCATTGCGTATGAAAGCTTGCCTTGGGTGTCCATTCTATTGGGGATGCTTGCTTCTTTTGTCGTCGGTTATGCGTGTATTGCGTGGTTGTTGAAATTGCTGGCTCGCTTTCCGTTGACGGTCTTTTCATACTATTGCTGGGGGTTGAGCATCGGCATGTTTTTGTATTATCGCTTTAATGGGTAGGAAGTGGTATTTTAGAATTGATCGCTTCTTTCTTGAGCTGGTGACGTCAGAGACCTTTGCTCGCACAAAGGTTCTCCGACACCTCTAAATGCGTTCAAGGGGGGACGGGGAAGGGCGTATTACGTTTCTCCTCCCCTTCGTCCCCCCTTGAAAATCCCCCCTGAAACCCCACCTCGTCGCATCATGCCTTTGCACGACGTCCGCAAAATGTCTCGGAAGCCTCGCATTTAGTGCGTTGACGCCTGCTTTAAAGGTTCCGCAGTTTGATTAGAAAGGATATTTAGGCATGAACGTTGTGGGACTGAAGATTTTCAAGCCCTGCCAATGTCTTCTCCACCGCCGTTTGAGCCGAAATGACGCACTTGTTCAGATTGATGCCTGCCACATAATTGCCTGTGATCTGCAAACGCCCCCCAAACGAAGCATCCAAAGACTCTTGCACCGATTCAATCTTGCTTTGATGCCCCACATGATACTGCGGAATCCCACGCATATACGGATACACCACATTCAGCACGGATCTCGCCTTGGGCTTGAGTTGAAGCATCCACTGGCTTTGCTGGCTGGCTTCTCGAATACAACGACCATCATCCCACAACTTCACTTCAGGATGCAAGGCGCCTCCGAAAAAATGGCTCAAGAGCAAATGACCCTTGGGGCAACGCTCGGGAAAGAGTGAGGACGTCCACAAACTGCCCAACCACGCCTGCTGAAAGGGATTGTCCTTTTCTAAGGCTCGCAAGGTGCCAAAGCCCCGACGACGCTTTTGAACATCCGCCAACGTAAAGGCTTGATACACCACATGAATGGGGGCATACTCAATCTGACCGAGTGTTCTTGCCGCTTCAGGAGCGATTTCCCCCAGTATATCGGCCGTCGCATAGGCAGGCGTAGCAAGGATAATCGCATCCGCTTCAAGCTTCACGCCGTTATTCAAACGAATCCGCCACGCCCTGCCGTGTTCAGGCTCATGATTAAAGGCGAGATCTTCAACACGGCTTTGAAGCCTAATCGCATCTTCGCCAATCAAGCTCGCCAAACGATGCACCAAGGCTTCCATGCCATCGGGGAAGTTAAGCAAGGCGTGTTTATTTTTTTGCATGCTGGCTTTGGTTTTAGATTGGGCTTGCTTTTTTTTGCGAAACATCGAACGAAACGCCCCTTTGACAATGGAACCGTGGGTTTGTTCCCATTCCACCAGCGTCGGAAAGACGCTTTGAGCCGAAAGTTTGGCGGTATCCCCAGCGTAAACGCCTGTTAAAAAGGGTTGCACCAAGCGTTGATGCACCTGCTTACCTAAGCGACGGCACACAAATTCTTCGACGGTTTCTTCTGCTCCGTCATGCGGGGAGATCCACGCTTCTTGGAGCAATCTCAATTTTGCAGGCAAGCTCAACAAGGGCGACAGAAAAAAGCTCATCGGATCCATCGGCACTTTGACGAGCGAAGAACCCAACGTGATATATCGATACTTCGCCAGTGGGGACGCTGCCAAAGGCTTGAGTTTAAGGTCATCCAACAAGTGCATCAATTCAACAGACAAAGACGGAAAGCTATTGGGTCCTGCTTCAGTGACAAAGTCTCCCCACGCATGTGTGGCGATATTCCCACCCAATCGCTCGCTGGCTTCAAGCAAGGTGACTTGAACGCCCGCTTTCACCAAGCGATACGCCGAAACCAAGCCACAAAGTCCACTCCCCACCACCACGACATGGGCATCTTTCGGGGGCGTGGCGGGATGAAACACCTGTTGCGGGCTAGGGTGCAACGATTTGGCTTGATCTTTTAAAGCGTGGGAGTATGTGCTTGTGGTATCGTGGGACACATCATTAGGCATGGGGGGTATATCCTTCAATCATTATCTTAAGACTAGCATAAATAAGTAAGGCTTCAAGAAAAATGTATTGCCGTTTACGTGTTTTTTTGTTAGGATTGTGGGTGCTAAGGGTTTTAGCAGTTAATTTTTAAGGAAAACTATTATGACAGCAGTAATGTCTACACCTAGTTCTGTTTTAGACAGCCTCAATCTTTCCACAGGAAAGAAAGTGCGCTTGCAACGTTTAATGTACCAATTCGGACCTGGTAACGGCAAATTGATGATTTTGCCTATCGATCAAGGTCTTGAGCATGGTCCTGTTGATTTCTTTGACGACAACAACAACGTTATGGCGTGTGCCGATCCTGATTTTCAGTACAAATTAGCGATGGCTGGTGGATTTTCCGCTATTGCCTTGCAAATCGGTTTGGCTGAAAAGTACTATCACCAATACGCTGGCAAAGTGCCTTTGGTCTTGAAATTGAACGGCAAAACCTGTATTCCTTCAGACGATGAAGCCTTTTCACCCTTGAACGCTACCGTTGAAGACGCCGTTCGCTTAGGGGCTGATGCCGTTGGTTACACCTTGTTCGTGGGTTCACCTCGTCAAGATGAAGACTTGGCTCAATTCCGTGAAGTGCGTCGTGAAGCTGAAAAATACGGCATGCCTATTATCATGTGGGCTTACCCTCGTGGTAAAGACATCGACAAAAAAGGTGGCAAAAACAGCTTGTACGCCGTTCAGTATGCCGCTCGTGTAGGGGCTGAACTCGGTGCCGACATCGTGAAAGTCAACTACCCTGAAATTTCTGAAGCAAAACGTAGCACCTATCCTGCGCCTTACAATGAATTGCAGTACACTGCTTTAGAAGCGGCTCAATCTGTTGTAAATGCGGCGGGTAGCAAAACGAAAGTTATTTTCTCTGGCGGATCTAAAGTCAGCCATGATGAATTGTACGGCAACGTGCATACCGCATTCCAATCTGGTGCGATCGGCTTGATTTTCGGCCGTAACATGTGGCAGCGTCCTATGGATGAAGCCGTTGATATTACCAAAAACGTCCATGAGATTTTTGGTCAATACTAGGTTTATTTTTTAAATCCATCGCAGGCTTGATTTCTCAAGCCTGCGTGGATTTCTAGCTCCGTTTTGAGCTGGTGCGTCAGAGACCTTTGCTCCGCCAAAGGTCTCCAACACCTCTAAAGGCGGTTTAAGGAGGGGGAAAGAAAAGGAAATTGTTGCGGCTCTCCTTCTCTTTCCCACTCCTTAAAAATCCTCCCCCTTTCTCATCCTTTTCGCTTGCTCCACTTTTTCCTGTGGGACGTCCGCAAAATCGCTCGGGGATTCGCAATTCGCTCACCCGCTCGGATTTAGTGCTTGGACGTCGGATCACACAACGATTCATACAATCAACATTTACAACAAAAATCTTATTTAGCTATAATTGAGAGACAAAGATGACTTACGCACTTAAAGATTTACTGAACTTTCTAAAAGCGGAAGCCCCTGAACTCGCCCCAAGATCTTTACATTCAGGAGCCAACGACGGGTCGCCTACCTTTTGCGATGTGGTGTCTAATACCCGAAACATCCAAGCAGGGAGCCTCTTTTTCGCCCTCGTCGGTAGCCACGCCGATGCTCACCAGTTCATCCCCAACGCCTTAGAAGCAGGCGCGTCCGTTATTTTCATCCAAGCAGGGCGTTACACCGTCACAGGCGAAGAATCCGCTGCCGTCGTGCAAGTGAGCAATACCACCGAAGCCTTTGCTTTTGCGTCCGCCTTTGTGCAAGGCGTACCAGCGAAAAATCTACAATGTGTGGGCGTGACAGGCACCAACGGCAAAACCACCGTCACCCATTTGATCGAACAATTGCTCAAAGCCTCAGGCAAATCGGTTGGACTCATCGGCACCTTAGGCGTGCGTCATAGTAATACGGATGCTGTCGAAAAAAACGACGATCACTTTGTGGACACAGGGCATACCACCCCACTAGCGGATGCTTTGCAAGTTCACTTGGCGGAAATGAATGCGGACGGCATCGAATCCGTGGTCATGGAAGTGAGTTCTCATGCCCTCGACCAATACCGCACCGCCACCGTGGATTTTGAAGTCGGCGTCGTCACCAATCTGACGCAAGACCACCTCGATTATCACATTACCATGGAAAAATACGCTGAAGCAAAAGCCCAACTGTTCAAGCGTATGGCTCAAGGCAAGCCCACGACGAGTAAAACCGCCGTCATCAATGTCGATGATGCGTGGCAGCAAAGCTTTGTCGATGCCTGCCCTGAAGGAATAAACATCCTGCGTTTTGGGATTCACAACCCTACCGCCAACATTCGAGCCAAAAACGTTCGCTTTACGATTGAAGGCTCGTCTTTTGAGGTGGATACACCGATCGGTAATGCGTCGCTTCATATTAAGCTTGCTGGAGAGTTCAGCGTTTATAACGCCCTTGCCGCAATTGGGGCTGGCATCGGCCTAGGACTAGATTTACCGCTCATTGTTAAAACCCTTGAAGCCCAAGCAGGCGTGCATGGACGCTTTGAAGTCATCCACCAAAACCCTTATGTCATTGTCGACTATGCCCACACGCCTGATGGTTTGGACAACGTACTGAAATCCGCCAAAGCCGTTCTGCCCCAAGGAGGCGAGCTGATTGCGGTCTTTGGATGCGGTGGCGATCGGGATGCGACCAAGCGTCCGAAAATGGCAGGCATTGCTGAAAAGTGGGCGGACAAAGTCGTTGTTACCAGTGACAATCCCCGCAGTGAAGACCCTGAACAAATCATCGCCGATATTTTAACAGGATTGCAAGACGTGTCGCCTGAAAAGATCAAGGTCATTAGCGATCGTGCCACCGCCATTGCCACCGCCTTAGATTGGGCAAAACCCGATGATATTGTGGTTTTAGCAGGCAAAGGGCATGAAACCTATCAGATTTTAGCGACAGGCACCATTGATTTTGACGATACGCAAGTGGCATTGGCTCACTTAAAAGCACGGGTTTAGACGATGCACCCTATTTTATTTCAGTTTGGCAATTTCACCTTGTATAGCTACGGGCTTCTGGTAGCCTTAGGTATGCTTTCAGGCACGGCACTGATTGCGTGGCAACTCAAACGGCGTGTGGGAACTTACGATTTTTTGCCGTCGTGGATTTTGGTCATCATGCTTTCAGCCTTAGTCGGCTCAAGAAGCTTAAGTGCGATTTATCACTCGGATCTTTTTTGGGCGAATCCCCTGCAATTTATGCTAAGTTCAGGTGGATTGGTCTTGTATGGCGGCTTTTTTGGGGGTATTCTCGCCTTTTATCTGCTGGCTAGACGCTCACCGTATTCGATTGTCACACTCGCCGATGCCTTTGCACCGGGGGTCTTGCTCGGCGTGGCATTTGGACGCATTGGTTGTTTTTTGGCAGGCTGTTGCTACGGTACACCTTGTCCAGTGGATGCCCTTGCGGTGCATTACCCTAGTAACCATACGACCTTTGGCGTGGGATTACACGCCGTGCAGTTGTATGAAGCGATAGGACTGCTTGCTTTTGTGGCGTGGATGCTCCCTTTTTCGCATAAACGGGTATGGAAGGGCTTTAATATCAGCCTGTTCTTCTTTGGATACGGGCTTTTACGCTTTTTTATGGAAGCCTTACGAGGCGACAAGCTACTCATTGATGGGCAACTTTCCGTGTCTCAATGGTTTAGCTTGTTGGCATTGGCGATTGGCTTGGTCTTGTGGATGCGTAGTCATCGGGAAATGAACGCTTAATACCAATTACACGACTCACGATATCCAGAGCTATAAATCTATGCCTTTTAGCGCCGAAGGGATTAAGCCTTCTTTCCACAAAATCGATTTGCTTACCGTTTGCTCCAAAACATCCCAAGGTAATGGCTCGTGTTCAGGGCGTTCACGTTCCCCATACCACGTTGCGGAAGGTACATCAATGCCTTCCCGCTGAAGTTCTTTCATCGAACGATTTACATGCCCATGTGTTCCCCCTAAAGCGGTAAAGCGTTCTAAAAAAGGCGCAAGTCTTCGATCGCCACGACTCACCATGGCTTGAAAGGTGTCCCACTTAGGAGAAGAGGGTCTGAATTCCGCGTTGTGGACGACGCCTTTTTGTAAAATCGCCATACGCTTTTTTAAGTCAGACGTAGACAAGCGAGGCATCCACTGAAAGGGCGTCCACGCCTTAGGTACAAAGGTTGAACAGCCTAGTGAAAGCTTTAGTTGTGGATGGGCCTTATGCAAGGCTTTCACCAATTCAATGCTTTCTTCTAGGTGGGATTCTTCTTCATCAGGTAAGCCAATCATATGGTACAATTTCAAGCCTTTTAAGCCCGATTGAGCGACCAATTCAGCAGCATGGAAAATGGTTTCTTGCTTGAGGTTTTTATTGATGCGACGCCTGAGCCAAGGGGATCCACTTTCAATGGCAAGGGTTACATTCGTGCTACCACTAAGGGCAAGTGTTTCACAAATGGCAGGGGTCAACGTGTCTGCTCGTAAGGCGCCGAAACTCACGCGTAGGTCGTCTTTCTGGCGAATAAAATCACAGAGTTCTTCAAAATCAGGATGATCCGCAATTAAAGCCCCCACAAGCCCTAATTCGTTGGTGTATTTCAGGCCTTCTTCGACGGCTTTTTTCAAGGCCCCCAAGCCCGCAGGTCGAGCAGGCAAAGTGGAATAGCTCGCCAAACAAAAGCGACAACGATGTGAACAGCCACGCATCACTTCAACGAGAAAACTTTTACCAAAAACGCTGGCTTCACTTAAAATGGGCAAGGTCGCTACATCAAAATCCAAGCCTTGAAAGCTTTGACGCTTGACCTTTTCTGGAATGCCTACTTCATTAGGGGTCATGCTTAACAGGGGGGCATACCCTGTTTCGTCCGCTTGGGCATAGGTCACGTCATAAAAACACGGCACATAAACACCTTCAAGCGCTTGAGCCAAGCTTTTTAAGCGTTCACCTTTAGGTAAATCCCGATGTGTTTTTAAGTGGAGCATTGCTTCAAGCAGTAGTTCTTCCCCATCACCAATCAAGAAAAAATCGAGGAAGGGTGCGTAAGGTTCAGGATTTGTCGATGGCACAGGTCCACCGGCGAACACCAACGGAAAGTCTTCCCCCCGATCTTCGCTACGTAAGGGGAAGCCTTCGGCTTGAAAGCACCGCAGAATCTCTAAAATATCCAGTTCAAATGAAAATGAAAAGCCGATGACATCCGCTTGTTTGAGATGAGCTGTTTTGCCGTAATCTTCTGTAGTGAAGCGTTGGGGGGACATTTCGGGGTGCTTGTCCAATCGAGCAAAAAGCATTAGGTAGCCTAGGCTCGCCATAGAAATGGCGTAGCTCGCAGGGTAGCACCACGCAATGTTAAGAGCGTCGGCGGTTTTGGCTTGACTGACCTTGTATAAGTAGGTTTCGCTTGTGGGGCTTGGGGAAATCTTCATACGTTTTAGTCTAGCCTAAACAGGTCGTTGTGCAAGGATGGTAAAACACTAGCATAAAAGTGTATCGAGGCGTTTTAATCTGTGTAGAAGTGTGATCAGGTGGTTGACCCGTCTTCTTTTATAGGTATAATTAAACTATAGATGGATTCCTTCCTCTTAAACACATTATTTTCTACTTTTGGTTTTTTATGTCCATACATATCTAAATGAGCTTTGCTTTTGCTTTTTTCGATTGCCCTAAATGTTTCCTTTCAACGAAAATTGCTTTTCTCGCTCTTTTAGAAAAAAACAAGGAACCCGTTGGGGTTATGGCACTTAATTCTACGAACCCTACAATTCAAAACCCCTTTACACTCAAGCTCGTTGGGGTGACTGCTGAAGAACAGCAAAAACGCCTTGAGAGGCTCAATGAATTGTTGTCGCAAAATAAGATGCCCCAAACTCAACGAAATGGACTAAATCAAGGGGTTTCACTGTATATGGATTGCATGCGTGCTTTAGAGCTCGACGCACCTGAAAGTCAACACCCTCTGCTTCCTATTCCTAATACTCAATTTGCTTACCCTGTTCGAGTCACCGATGAAGAGAAACAAAAGAATCCCTTGCTTCATATTCCCCCTAGCTTGTTTGGATACCTCACCATTCCAGCAGCTTATGCTTTGGTGCATTTGCCAGGGGCGTTAAACCGTTTAGTGGTAGGTGAAATGAATGAAGCAGACAGAGCCTTTATTGACAAGTTAATGATTAAGGATTTGGAAAAATCCAAATATACGCCTGAAGAATATGCACAAAAAGTCAAACATGCGGAAAGCATTTTGGCAAAGTTTAAAACCCCTGAAGGCGATAAGTGGTTTGAAGCCTTGCCTGCGGTTCAATATTTTTTAACCAAACATTTTAATCCAAAAACCAATAGAAAAGTCGCCGTTGCTCGTTTGAAGCAACAAGTGATCATGGAAGCGATTTGCTTGAAGTATGGACTTGAAACTCACCGTCTGCAAGACATGGATGGCACCCAAGTCTTTAAAAACTTTGCGACGGCCACCTGTGGTGTGGAACCCAATATCTCCGCGAAAGACCGCTTAGCCCATTATGTGACTATGGCGTTTAATGTGAAGAGTCGTGAAGCGTTGAATTATTCGCATCAACATAAAGATGATCCTCGCTTTAGAACGCATGCCATGATTAAAGAGTTGTTAGACTTAGGCTTTTATAAGCATTCCGAAATGACTGAACCGCAGTTAGAAGCTTACCTCAATGTGTGGGCAGAAAATACGGACAGCGCCTTCAAGCACATGAGTGATGAACAGATCAAATATATGCTGCTTTCTGCCATTGAAAGTGCCAACACCGCTCGTGCAGGTGCCACGGTCAATGAAATTTCAGAAGCCATTCCTACCAATGACGTCTTAGGCTTAGGCGTCAAACCCCACAAGTTTAACTTACAAGGCCAACATGACTTTTACTCTATGCTGGGTTTGGATCGTCGCCCTGATCTAGCCTTGCAGTACCTGTTTAATATAAATGGATATTCGGGGAGAGTCGTTGCAGACAAACAGATTTACCACCCGCAGCAAATGATTGAACTAGGTTATTCGAATACCTATGAAATGCGTGAACTTCAAAACTTGGTTCATGATCTCACCCAGCAAGATGTATTGCCTCGTGTGGTGGAGTTTAAGGGTAATTATAAGCATTATGATAAAGAACTGATTACGGATCACCTCAACTGGCGTGCCGAACTCTTAAGCCCCAAAGAGTTGGCTTGGATTAAGAGCCATAAGCCAGAAGACGGTTTTGATCTCGAGAAATGGAATGCTGGAGATCCGAATGAACGTGCCAAATGGGTCAACCAAATGGACATGTACATGCCTAATGAAAGAGGCGAAAAGTTTGGTAAGCCTGCCATGGCGATGCCTCATGCCTGGGTTTTAGAAATGGACAGACTCAGTATCGATGCCCTCGATATGTTGAATGAACTCGATGTGAATAAGGAACATAAGAGTTACAAGGATTTTTCTAAGGTCTTGGCGATGATGGCTCGCCGTACACGCCACTTGGACCCAGACGATCACGCATTTTTTGACTTGCCTCACTTGCAAAAAGTAGAAGGTTCGCATGGGGAAACGATTTTCAACCAAGAACGTGCCAAGCGTGTGGAAGCGTATACGCATAAATCCTTGAGCAAGAAGCCTAACGGCATGACCCCTAAAGGTGTAATTCCCATGGGCAAAAAGTTCATGGCTGAAATTGAACGTTTGCAACATAAGAAAAACCTTGAAAAAAAAGATATTGAAGCTCTTTTAAAAGAAATCAATACGGTTGATTTCGGATGTTTGACGGTGCATACCATTACAGCCCACTTGCAAGGGGTGTATGACACATGGGAAAACGTTGCGAAACAGCAAGACAAAGTGCCTCATGGTTTTGAAACGGATCGCGAAACAGGCGTTTTAGAATCAGGTAAAGCGGATATGTACAACCGCTTCCTGGAAGCCGCGAAACACCCAACCGTCCAAGGAAAGCTAGAAGAGCTTAATATGGTGATGATGAAAATCAATTCATCATCTCCAGAACTACGGTTTCAAATGGAAGACCCTCGTTTGGCGTTATTCAATATGATGAATAACTCGGGCTGTGATTTCACCTATGAAGCTTTTGAAGGCTTAGTGGAAGCCGTTTCTAAGCGACATGACTTGAAACATCTACACAGCAAGAGCCTTAGCGCCAAGCGGATTGCGGAAGAATACGGCTTTACTGAATTGTACGATCCGACAGGATCGTATTCTGAAGGTTCTCTACGTACAGCGATTGACAAGCAAGATGCCGTCCCTAAGATTTTAAACTTTTCCCGACGCATCCATATGGCAGGCGACAGTACAGGCAGTGATCTACGACTTATTATCGATCTAGCCTTATCACGAGCCAACAACAGCAGCGAAGTGGTTCGAGGCATGATTGATGATACCAAAATGTTCAGCATGATGATGGAAGTCTTGAACTTTGACAACGATTCCGCTAAAAAAATCGATTCAGAAGCCAAGATTTTACGCCAGCATGGCTTTGATGAAGCCTATATCGAAAAAGCCGTCGCTACGGTAAGACAACAATGTTTGGCTCAACCTTTACGCTACCAAGTTATGAGGCATGATGCCAACGGTAATCTAAGCAATTTAAAAAAATTAAGATCGAACATGATTGAACCACAGCTTCGAAAAGAAAAAAAAGCCTATGAAGCCCAAAAAGAGAGGTGGTCTAAAGAAAAACTAGAACCAAAAGCGAAAACAAAACTGGAACAAGACGCGAAAAAAAAGCTTGACAAGTTAATAGAAAAACTTGAAGCAGAAGCCAAAAAGACGTTTCCCAACCTTGAAGCCGGCGAAGCCGGCATACAATTGATGGGAACAGGCAATGAAAAAGTCTTAAAAGCCTTTGGCTATAAGGCAGGTCACTTGTTTACGGAAGAAGAATACCGAAAACTGGCGAAAAAAGTCTTTACCGATGCCATTAAGCCGAGTATTCTGTATGCGGATGATGTGGGACATAAACACCTAAGAGATGCTCTTGCCAAAGGCATTGTACATGACGAAATTAATCCCTTACTTCGTTTCTTGAGAAACGCTCACTTAGCCGATGCCTTCTTAGACAAGATCCCCGGCTTTGAAAACCGAGGAGCCTTTTCCATGGGTATGCCTCTCCATATGGGCTTTAGCTTAGAGCAATTCCGTCCGAAGTTGCATGAAATTGGCAAGTCAATTAAACGTAACGTGTACGATCCTATGCACCAAGTCTTACTGAACTTACCTGCGTTTGCTATGAAGTCTGCTCAAGCAGGTGGTTTACTCGCCGCCGTCGGTGGAGCGATAGGAGCAGGCGTGACTTACTTCCAGTTGAGTGAACATGCTCGTTACCAAAAGCTCAACACGTGGGATCGAGACAATGAAAGCAAAATAGGCGTGCAAACGCAAGAAGCCTCTCATCCTTTATTGAATGACACCTATACGGCAGATTCTTCATTGAATTCAGCCGTCGCTAAAGAAGCTTTGAAGAAGAAGGAGTGGCACAATGTCTAGTAACCTTTCATTCCTTGCTTCATTGCCTTTGAACGCTTCAGCGACTTCACCCAATAATCCACAACACCCTTTTGCTAGATCTCAAAGGCCTGTCGGGTTTCAATATACGTCTAGCTCCCTATCTAATCCGAAATCTTCTGTAGAAAGTTCGCCTGAAAGTTTGGAAGGATTAACGCCTCAAGCGCTTGCCCAACAAACAAGTTCTGGTCACTCATTGTCGGCGGCTCACGCTAAAAACGTCGAAAAAGAAAAAGTAGCAAAAGTAAAAACAAAAAAAGAAGAAGAGAAAAAAAAGCATGAATCGGCTATTCAAGCTCTCCCTCCCAACTCTCAAAAAGAAGAGAAGTTTAGAACTTTAGGGCGTTATGCCTTAGCGGTCGCTAATGCGGGTATTTTTACGCAGAATATGGTGGCTGTTTTAAGAGCCCCTGTTTTAGATCAGGTGCCTCAACCGCTTAACGTGTTGGGTAGTTTGGTGAACTTGGCGTCTTGCTTTGTGACACCTGTCGCTCGTTTGCCTATGTTTGTGGCAGGGACCTCTCTATACATGGGCGGTTCTGCCTTAAGCCAATCGCATATGGATCAAGTGAACGTTTCGCAAGCGTCTAAATCTGCCGAGACCTTCTTCCAAATTGTCGAAGGTTCCAAGTGGAATAGCTTTAAAGAGTTTCGACACCCTGCCTATCTTCGTCCCATGTCTAGGAGAGCTAAAGCACATTATGAACAGTATTTAGAGTATTCAAAAAAGAAGACGGGCCCCAAAATAAGTGAAATCATGCCGAATGCTACGGCAGCGGACTACAAGGGCTTTAAGCACATGGCTCACCCTGGTAGTATGGCAAGTTTGGCTCGTAATAAGTACTATGAAACTTTTTTCCCTTTAATGGATGCATGGTCGCCTGCGTTTAAGAACATCCCCTTGCCTGAGACCATTAAGTACATGATTCCGTCCTTTACTGCTTCAACTATTGCAGGCACCAAACAGTTGGGCTGGATGATGGCAAAAATGGCAACCGACTGGCGTTTCGCTCACGATGCCTTAATGTTTACAACCCGTCGAGAGTTCGTAAAAGGAACGAACATTACGATGACGAACGCACCGTCTTATGTTCTAGCGATAGGCTCCGTATTACCCTTACTGATGCTTTCGGCTGCTATGCTTGTTGAAGGTGGTAAGCGAGCTTATAAGACGACCCATAAAAAAGGCGATCCTGAAAATATGACGGCAAACGAGTCAGTGGATCAACAGACTCCCGCAAAAGAAGACCCCTTTGCTAAAAAACAGGCCAACACGGTGGAACTCGTGGCAAACGTGTCTTCCATTATTCCCCAATTGGCCAACCTTATGTTCTTGCCTGTCATTTGGAGAGAGGGAGGGGGTAATCCTCTCAATATTCTTCCAACAGGCTTAAAGCTGAATCACGCTATTACGCCTCGATTTAACGCTGCTTTGGTGGGAACAGGAAGCATTGGGGCTTTACTGAGTGCTTTGACGGCTGTAGGTAGTGATTTAAGCTTGACGCCTCGTTATGTGGCTTACTTGGCGGATATTGCCTTTATGGCATTTTCTGGGGTGACGACAGCCGGTTTGGCACGTAATACCTTTGAAAATGTCTTCCGTAATACGCAATCGACCCATTGGTACCCCACGCCGAATTCCCTGGATCATGCATTCCAAATAGCCCAAGCACGCTACAAAGGCTTTGATAAACACGTCCCTCAGGGACGGATGCCTCAATCTACGCCAATGAGTCAATTAGACCAAGAAGCAGCGCCTGATAAGAAGATGCCTTAGTCGAATGATGTGGTATAGAAGGCTTGCGAAAGTGCTTTTTACCTTGTTCCTTATGCAAAAATCCCTCTTCTAAAACAAAAGAGGGATTAAATAGATATTTTTTAAGGTAAAGCCTAACGCAATAAAACGGTCACGACTTCACCGTCGTTGTAGGCAAGACCCCCTTCAATCGGGAAGCTTCGCTTTTCGCCTGCTAGCGTTTCATAACGCAAGGCTCCTTTTTTCAAACGAACCAACACTTGCTGGCGCTTGGCTAAAATACCCAACTCACCACTAGGACTGGGCAATACCACGGAACGCACCGCTTCATCCAGCGTGACAGCATCGGGAGACATAACTTTTAAGAAGATGGACATCAGTGAAAACCTTTATTGTCTTTGAGTGAATGGGCAAGGGCTTATTAAGCCGTAACCGCTTCAAGCTCTTCCGCTTTTTTAACCACATCTTCAATGGAACCACACATGTAAAACGCTTGTTCAGGCAAGCTGTCGTATTTGCCTGCCAAGATTTCTTTAAATCCACGCAAGGTATCTTCCAATTTTACATAGCAACCCGGTACGCCGTTGAAGACTTCCGCCACGTGGAAGGGTTGAGACAAGAAACGTTGGATACGTCTGGCTCTGCCGACAACCGCCTTGTCTTCATCCGACAATTCATCCATACCCAAAATGGCGATAATATCTTGCAAATCTTTATAACGCTGAAGCACAGACTGCACTTCACGAGCGGTATTGTAGTGATCATCCCCCACAATCTTAGGATCCAACGCCTTTGAAGACGAATCCAAGGGATCGACCGCAGGGTAGATGCCCATTTCAGCAATTTTACGAGACAATACGGTCGTAGCGTCCAAGTGAGCGAAGGTCGCCGCAGGGGCGGGATCGGTCAAGTCATCCGCAGGCACATAAACGGCTTGAATCGACGTAATCGCACCGTCTTTGGTGGATGTGATACGTTCTTGAAGACTCGCCATTTCATCGGCAAGTGTGGGCTGGTAGCCTACGGCAGAAGGCATACGTCCTAAAAGGGCGGATACTTCAGAACCTGCTTGGGTAAAGCGGAAGATGTTGTCCACAAACAAGAGTACGTCTTGCTTGGCTTCGTCACGGAAGTATTCGGCAATGGTCAAAGCAGAAAGGGCGACTCGCAAACGAGCACCAGGGGGTTCGTTCATCTGTCCGTAAATCAAGGCAACCTTGTCGAGAACTTTAGAATCTTTCATTTCGTGGTAAAGATCGTTTCCTTCACGAGTCCGTTCACCCACACCAGCGAATACGGAAACCCCACCATGCCCTTTGGCGATGTTGTTAATCAATTCCATGATGATAACGGTTTTACCAACACCCGCACCACCAAACAAACCAATTTTACCACCCTTAGAATAAGGAGCGAGCAAATCGATAACTTTAATACCTGTTTCAAAAATTTCTTGTTCTGTGGACTGTTGCTCAATTGAAGGGGCTGGGCGATGAATCGACCAGTGACTTTCAGCATTGACTGGGCCTGCATTATCCACAGGTTGACCTAACACGTTAAGGATGCGTCCTAAGGTCGGCGTGCCAACAGGCACTTTAATGGGGGAACCTGTGTCTAGAACATCCATGCCACGAGTTAAACCTTCGGTGCCGTCCATCGCAACCGAACGCACACGGTTATTGCCCAAATGACTTTGCACTTCAGCCACTAAGGTCAGGGTACCTGTTTCGGTTTTAACGGTCATTTGCAAGGCGTTATAAATCGCAGGCAATTGCCCAACGGGGAATTCTACATCAATAACTGGACCAATAACTTGGGTAATTTTACCGTGAGACATGAGCGGTGACTCCATTTTTAAAACAATTAACTAGTAAACTTCCCCTATTCTGATGCAAACAAAGCGTTGCGTCAACGAAAAAATACTATAGATTCTAAAAATTGCTTGTGCTAGACTCTTTATTGAATGATAAAGTTTTCAATCGTAAGGATCTTTACTTATGAATTTGTCGATGCTGAAAGCGAAAATACACCGTGCCACGATTACCCAGACGGATCTTCACTATGAAGGGTCTATCACCATTGACGAAGCTTTGCTAGAAGCGTCTGGCATTTTGCCTTATGAGCAAGTGGATATTTTAAACATCAATAATGGCAATCGTTTTACCACGTACGCCATTAAAGGCGAGCGTGGTTCAGGGATTATCGGCATCAACGGGGCGGCGGCTCGTTTGGCACAGACAGGCGATTTGGTGATTATTTGTGCCTTTGCTCAATTCACCCAAGAAGAAGCGTCTCAATATAATCCGACCATTGTGTTTGTGAATGAGCAAAACATCCCAACCCTTTAGGGATAGGATGTCTAAGAGATTTCATCAGGCTTTCATCTTTGTTGTAATTACTAGCCACGCATTTGTGTTTGAAACTGTGTTTGAAACTGTGGTTGAATCTTTGCCAACACTTGTAGAATCATGGGATTGGTATTGAGTCCCCAAGAAGCGTTTGTACTGATTTTTTGAGCTAACGCAGCGGTTCCTGCTGGGTCAATAGACGCACCTGCTTGCATTATTTGAGCAATGATTGCGGCGGCTTGTGGGTTGACTTTGTTGAACCCAACGGCACCCATAGCAGCGAAATTGGCATTAGGCACGGACAAACCAAACTGTTGAGCACTTTGGAGTGGGTTACCATTAGTAGACGCATTGACCAGATTGGTAACGCCAGGAACGATGTTACCAGCTCCTTGGCTCGTCTGCATTTGTTGAAGGTAGGCGGCTTTTTGTTGGGCGTTTAGGCTACTAATTTGCAGACTCGTCATGCCTTTTTGCTGGAGCCATTGGCTCAGCTGGGCATCTTGCTGGGCGGTTTGTTGAAGATTAGTCGGACTCATCGCAGCGATCTGCGAAGGGAGAATTATTGAACCTGTGATTGAACTCGTCATCATCAAAATCCTTATTGTATTTTATATTAAATTGCCATTTTGCAATTGTATTAGGGGGGTAAAAAAGAAGAGCGGACGGAAGACTAAGCTTCCGTTCGCTAAAAAATGAACATAGCTGTCTTAATAAAGGCTTAAGGTGCCAGCATCTTGCGTTAACGTAACATTTAGTTACATGGCGAAAGCAGGGTAAGTTCATTGGCCTTGTTAAGATTGGTAACAGACCCTCTAGTTTTCGGTAGATCTTGACGATACAGAATAAAAGTCCCTTTTGTGAAAAGGATGTTAATCATGCGAGTCTTTTCTATGAACCGAAGCGGTTTTACCTTAAGTGAGTTTTTGATTGCTCTAGCTATTTTAGGGGTCGTTGCTGCTTTTACGATACCTAGCTTTCTTGCCAGTATTCAAGAAAGACAACGGCTTGCCACCTTTCGAGAAAACTTTTTATTGGTGGAAAGCGTGCTTAAAAAGTATTGCTCAAGTCCCAATTATGGCACGGCGGGTGCTAACGGACAGTTCTATGGATTTTTTGTAGCGAATGTCAAAAATCAATCAAGTACGCTAGGCACAGCAACCACCCCCACAATCGTGACGTTTAGCAATGGAAGTAGAGTCGTGATCTCTCCGAACACCAGACAAATTCTTGTTATGTGGGAGAGTACGAACACCACCGATACCGTGACCTTAGACTACAACCCGCTTAAAGGCAATGACTTGCTGGTGAACGGGCGAAATCTCAAAGCGTGCGAAGTGGCTCCCTTGCCTGCACAAAAAGCCTTGTATGCAGCGGCTGTTGGACTTAGGGCAGACGCCGCTCCTGCTGCTGAATATGTGGGTAACACCGGTCAACTGCTAAACCCTGATGATGTGATGGTGACCAATACCAACGCTGGCGGAGCCGCTGCCAATGTCGATTCGGGACACCAATACGGAGCCAGAAATGGTGGATTTACCTAGAAAGCCTAAAGAATAAAGACGCTTATTTTTGTCGTGTGATTTCTAAGTGTTTGGTTTATACTCAATAGAGTACACAACCTCAACATAATAAGAACAAGGAAATCCCACGCAATGGAAACGCTGGCAAGCGATTTAGATGAATTTTCTTCAGAATTGAACGAAAAATGTGGCGTCTTCGGCATGATCGGCTCGCAAACCATTCCGATGGGGCAGTATGCCTATTTCGCCCTCTTTGCCTTGCAACACCGTGGGCAGGAAAGTTGTGGCATGGCGGTTTTTAATAACGATCAAATGACCCTACATAAAGATATTGGCTTAGTCAGCCAAGTTTTTAAAGACGACCTGCTTCAAAAGCTTGAAGGGCAAGTGGTCATTGGTCATACCCGATACTCCACGGCGGGCGATTCGTCGCTTGAAAACGCTCAACCTGTGATTTCACGCTCTCGCTTAGGAAGCTTGGCACTGGCTCATAACGGCAATTTAATTGACTTAGATGATTTACGAGAACGCTTTCATTTAGAAAGTGGGGACGGCTTCGGTGCCAATAGCGACAGTCATGTGATGGTGCGTTGCTTGGGGCAGGCACTGGCGGAAACCCAAGGCGATTTAGCTGAAGCAGCGAATTTAGTCTTTAATCATTGCCAAGGCGCCTTTAGCGTGGTCATGGCAATGGGCGATTGCCTCATTGCCGCTCGAGACAAGCACGGCATTCGTCCCCTATGTTTGGGCAAAATGCCTGCTGGGCAAGTGGTGGTAGCCTCTGAAACCTGTGCCTTGGATATTATCGGGGCGGAATACCTTCGAGATGTCGACCCTGGTGAGATCCTCATCATCGATTTAAAAGGACGAATCCAGCAACGATGGATTGAAGGGGCGAGTCCCAAAGCAAACGAACATTTTTGTGCCTTTGAATACATTTATTTTGCTCGTCCTGACAGCGTCTTACAAGGGCAAAGCGTCTATGAAGTAAGGCTCAAACTGGGGGCGTTGCTCGCCAAGAGCCATCCTGTGGAAGCGGATTTCGTGATCCCTGTCCCTGATTCGGGCATCCCTGCGGCGGTGGGCTACTCACGAGCCAGTGGCATCCCTTATATGGACGGACTCATTAAAAACCGCTATGTCGGCAGAACGTTTATCAATCCCACCCAAGCGTTACGGGAACAAGGCATTCGCTTGAAATTAAACCCCTTAAAGTCCTTGTTGAGTGGCAAAAACGTTGTCGTGATTGACGATTCCATCGTAAGAGGCAATACCAGCCAACGCATCGTAAAAATGCTGAAAGATGCAGGCGTAAATCAGATTCACTTTCGGGTGAGTTCTCCGCCTGTGAAGCATCCGTGTTATTACGGCATTGATATGTCGAGCGACGCCGAACTGATTGCCAATCAAATGGATACAAACGCTCTAAATACGTGGCTGGGTAGTGACACGCTGGGTTATTTGTCGACATCGGATTTGTTAGAAGCGGTTTCGGCGACAGGCAACTGTCAGCCGTGTATGGCGTGTTTTAATAATGTGTATTATGCGGGCAAGCCCACGGATGCCTCTGAAGTTTCGGGGTGTTGTGGATAGTTTTTTTAGTTTTGGCTAGCTCCTTTTAATACTGGTGCTTGGATTTTTATCTCCTTTTAACGCTGGTCGTTGTCAGAGACCTTTGCTCCGCCAAAGGTCTCCAACACCTCTAAAGGCGGTTCAAGGGGGGACGGGGAAGGACGCATTGCGTTTCTCCTCCCCTTCGTCCCCCCTTAAAAATCCCCCCTGAATCCCCACCTCCTCGCCCGATCGTTGTTCCTGCCGTCCGCAAAATGTCTCGGAAGCCTCGCATTTAGTGCGTTGTCGGCAAAATCTTGCTTTGTTCCCTCTCCTTGAGGAGCACGCCTCGCCGATGGCGGGCTACGCTAGGGAGAGGCGGGGATTTCAAGACTCTAACGTTACATCTACTCCCCACCCCAACCCTCCCCTTAAAGGGGTGGGATTCTTAAGGGAGGGGGGCGACCAAGACCCTCCCTCCCTTAAGCCGCCTTTAGAGGTGTCGGAGACCTTTGGCGGAGCAAAGGTCTCTGACGACCAACCAGCTATAAAAGAAAGCCAAAAACCAAAGCACCAGCTAAAAAAGGAACAGAAAAATCCAAAAAACGATACAGACAAATAAGCCCTTGTACTCCTGCTGTGTTTTTCGTAAAATAAAAAAAGTTCACGGATAAACTCGTGAGTCTTCTTTAATCTAAAAAGGATTCCTTATTATGAAAGCTGGTATTCACCCTGATTATCAACAAGTTGAAGTGGTTTGCGTTTGTGGCAATAGCTTCTTGGTTGGTTCAACATCCAAAGTCATTCGTGTGGAAATTTGTTCCGCCTGTCACCCTGTCTATAGCGGAGACGGTTCTCGCATCGTCGACACCGAAGGTCGTGTGGAGCGTTTCAAACGTCGTTACACCAAAACCAACGGTTAAACAACGTATTGCTTGACAAAGGGAATGGCGTCATGCTGTTCCCTTGACTATTTTCTGTATTTTTTACGAATGAAAGTGCTTCTTTATGGATATTAAATTTGTTCGTCAGCTGGAAACCATTGAATCCACTTACGCACAATTGGGCGATGAGTTGATGGACCCTGCCGTTTTGACCTCGCCGTCAAAAATGAAAGACTTGGGCAAAAAGCGTGCCAGTCTTCAAGAAACCATTGATTCTTTTGAAGCATGGAAGACACTCACGGCAAGCATTAGCGATTGCCAAGTTTGCTTGAAAGAAGAAAAAGATCAGGAAATGCGAGATTTTCTCAGCGAAGAACTCGCTGAAAACAAAGCAAAGCTAGAAGTCTTAGAAGCCGCCATTGAAGTCTTGTTATTGCCTAAAGATCCCAATGACACGAAAGACATTGTGCTTGAAATTCGTGGTAGTGCAGGGGGCGATGAAGCCAACATTTTCGCAGGCGACTTAATGCGGATGTATCTGCGGTTTGCAGCGAGCAAAGGCTGGAAAACGGAAATCGTCACCATTAACGAATCGGATCAAGGCGGCGTTTCTGAAGTCATTATGAACGTCAGCGGAGACAACGTCTACGGGCAGTTGAAATATGAATCAGGCGTGCATCGGGTGCAACGAGTGCCTACGACTGAATCGCAAGGGCGTGTGCATACGTCCACCGCCACCGTTGCCGTTATGCCTGAAGTGGACGATGTTTCGATTACCATTAACCCAGCGGATATTGAGATTCAAACCATTCGCTCTGGTGGAGCAGGTGGTCAAAACGTCAACAAGGTGGAAACGGCGGTTCGCTTGTTTCACAAGCCTTCAGGCATTCAAATTCACTGTACGGCTGAACGAAGCCAGCATCAAAACCGAGAAGTGGCGATGCAACTGTTGAAGTCTAAATTGTATGATTTAGAGCTTCAAAAACAAAACAAAGAACTCAGTGATTTGCGTCGTTCGCAAGTCGGTTCAGGCGATCGTTCTGAACGCATTCGCACTTATAATTTCCCGCAAGACAGACTCACAGAGCATCGTATTGGGCAGAACTTCCCGTTAACGCCTGCGATCGGTGAAGGTGAGTTAGAAGACGTGATTTCATCGCTGATGATTGCGGATCAAAAAGCCAAGATGGAAAAGCTTTCTCAATTTGGTGACGCTTAACATAGTGGGTTTTAAGCACTAGTCAATCCGTCAAAAAGATGTCATTCTAAAGAAGAGTGGCTCTTTTGCGAAAGAAGGTGGTCAATACCCAAATCCTTCAAAACCCCTTCATTTCGTGGCCAAAAAAACGACTTTCGTGGACAGAAATCGGACTTTTGTGGTCAAAAAAACGACTTTCGTGGCCAAAAAACAGACTTTCATGGCCAAAAAACAGACTTTCATGGCCAAAAAACAGACTTTCGTGGACAGAAATCGGACTTTCATGGGTCGAAAAGTCGACTTTTTTGGGTCGAAAATACCCCACTCCTAAAATCAAAAGTGGGTATACAGAAGCTTCTCTAAGTCACGATTAACCCTGCCACTCTTCAGACGCAATAATCGTGCCAAGTCGTTGACCTTGTAATAGACCTGAAATGGCATTTTCGGCGTTGAAATCAAAGCAAATAATCGGCAATTTCGTTTCTTTACACAAGGAAATAGCGGTTTGATCCATCACTTTAAGGTTGCGACGCAAGACTTCGTCGTAGGTGAGGCGGTCGAATTTTACCGCATCAGGGTTGGTTTTGGGGTCTTTGTCGTAGACACCATCCACACCGTTTTTCGCCATTAAAATGACTTCAGCGTTGATTTCAGCGGCTCTTAGAGCAGAAGTGGTATCGGTCGAAAAGAAGGGGTTGCCGGTCCCGCCCCCAAAAACCACGACGCGTCCTTTTTCCAAGTGACGAATCGCCCGCTTGCGAATGTAAGGTTCTGCCACGCGATCCATGCCAATGGCAGTCATCATACGGTTTTCGACGTTTTTATTCTGCAAAACGCCTTGCAAGACAAGGGCATTCATAATGGTGGCGGTCATCCCGACGTAATCGGCGGCGGCTCTGTCCATGCCGAGCTTGGTGCTGTTTTGCACGCCTCTGAAGATGTTGCCTCCGCCGACGACGATGGCGATGTCTACGCCGAGTTCGTGGGCTTGCTTGACTTCTTCGCAGATTTTACCCACGACTTCAGGCTTAATGCCAAAGCCTTGATCGCCCATGAGGGCTTCACCGCTAATTTTAAGTAAGATTCGTTTAAAGCGTGGGGTTGTGGTCATGGTTTTATCATCCTTAAAAAACTAATTTTTATAAGGATACCATAAACACGAAAATTCAAACCATTGAGAATATAAAAGCCCTAGAGTCTGAGACTTTGTAACAAAACGTTGCGATTACAACAGAATAGCCGTCCAAGTGGTTTTATTCTTTATAGGATTGTACAATCATTATTAAAGGGATTTAATGACTCATGACTTCTGGAAACTTCTTCGATTCTGAACCCACTTTACAGTTTACGGCGATGCCTAGCCTGCCGACGCTTCAGCCTAGCGTCCTTCACAGTGTGCAGACGCAGACCACTCGCAAGAACCAGATGAGCCGTGCGTGGTTGCTCTTATGGATGCTCCCGATTATTCACCTCGGTTTGGGTAGCTTGCTTTCCTTAAACGTCGCTATGGCGGAGTCCATTGTGCCAACCATGGCAGACCGTGAAGCCCACAGCAACGTGCGTTTGATTCGCATGGTCATGGACGCTGATCTGCGAGAATCTTCAAGCAAAAACGTCGCTCCTGAACAAGAACAGTGGATGGTAGACACCAGCCAAAGTGCAGACGATTACGAGGAAGTCGATGTCGCTCACTACCTTCCGCTCTTGCAAAGCCCAGACGCCAACGAAACGGTTATTAACAAAGAAAAGACGCTTTTAGAAGCCACTCAAAAAAAAAAGAATCCTTTCACCCTAAGCCAAGCCAAAGAAGCTAAACGTATTTGGACAAAGCCACACGTTAGCGGCAAACACAATAAAACGCCTTGGCTTAATGCCCCCAATCCTTTTGCTTTTAAGCAACCGTTGGCTCGTTTACAAATGACGTCTCGCTACGGGATGCGATGGGGACGGATGCACAAAGGCATCGATTTGGCAGCGTCGCATGGCACGCCTATTCGCTCAGCGAAAGCAGGTACGGTTGTGATCGCTGAAGACGCAGGCAATTATGGCTTGCTCGTTAAGGTGGATCACGGCAACGGACTTGAAACCCAGTACGCCCATTGCGCTAAGACGTTTGTTGAAGTCGGTCAACGTGTTGAAGAAGGCGAAACCATCGCCTTAGTAGGAAATACAGGCAATAGCACAGGCCCTCACTTGCATTTTGAAGTGATTTCTGAAGGACAAAACCAAAACCCTGAACGCTATTTGTAAACTTTTGTAACGTTTTGTTTTGATGGGCTTGTAATACTTAGAATCTACTATATGATAATCCTTACAAATGAGTTCATCATTTTCCCACAGCCATTTCAATCCGACTCTGGTGTCGATTCACCCCAGCCGGTTTTCTCGAAATTGTTGCGAGGTTCCTAGTGCTTTTAAGCATTACGATTCGTAGCGAAACAGGAAACCTTAATTATGTTTACATCATTGACTTCAAGCGCGCTTAGCGTGTCTCCTCGTCCTCAAATTTTCTTCCCTGAACAACGTGTTGGGACTGAACAAAAATCGGCACCAGTACAAAAGCCTGCTCGTCAGATTCAGCCAAATGTTTCTAAGGGTACTGTTAGAACGACTAAAAATACTCATGGAGATGTTGCTCAGTTTAGTAGCCCAAAAGTGAGAAATGAACCCATCGAGGAATCCACGCCAGACAGTGATTTCCCTACCAAAGCTTTCACAGGCTTAGGTTCTTCAATGAGCAACCTTTTTGGTATTCAAGTTTAGATTAGATTTTTAAAATACAAAACACAAAACACGAATTAAGAGTAGAATAATGAGTCTTCCTTTTGAAAAAAGGGGAGGCTCGTTGTTTTTTATATCGCTTAAACACTCATTATTTGTCGTTTTTGCGAAAACCTGTTATCAGTAGATCCTGCATGTCTCGTAGGCGAGCGATATAATCCAAGTCTTGACGCACCTGCCTAAAGTGACGCTGGTAAGCCAACTGCTCTTCTTCCACATCGCTGGCATAGGCACGATACTCAATATCCATACGCCCCTGTTGTTTGAGGATGTAAGCCAATTCTTCCAAATGAGCCATTAACGATTCCAAAGCACGAAAACTTTCAAAGGCTTTAAACTCATTGGGCGTAGCGTCAAAGTGTTTGTGATAGAGCAAATCTAGCGTCGCAATACGAGCCGACAAATACTGCACGCTAATCGCGTCTTTCCCCTCATCGGCTTGCGTAAAAAGGGTATTAAAGCTGTCTAGCGAAGTCCATAAGGGCTTCCAATGAGTCCAATACTGCTGATATTGTTTTTGAGAAATCGTGGTGACCCCCTTAAACTCGGGGGGATGCCCTTCCAGCGGAAACGGCGGATTCAACTTCGATTGAATCCCCACATGAAAAGCATAAGGGACTAAGGCTTCTTGAGCAGGCGGCACTTTCAGCGTCAAGGCAGGTTCCGCCCCATAAGTAAGGGGGTGGAGCATCGCTAATGCGAGTGTGAAAATGAGTGAAATGCTTAAAAGACGCATTTGTGAAGCCTCCTGTGTTTAGGATCTTCGACGAATTAGGCGGACATCTTGAAGGGCATCCGTAATGTGTTATAGAAAGCGTTATGAAACTCCTGTCCCCTCTCCTAATTTTAGGAGAGGGAAGAGAACGTCGCTAGACGTTCGAGGGTGAGGTTAAACTTTAGACTCCGTTTGTGGGTTTAACCGCCCCCTAACCCCCTCCTAAAATTAGGAGGGGGGACAAAACAACTATAGAAGCCCCCCTACAAGGTGCAGGTGTTCTCTACTAAAGAAGCTTTGCGTCCCACAGAATAATAGCTAAAGCCTTGTTCCTGCATGCGAGCGGGGTTAAACAAATTACGCCCATCCACAATCAAGCGGCAGGTCGTGGCTTCACGCAACTGACTAAAATTGACTTGCGAAAACTCAGGCCATTCGGTCAAAATGGCAATGGCATCCGCCCCTTTAGCACAGTCGTAAAGGTCTTCACAAAACTCGACGCGACGAACCTTCTGCTCCGCTGCAGGCATGGCAATAGGGTCAAACGCTTTGACGGTGGCCCCTCTATTTTGCAAGCCCCAAATAATCTGCGTCGAAGGGCATTCCCGCATATCATCCGTATTAGGACGGTAGGACAAGCCCCACACCGCAATGGTTTTGCCTGCGAGCTGACCGCCACAGGCTTTTTCAACCCGTTCAATAAAGCTAATACGCTGGTAACGATTCACCGTTTCAGTCGCTTTTAGGAGATCCAAGTTCAGGTGATACTGACTGGCTAGGTAGGTCAAGGATTGCACATCTCGAGGTAAGAAAATCCCACCATAGCCAATGCCTGCATGTAAAAAGTGAGGCGAAATCCGTTTGTCCATACCCAAGCCTTTAGCGACCATTTCAACATCGGCGCCGCATTTTTCAGCCAATTGCCCAATCGAGTTCATAAAGGAGATTTTCATCGCTAAAAAGGCATTGGTACTATGTTTAATGAGTTCAGCGGTGGTGACGTCCGTCATCAAAATCGGAGCAGGTAAATCTTGATACAGTTCCATAAGCAATTCTTTGGAATGATGGGTTTCTGCGCCGATAATGAGCCTGTCGGGGTGATAAAAATCGTTAACGGCATGACCTTCTCGCAAAAATTGAGGCACACTCGCAATGTCAACCGTACAGGTGCTGTCTTTCGGCAAGTGACGTTGGACTTCAGACTTCAACCAATCGCCTGTTTTGACTGGCAAGTTGTTACGTTCAACGATCAAACGGTACCCCTCGGTGAAATCTTGCGAAATATCTTCTAGAATTTTGGCGATGTGTTTGGTGTCCATGCGTCCGTCGGCAAGGGGTTGGCCAGAAATACATAAGAAGATAATTTCAGCATCCTTACAGGCGTCACGAATGTCTAAGGTGTATCGCAGGTGACGATTGGCGAGTTCTGTTTTAACGATGGATTCTAGGCCTTCTTCATAAAACGGTACAATGCCTTCTTGCAAGCGTTCAATACGTTCTTTGTCTAAGCCTCCAACGACGACATTGTGACCCATGGCGGCAAAACACGCTCCTGTGACGTTGGCAACGTATCCTGATCCAATGACGGCAAGTTTCATGCGAAAGGCTCCTTTAAATCAATTCATTTAAGCGATTGAAGATCGTATAGGTGGATTCTAGGAGCCTAGATTTTTTTGTGCGGACGTGTACACAGACGTACACAACCAAGCAAAAAAATCGTAGCGACAACGAAGACACCATACGACATTTAATCGTTATTGGTTTATTGTAACCCTTTAATAGAAAGGTGCAAGGTGTGTGATTGACACACTTAGTGTAAATCAAGGGTTTCCGCCCTTTGAAATCCCTTACATAGAGTAGTCTTCAATCAAGCCTAAGGACTAAAATGAAAAGTCTCCACCACTTTGAGCTTGTTGCATTACTCTTTGGGTGACAGCACTTGCTTTAGGTGCTGTTTGGGGAGCGGCGAACACAACAGGCGTCATGGCTGCTTTAATGTCCATGATCGTCTGAGGTGTCGATTGATACATCGCCATCATTTGCTGTTGTGGAGCAAATCCCTGTTGAGGCATTTGCATGATATTTTGAGCAGGTGCAGCCGCTTGGGCGAACATCATTTGAATCATTTGCATTATTTGTTTAATGGCAACAGAGCTTTCTGAAGCGTTTGTATTTTGAGCAGGTGTAGAAACCTTTCCAGCATCGAAAAAGGGATTCGCTGATGCAGTCTTAGAAGACGTTGAACCAGTGGGATTTCCCCAAAAATCTACAGGGCTATCATCACTACTGTTGACGGACGTATTGCTGGGTGCAGGTTCCATTGACGCTTTGTCTATTTGGGCTTGCATTTGTTGAAGCTGTTGCATCATCGCCATCGCAAATTGTTGCTGGTTTGACTGTTGTGGAGCGAAGTATTGTTGCGGATTAGGCTGTTGTGGAGCGAAGGACTGCTGCATACCAAATTGCTGTTGAGGGGGTGCTGCTCCAATAATAGTATTCCCATAAGAATCCGTTAGCTCTAAACCTGCAGAAACTAACATCGCAGGGGTCATTTTTGAAAAGATTCTAGCATCTGCTTTAATGTCGTTTATATTGATTTTCAGCGCTTTTGATTGCTTACTGACATCCGCCAATTTTGAATTAATATCGGCAGTCATCGCTTGACCAATCATATCAGACAAGCCCGCATATTGAGCCGAAGCATTATTCGAACTGGCAATACCGTTAATGACTTGAACGGTATTGCCAGAAGGGACCTTAGGCAGATATTGTGCACCAGGAAGGTTCATCATATTCATCATAAATTAAATAGATCCTATATATTCTTGTGCTTAAAGAAGGTGTGGCCATCACACAATTCTCAAATGCAGTTACTCTCTCTATTGATGTATCGGCAGGCGGGGGGTCAAACTTTAAGTTTTGTTACATCTTGTTACTGTTTGGGTTTAATACCGTTTTTTTTGGCACAATTTTGGATTCCTTGTCTTTTTATCCTAGTATAGTTTTTGGAAAAATCTTCCTGTTCCCTCTCCTAATTTTAGGAGAGGGAAGAGAACGTCGCTAGACGTTCGAGGGTGAGGTTAAACCACAAACGGAGTCTAGGGTTTAACCGCCCCCTAACCCCCTCCTAAAATTAGGAGGGGGGACAAAGCCACTATTTTAATTTTTGTAAATACATAATGTCGTGTATCAAAAAAAGGTTTTTCCAATGTCAACTGTACCCAATACACAAAACTTACCTTATGCTTATTTCGCCACGAATACGGCTAAAGCGTCTTCAGGCCAAGTGTTAAATCGTCAAACGGCTCAAGACTTGCGTCATCAGAATAAAGTCACCGATACCTTCGACGCGCCTAAAGTCGCTATGCCCATACAAGTGTTACCACTTCTACCCAAAGAATTGGGTGAACTCGCCAAGAACCCCTTAAAACAAGCTCAACTCCTGCAAGTTTTGAGTACATCTCCTTCTGTAGATGAAAAGGGTCAGATGCTTGAAACGCCTCAGTCTCGCTTGGCGATGTTTCACCGAATTACCCAACAACTGCCGAAAGCAGAACAAGCTCAACTCGAAGGACTTTTGAGCAATCCTAAAAACCCGTTGCTTCAAACCCAAGGCGACAATGCCCATAGTACGCTGTATTACTTGTACGCAATGGCGTTTGCCCCCAAAGCCCACGGATGGAACGCCCCCACCCTACTGAAAGATGCCGTCACCCTTTTGTCGCATCCGCAAGATATTGAGCAAGACAACACGCCGTTGACGCCTCCCTTTCAAGATGCCTTGCTCGCTAGTGTGAACAACCCTAGTGGAGACAAGCATAATGCCCAAGTCTTACCCGTGCAACGTCGTGCGGAAGATTTGAATGTGATTCGTACGTTTAATTGTAGTGAAGCGTCTGAAATGTCTCGCATGGCAAGCTTGCATCCGAAGGAATTGATGCGTCATTTGGTGGAATTAACGAGTCCTGTGGAAAGCTTTTATGAGAAAGCCACGGCTCAAGAACTGTCGCCTGATGATCCGAGCCAAGTCTACATGGAACTCGCCAAACGTAATATGGCGTATCAAAAAACGCCTGATGGCAACGTTTTAGTCGAAGTCCCTGCATCTCGTGCAGCGGTGTTACGGGCTCAAAACACGCAAGCCAAGCTCTTACGTGGAGAAGCTTTAGGGCAGAAGGAAGCGTCGCCTTTGCAAGTCTTGTATCAAGAAACCTTGCTTTACAACGGCGGTCGTAAAGCCTATGACGTCGCCACCGACAAACGAGACATGCTCGATATTGCTCAAACAGGGGTGTGGGCATCAAGCGTTTTAAGCGATGCAGAAAAAGAAGCCCTGTGCAAACCTTTGCAAATTCCTCAAGCCGATGAAGCTCGTAAAGCCTTTGAAACCGCTTTTGCTCCTTATAAAGCGAAGATGCCTCCTGAAGAAGTGGCAGGCATTTTAGAATCCGTTTGGGGTGAAAATAGTGGCTTAACGGGTGATGAAAAGCTCTTTAACGAACGCTTGATTAACGACGGTAAAGCCTATAAATTGGTGCAGTATCAAGCCTTGAATGCTCCGCCAGATCCGAACGATCCGAATTATGGGGATTTGTATTTGTACGGCTATTACCGTCAATTTAAGGACACAGAAAATGATTTAGTCACGGCCTTAGCCCAAGGCGAAGAGCCGATTTTGAATGAATCCATTTCCCTGAAGAAAGGCTATACCGTTCCGGGGCATGAAGTGAAGCTCCAAAGCACAGGCGTGGATCCTAAAACAGGGGAGCGTTACTTTGATTTGGTGAATACCGATGATGACGCCAAGGGACTTGAGCGAGTTTCGGCTCGTGAGTTTATTCCGAAAGTGGGGCATGTGAGCTTGCCTCAAACGATTAGTAATCCCATTCAAAAGCAAATGGACGGCTTAGAAGGCGTTTTGATTCCTGATGAAAGCGATGCCGTGCAATACAACTTGCAAGAAACCGTGCCGTTAGAGCAACAAAATGCGTTGAATGCTTCAGATCGTCAAAATCAATTGTTGATGTATCTTGCCCTTGCTCAATCTACGCAGAATTAGAAAAAGTAATTTGTAGATAAAAAGTGTTGATTTAAAGAATCGTTGCACAAGCCGACGTCCAAGCACTAAATCCGAGCGGGTGAGCGAACTGCGAATCCCCGAGCGATTTTGCGGACGTCCAGCGTGTAGTAAGTGATGCAAGCGAAAAGGATGAGAAAGGGGGAGGATTTTTAAGGAGGGGGAAAGAGAAGGAGAG